>CAZZFA010000062.1:0-34499 GCA_964653435.1 uncultured Planctomycetales bacterium | reverse complement strand
AGGGCCGTGCGCCGGGCGCCCAAGGCAACGCCCCGCAGGGGCGTGTGAGAATAGCCCAGCGATTTATCGCTGGGGCGACGGCACCGACCGCGGGCCCGTCCCGTAGGGACGGCTGAGCGGCGCGCACGAATCTCAGTCGTCCCTACGGGACTCTTCCATGTGGCGGCCCCCGCTACCCAGCGATAAATCGCTGGGCTATTGTCAAATGTCCCTCCGGGACAAGATGTTGGCGACAAGACGCTGGCAACAAGACGTTGGCGACAAGACGCTGGCAACAAGACGTTGGCGACAAGATGTTGGCGACAAGACGCTGGCAACAAGACGCTGGCGACAGGGCGTCGACGACAAGGCGTTGGCAACAAGGCGTTGGCGTCGATCCGAATCGCAACGGTATTCATCAGTCATCCGGTAGCTTCTGAGGAGCGCAGCGACGAAGAACCCGGCAGAGTCGCGCAGACAAGCCGGATGCTTCGTTTCGCTCAGCATGACGGGGGCTGGCGCGCCCGTGTCGGGTTGCGGCCGAAGGCCGCCTTGGGTCATTCAGGCTGGCCGGTCGCGGGGACACGGCCGCGCTCTGCATTTGTGCCAGATGCCGCGTGCGATCGGGTCGTGCCGTCCTTCTTGCGGCGCGGGCCGTTGCGGCGGTTTCGTGACGCATGAGGCGCAAGCTGCTCTTGGGCCGTTCCGCGGCCGGGGGTATACTGGTTCTTGACGTCGGGAACGCGCCAATGCGCGGCAAATCATGAATCAACCTCGATCCTCGAACGAAGAGTTCTCCGGCGTCGCGCTGGTCCGGTGGCTCCACGTGCACCGCCGCGGGTGCTTCGCCGCACTTTACATGTGGTTCGTGGCCTACTCGACGCTGCTTCCGTTCGACTTTCACTGGGCCAACGGCCACCGCAACCTGGCGAGCCTGGCGGATACCTTCCGCCTGCATGCCGCCGAGGACAACCCGACGGACTTCGTTCTGAATACCCTGCTCTACATCCCGCTCGGGGCCGCCGTCACTCTGGCCGTGCAGCATCGGATCCGCCGGTGGTACGTGAGCATGCCCGCGGGATTTCTCGCCGGCGCCCTGCTCGCGGTGGCCGTCGAGTTCATCCAGTTGTTCTCGTCTTCCCGCGTCGGCTCGACGACGGATATGCTCACCAACTCGGGCGGCACGCTGATCGGGTGCTTCGCGGCGCCGGCGGTCGGTATGATCCTGCGGCTCCTGCGCCGGCGGCGGCGGAAAGTCATGGCCACCCAGCCGTTGTGGCATCTGGCCACGTGGGCGGCGGCGGCCCTGGTTCTGTGCGGGCTTGTGCCGTTCGACGTTCGGGAGGACCTCGGACAGATCTGGGAAGGATTGCGATCGGCGCACTTTCGCCCGTTCTGGCAGTTTGCGGCGCGGGCGAGCGAGCTGCCTGCGGCGGGGTGGACGCCGGCGGCATTCTGGGTCGACTTCGCAGGTGACGCCGGGGCGTTTCTGCTCTTTGGCGCGGTGATGGCCCTTGCCGCAACGGCGGAGGCGCGGCTCGCATGGCCGGCGGCGATCTTCATCGCCCTGTGGTGCGGAATTGGTCTGGCCGTATTCATCGAAACGTCGCAAATCCTGATCGCCTCGCGGGGCTTCGACATAACGGACATCGTGGCCGCCGCGGCGGGTACGCTTATCGGGGCGGTGGCGGGCGTGTGGGTCGGACGGCCGGCGGCGCGACGCCGGTGGACCTGGGGCGGGCCGCAGCGGCTGATCGGCGCGCCGTTGCTGCTTGCCGCCTGCCTCGGGCAGCTCGGCTATCTGGTTGCCCAGGGGCTAAAGCCGTTCGAGTTCCAGCCGTTTCCCCGGGGGGATGTGTTGTGGTCGGCGATCGGGCTGGTGCCGTTCGCTGCGTACACCGCCCACCTGACACCCGCCCTCGTGGCCGAGTTCGCTCTGAAGTTCGCCCGCTATGCGTTACTCGGCGTGCTGCTGATGATACTCCTTGCGAGGGCGTCATCGGACGGGCGAAGGGCGTTCGCACGGCGTCTTGCAGCCGTCGTCGTGACGGCGATGGGCATCAGCGCCGCCATCGAGGCCGCACAGCTTTCGATACCCGGCCGCTACTGCGACGTGACGGACGTGGTAATCGCCGGGATGGGTGCCCTGGCCGCCGGGGTGGGCGTGCAGTGGTATATCGACGCGGTTGATTATGCGCGCCGACGGCTCCGACGGGCGGCCGGCCGCGAATCGGCAGCCGTCATGGCCGCGACGCTCGCCGGGACATGACTCGGCCGAGCGGTCGCCCGGCACGACGGAGGGATCTCACCCCGGCATCTTGTCCTCGCATTCTTTCGCCTCGTATTCGGCGATCTTGGCCACGCGGCGTTCGTGCCGCCCGCCTTCGAAGGGTGTCTTGAGCCAGACGTCGATGATCCGGCGCATGAGTTCCTCGCCGACCAGGTCCGCGGGGAGGCAGAGCACGTTCGCGTCGTTGTGCCGGCGGGCCATCTCCGCCGTCAGTTCGTCGTGGCACAGGGCGGCCCGGACGCCCCGGACCTTGTTGGCCATGATGCACATGCCGATTCCGCTGCCGCAGAGGAGGATTCCGCGATTGGCCTTGCCTTCGCGGACGGCGCGGGCCGCGGCGTAGGCGGCGTCGGGGTAGTCGTAACTGCTGGTGTCCTTCGCGCCGAAGAGCAACACCTCGTAGCCGCGTGCCTCCAGGGCGGCCTTGAGCCGCTCCTTGGCGTTGAATCCGCGGTGATCACAGCCCAGAGCAATCTTCATAGCGCAATCTCCTCCAACCGGCGTCGCAGCGCGTTCTCGATATGCCGGGCGCACGTTTCATACACGTCGTCCGCCCCGCCGATGGGATCGTGAATCTCCTCCTGCTCGTCCAGCAGGCACGTCTTCTCCGCGGCGCCGCGGACCAGACGGGTAACCTCCTCAAGATGGGTACGCCCCATCACGAAGATGTGGTCGGCCGCACGGATCAGTTCGGGCGTCAGCGGCTGTGTCCGGTGCGCCGAGATGTCGAGGCCGCGGTTCCGCATCGCAGCAACGGCGCCGCTTGCGGCCGGCGCCCCCGCCGACGCAAACGCCCCCGCCGAAAGCACGCCGTACCCGCGAGCCTCCAGCTCCTCCATCCGACAGCCGAGGCGCTCCGCGAGGAGCTTGCGGCACAAGGCGGCCGCCATCGGACTGCGGCATGTGTTGCCCGTGCACACGAAGAGGAAGTTCATTGTCAACAGGCTCCGGAGCATCCGCTCGTCATAGACGCCTGCACGCAGAATCTCGAAGTCGTCGTCGTTGACGCGGACAATGGTGGAGGCCCTGGCGTAGCGGGTGGTCCCGCCATCGAGAACCAGGTCGATCTTTCCATCCAGATCGTGCAGCACCTCGTCCGCGCAGACCGGAGGGGCATTGCCCGCGCGGTTGGCGCTCGGGGCGACCACCGGTACCCCGGCCTCCTCAATCAGGTCGCTGGCATGCCGGTCGTCCGGGCAACGCATGCCGATCGTGCCCTCGTGATAGAGGGTGTCGGTGCGGCGGTCCGGCATCCGGTCGAGGATCGGGGCCTTGTCCAGATCGGGCACGCGGAAGATCAGGGTGAGCGGCCCCGGCCAGCCCTTCCGGCTGAGGCGGCGGCCGGCTCGCCCGGGCGACGGAACGAACTGCTCCAGCGCGGATCGGCGGCCGATGTGGGTGGTGAACGGCTTGGCCTCGGCTCGCTCCTTGACCTCGCGCAGCCGCTTGACGGCACTCAGGTTGGCGGCATTGGCGCCGAGGCCGTACACGGTTTCCGTCGGGAAAGCGACCAGGCCGCCCTCGGCGAGCACGCGCGCCGCCTTCCGGATGCGATTCCAGTAACCCTCGCCGTCAACAAGACTTAGGACTTCTGTTTTCATGCCCGTGCCCGATCAGGGCGATTATGGAAGTGCCGGCAGTGTGTGTCAAGGAACGACCGGCAAGGAGGGTGGCGCCTGGGTCAATAGCCATTATAGGCGGCCGGGGCGCGGGATTCATCTCCTCCGCGGGCATCGGTTTTTGACCTATGAGGCGCGGCTCGGCCGCGCGTAATGACCCCGGCACGCGAACGCTGTGGGGAGATTGGCCCGGCATCATCGAGGCAGCCGGCCGTCGTGGTGCGATCGGGGCAACCGCCCGGGCCTCCGCGGAGTCTTGAAAGCCTTGGACGGCCTTCGAAGTGGGCGGCGGGCGATTTCGATCACCGCGACGCGGCGAAACGAACCGGCAGGCCCATCGCGAATGCGGGGCCGAGGCGCCGAAATCCCGGCATTGACCTCGGCGCCGCGAACCGCTACGGTACGATCGGCGGCCGGCTATCCCATCTCGTTTGCGTATCGCGGTCGGTTTGTCTCGTCGCGGCAAAGGAGAGACGTCATGCAGAACCTTTCGATGATCCGTGCCGACGACACGATGGACGGGTCTCTGTTCCTGATCGTCTATCTCGCCGTCGTGGTCCTGACCGTTGCCGGCATGTGGAAGACCTTCGAGAAGGCGAACCAGCCCGGCTGGGGCGTGCTGATCCCGATCTACAATCTCGTTCTGATGCTCAAGGTGGCAGGCAAGCCGTTCTGGTGGATAGTGCTGATGATTATTCCGCTTGTCAACATCATCGTCGGCATACTCGTGCCGATCGCGATTGCGAAGAACTTCGGAAAAGGGACGGGCTTCGGTCTGGGCCTGATCTTCCTCCCGTTCATCTTTTATCCGATTCTCGGCTTCGGCGACGCCGAGTACTGCCCGACGGGCATTCCGGAGGCGGCGATGATCGCTCAGTCGCCGGGCGAGGTCTGACCCGGCGTCGTATCGCAGGGACGACTCTCGCGAATCCGCTGTTCGAGGACCGTGCGAATCCATGCGGCGACCGGCTCGGTGCAGCGCACCCCGACATCGAGGCAGACGCCCCGAGGGCTGCGACGGCGGCTGATTCGGATACGGTACCAGGCGGCGCCTTTGCGTTCGATGAGAACGGCGTCTACGTCGCTCCAGGGGGTCAGTCTCGCGTCGACGATTGCCGTCGGCTTCAACGCCGCACAGTAACCGAAGCCCCCTCGGGCGAAGATGAACTTCTCGTCACCGCCGCGTTCGTGCTTTCCCGTGGCAAGGAGATAGACCAGGACCGCCAGACAGCCCGTCGCGAACACAAGGCAGGCGATGTCTCCGGCGGCGGCGAAGAAGGGGGCCGCAAGCCAGGGACCGAGCCACACCGCGCAAGCGAGGACCGCCCACAACACCTTTCGCTCCGGCCTCATGCTGCCGGCGCCGCGGGCGATTCCGGTGAGGACAAAGGTCCGATCGTCGTATTCAAAGCCGCACTCCGGACAGCGGTGGACGGCCGGCAACCCGGTGAGGGAGTACTCGCACCGGGGACAGACCGTCAGTCGAAGCGTCTCGATCGGCGCGGTTGCAGGCGGGCATGACACGTGCGGCGGGTCCATGGCGGAACACCTTCCGTCTTACCCCCGGGCAGGCCGCCGCGCAGTCGCCGCAGCGAGCCTGCGCCTCGTTACGGTCGTATGTCGCGCCGGCGCAGAATGTTACGCCTTCGCCCACGATTCCCGCGCGAACTTCAGCCCTCTTGTGGCAAGGTGCTCGACGCTCGGGAACATGGGGCGCCAGATTTTCGTTGCGCCGGCCAGCTCGGGCAGCGCCTGGCCGAAGGCCTCGATCACCATCCAGCCGTCGTAGCCGATCTGCTTGAGCGCGGCGAAGGTTTCCTTCCAGTGGACGTGGCCCTCGCCGGGCGTGCTGCGGTCGTTCTCGGAGATGTGAACGTGATTGATGCGCCTGCCGCCGGCGCGGATGGCCGTTGGGATATCCTTCTCCTCGATGTTCGCGTGGAACGTGTCGTAGAGGATCCCGCAGCCGGCCACGCCGACTTCATCGATGAACTTCGCCGTGTCCGCCGTGCAGTTGAGGAAGTACGTCTCGAAGCGGTTGAGCGGCTCGACGGCCAGGGCGACGCCGGCGGCCCTGGCGTGCTCGGCGACGGGGCGGAGCGTCTCGACGGACCACTTCCACTCGTCGCTTGTCCGGGGGCGGCCGGGCAGCTCGCCCACGGGGGAGTACATCGGGCCGGCCAGCGTCTCGACGCCGACGATCTTCGCGGCGTCGATGATCTTCTTCAGGAAATCGACCGCGGCGGCGCGGACCTTCGGATCGGGGCTGACTGACGAAGCGGTCGGCGGGACGACCACCGTAGCCGTCCGCCCGAGGCCGAGGTCGTCCAGCGCGGAGGCCAGTGCCTTCCACGGCGAGGCGTTGGGATCGAACATCGGCAGCTCGACGCCGTCGAAGCCCCACTGCTTGATCTGGCGGCAGACGGGGATGTGCTCCTCCCTGGGGACCGCGGTCCAAAGCAACAGGTTCATGCCGGTTCTCATGGGTCACCGTTGGGTCAAGAAGCGACGAAGCAACGCCGCCGCGAAGCGACGAAGGAACGGGGAGCCGTAGCCCTTCGTGACCTCATCGTGGATCGCTTCATCGCGGCCTTCACGCTCAATACCCGACTCGCTATTCCGTTCGCGCTCCCCTGCGGGCCGCGGCTGGACGACCGTTGATCCGTGGGTACGGGCGAGCGACGGCAGGGCGGTCTTCTGCCCCTTCGTCGCTACGCCTTCGGAACCTTCACCCACTTCTCCTGTTTCGCCGAGGCCAGTACTGCATCGCAGACGTATTGCGTCGCGAGGGCCTCGCGGAACGTCGGCACGATCGGTTTGCCCGTCTCCAGGCCCTTGAGGAAGTCGGCCAGGGCGTTGATGAACGTGTGCTCGTAGCCGATCGTGCAGCCGGGAACCCACCACTTGTCCATGTACGGGTGCTCGAAGTCCGTGACGAGGATCGACCGCCAGCCGTGCAGGTGCGCCGGGTCGCCGTGGTCGAAGAACTCGAGACGGTGCGGGTTTTCCAGGTTGAAGTAGATCGAGCCCTTCTCGCCGTTGATCTCGAAGCTGTTCTGATTCTTGCGCCCGCGGGCGTAGCGGGTCGATTCGAATGTGGCCAGGGCGCCGTTGCGGAACCGCGCGAGGAACATGCAGGCATCGTCGATCCGGACGGGCTTCTTGACGCCGGGCTTGTCCTGCAGCTCGCGTTCCTTGATGAAGGTCTCGGTCGTGGCGCAGACGCGGTCGATGCCGCCGATCAGCCACATGGCCGTGTCGATCGAGTGGGCGAGCAGATCGCCCGTGACCCCGGAGCCGGCCACGGAGGCATCGAGCCGCCAGAGTGTGTTGCCGCCCTGCGGGACCTTCGCGCTGATCGTCCAGTCCTGCAGGTAGAGCGCGCGGTAGTGGAAGACGCGGCCGATCCGGCCTTCGTCGATGATCTGCTTCGCGAGCGTGATCGCGGGCACGCGGCGGTAGTTGAACCAGACCATGTTGGCGACCTTGGCCTTCTCGACGGCCCTGGTCATTTCGAGGGCCTCGGGGCCGTTCATGGCGAGGGGCTTCTCGCAGAGGACCATCTTGCCGGCCCTGGCGGCGGCGACGGCAATCTCCTTGTGGAACTTGTTCGGAACGCAGATGTCGATGAGGTCGATGTCCTTGCGGGCGAGGAGTTTCTTCCAATCGGTCTCGGTGGACTCGTAGCCCCATTTCTCCTGCCAGCCCCTGAACCGTTCCGGGTTCATGTCGCAGATGCACTTGAGCACCGGCCGGTAGGCCAGGTCAAAGAAGCTGTTCACCTTCCGATAGGCGTTGGAGTGCGCCCGGCCCATGAAGCCACAGCCGATCAGTCCGACGTTCAACGGTTTTGACATGTCATGCTCCTCCACGCCCCGCAGAGGGGGCCATTCATCCGTCTCGAAGCCCCGTTGGGGGCGAAGGTCTGAGGCCAGGAGCGCAAGCCCCTGGACATGATGCCGCGCCATGACGCAAGGCCCCGGCAAGGCAGCGCAACGCGGTTCGGACCGTCTCTGCGGCGCCTTCGGGGCTCGGCGGCGCGACGGTATTTATACCAGTTGCTCGCACCTCTGGCTACAGACCGCCGCCTGGCGGGTGCATGGCCGTAGTGCCGCTTTCGGTTCGAGAGTCTCGCCAGCCCCGTAGAGTTTCGTTCGTTTCGAGCCCCCTAGCGCGGGCTATGCCCGCAACTTGAGCGGCTTCGACCGGATGCGGTTCCGGGGGACGCTGCGTTTGCTCACGAGCGTGGGTGGGATGATGGCGTTCTTGTCGGGGATTGGGGTGCGGCTCAAGGACTTCATGGCGTACGCGGGCGCGGTCACCGCGCGACTGCGGAAGACGACGGAAGGGCTCGCGGCGCAGGCGGGGCGTCCGGTGCGGTATCTTCCCGCCATGGTGCGGAAGGACGAACTCATCGAACCGGTGCGTCGGAAGGAAGGCGTGACGCCCGACGGCCTGATCGCCGTGCTGAGCACGCTGGAGAACTGCCGGTCGTACGACATCGATCGGGACCGCGCCGCGCAGCGGATCGGCTTGCGTCAGCGGCCGCGGAAGTGCCTGCACTACGATTTCTACTGCCTTCCCCTCTCACGAATCGCAGCCTCGAGCGCCTCAAGCCACGCGGTGCCGTCCTGCCGGGTCGGACAGATTGCCCCGCCCTCGTCGACTTCGTTCCATGCGTAGATCATCAGCAGCGGCACGGCCGGAACGTCCTGCGGGTGCGAGCGAATCCATGCAAGGCCGTCACGGACGAACGCGCCGAACTCCGCCGGGCTGCGCCGATACCAGTACTCATAGTACCGCTTCTTCATCCACGCCCGCGGACGACCGTCCCAGCCCGCGGTTACGCTGGGAATGTAGTTGAGCTTCCGGCCGACGTAGGACGCCCATTGCCTCCGCCCCGCCGCGACCAGGTCGGCAAAGGAATGCTCGCCGGGCGTCGGCGTGTAGGCAATAGCGTAATCCGTTGCCCCGTCGAAGCCCAGCTCGTGCAGCCGACGGGCTTCCTGCCGCTGGGCGCGCAGGACCAGGAACGGGTCCGGGCAGCGCTCCTCGCGGGCGATCCGCCGCAGCGTATCGAGTGCCGGCCGAACGCGGCCCGGCCCGCCGAGCCTGTCCGCGAGGGTCGCCAGTTCGTAGAAGAACATCGCCGGGCGGCCGTCGATCCGGACGTACCGTTCGTGCGAGAGATATGCATGCACCCACAGACGGCAGGTCTGCTCCCAATCCGACGCCTTCGGCGGCTGCGCAATCATCAGCAGAAAACCGACGCGCTGCCGCTCCGCGACCCGGGATGAAAGGTAGTATTTCAGCCCGTTGTTCATCACGCCGGAGGGCTGTCCCCCGGGAAACTTCCAATCCGCCTGCGGGTACCAGAGGAAGGCGAAAAAGTCCACGCGATAGCGGGCCGCAAGCCGGATCGACATGTCCACGGCCGCCTGACTGTCATCCCGCCAGCCCCATATCGGCTCGCGATCCTTGAATTCGCTGGTGAGCGGCTCGCGAATGTATGGGCTGCCTTCGAACCAGCCATCCCACCAGTACGCCCCGACGCGGATACGCGGCGGCGGAGAGGCTTCACCGGGCGCGGTTGCCGGCCCCGACGCCGGCGACAAGGCACCGGCGGAAGCGAACGCCGTCGCCGCGAACAGGACCGACATCGCAATCCCTCCGGCGAGTCTCATACCTGCACCTCCGAATCCGGCGAGGGCGTAGTGCCGGGTCGCGCACGGCGGAACCACTCAGGTGTTGATGTGCACCACCTTCGCCGGCGGGAAGCCGTTGAACCAGGTGCTCGATGCGTGGCTGTACGCGCCGATGTTCTCGCTGTAGACGAGGTCACCGAGGTTCAGCTCCGGCAGCGGTTCGGACTGGCTGATCGTGTCGAGCGCGTCGCACGTCGGGCCGAACACGGCGCAGAGCCGCGGCGGGCCCTTCTTGAATGCCTTTACGTGGTACTGGCAGTGATCGAAGAGGACGCCGGAGAACGTATGGTAGATGCCGTCGTTGAGATAGTAGCACCGCTTGCCGTCGCGGTCGGCCTTGCCGATCACCTCGGCGATGAGCGTGGCGGCCGTGGCGACCATGAAGCGGCCGGGCTCGGCGAGGATCTCCAGCTCCTTCGGGAACAGGCGGTTGATCTCGGCGTTGAGGAGCTTCGCGAGCTCGCGGAACAACCTGTGACTGCCGTCGTACGGCGCGGGGAAGCCGCCGCCGATGTCCAGGAGCTTGAGCTTGTAGCCGCGCCCGTCCGCCTCCTCCAGGACCGATGCGGACATCGTCAGCGCCTGCACGTAGTTGTCGAAGTTCGTGCACTGGCTGCCGACGTGGAAGCAGAGGCCCTCCACCACGAGCCCGGCATCGAACGCGGCCGCGATCAGATCGGCCGCCTCGCCGGGGGCCGCGCCGAACTTGCTCGAAAGCTCGACCATCGAACCGGTGTTCGGCACGCGAATCCGCAGCGCCAGCCCCGCGTGCGGCGCGTGCCGGCGGATCTTGCGGATTTCTTCGAGATTGTCGTACGTCACGAGCGGTTTGTATGGGTCCAGTTCTTCGAGCGTCGCCCGGTCCTTGATAGGGTTGGCGTAGATGATCTTGTCCCAGATGTAGTCCTGCCGCTGCTTCGGAGGCAGGTCACGGATATTCTGGTAGACGAGCCGGAACTCGCCGATCGAGGCGACATCAAAACTCGCGCCGGCCTCGTAGAACGTACGCACGATCTCCGGGGCCGGGTTGGCCTTCACCGCATAGTACGCCTGCACCCGCGGCAGCGCCCGCTTGAACTCCGCGTAGTTGCGGCGGAGTACGTCATGATCCACCACGAACAGCGGCGTGCCGTGCTCGTGGGCAAGCGCCTTGAGCGTCGCGACCTTCGGCATGAACAGGATTCCTCGAAACCCCCTTCGCCCGGCCGAACGCGGCCCATCCGCAACGATCCGCACGCGCCGCAGGCGCGCTGATCGACGGTACTTTGAACCGGACAGCGGCCCGGTTGTCAACCGTGCGGCCGCCGCCCCGACCGCGCCTCAAGGGCGGTAGTGCCGCTCTCGGTTCGAGAGTCTCGTTCGTTTTCAGCCCCCCAGCACGGGCGTGGCCCGCAACCCAACATGGCGGCGCCGGACGCACGGAGCGTGCGTCGCGTCATTCTGAGGCCCCCTTGGGGGCCGAAGAATCCGGCGTCCGATTTGCGCAGATCCGTGCACACGCAAAGCCCCCGCAACGCTCAGGCCAGATTCTTCGGTCGCTCCGCTCCCTCAGAATGACGTACCGGCCCTGGCCCGGAATGCGGCGCCGGCCGACAAGAATCCAAGCGATAACAGTGTAGGGGCGACGGAGCCTTCGCGGCGCTGCTCGCCGCATGCGAAACTGCCTTGCCGAAAACGGCACTCGTGCGGCCTACAGCCGCCTGTTGTGCTTCCAGTACTCCTTCTCCTCCAGCTTCATCAGCTCCGGCAGGCGGTCGTAGAGCCGCTTGAGCTTCCGCGTCTTGTGGCGGGCGAGGGCGTAGTGCGTCAGGATCGGCAGGGCTACCGTCGAATCGAGGTAGCACACGACCGCGTCGGGGAGCCTGGTCGGATCCACCTTGCCCCAGCTCACCGCCTCGTGCGGCGTGGCGCCCGAGAGGCCGCCGGTATCCGGGCGGGCGTCGGTGAACTGAATGAAGAAGTCGTGACCCGCCTCCGGGATCCGCAACACCTCCTGAATCTGCGGCTCGGTCTGGAGCGTGAAGTTCTTCGGCGAGCCGCCGCCCACGAGCACGACGCCCGTGCGGCGCTTGTTCAGCTTGGCGTCAAGCACGATCGCCGTCGTCTCGTTCACGTCGCGCGAGGGGTTGATCCGCAGCCTGCTCCCGCGGAACTCGAGGCCGGCCACGTTCATGCCGATCGTCGAGTCGCCCGGCGACGGGCAGAAGCATGGCACGCCCGCCCGGTACGCCGCCGCCAGAATCGAGGCGTCCTTCAAACCGGTCTGCTTCTCGAACTCCGCGCAGTACCGGCCGAGCCGGTAGTGCAGCTCCGCCGTGCCCATCTCGTGCTGAAACTCCGGCTGCAGCAGAATCTGCCGCAAAATGTGATCCGTCTGCATCAGCACGTCGTTGTAATCGAGCAGGATGTCATAGATGCGGACGACGCCGACCTTGCGAAGCTCCGGGTCGCGGACGAACGGCGAACCGCGATAGAGCGGCAGGTTCATCGCATGGTGCATGTCGTGGTAGAGGTTCGCGCCGGTCGATACGATCCAGTCGACAAAGCCTGCCTTGATCAGCGGGACGACGGCCGAGGCGCCCAGCCCCGCCGGCGTCAGCGCACCGGCCAGGCTCATGCCCACCGTCACGTCGGGCTGGAGCATCCGCTCGGCGTAGAGCCGGCAGGCCTCCTGCAGCCGGGCGGCGTTGTACGCAAGAAACGCGCGATCGATGAGATCCTCGAGCGTCTCTCTGCCCGTGATCGGCTTCGGCAGAATCCGCTGACCGCACAGGAACCTCTGCTTGCCCTTGGTGAACTTGTGCGGGTACTTGCTCTTGAACCTCTTCGGCAATTCCACCTTGCCCATCAACGTTCTCCTGAGTGCTGGCTCCTGGCGCCTCCGCGGCCCTCGGCCGCAGGCAGAACCATCGGGTTCCGGGGTCCGGGTCTCGGGTTCCGGATCGGCGGTCGCCCCGGGGCGAAGCTTCGCCTTCTTGCTCGCAGACTCGCACGGCGCCTGAAGGCCGAAGAAACATACTGCGGCCGCGCGACCGTTGCAAGACGCGAGCAGCCCGTGGGTGCATGACCGTAGGTGCAGACGGCGGGCGGCGGGCATTCACCAGGCCCCGCGGAAGCCCGCTGGGCGGCCGGCGCGGAAGGCGACGAGGCCCGTGCCTCCACCGGCCGAAGGCGGCGGCCAAAGGCAGGCCAGTTGAAGCGATGCTCCGTCGTCAACTTCCAGCCATGCAGCCGAAGGTGGCAGCCAAAGGCCGGCTGGCGGAAGCGATGCTCCGTCGTCAACTTCCGGCCATGCAGCCGAAGGTGACAGCCAAACGCCGGCCGGCGGAAGCGATGCTCCGTCGTCAACTTCCGGCCATGCAGCCGAAGGTGGCAGCCAAAGGCCGGCCGGCGGGAGCCGACCTTGTGTGCGCGCCACACGTTGCGCCATCGCCCCATCATCCTCCTCCGATTTCCACCGGCTGAAGGCGGCCTTGTGTGCGCGGCATACCGTCGGCTTCAGCGGGCGCGGGTTTGCCAGCGCCTTCAGGCTTGGCAGTCGGTTGAAATAGTGTCGGCGCACTCGCCGAATTCCCGTTTTCGGTTTCGCCACTGCGCAGCGGGATGGCTCGTCGCGATCAGCAGCGACGCAGTCGCCGAGATCGTGTTTTCGGTTTCGCCGGTGCGCAGCGGAATGGCTCGTCGCGATCGGCAGCGTCGCAGTCGCCGGAATCGCGTTTGCGTTTCGCCGGTGCGGTCGGCGGTAACGGTTCGTGACTTTTCCATCGGACTGTCAGGCTTGCTCACAGCCCTGGAAGCCACCGGATGACGGCCGTTGCGATTCGGATCGACGCCAACGCCTTGTCGCCAACGTACGCCTTGTCCCCAACGTATGTCTCGTCGCCAATGTATGCCTTGTCGCCAGCGTACGCCTTGTCGCCAATGTATGCCTTGTCGCCAACGTACGCCTTGTCCCCAACGTATGTCTCGTCGCCAATGTATGCCTTGTCGCCAACGTCTTGTCCCGGAGGGACATTTGACAATAGCCCAGCGATTTATCGCTGGGTCGCGGGGGCCGCCACATCGCAGAGTCCCGTAGGGACGACTGAGATTCGTGCGCGCCGCTCAGCCGTCCCTACGGGACGGGCCCGCGATCGGCGCCGTCGCCCCAGCGATAAATCGCTGGGCTATTCTCACACGCCCCTTCGGGGCGTTGCCTTGGGCGCCCCGCGCACGGCCCTGCGGAGCGTTGGCTTGGGCACCCGGCGGGCGTCCTTGCAGGGTGTTGCCTTAGGTGTCCGGCGGGCGCCCTCTCCAGGGCGTTGCCTTGGGCGCCCCGCGCACGCCCCTGCGGGGCGTTGCCCTGGATGCCGGACGGGCGCCGATCTGGGGCGTTGGCTTGGGTGCCCGGCGCACGCCGCTGCGGGGCGTTGCCTGGGGCGTTCCGCGGACCATGCGAAGATGTGGGAAAGCCACGGCGGCTTCGGCCGCCGCCAAACAGGGGGGTTGGCGTCTCGCCCGCTTTGGAAGTCGAATCGGCACGCAACGGCGCGGCCTGCCCGCCGGGGTACCGAAGACGGCCGCAGCGACGTTTTCGGCAAGAGCGTCTTCGTGTGGGAGGCGGCCGGGCGCGGCCACGATCAGTGTGCCGCAAACGCACCTGACCCTGACTATGTCGTTCGTGTGGGAGGCGGCCGGGCGCGGCCACGATCAGTGTGCCGGCCGGCCGGCGAGACTCTCGTCGGCCCCGGGAACGACCTCTTTCGGGTCGCCCCGCAGCTCACTGACCAGCTCTTCGGTGGCGATCACCTCGACCCGCCGGTTCATCGCATGGGCGGCTTCGCTGTACGCCCGCTCGACGCGGGGCTCATAGTCGCGGCAACTCTGGGCCCGCAGCGTTTCCTTCGCCACCCCCATCGAGATCAGCCGTGCGACCACGGCGTTGGCCCGTTCGTACGCGAGATCCCGATTGCTGCCGCGGAGGCGGTATTCCTCGTCGCGCGACGTATGGCCTTTGACGACGAAGACGTTCGTGTGTCCGCGCATCGCGCTGAGGATCTGGTCGAGCGTCGGCCCGGCCGTCGCGGGGATCTCGGCGGAATCCCGCTCGAACGGGATGGCGCCCCCCAACGTGCTCTGCGTTCCCGTACGGATCGTGGTGACACGGTCGTCAAGACCGACGGCGCCTTCGAGCGGGCGGCGCGCCTCTCCTTTGCTGCCCGCGCCGCCTTTGCCCCGCTGGTTCTTCAGGGAGTTGAGGAGAATCTGCATGTCCACCGGGTCCTTGGAGTTCACCGGGGGCAGGTACTTGAATGCGGTCCGGATCGCCGCCGCCAGCTCGGTCATATTCGGATCGATTTCCTCCGCCTTTTTGTTATTGCCCGCGGCAAGGATCACGAAGAAGCTGAGCATCAGCGTCACCAGGTCGGCGAAGCTGATGATCCAGAGGGGGGCGCTTTCCCCCTTTTCTTCCTCGGGCGGTGGTGGCGGCTTCTGTGCCATCGCGTGTGCTCAACCTGCCGGCGCGCCTCAACCCCCGTCCGCCTTGACCATTGCGGCGCGCTCTTTCTCGGACACGAACGAAGTCAGCTTCATCTGCACGATACGCGGGTTGTCCCCCGCCTGAATGCTCAGGATCCCCGTGATGATCAACTCCTTGTGAAACTTCTCCTCAGCCGAGCGGATCGCCAGCTTGTCGGCGATCGGTCCGCAGATCACGTTGCAGATCAGGCAGCCGTACAGCGTACCCAGCAGGGCCACCGCCAGCGCCTTGCCGATCGCCGCGCTGTCGCCTCCCATGTTGCGGAACATCGCCACCTGACCGATCAGCGTCGCCGTCAGCCCGAAGCCGGGACCGTACTTCCCCATCAGCTCGAAGAACTTCTTGCCGTTCTTGTGCCGCTCGCCCAGGGCCGCGATCTCATAGTTGAGCGTCTGCTCGATCGTCGCCGGGTCGCTGCCGTCCACCGCCAACTGCAGCGCCCGCTTCAGGAAGGGATCGCTCTGTTGCTTGGCCACCTGTTCGAGCGCCAGCACGCCGTCGCGCCGCGCCAGCTCCGCAAACCCCACCAGCTCCTTGATAAGCTGATCCGCCCGCACCTCCTTGGCGAAGAGCCACTTCTTGAGGTACCCGAACACCGCCAGGCAGGAACGCAGCGGCATCGAGAGAAGCACGGCGGCGAACGATCCGCCCAGCACGAGCACGAAGCCCTCCGTCGAGAAGAAGGCGGAGAGGTGCCCGTGCGTCCCCTCGTACATGGCCCAGGTGATGGCGCCGACGGCGAAGAGGATCCCTATGACGGTTGCGATGTCCATCGTGGCTTCCTTCGTCGGGCCCGCGTGTCAGGCCGAGATCGCCGCTTCCGGGGGCCGCGTCTCCATGACGTCCCGACCGGCAGGAACGACCCTGCCGCCGACATCCGTACGCTCCGTCCCTGATACCCCGAGTGAACCCCGTGGTCGTCCGTGTCCGCCGTTTCTATCGACCCGACTGCCGGTGAACTTTGTTGTTTCGGGCCGGTTGTCGCAAACGGGGCCGAGCGCGTCTGATAACAACCGCAACCCTTGCCGTCCGCGAGAGTAAGCGTGAAATTGACAGGGCGCCGCGGGGCGGCTACAAGCTGATTTCACCCCGCGGTCGCAGGAAGCGACGGAGTCCCGATATGTTCGGCTGGGTGGCAACCCTGGGCAAGGTAAGCATCGACCAGCTTGTCGCCTTCGGCGAGTTCTGGCAGTTCGTCGCGCGCACGCTGAGCTGGATCCCCGTGGGAGTCACGCGCTGGCGCAACGTGCGCCTGCTGATGCCCCAGTTCTACGAGATCGGCAGCCGCAGCGTGCCGGTCATCATGATTACGGGAACCTTCGTCGGGCTCGTGCTGGCGGTACAGGCGTTCGACCAGCTCGCCAACGTCGGGCTGCAGGATCGCATGGGCGTGCTGGTGAACCTCTCGGTGATCCGTGAGCTGGGGCCGGTGCTGGCCGGTGTGATGCTGGCCGGCCGCGTGGGCGGGGCGCTCACCGCCGAGTTGGGAACCATGAACGTCACCGAGCAGATCGACGCCCTGCGGGCGATGGGGGCCGACCCCATCCGGTACCTGGTCGTGCCGCGGTTCCTGGCGTGCCTGCTGCTGACGCCGATCCTGACGTTCTATTGCGACCTGATGGGCGCCTTCGGCGGCTGGCTGGTGACGACGCAGGTCTTCGGCGTTCCGTCGGAACCCTACGTGTATTACTCGGCCGAGGCGATCCAGAAATGGGACCTGTTCTACGGCTTCGTCAAGAGCCTGGCCTTCGGCGGGGCCATCGGCTGGATCGCCTGCTACAAGGGCTTCACGTGCCGCTACGGAGCGGAGGGCGTCGCGCGGGCGTGTACGGAAGGCTTTGTGATCGGCTTCATCGTGATCCTGGTGCTGGATTTCTTCCTCGGGCTGGGCCTCAAGGGCATTTACGAGGCCCTGTGGGGGTTCAAGTCCGTCCTGTGAGAAGCGCAACGCCAACGGGCGGCGCCCGACCGTACGGCGAGCCCGGCGGCCGGGCCAAGAGGCAGCCGTGAACGAGTCGACGCGACAATCCGAGACGACGAGCCCCAGGACGATTCCGGCGGGCGAGCCGCCCATTATCGAGCTGCGCAACGTCACAAAACGCTTCGGGCGTCTGCTCGTTCTGGAGCGGGCGTCGCTGCAGCTCTACCGGGGCCAGACCACCGTGGTCATCGGCGAATCCGGCGCCGGCAAGAGCGTGCTGCTCAAGCACATCGTCGGGCTGCTCCGTCCCGACGCGGGCGAGGTGTATGTGGACGGGCGGCGGGTCGATCGGCTGCGGCCGAAGGAGTGGGTCGTGGTTCGCCGGCGATTCGGGTTTCTCTTTCAGGGCGCGGCCCTCTTCGATTCCATGACCGCCGTCGAGAACGTCGCCTTTCCCATCCTCGAACACCGCGATGTCACGGAGGCGCAGGCGAGGCAGATCGCCCTCGAGAAGCTCCGGATGGTCGGCCTTGAGGAGTTCGCCGACCGCAAGCCCGCCCAGCTCTCCGGCGGCCAGCGGAAACGCGTCGGCCTGGCCCGGGCGATCGCCCTCGATCCGGAGGTCATCCTGTACGACGAGCCCACCACCGGCCTCGACCCGATCCGCGCCGACATCATCAACGAGCTGATCCTCAAGCTCCGGCGGGAACTCGGCGTGACCGGCGTGGTCGTCACCCATGACATGGCCAGCGCCTACAAGATCGCGGATCGCATCGTGATGCTGTATCGTGGGACGTTCATCGCGGACGGCACGCCGGACGAAATCCGCCGGTCGGCCGACGAACGCGTGCGGCGGTTCATCGAGGGCCGGGCGGACGAGGAGGACCTGGCAAGCCTTCGCGCGGAGATCACCAAATGACGGAACGACGACAGCAGATGCTCGTGGGCCTGTTCGTGCTGTGCGGGCTCCTCGCACTCGGCATCATGACCATCCTGTTCGGCGAGGCGCCGCAATGGCTCGGCGGCAAACAGTACACGGTGATGATCTCGTTCAGCGAGGTCAGCGATGTGCAGCAGGGAACCGCCGTCAAGATGCGCGGGATTCAGATCGGCCGCGTGCGGTCGCTGGAGCTGAAGAACCGCGAGCACCCGGAGCAGGGGACCTATGTCCTCGCCGACATCGACCGCGAGTATGTCATTCCGGTCGGCGCCTCGGCCCGGGTCCGCCCGGCGGCGATCGGGTTCGGCCGATCCGACATCGTCATCGAGGTGCCGAAGGTGGCGAGCGAGGGTTTCCTGCCGACCGACGGGAAGGCCATACTGCCCGGCTCGATGGGCAGCCCGCTCGACTCGATCATCCCGGAGCGGATCGTTGCCACACTGGAGACGACGGCCGGACACATCGGCGAGCTGGCGAAGGAGCTCACGCCGGTGGCTACGGACCTGCACCAGATCCTGAGGATCCGGACGATCGAGGAACTCGACGAGGCCCAGGCCCAGGGCAAGCCGTCGATGCCGAACCTGTACAGCGCCGTGCAGCGGCTGTATCTGGTCCTGACGCATCTGGACAACGTGATCGGTGATCCCGCGGTCCGCAGCAACGTCAAGGTGGCCATCGAGAACTTCAAGGATGTCAGCGTCGAGGCGAAGGCGGCCGCCAAGGACGTCCGCGCGCTGGCCGAGCGGGGCGGAGTGGTCGAGGCGAAACTGGAGAGTACGCTCGACACCGCCAGGGAGCGGATCGACGAACTCGCCCGAAAGCTCATGCGCAATTCCGACCAGCTCGCGGTGATGCTCGAGCACCTGGGCAAAGCCTCCGCCGATCTCTCCGAGGGGCAGGGCACGCTGGGTCTGCTGCTGCGCGATCCGAAGCTCTACGACGAGCTGGTCTTTACGGTCCGCAAGCTCAAGGAGGCGATCGGCGAGATCCAGGCGCTCGTGGACAAGCTCCAGCAGAAGGGTTTGTGGTACAAAGGCTGAGCGGAATGAAGCGGATCCTGGTCGTCTTCGGTACGCGGCCTGAGGTAATCAAGCTCGCTCCCGTTGTCCACGCCCTCCGACGGCATCCCGACCGGGTCTGCGTGACGCTCTGCTCCACGGGTCAGCATCGCGAGATGCTTGACGACGCCCTCGAGGCGGTCGAACTCCGCCCCGATATCGACCTGAAAGTGATGCAGGCCGCTCAGCACCCGACGGACCTGCTCGGCCGTCTGCTGCTCGGGCTGCGCCCGGTCATGGAGGACGTCCGTCCCGACGTGGTTGTCGTCCAGGGCGACACGACGACCGTCGCCGCCGCCGCGTTCGCCGGCTACATCTTCGGGGCCAAGGTCGCCCACGTGGAGGCCGGCCTGCGTACCCGCGACAAGCGGATGCCTTTCCCCGAGGAGATCAACCGGCGCATTACGGGCGTCCTGGCGGATTACCACTTCGCCCCGACGCGCCGGGCGCAGGAGGCGCTGCTCGCCGAGGGCGTTCCGGCGGGGAGCATCTTTCTCACGGGGAACACCGTAGTCGATGCGCTGCGATGGATGCGGGAGCGAACGGCAAAGCAGCCGCCGCCCGCGAATCTTGCGGTGGACGGCTCGCGGCTCGTGCTTGTGACCGCGCATCGTCGTGAGAGCTTCGGGAAGCCGTTCCGCGAGCTCTGCGAGGCCCTGCGGGAGATCGCCCTGCGGTTCGAGGACATTCAGATCGTATACCCCGTCCATCTGAATCCCAACGTGCAGAAACCGGTGCGGGAAATCCTGGGCGCGTGCGATCGGATCCGCCTGATCGATCCGCTCGGGTACGCGGCCTTCGTCTTCCTGCTGACGCGGGCATACCTCGTGCTGACCGATTCCGGAGGCATCCAGGAGGAGGCCCCGACGCTGGGCAAACCCGTGCTCGTGCTGCGCGACAAGACGGAGCGTCCGGAGGGCCTCGCCACGGGCGTCGTGCGCCTGGTCGGGACGAGCCGCGAACGGATCGTCGCCGAGGCATCGCGCCTGCTTTGCGACCCGGCCGCCTACGCCGCCGCGGCTCGCGAGGTGAACGTCTACGGCGACGGCCGGGCCGCGGAACGGATCACGCAGGTGCTGCTGGGCGATCCGCTGACGATCCCTCCGTTTTCGCCCGCGTAGCACCATCGTCCCATCGCCCGGCAAGGCGAACGCGGCAGTCCGCCGGAACCCCGTTCACATCGGCCAGCGCCCAGGGGCGCGCGGCACCCACGTGGCCGCCTTGCAGAAGCCAGTCGAACAGGCGCGCGTACAACCCGTAAGCGAACCGATGATCCAGGGAAGCGAGAAGGCTCTCATCCATCTCCGGCGGCGCCGGCGACTCGCAGACCTCTTTCATCGCCGCCGCCAGGTCCGCGACAAGCCGGGAGTGATCCCCCCGCAGGTAGCGGTCCAGGGTGCTCGCGTCCAGATCGAGAAGGGAGTCGAACACGGGCCGAAGCAGGCGCCCCCCAAACCGCGGAAGCAGGTCGGGTGCCGAACCGACCGCCGTCGCGATGACGGGAAGATTCATGCAGAGGGCCTCCGCCAGCGAGAGGCTCCAGCCCTCCCAGAACGACGGGAGCACGAACGCGTCGGCCATCGCGTAGTAGGGCGCCACGTCCTCGCAGAACGACGAGAGAACAACCGCGCCCTCCAGCCCCCCCCGCCGTATCTGTTCCTTCAGCTCCGCCAGGTAGCCGTCGTCCATCGAGCGCCCGACGCACACGAGCTTCGCCTTCGGATGTTCCCCCCGGATCCGCGAGAGCGCATCGACGATGATCTTCTGCGCCTTGTCGCGGTAGATCGAGCCGACGTGCAGAAAAACGAAATCGTCCTCGGCCAGCCCCAGTCGCGAACGGAGACGCGATCGGACGCCCGCGCGATCCGCGACGGCCAGCCGCTCGCGGTTCACCCCGTTCGGCAGGATGATCATCTTGTCCGGGGGCAGCCCCATCTTCAGGTCCGCATAGAGCGTCGTGTTGCCCGAGGTACAGACGTACGCGCTCGTGTGACGATCGGCCTCCCGGTACGCCTCCACTGCGGCGGGCGGCAGGGAGATATAGCAACTGTGCACCGTCTGGACGAACGGCACGCCGGCTTCCGCGGCGATTCGCGACCCGAACAGCGAGAAATGCGCGTTGACCAGTTCGATCCGGCGCTCCCGCAGCAGATCGCGGTAGTGTGCCGCGCGGTGCTTCGTCGGGAGTGTCAACACGGGAACCCCGAGCTTCCGGACCTTGCCGAGGCCCGGCCCGGCCTGCGCGAGGACCAGCAGCGACGGGTCGAAGCCCTCCGCGACGAGCACGGAGAGCAGATCGAGAACCACCTGCTCGAGTCCGCCCTCCGCAAAGCGGTCCACCTGCACCAGGACACGAGGACGCACATCCGCCGGGCGGAAGGGCTGCGGCAGCTTCCGCCGGCGAGCCTCCGGACTGACGGTGCGCCGGTAGAACACACGATTGTTGGCAAAGGCGACCGCGAGATTGAAGGCCGCCTCTCCCGGTTGCGCGACGAAAACATTCGGCGTAAACAAGCCCGCCCGCGCCGCCGCCTCCGTCTTGCCGCACAGGCAGAGATCCACGCCTTCGCGCAACATCCCCCGATACCGATACGGGGCGGCCGGATCGCCGTTGAACCAGACGGCCAGACAGGCGCCGTCGCCTCGCACCGCGACCGGTAGCCGATCGAGCGTCTCGGCGCCGATCAGAAGAAGTCTCTTGTGCCCGTTTTCTTCCGGCCCCGACACGTCCGCGACCCGCCGTACCGTGTGCGCGCCGCGATCCGCCCCGGACAGCCATGCCTCCGTCGCGGAGTCAACGACGATCTCCCACGGCTGCGCGTAGAACGTTGCGCGCTGCCGCTCGTAATCCATGAGGGCGTGAACGCGCTCGCTGATCCGCAATTCGCGGGCGCGGCCGCTGAGCGTATTGTCGTGAACGCGATACCGGTACAGCACCTCATCCGTTCCGAGATGAGCGATCCGGAACAGGGCGTTCATCCGCATCCAGTAATCGTAATCCTCGCAACCGAGTTCCGGGGCGTATTCGCCCAGGACCCGGCCCGCCCGGCCGCGATACAGGAAGCAGGCGCCGATGAAGTTGTCATCCACCGTGTTCAGCGGGCGCGGGTCGCGCGGGAGATGAATCTCCGGCGAATCGGGTCGGCGTTTGTTCTGCGGTCGAAACGCCGGGTCGCGCAGCGGTTCGCCCCGGCCGTCGATGGCCATGTAGTCCGCGTAGACCATCTCGACGTCCGGGTGCTCGCGAAGAAACGCAACCATGCGCTCGAGCAGGCGAGGTTCCATGAGGTTGTCCGCGGACGTCCATGTGTGGAACTCGCCCCGGGCAAACTCGAAGGCGTTGCTCAAGGCCTTGGGCAGTTTCTGGTTGGGCTGGGTCAGCAGACGGACTCTCGGATGACCCCGGTAGCGGCGAAAGACGGCGTCGATGTCGTCCGTGGAGCCGTCATTCAGGAGGATCAGTTCGAAATCCGTGTACGTCTGGGCCAGGACGCTCTCGACGGCCTCGCCCAGCATCGCCGCGTGGTTGTACACCGGAAGGATCACGCTCACCAGGCCCGGCACCTCGCCTGCCGCCGCCGGAAGGGACACGGACGCCGGTGCATCGCCCGCCGACGCGTGCCCCGCGGGACAAGCCGCCCGGCGCTGCCCGGCTGCCCATCGGCGCGAGGCGGCCTGACCGGCGGCCCGGAGCACGGCGCGCGGGCCTCGCGCGGCATGAAACCGCGCCCGGCGGAGCTTCTGCATGCAGAAGCGACCCATGCGCTCGCGCAGGCTTCCTCTGGGGAACAGGAAGTACCGCACTGCGTACATCTTCTGCAGAATTGCCCAGCCGGTGCTGCCGGTGATCGACTCCAGACGCGCTTCCAGCTCGACCGCGTGCTGCATCTGGCTGTTGAACCGTTCGGTCAGCGTCTCGGCCCACTGATGCACTTCTTCATAGCGGGCCTGGGCGGCGTCGCGCTCGGCACGCACCGCGTTCAGCTCCGCGTGCGCGTGGCGAAGTTCCTCGATCTGCACTTCCTGAGACCGCACCCGTTCTTCGAGACCGCACACCTTCCGTTCGGCCGCCTCCAGCGCGACGAGCAACTCCCGCCGCTTCTCTTCGAACGCCGCCCGTTCGGCACGGAGCTCGCTCTCCATGCGGATCCGCAACGCCAACGTATCGGCAAGCGCGGCAAGGGCCTCCGATTCACGCGGCTGTTCCCGGGAAACCCCGGAACCCCAGACGGCCGGCAGGCGCGGCGGCGCATCCCCCACGCACCCCAGGGACGCAAGCAGATAGCCCTTGGCAGAAGGCCCGATGAGCGGAGACCGATGGACCTCCAGAATCGCCTCACGCAGGGAGGCATCCAGCCCATCGATGCCCAGGATGAGCTGCTCCGTCCATTCCGCCCCGACCCATGCCTGACCGAGCAGCCGAAGACCGGCGGCCTCGAACGCCTCGGAGAGATCGCCGACCGGGACTTCCTTTCCGAACGTCCACCGCCCCTCGGTGGTCGCCCGGATCCGCCACAGCCAGTACCAGTAGCACTCGCGGTTCGGAATCAGTGTCAGCACATACCCGCGGCTGCGGCTCTTCATTCCCTTCAACAGGCGAACCTGCTGTGCGGGCGTGTAATGCTCCAGAACGCCCGCATTGAAGACGAGATCGTATTCCGGCTTCCCTGTGGCTGTGGCGTCGTCCCGGATGAGGACCGGCCGAAACCCTTCGCGTTCGAACACCCGCCGTGCGTAGTTCAACGCCTCTTGGGAAACATCCAACAGATGAACGTCGTACCTTCCGGTTCGCGCCAGCGCGAGGCTCTGCCAGCCCGCGCCGCATCCGGCCTCCAGAACGCGCCCTCCGTCCGGCAGAAGCTCGGATACCAGCCGCAGGAACTCCCGGTTGAACGCCTGGAGGCCGGGACCTTCTTCCGTCAACTCGAGCGAGGCGTACTCCCGGTCCCACTTTTCCTGTTCGCGCAGCACGTCCGGCGACAATTCGGATCGCTCCTCCGGTTGGCGGTCGCGGGCCATCCTCAAGACCTCAAGGCCGTCGCATCGGCCTCCACTTTCTCGAAATGCACCGGCGGAAGCACGCAGGAGAATATGCGCCGCCCGCCGACCACCTGGAACAGCACGGCGTTCTCGACAAAATCGAAATAGTGACGCTCGCTGCCGCGAACATCTTCCACGTTGAGCACCAGGGCGTATTCCCCCGGCGCCAGGATGTTCTCCAGCTCAAACCGCAGACGGACGACCGTGCCGCTGGGGAGCGGCCCGATTCGATGCCCCGCCTCCCAACTGGTAAACGTGATGATATCGAGCCCCTTCGTGTTGCGCAACGCGAAGCCGACGCCGACATTCGGCGAATCGACCTGCCGGATCGCCCGCACCTCCATCTCGATGTGCAGACGATCCCCGTACTCGAACACCGGGGCGCGGCCGGCAATGCCGTTATCCATGGCTACCGCCTCGATCCGGACCTCGCCGCTGCCCCAGCGAACCAGGTCGCGCCGTCCGTCCACCGGCATGAGCGATCGCACGGGCGACGAGGGCGCAGGCTCCCCGGGGGCGCCCTCCTTCGCCGCGCCGGCCCCGGCCGGGCGATCCGATTCGTCCTCGCCTTTTTCGGGAGCTCCGCCTGCCGGGTCGCCCAGCAGAAACTGAAGGTACCGCGAGGTCACCTCGCGCGGGCTGCCGATCTCGCGAACGCGGCCCTCCTCCAGCCAGATCGCCCGGTGGCAGAACATCCGCACGGCATTCACATCGTGCGTGACGAGAAGGACGGATACACCCTTGTCGAGCAGGCGGCTCATGCGAGTCATGCACTTGATCTGAAATGCGGCGTCGCCGACGGCGAGGGCCTCGTCCACAATGAGGACGTCCGGCTCGAGAACGGTCTGCACGGCGAAGGCGACGCGAACGAGCATGCCCGTGGAGTACGTCTTGACCGGCTGATCGAGAAACGCGCCGATGTCCGCAAACGCCGCGATCTCGTCGAACCGCCGGTCGATCTCGCTGATGGACAGGCCCAGGATCGAGCCGTTCAGGTAGATGTTCTCGCGGCCGGTGAATTCGGGGTTGAAGCCCGAGCCCAGCTCCAGCATGGCCGCGACGCGCCCGCGAACCTCGATCTCTCCCTCGGTCGGGCGGAGCGTCCCCGCGATCATCTGAAGCAGCGTGCTCTTGCCGGAGCCGTTGCGTCCGATGACGCCGATCGCCTCGCCGCGCCGGAGGTCGAACGACACGTTCCGCAACGCCCAGAACTCCGTGCAGAACCGCCGACGGCCGCGCCACAGCGTCCGCTTGAGCCGATCCATCGGCCGCGGATAGATGCCGTAGCACTTCCCCAGGTCGCGGACGGCGACCGCGATCTCGTCCCGCGGCCGGGCCGCGGGCGCCGGGGCGACGGGCTGTGCTTTCGGGGATTCAAAGGACATCGGCGAACCCGCGTCTCGTCTTCATGAACCACACGTAGCCCAACTGCATGACGACAAACGAGGCTGCCCCGGTGGCGACAAGCCATTTCCACTCGGGCGGGTGGCCCCACAACAGCGTGTTCCGCGCGTTCACCACGATCACGGTGAGGGGGTTGAGCCGCATGGCGGCCTGAAACCCGGCCGGCACCTGCTCGATCGAGTAGAAGATCGGGCTGAGGAACATCAGCACCTGCAAGACGATTCCGATGATCTGGCCGGCGTCCCGCACGTAGACCCCGAGCGACGCGAGGAACCACGCCAGCCCCAGCGTGAGCATCAGCAGCGGCAGCAGGACCGCCGGAAACCAGTACACGGTCCTCGAAAGCCCGCCGGTGAAAACGACCTCGCACGCGAGCAGGGCGACGATGCCGATACATGCCTGGAAGAGCGCCGCCCCCAGACTGCACAGCGGGAGAATCTCCAGGGGGAAGACCACGCGTTTCACGTAGTTCGGGTTGCCCACGATAAGCTGCGGCGCGGCGTTGAGCGTCTCGGAAAACAACGTGTACACCACCAAGCCGGCGTACAGCGTCAGGGCGAATTCTCCGATCGAGGCGGTCCTGCGACCCGGCCAGCGCGACTGAAACACGACGCCGAACACGAACGTGTATACCGCCAGCATCAGCAGCGGCAGCAGGAACGACCAGAGCACCCCGAGCATCGAGCCGCGATAGCGGATCAGCACGTTTCGCCAGGTCAACTGGCGGATGAGGTCCCGATGCCCCCAGAGCGATCTCCAGAGCGTCGCGGGCCGGAGATAGTAGCTCACCGGCTGCGACCGGATCGAAATGACGTTGACGGCGGTACCCACAGGGGGATTCCTCGGATCACCTCAGAAGCGCGGGGCCCATGCGGGATGACTCGTATCCGAAGCGCCCGGCCCCGCCCGTCCCGTGCAACCCCGAACGTCCTCACGCCTTCCGGAAGTCGATGAGACCGAGGGTGCCGAGCCTTATCGTAACGACGGCTCCGCCGACCGGCAAGCAAGCGTTTCACGGTGCGCAGACGCGCATGCGGCACGGCGGTAGCGAGCCTCCCGCGAACGAGATGCGGGCCGAATGGGCACGCCCGACATGACCGCGTGCCGATCGCACACCGGACAAGAGAGAGGCCGCGCCAGTGTCCGCCCGTCGTGGCAGCAGCGGGCCGCCGATCGCTGCGCAAGGCGCCCCCTTGCATCCGCACGCCATCTCGGCGATGGTTTGATGAAATACGGATTCACGAGGCAATGCGAGGACAAACCCAGCCATGAACGCGAATGATTCCGAACAGCCGATTTCAAGAAGAGACGTCCTCCGCGGCGCCGGGCTGGCCGCGCCGGTCATCCTGGCCGGATGCTCTCAGGCCGGCAACGCCTTCGGTGCGTCGGCGCCGAAGGCCGCCGCCAGGGCGGCGACGCGTCCCGCCCGCGAAATGCATGCCGACCTCGTCATCCTCGGCGGCGGCGTGGGCGGCTGCGCGGCGGCCCTGGCGGCCGCGCGACACGGCCTCCGGGTCATCATGACCGAGGAGACCGACTGGATCGGCGGGCAGCTCACATCGCAGGCCGTGCCGCCCGACGAGAATCCGTGGATCGAGTCGTTCGGCGGCACGCGCACCTACCGCGAATTCCGCACCCGCGTCCGCGACTACTACCGTCGCAACTTCCCGCTCACCGCCGAGGCGCGCGCCAGGTGGAACCTCGACCCCGGCAACGGCAGCGTCTCACCCCTGTGCCACGAGCCGCGGGTCGCGCTGGCCGTGCTTACCGAAATGCTCGCCCCTTACGTCGCCGGCGGCCGCGTCGTCATCCTGCCGCAACACAAGGCCGTCCGCGCCGACGTCGAGAAGGATCGCGTCCGCGCCGTCACCGTCCGCAAAACTGCGGAGTGCGATCTGTTTGAGACCGCGGCGGCCTCGGAAAGGCCGCACTCCACCTTGACGCTGACCGCGCCGTACTTCGCCGATGCGACGGAGATGGGCGACGTCCTGCCCCTCGCGAAGGTCGAGTACGTCACCGGTGCCGAGTCGCAGAAAGAGACCGGCGAACTCCATGCCCCGGCGGAGGCCCGCCCCGCTAACATACAGGCCTTCACCTGTTGCTTCGCCATCGACTACCTCGACGGCCAGGACCACACGATCGAGCGGCCGGCGGAGTACGACTTCTGGCGAGACTACGTGCCGAAGCTGACGCCGCCGTGGCCGGGCAAGCTGCTGAGCCTGACCACGACGCACCCGATTACGCTCGAACCGCGAACGCACGAGTTCGACCCGAAAGACCCCAAGGGGCTGTGGGTCTATCGCCGGATCGCGGACAAACGCAACTACGTCGAAGGCACGTACCCCGGCGACATCTCGCTGATCAACTGGCCGCAGAATGACTACTGGCTCGGCAACCTGATCGACGTGCCGGAGGCCGAGGCGGCGAAGCATCTCGCCCGCGCGAAGCAGCTCAGCCTTTCGCTGCTTTACTGGCTTCAGACCGAGTGCCCGCGGCCGGACGGCGGGACCGGCTGGAAGGGCCTGCGGCTGCGACCGGATGTCGTCGGCACCGAGGACGGCCTGGCGAAATACCCGTACATCCGCGAGTCCCGCCGGATCAAGGCCGTCTTCACGGTCCTGGAACACCACGTCGGCACGGACGCCCGCATGAAGGCCACCGGCAAGACGAAGGACGAGGTCGCGGCCGAGCCGTTCGCCGACTCGGTCGGCATCGGCAGCTACCGCATCGACCTGCACCCGAGCAGCGGCGGGGACAACTACATCGACGTGAGCAGTCTGCCGTTCCAGATCCCGCTGGGCGCCCTGATCCCGCAGCGGGTCGAGAACCTGCTGCCGGCGTGCAAGAACCTGGGCGTCACCCACATCACGAACGGCTGCTACCGGCTGCACCCGGTCGAGTGGAACATCGGCGAATCCGTCGGCGTGCTTGTGGCCTACTGCCTGGCAAGGAAACGCATCCCCCGTGAGGTCCGCGAGAAGCAGACGCTTCTGGCCGGCCTGCAGAACACTCTGCGAAGCGACGGCATTGAGATCGCGTGGCCGCGGGTCTATCCGCGATGACCGCCGGTCTCGCGTGGGCGTAGCGGCGAGCAGGGCACGGCCATTGCGCCTTTTGGCATTTTCCGTAAGGCAGTCTCGCATGCGGCGCGCATCGCCGTGAGCGCTCAGTCGCCCCTGTGGGACTCGACGTGTTGCGACGCGCGGAACCCTCGGCTTGCGCCTTGGGCAACTCTCGATCGCCCCTTCTGCGGGGCGACCAAACCGTCGGACCGAAAACGGTACGGGGGCCGGCGTATGCCCGAATCACTGCGGCAGGAGCGTCAGGCGCACTTTCGGACCGAACGGCGTGCGACCCTCGGCGGCCAGGGTCATCGTAACGGTCGTCGGCTCCGTGGGGCCGGGCGATGCCAGCATGATGCCGGCAACCTGAATGGAGCCGAGGTGCGGCACTGTTGCCGGAAGCGGTACGCGTGCGGTCGCCCGGCCGCTGACGACGATGTACACGCCTCCCGCGGCGTTTGTACCGGTCGATGGGCCGTCGGGCATGAGCCACGTTGCCTCGCCGAGGTTGGTCAACGTAACACGTGCGACCGCCGGCCCGTGGGCGTCGACCTTCACGCTTCCGCCCGGGGACACGGGAACCCAGTTGCCGTCGGTGTCCCGGACCTCGATGAGATCGAACGCCCCGTCGAGGTATTTCGGGGGGTTCGTGCCGTTGCACGGCGTATTCCCCACGGCGAGCAGGGGGCAGTTCGCCGAAGTTGTTCCGGTGCCGGCAGTCCGGAGCCCGGGGGCACGGCCGGCGTCGATTGCCTTCCAGAACTCGTCTTTGGCAGCGTCGTAGATGCCGGCGATGCCGTCGGGGTGCCTGTCGCGGTCGATCTCGATCCAGCAGTCGACGGGCCGTGCGTCCGGGCCGTCCAGGAACCGGCGGGCGTGCTCGCGGATCACGCGGCTCACGGGGCGGTCCGAGCCGTCGGGGTTGATGATCCCGTAGTCGCTGTTTTCGCCACAGCGGAACCCGCCGGGATAGTACCAGAAGAAGACGCCGTCCGAGCCGCTGCCGATGAGCATACGATAGAAGTCGGCGAAGTAGCGGCGCTGGAACTCGAGCAGCTCGGGCATGGGCTGCATGCGGCCGAGGTCCCACACGCTGACGCCCATCTCGGCCCACAGCAGCGGCACGGCGGGCGCGGCCCATCGTCCGTACTCGAACTCGAACCAGCCCGGCTTCACCTGCTGCCAGTCGCCGATGCGCCCGTACGCCTCCGGCGCGAGGAAGTCGACAGCCGCGGCGAGGCCGGCGAAGTCGTAGGGGATTCGTCCCTGCCAGCGGAATGTGGGGTTGCCGGCCTCGGCCATGCGGAAGCTGACGAAGTGGTTCGGATCTGCGCTGCGAACGAGGCGGCGGGCCGCGCTGTACTGACGGTGGAGCAACGTGTCGAGGAAGCGGCGATAGGCCGCGGTCATCCGTCGCCACGGCCCGTCGGCGTCGATCTGTTCGGCGGAGGGGTTGGTCACCTTGCCTGCGTGTGTGCGCGGCACGGGGAACGACCAGTCCTTTTCGGCGGCGGTGACGCTGCCGTATCGCTCGACGATCCAGGCTTCCCAGTCGGCGTCCCAGCGGGTGCGCTCCTCGTGCGGACCGAACATCGGTTCCCACGCCAGATCGAACGCGAAGACGGCGTCGTGCTGCGGGAGGCGGTAGTATTCGAGGATCTCGCGGATCGGCGCGAACTTGAAATCGAGCGGCCAGCTCGGTCGCAGGGCCACGTTGGCCTTCAGGCCGACCCGATCCAGCCGCCGGAGCAGGTCGAGGAAGTTCTGCGCGCGGAGCGACACGTGGTCGATGAAGATGCTCACGGCGTTCAGGCCGAGGTCCCGGATGTGCTGCAGATCGCGTTCGATGACTTCCGGGTCGTACGACCGCGCGCCGAGCCAGTATTCGAAGTACGGCCCGTCCTCGGTGGCGACGCCCGAAGAGGGCATATAGTTCACGCCGTGGGCGCGCCACCGTCGGCCGTCAAGGTGGAAGTCGCCGTTGCGGATCGTGACAAACGTTTTCCCTGGCCGGGGCCGCCAGAGATGAGCCTCGTGCACGACGCGGTCGATCACCTCGCCGCCGTCGAGGATTTCCGCGGATACGCGGAAGCCCTGCTCCGGCCACTCCGGCGGCTTCCAGGCGTCGGCGAGCGTGGCCTCCTGAGCCGGGTTCAGCGCGAGGGGCCATCGTCGCGACACGACCTGGCGCCCGGAATCCGCGTCCGCGAGCACGACGCATGCGACCAGGTCTCCGCGCGGGGCGTCGCTCAGGTTGACCGCGCGGACTCCGAATCGGATCTCCTGGTCGTCGAAATATGTGTAGAAGTTCGTTCCAGCATCGACGAGGAATACGCCCTGCCGCATACGGCGGAGGACCTGCCCGAGCGCCTTCATGACGACGGGCGAACGGTACCAGGCCGCATCGCCGATGCCGAACGACGCCCAGATGCCGCCCTTGAACGCGCCATCCGCATGAACCAGCAGCGTCGCGGGTGTGCCGCGCCATTGGCCGTCGGCCGTGCGCGCCTCGATCAGGGGGACGAACCGCCACGCGCGGCCCTTGTCAAAGCCCGCGCCGGAGGCCCGGGGATGGGGCGAGCGGATGCCCGGCGGCACGGGAAACGCAGTGGGAGGGAGGAGGGCCTGATCGGATCGCGTCCGCAAGTCCGCCACATCGTGACACTCGAAGAACTTGTAGCCGGGCGAGAGCGTGTCCATGGGCGGTGATGCGGAAGCGGAGGCCGACTGTTCGTACTCCGGCGTGACAGGGGCCGTGCCGATCGCGCCGATCCAGTACTCGCGCCGCCCGCCCAGGCGCCCGGTGTGCGAAAAGGCCACGCCGACCGAAAGCTTCACGGCGTTCTCGGGTCGGAAGCAGTCACCTCCGCGTCCGCGCGTCGGGATGCTTTCCCAGTAGAGAAAGTCGCCGGGCGCGAGCACGTATCGGCGCCACTCGGACGAGAGGGGGATCACCGCGATCCAGCGTGATCCGTCCTTTTCGATCCACTCGACGGCGAGTTGCGGTGTTTCGGGTCCGCCCCGGGCCGAGAGGACGGTCAGCCGATGGCCCGGGGCAAAGGCCCCCGTCGTCTCCGGCGACATGAAGGTGTCCCATCCGTCAAGCTTCGAGACCACAACATGCAAGGCCCACTCCGCCGGCGACGGAGCGGCCCTCACGGCTTCATAGGTTGCGGGGTTCCCGGGCGCACTGCTCGTACGATGCCATCCGGACATCTCCTCCGGGCGGAACTCGAAGAGCACGCGCGGCGGCAATTCGCCCGCGCGGCGGCGCTCGTACTCGTCGCGGCCGACCCATCCGCCGGCAACGTGGATCAGCGGCGTCTGCCACAGGGGCGCGTTCAAGGCGAGGATGTCCCCGCCGGCTCTCAGATATGCCGATACCGATGGAATGCTTCTCGCCGGCAGCGTGGAGGCATCGGGCAGCACGAGCAGCCGGTATTTCTGCGCCGTCAGTTCCGCGGGGTCGCACAGGGCGGGGGCATCCAGTTCACGGACGACATAGCCGGCGGCCTGCAGTTCCGCAGCGAGCATGGCGGTGAGCGCGGTGTCCTGACCGGGCAGTGAGAGCCGCGCGACGGCGGCGACGTCCGCGGCGTGGGCCGAACCGACGAAGAGCAGCATACAGGGCACAATCATGACGACCGAACGTCCTGCGGAAGAGTTGTGACACATGGGATGATTGATCCTCTTGCCCGTCGGTTCGCACTGCCGCAAGCGAGGCTTACGGGCCCCTTCGGAATCCGCAACCGGAAACCCAAGGCGGCCTTCGACCGCAACCGGACACGGGCGCGCCGGCCCCCGTCACGCGGAGCGAAGCATCCGGATCCTCTGCGCCCATCCGCCGGATTCTTCGTCGCGGCGCTCCTCAGAATGACGGGTGGCGCTACTGCCGCAGCGCGACACAGGCGCACAAGGGCCGCGACGCAAGACTCTACCGCACGCAACCATGGAATGCACGCGGAGAGAGTATCGCAACGGCGTAAAACGGCTTTCAGTGCAGGAGGCCGCGGTTCCTTCGGCCGGGCGTCAGGTCCGCTACGGCATGTCCAGCCACTTCCGCGAGAGCGCGACCACCTTGAGCCGGTTGAGCCCGCCGGTCTTTGCGTCGCCGGCGCAGTAGGACAGGATCGCCTGATCCTTTACGAAGGTGATCGAGGTGTAGCAGTACCAGCCGTTCGGGTCGCCCTCGATGACACGGCTCCCGCCCCATGTCTTGCCGTCGTCCCGGCTGATTGCGACACAAAGCGGCGTGCGCTTCCCCGGCGGGAAGGCGTGCCGGCCGGAGTGATCGTTCCAGACGCACAGCAGATCGCCGCTCCAGGGGATCCGGCGGATCGTGGCGGGGCTGCACGGCGAGGCGAGCGGGCCGGGCCGGGGTTCGGACCAGTGCATGCCCTGATCGGCGGAGAACATCTCGTACTGGGTGCCCTCTTTCGTGCGCATCCACATCAGCAGGCGGCGGTCCTTGAGTTCCAGCACGCCCGGCTCCTGCAGTGTCGCCTTGCGCTCGGGGAGCGGCGAGACGACGGTGGCGTCGGCTCGCCAGGTTCGGCCGTCGTCATCCGAAAGGAAGGCCCGCGGTACGGCCCTGGGCGACCAGGTTCCGGGCGTGCCGTCGGGGCAGGGATGAAACGCAGCCGGCACGACGATCCGCCCGGTCGAGAGCTGAATCACGCGGGCGTTGTTCACGACGTGATAGCCCTCGGCTACGGTCACGCGGACCGGCTCGCCCAGCGTGACGAATTCATCGGCGGATCGACGGACGTAGAGGTTGCAGTCGTTCCACCCGTTCTTGCGGAGGTAGAACAGCAGGAGTTCGCCGCTCCTGAGCCGCAGGAGGCTGACGGACATCGTGTTGTCTTTGCCCTCGTTCTTGACGAGGATGCGGTCGTCGGTCCAGGTCCTGCCGGCGTCGCTCGACGTGCGGGCCACGATGTCCGCCCTGGCATCGTCCGACGCGCCGCCCGTGAACCGCGTATAGACGAGGCACAGTCTGCCGTCTTTGAGCTCGATGATGTCGCCCTCGGAGTTCCGCGGATACTCCCGGGTCGGCTCAATGACCAGCAGAGTCCTCACCGTTTCCGCCGCTGCCGCGATTCGGAACATCGCCGTTACCACCAGCAGTGCCGCTGCCGTTCCTGGCATCATGGCCCGGTTCCCATGCTGCGCCTGCTCATTCCCGCGGAATCCGCAATCGAGGCGCAGGCTCCCCGTGTGCGAACCGAAGCCCGGCGCATGGCGGCCGGGGCGGTCGGACTGCCTTTATACCCTGAATGCGGATCAAACGCCTGCCGCGCCGGAGGGCGCCGGGGCGGGCCGGCGGTACTGCGGTGCGCGTCGCCGTATGCGCTGCGGATCGGGGGCGACGGGGTCCAGAGGTCAGTTGTCGTCGTCGGGCTGCCACGTGGTCGTGATGTCGAGCGATTCCAGCCAATCCGTTGCCCACTGCCGTTTGCGCTGGCGATCGAAGGCGAGCCATTGCTCGCGGACGGCGCCGGCGTGCGCCAACACATCCCGGAAGCGGCGGAACGCGCCCTTGCCGGAAATGGCGATCCGGAGTTTTTCCCGCAGGTCTTCGTCGCCGAGGCCCGCAATGAATTCGACCATCAGGTTGTAGCAGAGGCGCGTGTCAAACGAGGGCACGTTGACAAAGCGGTTCTCGGCGTCGTCCACGATCTGGCCGGCGATCTCCACCTCGGGCGCCTCCCAGTCGGGTAATCGCGCACGGAGTTGCTCGGCGTCCTCGCCGTTCTCCAGGGCCGCCGTGAGCTCATCGCTTACGCAGAGAAGCCTGCCCGTGCGCGTGTCGAGATACCACCGCGTTTCGTACGCCTCCGGCTGTTCCATCGCGTCCACAAGATCCCCAAGGTGTACGTTCAGCTTCCGCGTGGCCATGATCTGCACTCCAGGTACGAGGCGAAATTTCCTCTTACGGTACCGCGCGACCGCCGCCGGAG
>CAZZFA010000061.1:0-34760 GCA_964653435.1 uncultured Planctomycetales bacterium | reverse complement strand
ACGCACGTAGCGTGCGTCGCGTCATTCTGAGGCCCCCTTGGGGGCCGAAGAATCCTGCGTCCGATTTGCGCCGGTCATCGCACGCGCAAAGCCCCCGCAAAGCTCCGGCCGGATTCTTCGGTCGCTCCGCTCCCTCAGAATGACGTACCGCCCCTGGCCCGGAATGCGGCGCCGGCCGACAAGAATCCAGGCGATAACAGTGTAGCGGGCCCAGGGAGCGGCTTCCTGCAGCACCTTGAACCGGGCACGCCGCGAGATGATATCGACACCGACGGTCATACGCGGCTGGTCGCTGTACAACTGGGCGGCCAGCCCGCCGCTGATGACGTAGGCACGTCGAAGTCGTTGAACATGCGGACGACTGCGAGAATCGCCGCCCGTTTGTCCTGCTGCAGGTCCTCTCGCAAGAGGAAGCCTTCCATGCTGAACAATTCAGCCAGTCGCGGCGAGGTGTCGGCCGACGATGTGGACGGGGCGGTAGCCATGCTCTTCATTCTACTTCTGCCGCGTGCCCCCGCCCACGGCGCGATGGTCCCGGACATCGACGATCAGCCCCGCACTCTTCCAGCCCACCTTGCCTGCCGCACCGCCCGCCGTAGCGATACCCGCCGCAGGTGATCCGTGTGCGTTCGCACGTCGCCGCTCATCGTCCCGCCGGTGCGGTCGTGGCCGGGCCTGTCGTCGGCTGCGTCTGCGGCGCCCAGCGTTCGCGGACGGCGGCGGCCATCGTTCGGACGCATGCCTCCGGGTCGTTCCGGGCGTAGAAGGCGGCGACCTTGTCGAATGCCGCCTTCTGATGATCCGCGAAGAGCCGCACGGCGAGCATCCGCACGAGCCATTCCGGGTCGCTCAGCATACCCGACGCCAGCTGCGCCCACTGCCTGTCGAGCGTGACCCAGCGGAGGGCCTCGGCCAGTCGGGCCCGGACCGGCCACGCCGGATCCGCAAATCGCTCCTGAATGCCCGCCCGCAGCGCGTCCGGATTGACCGCCTGCGTCGGGTAGCTCAGCCGCCCCGCCCGCAGATGCTCCTGTTCGGCCAGCCACATCATCATGCGGGTCAGGGCCTGCTCCCGCGCCGGCACGTCGCCGTTGCGGGCGGCGGCGAGGGTTCCCTGCAGACCGTCAGGCCCCGGATCGTCGGGCGGCAGGGCCGGGCGCTCGATGCGGGCGGGGCCGGCCGTGAAACCGCCGGGCCGCGGCACCCACGCCCCTTGTTCGCTGCTGTAGACGGGGCTGACGATTGCGGTGATTTCGATCGTCTGCGCGGCTTGGGGCGTGGCGATCAGCGTGCTGCGCAGCGGGCCGACGTCGAGCGTCTGCGTGACCGTGATGGATTCGCCGGGTCCGAGGATCTGGCGGCGATTCACGGGCACACGCAGCAGAGCGCCGTAGTCCCGCTCGCGGTCCCCGGTTGTCCTTGCGAGAACGAGCAGCGTGGGGCCGACCATGAGATCGTCGCCGACGCTTACGGGGAACGGGCTGCAATTCCTGAGGACGAACCGGCACCAGACGGCCTCGCCCGGCCGCAGCGCGCCGGATGCCGGCCGCAGTGGCGTAATCGTCAGATCGAGGAACTTCTTCGGGGCGGTGGGGAACAGGAGCAGGGAGTTATCGAAGGCGGCCAGAACGGTCCTGACGTTTTCGTATCGCGGCGTTGGCGGAATCGGCTTGCCCAGGGCCGTCAGCCGCGCGGCGGCTTCCCGGAAGAGCTGTCCCGACGGGTGACGTTGCGCCACGCGCGTCAGCAGGTCCGCGGCCGCGTTCGCGTCGCCGGCCTTTTCCTTGACGATGGCCATCGCGCAGGCCGCCCACGGGTCGGCGTCCACAATCGGCGCGAGCGCCTTCTGAGCGTCGGCCAATACGCCCTTCTCCGCGGCCGCATAGCCGAACGCCCGCCGCGCCAGGTCGCTCGGGGAAACGGCCTGCATGGCGATGGTCGCCAGTTGGTACGCCCGTTCGACATCGGGGTCGTCGATGCAGTAGTACCAGGCTATTTCCGCCGCCAGGTCCCGATCGGGCGCGTCCTTCACCTTCGACCATGCCGACTCATAGGCGGAGCGGGCGATTGCGAACTGGGTCTTCGCCTCATCCGGTTTGTTTCGCAGCCGGGCGATCCGGCCGAGCAACACCCGCGGCGCCGCACCGTCTCCCTCCGTCCGGATTACCTGCTGGACGAGCTTTTCGGCGGAATCGAGCATTCCGGCGTCGATCTGGGAGGCGGCCATTTCCAGGAGGAACTCGCCCGGCGCGGCGCGCCCGGGATCGGCCAGTTGAAACATGAGCTGGGCATGCTGATACCAGCTCTGCGCCTCGCGGTGCAGGGAGATTTCGTCGAGGAGCCTGGCCACATCCCATGCGAACAGGGGTTGCGCCGGGCTCAGGCGGACCAGGTTCAGCGCCAGCTCCAGCCGCGCGGCCGGGTTTCGCGGGTCGGCGGACATCTCCAGGCGCAGCCTCTGCGCCGCGAGGTTCTGCGGGAAGGCCTTGAGGGCCAGGGCAATCTGCTGAGCGGCCGTCTCGTTCTCGCCGCGGTTGTAATGATACTCGGCCATCCGCCGATGCAGGTCGCTCGCGACCTCGCCGGGGAGGTTCGGCTCGCGAAGCTGTTCCTGCCAGAATCGCACGCGTTCCTCGACGGTCTGAAGGCCGTTCGTCCGGGCGGCGATCCAGAGCACGCGGGCGGACCAGTCATCCGGTTCGAGCCGGACATAGCGGCCCAGGGCCTCGGTCGCCTCGTCTTCGCGGTGGAGTGCCCAGAGCAGGTCGTGCTGCCAGAGCCAGGCCTCGGCAAGTCCGGGTTCGATTCGCGCGGCGGCCTGCATGAAGGCGAGCGTGAGTTCCGCGTCCGCGCTGCGGAGCGAGGCCTGCGGCGTGAGCGGGTAATCCCGTCCGAGATCGACCAGCCATTTGCCGATTGTCCGGGCCGGCGCCACCGCGGCCGGTGCGCTCGCGGCGGGGCCGCCGGCCGTCTGCCCGACGGCACTCGCTGCGAACAGGAGCACGGCCAGAAGCGATCGGGGGCTGCAGCGCAAGACCGTGCCCGGAACATCGGGCGTCGGCCGTCGGCCGGGGGTACATCGTCGGGTCATCGCTGCGTCGCTCGGCTGTGGGTTCACGGGGTCGCTCCTTCGATCGGTGAGCCGCCTTCCTGCCTACGTCGTCGGCGCGGGGCTCTCCGGAGTGCGGTAGAGGCACGCCCGCCGTTCGAGAAACTCCGCCTGCACCGGCATGCCCGCGCCTCGACAGGCCTCGGCCAGCATCGCATGTACGGACGCCGCCTGCGGCGATTCCAGAAGTTCGGCGAGGCGTATCTTCTCGGCCAGGTTGCCCGCCGCGTGCCGGGCGTGCCCGGCCGCCAGGTCGTATCGAAGCTCGACGGGCAGCAGCAACAGGCGTTCCGACAGGCCGAGTTGCATCGTGTAGACGGGCCGGAATGCCTCGTATGCGCCGGCGAGATTGCCGACGGCCAGCTCGCAATCCGCCCACATCAGACGGATCGCCGCTTCGAGCGATCGCTGCCGGCGGAGGCCGCTGCGGACGGATCGCAGGATCGCCTGAAAGACCTTCACGGCCTGGCCGTGCTCCTGGCGGGCATGAAGCAGAGTGCCGAGCTGCTGGCTCGCCCTCAGCAGCGTACTCCGGAAGATCGAGAAACTCCTGAGGACGTCCGCCAGGGCTTCCTCGGCTTCGTCGAGCCGGCCCAGCGAAAGCAGCGCACCGGCCAGGTGGGCCGTTCGCGCCGTCCGTACCGATACGATCACGAGCAACAGCCATCCGAGCAGCACGGCGACCAGCCAGATCGCCGCAAACGCGGATGCGCCGCTCCCGTCGGGCGGCCCCGGCATGGCGAAGGCGGCCGCGATGCTGAGCACGACGAGCCATCGCGTGGCGGCGCAATACGCCATGCGTCGATGGAAGCACCGCAACAGTTCATCCACGTCCAGCGTGCTCATACAGGCCACTCCGTCGCAGGGTACTTCTTTGCGACGGTCGCGAGCTCGCCGAATCGATCCAGCAGCTCCGTCGGCCGGATCAGCAGGGTGGCATCACGCCACAGCTCGGCCGCGCGATCCGTCTGTCCGGCCCGGTCGAGGGCTGCCGCGAGCAGGGCATAGCCGTAGCCCGCACGCGTCCCGAGCCGGCGCCGGAAGAGAACGCGTCGCTCCTCCGCGCCTTCGACGGCGTCTTCCACCTGGCCCATCACGACGTGCCGGAACAGATCGAGCAACTCAACCTGAGCGCGGATCGGCTCGGGCACTTCCTCCCGGCTGAGGTTGTCGATCATCCGGACGGCGTCGGTCAATTGCTGCGATCGGAGCGTCGTTCCCGCCAGGGCGATCCGGGCCGCGTAGCGCGTGCCGGGGTCCAGGCCGGGCTCGCCCAGGACGGATGTGAGGATTTCCTGAGAGACGCCGTATTCCTTTCGGCTGTCCGCGACGGCCGCCAGCATCATAAGCACGTGAATCCGCGCCGAGGCAGGCCGGATCGGCCGGCGAAGCAGGGCCACGACTTCCTGCTCGGCGCGGTCCCAGTCCTTGAGCTGGATCGCTTCCCACGCCGAAGTCATCGCGGCGGCGATCCGCTGCTGGCGCCTCGCGCGGGTCCAGAGAGCGCCGGCGGTTACGGCCAGCAGCGCCTGGGGCAGGAGCAGCTCGAGGAGGCGGTTCTCAGTGAGGCCCCTGGGGTTGGCCAGCGACGCGCCCAAAGCCATCCCGAGCAGCAAGAGGACCAGCGTGTACGGCGACGACCAGACGGGCCGATGGCGCGACCGTTCCAGCAGTTCGTGCGCCGTTTTCGATGAGATCATGTTCGTTTCTTACATGAATCACATTGGTTTCGCAAGCTTCGTTCGCCGTTTCGCCCCGTGCATCGCCCCGTACGGGCGCGGCGTGTCGTGGCTCGCGCCGGGAAACGATCCCGGCCGCCCGGGCCGCACCGGGCGGGCTCGGCGGCGATCGTTCGATGAGACGAATCCGGAAGGGTGCCCGTAAAGCGACGGCGGGAGTCGCCCCGGGACAATCGGCAGATGGCTCGGTCAGTCCTCGGCCTCTTCGGGCTGCTTCGGTGAAGCGGTCGCCACCGCCTGCCGCGCGGGGACGACGAACGGCGTTCCGCAGTGGCCGCAGCGGACCTTCTTGCCGCGTACGGTCTCGGGAACCTGCAGGACCGAGCGACACCTCAGGTTGGGGCAGATGATGATGACGAATCGCGCCATGGGGCTCCCGCCTCGGTCGCGCGCACGACCGGCACGTTCTTTCTAATCGGTTACGGAGCGTGGGCGCTTGATGTATTCGAGCCGCCGCCGGCCTTCGCGGCCGTGCCGGCAGGCCGGGCCGATCCCTCCCGATCGTCACGTTCCGTCCCTGCGGACTCCGCTCGCGGCGTTCGAGCTCCGCCCGATAAATACGCCCGGCGATCGTCGCGGGGCCCGATTGCCGTTTCCGGTAAGGCCGTTTCGCGTCCGGCGCGCTGCGCCGCGACGGGAATGCGCCTGGCGCGGCGTCGCAGACGAAGACGTTTTCACCGGAGACGCCACTATGGCGTGGGCCTGGAGGTCCTGCTGCGGGCCGGCTCGTACGCGCAGAAAGGTTCTTCGTCGAGGAAGTCGCCGTACTGATAGAAGGCCCTTGCACGGCAACCGCCGCAGACATTCCGGTACTCGCATGCGCCGCATTTGCCGGTCAGCAGCGATATATCCCGGAGCTTCCGGAACACCTCGCTGTTGTTCCAGATGTCGGCGAACGACTCCGTCCGCACGTTGCCCGCGGAGACCGGCAGATAGCCGCAGGGGAAGACGTTGCCCTGGTGCGAGACGAAGCAGACGGCCGTGCCCGCCAGGCAGCCCTTGGTCATGGCATGGTGGCCGCCGTGCCGGGGCGACGCGGGCGGGCGGCCCTCGCGGCGCGCCTGCACCGCCTTCTGCCGGACGATCCGGTAGTAGTGGGGGGCGCACGTCGCCTTGATCTCCAGCGACGTCCGCTGTGCCAGTTCCTGGAGCTCGATCAGGCGTCTCTCGATCTCGCGGGCCGAGAGCATCTGGTCGTCGGCGATCTGTTCCCCGCAACCGACCGGCACGAGGAGGAAGTAATGGACGGCGTCCGCCCCCAGCGACTCGCCCAGCCGCAGCACGGCCCCCAGCTCGTGCTGGTTGTGCCGTGCGATGGTACAGTTCAATTGCGTCGAGACGCCCGCAGCCTTGAGCAGCCGCAAGGCGTTGTTCGCCAGGTCGAACGAGCCGATCTGCTTGCGGAATTCGTCATGCGTCTGCGCGCAGGCCCCGTCCAGCGAGACGCTCACCCGCTCGAAGCCGGCGGCGGCGACCCTCGCGGCCAGGGCGGGGTTGATCATCGTGCCGTTGCTCGCGAGGGCGATCCGCAGGCCCTTGTCGCGGGCGTGGGCCGCCAGTTCGAAGACATCCGGGCGCATCAGAGGTTCGCCGCCCGAGAACACGAGAATGGGCGAACCCGCCTGGGCGATCTGTTCGATGAGCCGCCGCCCCTCCTCGTGCGTCAGGTCACTCTTGGCCAGTTCCTTGGCCACCTCCAGCCGCCGGCAATGGACGCATTCCAGGTTACAGGCGACGGTGGTTTCCCAGAACACCAGCCGTAGCGCATGAACCGCCGCCTCGCCTGGTCCGTGCCGATCCGTTTCAAGATTCATGCCGGTGTGTTCCTTTGAAGGTCGTGGTCGCACCGGCCCGATTATAGAGTTCGCCGCCCCGGCCGGGTAATGACCCGGCCTGAGTCCGTCAGGGGAGATGCCTGCGGCGCCTTGCGGTACCCACTTGTCTTTAATACCATATCATTTACAATTCAGGGCGCGTACAAGTAAAACGGAAAGGACTTCACATGAAGAAATACGTCGCGGAGTTCATCGGGACCTTCACGCTGGTCTTCATTGGATGCGGAACGGCGGTTGTGGCGGGCAAACAGGTAGGGTTCGCGGGAATCGCCTTCGCCTTCGGTTTTGCCCTGATCGCCATGGCCTACGGCATCGGTCCTATCTCGGGCTGCCACATCAACCCGGCCGTGAGCCTGGGCGTGTTCGTGGCGGGACGAATGAAACCACAAGACCTTGTCGGTTACGTCATCGGCCAGTGCGCCGGCGGCATTGTCGGCGCGGCGGTCTTGGCTACGATCCTCAGAGGATCGTTGGCCGGGTACGATGTGGCGACGGGCGGTCTCGGCCAGAATGGCTGGGGCGCGGGGTACCTTGGCGAGTACGGCCTGTCGAGTGCGGTTGTCTTTGAGTTCGTCGCCACGTTCCTCTTCCTCGTTGTGATCCTGGGATCCACGCAGGCCAAGGCCCCTGCGCAGATCGCGGGCCTGGCCATCGGCATCACGCTGGTCGGCATTCATCTGTTGGGAATCAACATCACCGGCGTGTCCGTGAACCCGGCCCGCAGCCTCGGCCCGGCCCTCCTCGTCGGGGGCAAGGCGCTGTCCCAGGTCTGGCTTTTCCTCATCGTGCCCAGCCTCGGCGGCATCCTGGCGGGCGCGCTGTTCCGGGGAAAGGTCCTGGAGGCATGAGACGGCGGGCACGAGACCGCGCGCTCCGGTTCGCGCGTTTCAATCCTCGGCGTTCTGACCCGCGCACTCCGGCCATGCTCCCGGTCGAACGATCTGACCGCCCGCATTGACCGGCGATTGGGCCGGCATTACTCTCCCTGCCGGAGTATCGGCACGTATCGCTAAGGAGATGGCCAGATGAGCAACGCATCATCCGTCGAAAAAGCCTACGAACTCGCCAGACAACGCTATGCCGAGATCGGCGTGAACACCGATCAGGCGATGGCCGCGCTCAAGAAGATACCGATCTCGCTGCACTGCTGGCAGGGTGACGACGTCGGCGGGTTTGAGTCGACGGCCGGACTGAGCGGCGGCGGCATTCAGGCCACGGGCAACTATCCGGGCCGCGCGCGCACGGCGGACGAACTCCGCGCGGACCTCGAGGTGGCCTACGGGATGATCCCCGGCAAGCACCGCCTGAACCTGCACGCGATCTACCTCGAGGCGCCCAAGCGGATCGAGCGCAACGCGATCGGGCCGGAGCACTTCGCCAACTGGGTGAGCTGGGCCAAAGGCAGGCTTCACGGTATGGACTTCAACCCGACATACTTCTCTCACCCGAAGGCGGCCGACGGGTTCACGCTGTCGCACCCCGACGAGGGGATCCGCAAGTTCTGGGTCGAGCACGGCATCGCCTGCCGCAAGATCGGCGAGTCGTTCGGCCGGCAGCTCGGCACGCCCTGCGTGACCAACGTGTGGATCCCGGACGGCTACAAGGACATCCCCGTGGACCGCAAGGCCCCGCGCGAACGCCTGTGCCGGTCTCTCGACGAGATCTTTGCCGAGAAGATCGACCCGAAGTACCACCTCGACGCCGTGGAAGGCAAGCTCTTCGGGATCGGCTCGGAGAGCTTCGTCGTCGGGTCGCACGAGTTCTACCTGGGCTACGCCGTCTCGCGCGGCGTGCTGCTCACGCTGGATGCCGGGCACTTCCACCCGACGGAAGTGATCTCGGCGAAGCTTTCGGCCGTGCTGTGCTTCTGCAAGGAGATGCTGCTGCACGTCAGCCGTCCGGTGCGATGGGACAGCGACCATGTGGTGATCCTCGACGATGAGCTGTACGCCATCGCGCAGGAGATCGTGCGGCACGGCTACACGGAGCGGATCCACATCGGTCTCGACTACTTCGACGCGAGCATCAACCGGGTGGCCGCGTGGGTGATCGGGGCACGGAACATGATCAAGGCCCTGCTGGCGGCCCTGCTCGAGCCGACGGACCAGTTGCGCCGGTACGAGCGCAGCGGCGATTTCACCTCGCGCCTGGCGATGTTCGAGGAACTCAAGACCATGCCGTTCGCGGCCGTCTGGGACTATTACTGCCTCCAGGCCGGCGTACCCGTCGGGGCCGAGTGGCTGGCGAAGGTCAAGGACTACGAGGCGAAGGTGCTCAGCAGGCGCTGAGCAGCGACGCCACGTTCTGGAGTGCGGCGGCTGTGACGCCACTTTCACGCGCGGCTGCCCGAGGGCGTCACGCAACGCCTTGTGTGTCGCGAGTAGCTGCGTGAACAGATGACGAATGTCGAAGCGTGAATGACGAGAGAATGACGAAGCCCGAGTGACGAACGGCGGCCTTGCGACGCCCCCGGTTTCATCGTTCGGGTTTCTGGTCTGATTCGTCGTTCGGATTTCGACATTCGGGCTTGTTGCAAGGAGAGCCACATGGGATCCAACCCCGCGTTAGGCGTGATGATCTTCGCCCTCGGCGGATTGGCCGGGGCCGTGTTCTACCTGCCCTTCAAGAAGGTGAAGAACTGGGCCTGGGAAAGCTATTGGATGATTTACGCCGTCGCGGGGCTGATCGTCGTGCCGTGGGTGCTGGCCTTCAGCACCTCGCCGAACGTGCTGGCCGTGCTGCGGCACTCGCCGCCGAGGACCTTGGCGTACTGTTTCGCCTGCGGGGCCATGTGGGGCGTGGGCGGGTTCACGTGGGGGCTGATGATCCGCTACCTCGGTGTGGGGCTTGGCCTGGCGATCGGTTGCGGCCTGTGTTCTGCGTCCGGCACGCTGATCCCCCCGATTCTTGCGGGCAATCTGGCGAGCCTTGCGGATACGCCGGCCGCCAAGGCCGCCCTGGCGGGCGTGGTGGTTTCCCTGCTCGGCATCGTTCTGGTCGGCATGGCCGGCATGTCCAAGGAAAACGAGTTGCCCGAGGAGGAGAAGAAGAAGGCGGTTGCCGAGTACAACTTCCGGAAGGGCATCCTGGTGGCCATCTTCTCGGGCTTGATGAGTTCAGCGATGAGCTTCGGGCTGCAGGGCGGGCCGATCACGGCATACAAGGCCCAGTTCGGTTCGCAGACGCGCGTCCTCGAAGCCGAGGACCATGTGCAGGCTCAGGTCCCGGAGCAGCTGGCCGGTCTCGCCGGCGTCTTCTACGACAAGGAAGGCAAGGTCTGGGTTGCCCCGGCCGCGGCGCCGCACGAGGTTACGACCTCAAAGACCTGGCGGGGCATGCCGATCCTGGTCGTGGTTCTGGCGGGGGGCTTCGTCATCAATTTCCTCTACTGCTTCTACCTGAACATCCGGAACAAGACCCTCGGCGACTACGCCAGGAAGGATGCGCCGCTGGCCGGCAATACGTTCTTCGCCGCGCTGGCCGGGGCGATCTGGTGCTGCCAGTTTATCTGCTTCAAGACCGGCGAGCCGGCGATGGGCCAGCGGGCCTACATCGGCTGGGCCGTGCTGATGGCCAGCGCCATCCTGTTCAGTACGTTGCTGGGTATCCTGCTCGGCGAATGGAAGGGTACAAGCAGCCGGACCCGCACGCGCCTGGCCGCCGGCCTGGTGCTGCTGATCCTCTCTTCCGTGATCGCCGGCTACAGCGGCTACCTGAAGGCGGCGTAGTCGCGGTGCGCCGGGCTCGCCGCGACCGCGGTCCGCAGCGGAACCTGTCTTGTCTCTCGAGATTCGGGGCAGGGGCGCAGACGGTTTCTACGCGTACCCGCCGAACTCGTACGCCGCATCGAACAGGGCAACGATGTTCTGCGGCGGAACGCCCGCCTGGATGTTGTGGACGTTGTTGAAGACGTAGCCGCCGCCGGGCTTGAAGGCCTCCAGGTTCTTCCGCACGTGCTCGCGGACCTCGGCGGGCGTGGCGAACGGCAGGACGTGCTGGGCGTCGATGCCGCCCCCCCAGAAAACGATCCGGTCGCCGAACTGCCGCTTGAGGCTTGCGGGGTCCATGCCCGGCAGGCCGATCTGGACCGGGTTGAGGATGTCCACGCCGTTGTCGATCAGGTCGGCGATATAGGCGGAGCAGTCCCCACAGGTGTGGTACCAGACCTTCGCCTTCGTCAGCGACTTGATGTGCTGAACGAGGCGTTTCTGTCGGGGCTTGACGACGGCACGGTAGAACGCCGGCGAGAACAGCGGGCCGGACTGGCCGGTCAGGTCGTCGCCGATCATGATTACATCGACGAGGTCGCCGACTTCCCTCAGAAAGCCCGTATAGAAGTCCGTCCAGTACTTCAGCGTCTGATCGAGAAGCGTTTCGCAGAACGCCGGGTTCTCGATCATGTCGATGAACCACTGTTCGAGGCCGCGCATGTACCAGCAGATCTCGTAGACGACGCCGCCGATGCCCGTGCAGATGGCGCAGGGCGTCTCCCTGCGCAGCCGCATGGCCTCCTCGCGGACGCCGGTGAACCGCGTCGGGTCGCCGCCGTTGGGGAACGGATACGCGGCGATGTCCTTGATCGTGGCGTCGGCGAGCGGATGGTGCGAGATGTCCATGTAGACCTGCTGGTCCTCCGGCGTGGACCAGACGACGCCGAACTCGTCCCTGAGATCGAGCCAGACCCGCCCGTCGCGGGCGTTCCGCTCGATGCCGCCCTTGAAGCTCTCGGGGCCGTGGGCGCAGACGTAGCGCGTGTCCACGCGAAGCCGCTGCAGCACGGCCTCGCACGGCCTGGCAAGCCCCTGCACGGGGTCCAGGATCGTGATCGTGTCCCGGATCCCCAGGTGCTTGAGCAGTTCTGCGTAGGCGGCCTTGTGGATGCCCGTCTGGAATCCGCCGAGGTCGATCGGCACGCGATCAGGGATCTCGTGATGGATGGCCCTCCGCACGCGCTCCCGCGACGTCATGGTTTCCTGTCGTGCCACGAGTCACCTGCTCGTCGTGATCGCGCTTCTGCGAAGTGCGAAGTTCACGTGCGTCCGCGCGAGACTCCCGCCAGGTGGTCGCAGGCAACGGGGCCTGCGTGACCCAACCGGCAGCGCGTAGTGTAGGGCCTGCGCAATCCGCTCTCAAGCGTCCGAGAAACGAGCCGGCGATGCCGCGGTTGCTGCCGCTGGTCAGCCGGCCGTACCGGGGACGCCGCGGGGTGCTGCGCGTCCCGGCTCTTATGAGCCGCTTCCGGGGCGGGTATTCTCGGACGCGGAAGGGTCAAAGTGGTCTTGAGGGCCGGTCTTGCCGATGTAACGGTGCATTCGTCGTGCAGGTTATTCGTCGTTTCCCATTTATTCTCAGGTGCGATCATGTGCGGCAAGTGGCTCCCATGCGTCGGTTGGGCGGTCGTCTGGTCTCTTTTTCTTTCGCGCGCTCTTCATGCTGAGGACGTCGGCTGGCTCCAGTCGGGTGTTCGTGTCTGGTACAACGGCGGGACCGGCGGAGCGCCCGACGCGATACCCAACCCGTCGCTGCCGTCGTCGAATGCCCAGGAGGCCGACCTGATCGCCGTGGTTGGCGGGCAGGTCCACGTGATTCAGCAGGCGGCGGTTGCCAACTGGACGTCGCCCATGGCGCCGGCGGATCTGTTGTGTCCCGCGCCGACGGAGGAAGGTCCGTTCTGGATCAGCCCCTCGCGGCTCAAGGCCATTCAGCCGGGCATAGGAACCGGCGTGGTCAACTGGCTCGGGACGGATCGCGTGGTCTACGCCCGAACGACATATACGTACGACACGGTGCCGTTCCTCAGGCTGCTTCCGGTGAAGGCGCTTTTCGCGCTGAGCCCGGTGCGCGAGCTCGTCGTGCTGCAGAACGCATCCAGTGGGGACACTGTCGGGGATTACTACTTCGACCTGGAGACAGGGCTGCTGCTGTCGAAGACCGAACAACTCGCCGGCTATGGCAGCACCACGCTCACGATCAGCGAGATCAACTATGACTTCGCCGTCCGCCAGGCCTTTCCCGAAGACCGCGGCCCCCACAGCGGTTACGCGGGGTTTTTCCAGGCCGGGTCTCGCGCGTTCCTTGACAACGCAAGCTTCCAGATCGTCTCACAGGTCATCTCGCGATATGGCACCCAGATCCTGACCGATCTTCAGAGCAACTTCGGAAACGTTACGACAAACCAGTACGTCTTCCTGACGAACTACCTCCATTACGATGCGGCCACACAGACGGCTTCGATTCGCTCTCAGGACAAAGAGGACTGGGCGACGAACGGCGACCACCTTTTCTGGTGGATTCCTCCAGCGGATCGGGCATTGGGCAGCATTACGGTCTGGAATCTCGCCCTGCCGAACCAGGGCAGTGCGGGTGTGCTGACGACGTTCACGGCGGTTCAGCCCCCGACGGATTCGGCCTTTACGTCGCTGACGTTCGACGAGGGCGGGTTTCTCGCGGACCTGACTGTTTGCATCCCGGCTATGGCGATCAACATCAATTCGGCGATGGATCCTGCCAGAATCATCCGGATCGACGGTCGGTCCTTCTATGAGACCAGCATGACGCCCGGAATACCGTCCGGTGTGCCGATCGGCGGTGGCACGGGCGACGGCGCTCAGGGGTCCGACGGCGGCGGCGCCGACGGTGGCTGCCCGAGTGGGAACCCCGGCGCCGGGGAGGGCGGCGAGGCAGGCGGCCCGGACGTCAGTGCGCCGGTTGCGCCCGGCCCCTGCGGAGCAGCCGTAGCGGAGTCCGGGCTGGCGAGCATGCTCGTGCTGACGGTCGTGTGCGCGTACCGACGGAGACTATGAGCGGGCGTGGCCCGATTGCGCCTTGCTCCGCCCGACACCGAGACACCCGATGTTCGACGCCTTAATCGCCTGTCTTCCGAACGTCGAGGGCCTGTTCACTGCCGTGCTTTCCGCAGCCGGATTTCCACCGGTGTCACGACGTTCACCGAAACCGGCCCGAACAGGCCCGACTTCGTCTGGTTCTCGAACACGTGCCAGCTCGGATGCCCCACGCCGAAGTGCGGGCCGAGCGTGTTGAACACGCGGATCTCGACGCTGTTCTCGCCGGCCTTCGTCGCCCCGGTGATGTCAAACCGATATGGATGCCACAGCCGTTTGCCGCACGCAACGCCGTTGACGATGACCTCGGCCGTCCCGCGGACGCGGCCCAGGTCGAGGATCATTCGCGACGACGCCTTCTCCGGCAGCGTCACCTGCGCCGAGTAGACGACCGCGCCGGCGTAATGCGGCAGACCCAGCTCGTCCCACGAGCCGAGCGGGATTTGCCCGGGGCCCATCTCGAACGTGATCGGCGCCAGGATCGCCGCGCCTCGCGCGAAACCGGGCTTCGACCGAATCCGCATCGCCGCGACGCGCCGGGGCAACTGCGGCTCCGGCAAGGGGGCGAAGTAGACGCCCGGCTTGTCGCTGCTCAGGGCGACGTTCATCCCGTTCACGTACAGCTCGACCTCGCCGGCCGTGCGCAGGTTCATCGCCCGCGCCCCCGGCGGGATCACGAACCGATACCACGCTGGGGGCGGCACGAGCGTATTCGCGGCGAAGACCAGCCCGGCGAACGCTCCCGGCGGCGGAGGCTGGTTCAGCAGCCATCCGCCCTCGGGCAGCGGGTGCGGCCGGGGGCGCAGGAGCAGCGTCGCCGTCTCGCCGAGGTAACCCGCGGCGGGGCCGGCCACGATTTGCGCGGGCGCCCCGGACGCGGAATCATCGCCGGAGGGCATCGTGACGAAGGACGCGTCCGACGCAAACGGGACCTCGCCGCCGTCCTTCAGCGTGATGAGCCCGTCGAGCAGCAGCCCCGTCCGCCCGCCGGTATCGCGGGCGTCGATCTCCAGACGGTTTTCGCCGGTACGCAGGAACTTCGCGATGTCGTATCGCTCGGATCGCCCCATGAAATACGGTTCGAAGTTGCCCTGGTCGGCCACGAGTTGGCCGTTGATCCGAATGCGGTGAACGTCGGCGAGGGCCACGACCATCGCCGCGGACTTCACCTCGCCGGGTACGTTGATCGTCCTGACGAACCGCGTCCGCCCCGTCGGGCTCGCCTTCGCGCTCCAGATCCACTGCGCATCGGGCGGCACGCCCTCGGCCGGCAGGAACTGGTAGAACAGCCGCAGCCGTCCGTCCGTCGCCCGCGAGGCCAGCACGTCGAGCTCGTTCCCGCCCGGCCGGAGTGTCACCGTCGCTCGGAGCACGCGGGCCGCCGGGTCCGCCTCAAACTTGACCTCCTCGTCATTGAGGAACACCCGCTTCTTCGCCTCGCCGCCGACCCGTAACGTGGCCGGGATGCCGTCTTTCGCATCTGCCGGACCGGGCACGGTCACGCGCGTGCCCACGAGATACACGTCGCCCGCCTTGACGGGGCCGATATCGATGAACTCCTCCGGCACGCGGCCCTTGCCGCCCAGTGCCGTCGGGTAGATCGGGTCCTCGTTGATCCCGAGCCGCAGCGAGTACTCGACGACGTTGACCTTGCCGGCGCCGTCCGCCGGCAGCGGCATCGTCTCGAATGTCTGGTCCTTTTCCCGTTTCAGCGGGCCGACCCACGCCGCCCGCGGGCCGTACGATGCCGACACCGTCTCCCACTTCTCATCGTTGAACTCCGCCGTCTTCCATGTCAACGGGTCTTCGCCTTCGCGTTCCTCCCGGTACTTGAACGCCCGCACCTCGACCGGGATCGGCCCGTCGGACGGCGGCCAGGCGAAATCGCCGTAGTGATTGTCGCACGTCGGCTCGAGGCGGCACATCAGGGGGCCCGATATGTCGATGTGCACCGGTGGCGTCGCGGGCTGCGATCCCTCGTAGGTGCCGTCGGCGAACTCGACGCGGGCCTGGTGTCCCGAGAACGGCGGCTTGGCCGTCAGATCCAGGCGCGGCCATCCGCGCAGCACGACCTGATCGCCGGCCTCCGTGGTACGCGTCCACGCGGCGACCTCGAGATCGCTGTCGATGGCGATCGGTTCGCCCGGTTCAGGCGGTCGGATGGCGATGAGCGGCGCCGGCGTGTCCGCCAGCGGCACCGTCACCCAGGTGTGCCCGGCATCGCGCCGGTAGTTGAGAATGGGCTGCACCTCGCCACGGAGCGCATCCCATCGCTCCGGGATCCCGTCCGCGGCGAGCTTGAGCGACATGCCGCTGCCCTTCGCGGCCGGGTTTTCCCATAGCTTGCGTTTGTTGATCTCCCACTCCGCGTTGAAGTAGGTTCCCGTGCCGTCGTCGGAGAGGACGAAGTAGAAGTCGCGGTCTCCGACCTTCCGGTGGATGAACGGCAGGCGCTGCGCGAGGTCGCGCCCGAGCCTGTTGATGACGGTGGTCGCCGTCTGATCGGGGTCGGCGAGAATGATTCCCTGCGAGCGGAGCAGCTTGAGGTTCTCGTCGAACATCGGCAGCGCCATGACGCGGTCCGCCGCCTGTTCGGGCGGCTCGCCGACGATGAGCACGTGCCCGCCGGCCTCGATGAAGGCAGCAAGTTTTGCCAGCGTCGCCTCGCCCACGACCCGCGTCGCGGGGAGGATCAGCATCCGCAGGCGCGCCTTTCCGACGGCCAGAACGCCCTTTTCGATCTTCGCGCGTTGGATCGAGTCCTCGTCGATGATGATATAGTCGAGCTGCTCCTTGCGGAGGGAGTTCTGGACGGCCCAATAGACCTCGCTCGCCCGTTGCGCCGCCGGCAGCGCCGGCCCGAACCCGCTGTAGGCGTGGATCGTGTTGGCCGGATGGACGACGGCCGCATCGGCGACGTGCCGTCCGCGCGTGAGGATGTAGCAGAGCCGCGAGACGTAATCGGCGAGGACGTTGTAGTGGGCGAAGTACGGCTGTCGCCAACCGGTGTCGGGCGGGGCCCATTCATAGAACGAGCCGTGCGTCGAATAGTAGATCGCGTGCGGGTCGTAAAGTGTGCTGCCGGCCGCCAGCCACGGGTGCAGGAGCGTGACGATCTCCTCGGGCGTCTGGCCCCAGCCGCTCGAGTGGAATCCTTCGATCCATACCCGCGGCCGCTCGTAGAGGTCGGCGATCGACTCGTGCGGCTTCGCGTCGCCGCTCTGGTCGTTCCCCGGGGCGGAGTAGTGTCGCATCGTCTTGAAGTAATCGACGTAGTAGCCCTCGCCGGCGATCGGGTCGGCGTTGCGGACGGTCTGGTCGTAACCGCAGAGCAGGCGGTGCTTCTCATGCCACTTGTGCAGCGGCAGGAAGAATGCCTCTTCGCAGAGCTCGGCAGCCAGCCGGTTCGCGTCGCATCGGATCTGAACGGTGTCCGGGCCGCGCGGCTCGCCGAAGCGGTCCACGACGTCGTCGTAGAGCGCCGGCAGCCGCGCGAGCAGGCTGTAGCCGCACCGCTTGGGAAACTCGTCGAGGAGCCGCTGCGAGAACCGCGGCATCGGCGGGAACTCGTCCTGGAATGAGCCGGCGATCCCCTTGCCCAGCTCCTCGCCGAAGCGTCGCTCCATCTCGCCGTGGACGACGTCGATCAACGCGGCCCCGGCGGCCGGGTTGTGATAGTCGAACCCGCCGGGCATCGTGTAGAAGAGCTGCACGCGGTGCGGCCCCGCCGGCACGGAGACGCGCAGCACGTCGTGCGCGATCTTGTCGGTGACGTTCCGAACGCGCTCGATGCGTACGCCGAGCGACGCGCGCGTGCCGGCCTCCGATCCGATGCCGGCGATCGGTCCCCACGGCGCGATCGGCGGCGCGCCGATCACGCGGGCGCTCGCCCACTTCGAATCGTCGAACTCCGGCGTGGTCCAGTCCTTCGCCTCTTCCGCGCTCACGCGGAATTCGCCGTTGCTGACGATGCGTCGCTCTTTCGGCGTGACGCCGACGCGACGCTGGCTCTTCGTCGGCCGGTCGCCGATCCCCAGCTCCAGCAGCACGCCGGCCGGCCCGGCAAGGTTCTCGCCCATGACAGCGAGCACGTTCCGGCCGGCCCGCAGGTGACGGGCGACGTCGTATCGCTCCGCGTTGCGCCAGCCTTCCGTCGCGACGATGGCGGCGTCTTCGCCGACCTTGATGCCGTTGATGTATGCGACGTAGCCGTTGTCCGCGGTGATGCGGAGTTGGGCGCGGGCCGGCGGCGCCGCCAGCTCGAATGTCCGGCGGAAGTATCGCTTTGCGGCCGCGTCCCCGGCGGCACCGTCCCAGATCCAGACGGCGGTGGCGCCGTCCGGCGACTCGGCGCTGGCGGCAACGAACGCCGCGAGCGCCGTGCCCTCCGGCGGTACGCGAATCTCGGTTTCCGCGGGGCCGGTCACATCGCGGACCTCGCGATGAAGCGCGATGCCGCGGAACTCGGGATGATCCCGCACCACACGCGCCTGCAGGCCCGAGCCCGAGAAGCCGAGCTGGTCGTAGAACCACAGACGCACCCCGACCCGCTTGCCCTCCTGCAGTGCGTAGCCGAACAGGTCCCACCACTCGTCCGAGAGGAACGGCGGGTCGTCGGCCGCGCTGCCGTAGAGCGGCCCGGACGGGGCGAGGTTCAGCACGATCGCGTTGTGAATCCCGCCCGCGGCGATCTGCTCCAGCTCGAAACGCAGGCGATCCCGCTCGATGCGGTCCCCGCTCCACCACCAGATCGGCACCGGCGAGAACTCCGGCATCGGCGTGGCGAAGGCAGCGCGGATGTCCTCGGCAAGGGCGGGAAAGGCCGTAGAGAGGCAGGCCACGACGCTCAGAAGTGCGTGTGAGGGTTTCATGGCGAGCACTGTACCAGAGAACCGCCTCGGCTCAACCCGGCCGTCGGTCGCCCGGCGGCGCCCTGGCCGGCTCCTCCGCGGTGCGTATACTCTCACTCCGGTTCGGCGCCTCGTGGCGGCGGCCGTCAGGCCGTTGCTGCGCCGCGATCGACCGGGAGGTTCGTCCGTGAAGGCTCAGCGTCGTGTTGCCTGCCGACCGCCACTCGCGCTCAAGCGCATCAGGTTGCCGCAGCCGGGGTTTCTCGAGAAGGTCACGCGGGATTCCCGGGGCAGGCGCCGCAAGTACGTCGTGTACCTCCCGCCCGACTACAGGCCGGACCGCGACTGGCCGGCGATTCTCTACCTGCACGGCATCGGGGAGCGCGGCACGGACGGGCGCAGGCAGTGCACAATCGGCCTCGGGCCGGCGATCGTCGAGTACGGCAAGGCGTTCCCGTTCATCGTCATGTTTCCGCAGTGCATCGAGTTCGACCGCAACGACGACGAGCTTGCAATGACGATCCTGGACAAGACCTGCCGCGAGTATCGCGTCGATCCGCGTCGAATCTACCTCACCGGGCTTTCGATGGGCGGAGCGGGCACATGGCGTCTGGCGACGCGCTACCCGGACCGGTTCGCGGCCATCGCACCGATCTGCGGGCGGAGTCTGCCGAAGCAGGCCGCGAAGCTCAGGGACACTCCCGTGTGGTGCTTCCACGGCGATGCCGATCCGGTCATACCGGTTGCGGAGTCGCGCCGGATGATTGCGGCGCTCAGAGCCCTCGGCCGGCAGCCGAAGTACACGGAATACCCGGGCGTCGCGCACAACTGCTGGGATCGCGCCTACGGCACGCGCAGCCTGTACACGTGGTTGCTCAGGCACCGGCGCCGTTGTCGTCGGTGTCGGCGCAGGAGGACTACCGGTCAGGCGTCGCGGGCTCCCGGGTCTCAACCGAAACGATGTGTCTGAGCGAGATCACCGACACGTCATCGGCGAGAGCCGCATAGAGCCTTCCGTCGCGGCTTCAGCGCGCCTCGGGCGCGGCGCGCCTTGCGTGCCTGTATCGCGCTGCGGCGGTGGCGCCATCCGTCATTCTGAGGAGCGCAGCGACGAAGAATCCGGCGGATTGCCGCAGACAAGCCGGACGCTTCGTTTTGCTCAGCATGACGGGGGCCGGCGCCCCCGCGTTCGGTTGCGGCCGAAGACCGCCTTGGGGTTGATCAGCCCGAAAGATGCAGAGGGCAAGCCGTGCGATAATACACAGGCCCGGGTTGCGGATATCCACGGATCTGCCGCGGAAAGATGCAGCCGTATCGGAATGAAGGGCTCTCGCCCCGGTCGGGCGGCAGGCGCGTCAGGGTTCATATGCTGGTATTGTTGCGGGCGCCTTCTCGCGGAGGCAGGTTGCCTCACGTTGCCGGCGGGAAGCGCAGGCTTTGCCGGTGCGCCGGGGATCGCCTGATTGTGCCCGGGTTCCGCCGGACGAGGTCAGCCCGTATTGGTGGCCAGGCTCGACTGTTCTTCCAGCAGGATTTCGCGCAGCCTCTTGATCGCGTTTCGCTCGATCTGGCGGACTCGCTCCTTGGTGACGCCGAAGCCCTTGCCGATCTGAGCGAGCGTCTCGCCCTGCCCTTCGCCCTTGAGGCCGAAGTGTCGGACCACGATGGCGCGCTCCCGGTCCGTCAGTTGCGCGAGGCATCGCTCGAGGGTCTTGCGGATGCCCTCGGTCTCGACGCCGTCGCGCTGCGCCTCGCGCGGGTCCGCCACGGTTTCGAGCAGTTCCTCGTTCCCCGTGACCTGACGCGCCGCACGGTAGAGCGACTCGGGGATCGTGCGGGCGTAGTTCCGCATGATCGCCCACGAGGCGTACGTGCTGAATTTGTAGCCCCGCGAGTAATCGAACTTCTCGACCGCGCGCATCAGCGACAGGTTCCCGTCGCTGACGATCTCAAGGAAATCGGTGCCGTTGCGCGAGGGGCCGACGTGCCGCCGCGCGATGCTTACCACGAGGCGCAGGTTCGCCCGCGTGATTTGGTTCTTTACGGCCTCCGCCGCGGCGACGGCCTCCTCCGCCATCCGGAGCTGTTTCTCCGTGACGCGCAGCGGGTCGATCCGCTCGCGGAGTTTCGCGGCCTTGAACTTCAGATAGTTGTACCGGCGGAACAGGTTCCGCTCCTGCTTCGCCGTCAGCAGCGGCTCGCGGTAGAGGTCCTTCAGGTACGGCGGCAGATCGTGCGGAACGCCGGCCGCGGCAGCCGGGACCGTGGCCGCGGCGCCCTCGCTTTCCTGCTCGGGGGAATCGCCCAGGATCAGCTCGTCCGCGTTGGGCGCGTCGAATTCGTGGTTGTAGATGTACTGGAGCGGCCGCGCCAGCAACTGCCGCGCGCGGATCTCGCGGATGATCCGTTCCGCCTCGTTGACCGTCCGTCCGAAACGACTCGCCAGTTGTCGGATCGGCAGGCCCGCGCGATAGGCCTCGTACAGGGCCTGGTGTTCGGGTCGGACGATCGGTTGCTCGTTGCGGCCGAAGAGCGCCTCGTCGGGGTGTTCGCAGTCAAAGCGGCGCAGCATGTACCGGACCGTCTCGACCGCGCGGTGCATCTCCGTGGCGATCTGTTGCGAAAGCTCGTGCCGGCGGAGGCGCCGTTCGCCGAGGATCTCGCGGGCCCGCTCGATGATGTGGCGCTTCTCCGCAGCACTGAGCTGCTTGAACGCGGCGCCGCGCTGCACCATGGCGAGGTTCCGACGCACGAAACGCCGCACGCACCGCTCCGCGAACGCTATGCGTACGTTGCCATCTGGAAATCGGATTTTGCGCCCGGGCAGACCGCGTCGCCGCCAGCGGCACACCGTCTTGGCTGAGACGTTCAGACGCCGCGCAAGTTGCTCGGTCGACCAGACCGGCTCCGGCAGCGCCGCCGCATCGAGGATCGGCTGCGAGCTGAGATCCTCCACGAGCTGCACGAGGTCCGTGACCAGGTACTTGCCGTTGAGCGTGGCCCGGGCCGGCCCGTTCGAACGTCTCGATCGGTAGCCCGTGATGTGGTAGCAGACGAACTCGTACGGGTAGCCCTTGTCGGCCTCGATCAGATCGAGCAGATACTCCGCTCCTTCGATCTGACGCAGCCGCAGACGCGACGGCGAGAGCGTCAACTGATGGGCCAACTCGGCGATCGCTGTCAGGCGATATTTGGCCACGGCGTCTACTCCACAGGGCGGGGGCACGCCCTCGCTGCCGCCACCGGGTTGGCCATGAGCCCGGGCTGGCTTTGGGTGTCAGCAGCTTCCCGTTCGGACCCCCCGGTCGCGTGGCAGCAGACAACGGGCAGGCACTGCCACAGGGCAGGGCTTGCAGGAGCCGCAGATCGTATCTGCACCCCAAGCCCCGCTACGACCTTCCGCCACCTAATTATCGTATCCATGTGTCGAGACGTCAACTTAGGCAGCCCAGTCACCCGCGCCGGGGCCGCCGCATGAGGCCGTTCCGCACGCATTTCAGCAGGTATAACATCCTTATTTGCAGTAGGTTACGTTCGCGTTCGGCCAGCTCGCGGCAGGTGTCCCCCATTGGGTCGGCAAAATCGCCGTTTTTCCTCGGTGATGCGGTTCACCCCGGTGTTTCGGGGGCCAGGGCGAAGGATCACATCGAGGGCGATCGGCGTGCGATGGCGCATCCTATCCGTGAGAGGCAGGTTCCGGTCAAGCCGGGTTGGGCGCGCGCCCATGTGTCTTTGCGGTTCCGTTCCGCCTTGCCGCGACGGGAAACGGCGCGCAATGGTGTGTACTGCGTGTTGCGGACGAATCGGCGCGCAATACCGTGCCGTAGCTGATCCTGCGCAGCGGGAGCGTCCGGCCCGCCGATTCCCCCTCTTGACAGTTGCCCCGCTGCGGCTGCAAATGAGCGGCTCGGCGTTGGCGGAGGGGCCGCCTGCCGCGGTTGATGCGTCGGCAGCTCGCACCGCGTATACCCTGTTTGGAGGTCGTGATGTCAGCTCCGGTCAAACGAACTGCGCACTATGTCGTCAGCACCCACTGGGACCGCGAGTGGTATGAGTCCTTTCAGGACTATCGCTTCCGGCTTGTGGACCTGCTCGACGAGGTGCTCGACTGCATGGACGCCGACGAGCGGTTTGCCTACTGGCAGTCGGACGGACAGGCGATTCTCATCGAGGACTACCTGGAGGTCCGTCCCGAGCGGCGGGAGCAGGTCGCCCGGTTGGCGCAGGCCGGGCGCCTGCGGATCGGCCCCTGGTTCGTTCTGCCGGACGAGTTTCTCTCCTGCGGCGAGTCCCTCGTGAGGAACCTGCAGCTCGGACTGGAGACGGCGGCGCAATTCGGCCCGCCCTCCCGCGTCGGCTTCATGTGCGACCTTTTCGGTCACAGTTCGCAGCTTCCGCAGATCCTCCGCGGCTTCTCCATCGACAATGCGTTCATCTGGCGGGGCATCAACGAGACGCCCCGGGGCGCCGTTTGCCGATGGCAGGCGCCCGACGGCTCCGAGGTCATCGCGTACCGGTTCAGCCCGAAGGGGGGCTACTGCGCCTATGCGTTCGACGTCCGAAAGGGTATGCGGCCCGACGAGCCCTTCGACATGGACAACGCGGAGACGGCCCTCGCCAGGCTGATCGAGTTCGAGAAGGACCGCTGCCCGACGCCGTCCTTCCTCCTTTTCGACGGCGGCGACCACATGGAGATCGAGCCGGCCACGAGCGATCTGCTTGCGCGGATGAACGCGAAGCTCACGGATATTGAGATCGTTCATTCGCATCTGGACGGCTTCGTCGAGGACCTCCGCGAGCAGCGAGACCGGATCACCCGGGTCTGCAAAGGCGAACTGCGCGAGCCCGGCGAGATGGGCGACGATGCGTGGGTCATCCCCGGCGTCCTCTCGAGCCGCATTCCCCTCAAGCAGGCCAACGCCCGATGCGAGAACGAGCTGTGCCTCTGGGCCGAGCCGTTCTCCGCGTTCGCCGCGCGCCTCGGCCGGCCGTACCCGCGGTCGTATCTGCGATTGGCCTGGCGCTACCTGATCACGAACCAGCCGCACGATTCCGCGTGCGGCTGCTCGATCGACCAGGTCCACAAGGACATGGAATACCGCTTCGACCAGTCGAGGCAGATCGCCGAACACCTGGCCGAAGACTCGCTGCGCCACATCGCCCTGAACGTCAGACGTCCGGACCTCGGCGCGAAGGATTTTGCGGTGGTGGTCTTCAATGCGACCGCCGACGCCGTGGACGGCCCCGTCGATCTGACGCTCCGCTTCCCGGCCGACATCGACACGGAGTTTCAGGAGTTCTTCGGCTTCGAGAGGAAGATCGCCTTCCGGCTCTGCGATGCCGACGGAAACGAGCTGCCCTACCAGTACGTTGCCCAGCGGCGCGATCGGATGGGCTTCCGGCGGGTCCTCCGCAAGTTCCCCGTCGCCGACAAGCGGCACGAGGTGGATGTGGCGGTGCCGTTGCGCCTCGGGCCGTACGGATACACCACGCTGCTCTGCCGACCGGTTCCGGGGCCCACCCGCTACCTCGGCTCGATGCTCGTGGACGATCATACCATCGAGAACGAGCATCTCCGGGTCGGCGTCCGGCCGAACGGCACCCTTTGTCTGACCGACAAGCGGACGAAGCAGGTCTATGAGAATCTGCTGACGTTCGAGGATCGGGCCGACATCGGCGACGGCTGGTATCACGGCGTGGCGGTGAACGATCAGATCTACAGCTCGGCCGCCGCCGCTGCGGACGTTGCGCTCGTAGCCGACGGGATCGCCAGGGCGACGCTCAAGGTTGTCGTGACGATGAACGTGCCGACGCACTTCCGGTTCGACGACATGACGCGGAGCGAGCAGACACGGCCGCTGCGGATCACGAGCTACGTGACGCTTCGCAAGGGCGCCGACCGCGTCGAAGTGCAGACCGTCGTGGAGAACACGATCCGTGACCACCGTCTCCGCGTGCTGCTGCCGACGGGCACGAAGGCCCGGACGTACTTCGCCGACGGGGCGTTCGATGTTCTGGAGCGGCCGATCGCGCTGCGTGCCGACAACGCCCGCTTCAAAGAGCTGGAGGTCGAGACGAAGCCGCAATACACCTGGACCGCCGTCTGCGATTCGGGCCCGGGCGGCCGCGGGCTGGCGGTCGTCAGCACCGGCTTGCCGGAATCGGCGGTCCGCGACCTGCCGGATCGGCCGATCGCGCTGACGTTGCTTCGCTCGTTCCGCAAGACGGTATTCACCAGCGGCGAAGAGGGCGGCGAGATCCAGGGTACGCACGAGTTCACCTATTGGATCGTGCCGTTCGATCCCTCGAATGCCGGCGTGCCGCGGACCCGGCTCTGCCGCCTCGGCCAGCTGCTCGCCGCGCCGCCCCGGGGTGTTCAGGTGGAGCCGCGGGACCTCAGCGCCGCCGCGCCGACGCTTCCGCCGTCACATTCGTTTCTGCGCCTCTCGCCGGGCCGGGCGGTTGTGACGGCCGTGCACCGTCCGGCAGACGCCGAGGCCCTGATCGTCCGCATGTTCAACCCGACGGATCAGGCCATCGAGGATGGGATCGAGTTGCCCCACGAGATTCAGTCGGCAGAGCGAGTCGATCTGGAAGGCAAGAGCAAGGAACAGCTCAAGCCCGCGGGCAATCGCGTCAAGGTGCGCCTCGGGCCGAAGCAGATCGTGACGGTGCGGGTCAAGTAGGGCGCGTTTCGGCCTCGGATCCTCCAAGGCTCGCGATCGGCTCGTTCCAGCACAGGGTCCCGGGCATGAACAACATACGTTTCGCGGTCCTGGCGGCGGCGATCCTGGGTGTGACGGTCAGTGCGTGGGCGGCTGATCCCGCAACGTCTTTGCCGTTGCCACAGATTGTTGAATTGAAGGGCGGCGCGCGGATCGCCTTCTCGACCGCCGGCGGCCGTCTTGCCCTTGCCTCCCTCCGCGACGGCAAGGATACGGAGTGGGCGGGGTCGTTCGGTGACAAGGACGCATTGTGGCGCCTGGCATTGCGGGGCCCGAACGCGGCAACGGTCGAACTGACGAGCGATACCGCGTCGCTGATCGCCCCCGCCGTTGAAGGAACAGGCGTACGGTTTACTTGGAAGGCGCGAGCGGGCGACGGAGAGGCCCGGGTGAGTCTGTCGGTGAATGCTGAGGCCGACGATGGGCTGTCGCGCTGGCAGCTCCGTGCCGAGTTGCCCGACCGTTGGCGGGTCGCGCGGGCCGACTGGCCGATCCTGTCCAATATCCGTATCCGGGCCGGTTTGAAGATGGCCGCCCCTTTCGGCTGGGGTTTGGAGTATGACGTCAAGCCCGGCATGAGCTACGACGGCACCTATCCGTCGCTGGTTGCTGCGATGCCCTTCGTGGCCTTCTACGGCGACGGACGCGGACTGTACCTGGGCGTTCATGACAAGAAGGGGCATCACAAGCACCTGTCCGTCAAAGCTCGCGAGGTCGGCGCCGGAGTGACCTTCACCCACTGGCCGTCCGACGCAGACACCGCCGGCGGGCGGTACGCCCCCGACTTCCACGCGGTTGTCGGCGTGTTCGACGGCGACTACTGGAACGCCGCGCGGATCTATCGTACGTTCAGCCGCGAGACGCGATGGGGCCGCCCGTACGACGGTCTGCAGCTCTCGAGTCCGAGTCGCCGGGTGCCGGCCTGGTTGAAGAACACCGAGTTGTGGCTCATGCCCGGCCCGGAGCCGCTGAAGAACGTCGAGGCATGCCGCAAAGCCGGCGAGTTCTTCGGGGTGCCCATTGCGCTGCACTGGTACAGTTGGCATGAAATCCCGTTTGACACTCTCTACCCGGACTTTTTTCCGCCCAAGCCGAGCTTCCGCGAGGGTGTGAAGGCTCTTCAGGCCGCGGGCTTCCGCGTCATGCCGTACATCAACGGGCGACTCTGCGACCCGAAGTCAAAGACCTGGACCTGCGAAGGGGCCGACAAGGCCGCGGCCCGCCAGGACAACGGCGAGGTGTACGCCGAGGTATACGGCACCAAGATCCCGCTCAACGTAATGTGCCCGGCCGCGCCGCAGTGGCGCAACAAGATCGCCGGCGTCGTCGACCGGCTCGTCAACGAGATCGGCGTGGACGGCGTCTACATCGATCAGATCGGCGCGGCGAACGCCGTGAGGTGCTTCAGCACCGAACACGGCCATTCGTCCGGCGGCGGGACACTCTGGTCGGATGGCTATCGGCAGATGCTGGAGCAGATCCGCGCGAAGCTTCCCGAAGGTCGAATACTGACCACCGAGGAGAACGCGGAATGCTGGAACGACCAGTTTGACGCCTTGCTCATGGTCAACACGCCCGCCGGCGGCGACCGACGGATCATCCCGCTGATGCCCGCTGTCTACGCCGGACGGGTGATCACGTTCGGGTTTCAATACATCGCTGCGAGCGACATTTCCCGATCGCTGCCGTTTCGGGCGAAGATGGGCCGCGAGTTCCTCTGGGGCGCGCAACTCGGCTGGGTCAGCGTCGATGCGATCATGTCCGATACGGCCAGGAAAGAAGCCGAATTCCTGCGCAACCTCGCTCGCGCCCGGCAGGGGGCCCACGACTTCCTTCTGAACGGAGAGTTCCTCGGCGAGGCGGAGGTCCGCGGCGACAACCCGCGGCTGACGGACGAAGCCCCGGGCGGCGGCGAGCGCACAATCGATCTGCCGGCGGTTATGGCCACCGCGTGGCTGGCTGCCGATCAGGCGGTGGGCATCGCCGTGGTCAATCTGTCGGATCAGCCGCGGACCGTGGAGGTCGTGCCGCCTTGGCATCGCCTGCGGGAACTGGTGCGAGCAGGGGCCCCGATTCCCGGATCCCGTGGCTCACCACGCGACAGGCAGCCCAAGACCGTCTCCATCGCCATTCCAGCCCGCGATGCCCGACTCATCCGCCTGCCGCCTGCCAAGGCGAAATCCTGATGGACCAGGCGGTGCAGATCCGGTAGTGCCCCTTTCGGCTCGAAGGTTCCGTTCGTTGGCGGCCCCGTGCCTTCGGCAACAGCCGGACATTGGGGGAACGGGCGTCTCTTGCGCTCTCGAGGTCGAATCCGCACGCGATGGCGTGCCCTGCGCACTCGAATCTGCGCAAATCGCCGGCATTTCTCGCGATGACAGTGCAGGTGCGATCGAGAGTAGCCCCGGAGGGCGATTGAGCCGTCGCGGTGCTGTACGCCGCAGGCGAAGGCGCTCGTACGGAAAACGTGCGGTAGAACACGTTCCGGCGCGGGGTCGGTTCGCCCGATGGGGTGCGCCACCGCGCGGCGACCGGCCGCCGGCGCCGATGCAGCCTCGGTCCATGAGGGGCCTTTCAGCTTCCCGGGTACGCCCGCGTGAGGTCAAACCGGTCTTGTGGCGGGCTTGCGCCAGTCGCGTTGCCTCCATCGCCCCCTGGTGAAGTCGGGAACCTCGACGGATGCGCCGCGTCTGTCGATCGAAAGCCGCGAACAGTGATAGATGGCACTCCAGGAGGCTGCATCGTATACGTCGATCCACGGTTCGCAGTCCTGCCGGGCCATGTCAACGAAATCCCGAACGGCGAAGTAGTCGCCGCCGCCGTGGCCGCTCCGGGCGGCGTCGTCGGCCGATTGTCGCCAGTCGGGGTGATCGTAGCGGTCGTACCAGGCTTCAGCGGGTTCCCACGCCTCGCGCGCACCGTCAAAGTAGAACCCTGCCCGGGAATCGTAGACGCCCTGCGTGCCCTGCAGAAGATGGTAGTTCGACATCGGTCGCGGCGAGTTCACATCGTAGTCCGTTCGGATGAGCCGGCCGTCCGCCGTTTCGATCATCACCGACGTGAAGTCGCCGTTCTTCCACTCGATACGGGCCTGCGGGCTTTCCGGGCCGAATCGCTTGCGGGTGTACCCGGCGAGAACGCGGGGCCGCGACATCATCGCACAGCACTGGGTCATGCGGTCGCCTTCGTTGAGGCCCAGCCATTTGCTTACCGGGCCCAGCCCGTGGGTCGGGTAGTCGTGTCCGTAGTTCCGGCTGGCCCATTCTCCCCACCAGTCGAGCGATCCGTCCTGCTTGAAGAGCATGAAACGGCAATCGTGAATGTAGGCGCACTCGGCGTAGTAGGTCTCGCCGAATACGCCCTGGCGGGCCATGTTGTACACCATCATGTTCGGCCGTGTGTAGATGTAGTTTTCCAGCAGCATGTAGCGTCGGCCGGTGGCCTCTTTGGTTTCCACGAGCTGCCAGAGTTCCTCGATCGAGAAGCCGGCAGGGACTTCCGAGCCGACGTGTTTCCCCGCCTTCATCGCCGCGACGGACATGGAACAGTGCCATTTGGTGGGCGTCGCCACGAGGACGGCGTCCACACGGTCGTCGCCGAGCAGATCGCGGTAGGCCTCGGCCTTGCCCGAATACCCGGCGGGCTGCCGGCCGGTTTCCCGGCGGACGATCTCGCCGGCCCGCGCCAGGGCGCCCTCATCCATGTCGCACAGTGCGGTAACGGCAGCGGACGGCATCCGGAGCAGCAGACGCAGCAGCGCCCTTCCGCGGTTGCCCAGCCCGATCACGCCGATTCGGACCGGCGGGCGTGACTCGCTCTGCCCGACGGCCGCGCGGGCGGCGGACCCCATCGCCATCGCGGCCATCCCCGCAGCGCCTCTGGAAAGAAACTCTCGTCTGTTCATAGGTGCAACTCCTCATTCCGCCGGCCACGGCGGAGCCTGGCGCCCTGAGAGGGCGCCGTCGCCCTGTCGTGGCGAGGCATGGCCCGGTCTGCCGGAGGACGGTGGCAAGCCCTCGCCCCGGCGTCAATTCACTTCCAGCTCATCCTTCTCCGGCAGCTTCGGGAACGGCGCGTGCGGTTCGGTCTGGTACCAGAACGCCGTCGAGGCGATGTCATCCTTCAGCGGCAGATAGCGCCCGCCCGAACGCCAGCCCAGCGCCTGGATCGTCACCCTGAGGTCCTTCTCGAAGCGGATCGGGTCCATGATGTGCCAGCGGTAGAGGCCGAATCGCTGCTGCGAGGCGTACAGCCCGTCCGGCCGGATCACCTGCGCCAGGCCCGCGTACGGCGTGGTGAACTCGCGGTAGCCGCCTTTTTCCTTGCCTACGTCGAAGTTATACGAGCCGCAGAAATAATCCTCCGTCCCCGTGCCGCAGATCGTCGGAAACTCCTCGTCGCCGTCCATGTAGAACTTGATCTCGCCCTCGCCCCACCAGCCGACGTTGTTCACGCCCCAGGCCATGTAGGTGCCGACGTAATGCCCCTTGCCCCTGATTCCGTCCACGATCGTGTAGACCTGCTTGTACGGCAGCGGGTTCACGCGGCGGAACTGGGCGTGGAAATACGCCTCGTCCTCGGGCACGTCCGTCAGTGTGTAGTTGATCTGGTAGTAGAGTGTCGTGTCCTCCGTGGCGAGGTTCTCCATGGTGATCCTCGCCGACTTGCGGAAGGGCATCGGCCAGTAGCAGTTCAGCGCCCGCCCCGGGTTCACGCAGACCGCCAGCGACGAGATCTGCGCGTACTCGCCCCAGCCGCACGCGAAGAAGTCGCCGACGGGGCACTCGACCGACGGCTCTTTCTCGTCGTCCCAGTACATCCGCAGGATGAAGAAGCGCCAATGGCCCGTCGGCGTCAGCCAGATCTGCTGGATCGCGCCGGAGCCCTCGATGTGCGCCAGCGTGAAGGTCTCCTTGCTCTTGATCCGCACCGAGGGCGAGATCTTCCAGCCCCGGCCCAACTCGCGGGCGGCGTTCTTGCCTGTGCCCTCGGTTGCCATGCCGCCCTTGCCCTTTTCGCCGGTGAAGTTCTCCGGCGAGATCGACCGCGTCTTGGCGTCGGACAGCCTGGACAGGTTGCCCATGCTCATGTGCAGGCCGTTGAACGGCTTCTGCTGTGCGGTCAGATTCGACACGAGGAGTCCTCCAACCGCGAACACCGACAGGTACATCCCGGAGGTAAACGGCTTCATATCGGCTCCTTTCGTCGTTCCGTGATGATGGAAACGTCCGTCACTACCGACTGCCGGACAGCGTAATCCTCTGCGAAGGTTCCGGCAACTGATCGACGGGCGCCGCGCGAGGCGCCCACGGGCCGCGGGTCCGGGCGTGCGGGTGGATCGTTTGCCTTGTATGATTCCGGCGATCCGGCATTCAAAGACGGCCTGATGCGGCGACGGGATGAGCGGCGGATGAGCGGCGTGCGCGGCGAAACCGGCGGGGGGATCACGGCGGCGGCCTGGGTCGTCGTTGCCGTCATCATCGGGGCGGGGGCCGTCGGCGGCGTATGGCGCGGCTTGAAGGATCGGCCCAACTGGGGAAGCCTCCAGCGCGAGTCGGCGTACGTCTGGCAGTACCGCCAGACCGCCCCGGGTACGGCCATGTTCGGGTACCTGCCCGCGGCCTCGTTCGCGCTCTGGCCGTTTACCGTCTGGATGCCCAGGCCGTTCGGTCTGATCGCCTACGTGGCCTCGAACGTTGTCGCGGCGGTGGTCTCGCTCTGGATCACATACCGATGGTGGGGGCCTTCACCGGATCACTCGGCGGGATCGCCCGGCGCGGGCGCTTCGTTCGTCTGGCCCGCGTTGCTGGCGGCGGCGAACCTGGAACAGGTCATCGTGGGCAACCAGCTCACGCTCTGGGCGCTGCTCGGTTGCGTGGCCGGGCTGACGCTTGTGTGGCAGCGGCGTCCGCTGGCCGGAGGGTTGCTCGTCGGCCTGGCGGCCCTCATCAAGACGCTTCCGTTCATGCTCGCCGGCTACCTGCTGCTGCGCCGCCAGTGGCGGGCCGTTGCCGGTCTGACACTGGCCGTCGTGCTGTTCGACCTCGTGCCGAGTGCCGTGTTCTTCGGCCGGCAGGGAGCGATCGAAGAGCACCGCCGCTGGCTCATGCGCTGCGAGTGGCACTCCGGGCGGCGCCAGATCGAGGATCCGTTCCAGTTGGATGTGTTCCGCCACTGGACCAACTTCTCGTATGCCTCGGTGCTGACGCGGTGGCTCCGCGCGGTTCCCGACGCGGACGAACTCGTCATGATCTCCGGCCCCGCGCCGGCGGATGTCGTGCGGGCGGAGCGGGCGGCGCTGGGGCCGAACCGGATCCTCACGCTGGCCCCCATGCCGCCCCGCGATCAGCCGTGGGGAATCCGCCGGTTTCCGCTGGCCGATGTCCCGCGCTTCCACCTCGCCGACCTCTCCGCTCGCACGGTGCTCTGGATCTGGCGGCTTACGCTCGGGGTGGCGGCGTGTGTGTTGCTCGTGGTGACCTGGAAGGCCGGTCCGCCGCGCGGCCGCCACGACTGGACCGCGGGCGCCGCCCTCTGGATGCTGGCTGCCTTCGGATTCACGCCGATGATGCGGGCGTACTACCTCGCGCTGGCGATGCCGGCGCTGGTCGTCGTCTGGCGGACGATGGCCGCCCGGCTGCACGCCAACCGCGACCGGTGGACCGGCGGCACACGTCTGGCCGCTCTGGCGATGCTCGGCTGGCTGATCGGCGTGTTCTGCCTCGGTTGGCACGCGGTCCGCTGGTACGGCCTGCACCTCGGCGTGGTGATGCTCCTGACGGCGGCGACCGCCTGGGCGTGGCGCCGGGCGCGCATCGCGCGGTCCACGTCCGATTCCGCCGTCGAAACGCGACGGTGACGTCCCCCTCATCATCTCAGCGCGAGTGCCCCCATCCCTCAGGGGTGGTGGACGGAATCCTCACCGCGGCGGATGGGCGCAGGCCGCCCTACAAGTGCCTCGACAACCCCTCCTTCTCCAACGCCGCCACAAGCTCCTTGATCCGCTGCGCGTCCTTCTTGTGGCAGACAAGCGTGGCGTTCGGGCCGGCGACGACCACGAGGTCCTTTACGCCGATCGCGGCGATCAGGTGCTCGCCCTCGGCCACGAGGATATTGCCGGCGGCGTCGATCGTACGATGCGCCGCACCGGCGCGGATGTTGCCGGCGTCGTCCGCCCGGAGCACCTGCTCCAGCGCCGTCCACGAGCCTACGTCGAGCCATTCGCACGGCATCTCGACCACGAGCACGCGGTCGGCCCTCTCCATGATGGCGAAGTCCACCGAGATCTTCGTCAGCGTCGGATACAGCTCGCGGATCAGCCGTCCGCGCGGTTCGCCCTCGGCCGCCGCGATCCGCCCGAGCTTCTCGTGCGAGTCCGGCAGATGCCGCGCGAGCTGCGCCAGGAACGCCGACGTCCGCCAGACGAACATCCCGCTGTTCCAGTAGTACTCGCCGCTGGCGACGTACTCCTGCGCCACCTCGAGCGGGGGCTTCTCCTTGAACCTCTGAACCTCGTACACGCCCGCCTCGACGGGCCTGCCCCGGTGTACGTAGCCCAGCCCCGTGTGCGGGAAAAGCGGCTTGATCCCGAACGTGACCAGCGCGTCGGCGAACCGCTCCGCCATTTCGTATCCGCGCCCGACCGCCTCGCGAAACCGCTCGACGGGCCGGATGATGTGGTCCGCGGTGAACACGCCCATCGTCGCCTGGCCGTCCTGCCGGTGCAGCAGGTGCGCCATCAGCCCGATCGCGTTGACCGTGTCGCGCCCGACCGGCTCGCCCACAAGGTTCGCCTCGGGCAGCTCGGGAATCTCGCTGTGCACCAGCGGCAGGTGCGCCTCGCCCGTGATGACATGGATCCGCTCCGGCGGCAGCCATCCGCAGAGCCGCTCGAACGCGAGGCGGAGCAGGCTCTTGCCCTCGACGATCCGCATGAGCTGCTTCGGCCGGTTCCGGAGGCTCAGCGGCCACAGCCGCGTCCCGGCTCCGCCGGCCATGATGATCGCGTGACGCATGGCAAGCTCCGTTTCCACGGGCGGCGAGACGGTGTCATTCCGCGTGGCGGCGCGGATGATCCGGCCGCGCGCAGCGGGTTCATCCGCCTCTGGCGGCTTGTCGGCGCCCGCCCGATGTCATTCATAGTGGTACGCATCCGGATCGACCCTTTCCAGCGGCGAGTATTCCAGTACGATCGTCTTCTCGCCGTAGACGTTGAACCGCACGCGCGCACAGGTCTTGCCCGGCCGATGATCGATCCGCATGAGTCGCCCCATCCCGTACGACGGGTGCATCACGAGCTGTCCCGTCTTCCAGTCGGCATACTCGTCCGTTCTTGCGGTTTCGTAGAGGCGCTCATCGCGGTCGTCGGCACCCAGTCGCACGTCATCCACATTCTCCCGGGGGATCTCCGTCACGAACCGCGACACCTCCCTCCGTTGCGAAATCCCCCGGAACTCGCGGTTCCGCGCGTACGTCAGCGTCAGCCGGGCCTTCGCCCGGGTCATGCCGACGAAGAACAGCCGCCGCTCCTCCTCCAGCTCGCTGCGTGAATCCTGGTGCTGGTAGTGCGGCAGGAGCCCTTCCTCGCAGCCCGCGATGAACACCGTGGGGAACTCCAGCCCCTTCGCCGCGTGGAGCGTCATGAGCGACACCGCGCCCGCCGACGGGTCGTACGCATCCTGATCGCTCACCAGGCTGACCTGCTGCAGCCACTCCACCAGCGAGCCGGCGGGGTGCTGCCGGTCATATTCGGCGGCGGCGTTGATCAGCTCGTTGACGTTTTCCAGCGGCCCCGTGTCGGTCTTCGCTTCGGCCCGCAGCGCAGCATGGAGTCCGCTGTGCAGAAGTACCTGCTCGATCGCCGCCTTGGCGGAGCCGTTGACGACCGGTGCGAGCAGGTCGAGCAGTTGCGCGAACTGCTTCACCCTGGTTACGGTCGTCCGGGGCAGGTCGCCGGCCTCCTCCGGGTGACGGACGAGCTGCATCAGCGGAAGGTGCGCCGTCTGCGCCCGATCGCGCAGCCGCTCCACGGTGGTGGCGCCGATGCCGCGTGTCGGCGTATTGATGATCCGCAGCAGCGACACCTCGTCCCGCGGGTTGACCAGCACGCGGAGGTAGGCGACCACGTCCTTGATCTCCTTGCGGCTGTAGAACTCCACGCCGCGGACAATCCGGTACGGGATGACGGCATGGCGCAAGGCCTCCTCCAGCAGCCGCGTCAGCGCGTTGATGCGATAAAAGACCGCCATGTCGTGGCAGGGCACGCCGGCCGCGCGGGCCTGTTGAATCTGTTCCGCGATGTACTTCGCCTCGCCGGGGCCGTCGTCGCATTCGACGATCCGCACCCGCTCGCCCTCGGCGTTGTGCGTCCAGAGCGTCTTCTTCTTGCGGTCGCGGTTGCGGCTGATGACCCGATCGGCCGCCGCCAGGATGTGCTTCGTCGAGCGGTAGTTCTGCTCCAGCCGCACGACCTTTGTCTCGGGGAAGTCCTTCTCGAAGTCCAGGATATTCCCCAGGTTCGCCCCGCGCCAGCCGTAGATGCTCTGGTCCGGGTCGCCCGTTGCGCACAGGTTGTGCCGTCGCAGCGCCAGCCCGCGGGCGATCAGATACTGCGCGTGGTTCGTGTCCTGATATTCATCGACGAGCACATAACGGTACTGC
>CAZZFA010000060.1:0-35745 GCA_964653435.1 uncultured Planctomycetales bacterium | reverse complement strand
GGGGCTTTGCGCGTGCAAGGATCTGCGCAAATCGGACGCCGGATTCTTCGGCCCCAAGGGGGCCTCAGAATGACGCGACGCACGCTACGTGCGTCCGGCGCCGCCATGTTGGGCTGCGGGCCACGCCCGCGCTGGGGGGCTGGAAACGAACGAGACTCTCGAACCGAAAGCGGCCGTAGCGCTGGCAATCTGCCCCGGGAAACGGGCAGGATGCCCGTCCCCCGGGCCTTGACGTTGCGGTGGCCGTGGCGGTTGCAATCCGCCCGAGGGTCCTGTAAAGGGTATTGCAGAAGACCGTCTTGTGTTCCCGTCGTTGCGGCGAGGTGTGTCTTGTTGCAGGTTCAGTGCCCGCGTTGCCGGTCGTCGTTCAAGGTGTTCGACAAGTACGCGGGCAAGACGATCAAGTGCCCGGCGTGCAACAAGCCGATTCACCTGCCGGAGCCCAAGCGGGCGCCGGAGGAGGATCCCGCGCAGGGGCTGGATTTTGGTTCGATGGAGGCCATCGAGGAGGGGGGCGAGGCGCTGGAGTTCCGGCGGAGCCGATGGCGCAAACGCATGACGCTGGAGGAGGCCCGCAAGGCCGGCCTGGTGCCCGAGAAGCGCAAGCCGCGTGAGCCGAACCTTCGCGTGTGCCCGGTGTGCGGCACGGAGGTGCACGCGCCGGATGCGACCGTTGACGTGCTGTGCACGGAATGCGGCAACGCCATCCCCGGCGCCGAGGGCTCCGCCTCGGAGATGACGGCGCGCTACGCGGACTCGCTGGCGGGGCGCGTGACTACGGAGGTGAGCTTCTACAACGGCTTCGTCAGCGCCATCCTCTACCCGATTCCGGCGACAATGTGGATTCTGCTGGGCATGGCGGTGGCGCTGGCGGCAATCGCGATTCCGGCGGGCGGGATCCTCGCCTTCGCGGCCGGCTCCTCGCTGAACCCGATCAGCAAGGCCACGGACGTAAGCTGGGTGGGGCTGTTCGTGGCGATCATGTTCGTCCTCGAGGGCGTCTACTTCAGCCTGGTGAATTACCACATCCTCATTGATTCGATCCGGACGACGGCATCCGGCGGAGAGGTTCCGCCGTCGTTGACCTGGACGCCGGCCAACCTGGGCGCGGCGCTGCTCGGGTACATCGCGCTGATCGGCTACTACACGGCGATCCTCGCGCTGGTCCTGCTGTGGGCGGGTGGGGGGACGATCGATCTCGCGAACACGGGGCGCGTTCTGGAGCGGCTTCGCTCGCCGGGGACGCTGGCGATCCTGGCGGTAGTGACGTTCATGGTGCCGATGAACCTGATCGGGCTGGCGAGCGGACATTCGATCGACGGGCTGAACCCGATCCGCGTGCTGCGGTCGATCGCGGGCGTGGTCGGGCACTACGCGTTTCTGTTTCTCATCGTGGTGTTTTATTTCGGCATCTACATGGGGCTTGTGGCGGCCGTGATGAGCTGGGCGGGCAACGCCATCATCAGCGCCGTGCGCTACGGTATTCAACGGGGCGTCCAGTCGCTGGCGATGGGTGTGCTGGCGTGGGCGGTGGTCATCGGGCTGGGGTTTTTCATCAGCTACTCACTCGGGCGCATCCTCGGGCTCTTCGCCCGCACATACAAGGACAAGCTGGATTTCGATCTGTAGTGCCGTCTCCGGCATGAGAAGCAGCTTCTTCGGGGGGCAGGCATCTCGCCTGCTTTCCGGCGGGCGGGCCGCCCGGCGGTTTTGACTTGGCGAACGGACCTCGCCTACGATTGCCTCCGCGGCAACGGTTCGTGGCCGAAGGAGGCTGTCATGGCGTGGAAACTCGGACGTCGGGACTTTATCCGATCGGCGATTGCAGGGGGGGCGTTGTGTGCGGGGTGCTCGCAGGGTGCGAAGTTTCCCTTTGCAGGCGGGGGCGCGCCGGCGTGCCGCCCGGCGGGGCTGGTAAGCCCGGGGTGCAGAGGGACGAAGGTCCGCGTGGGCAAGGTGTATGCCGGGGTTCCCAAGGCGCTCTGGCCGACGCCGCTGATGGACCTCAAGACGGAGGCGGCCCGATACGAGGGCGAGTTCGCCCGGCAGAAGGCGGAATTCGCCGACGTCGAGTTCGTCGGCAATTCGCTCATCACCAGCGTCGAGGAGGCCAAGAAGGCCCGCGAAGCGATGGGCAACGCGGATGGCATCCTGTTCGTCCACCTGTCGATGGGTGTGACGGCGATGCTCAAGGAGATCCTGGCGGCGGGCAAGCCGACGATGGTCTTCGCCTACCCGTACTCCGGCCATGAGTGGACGCAGTTCGGCGAGATCCGCAAGAGTCGGGAGGGGGCGCTGATGGACTGCCTGCTGACGAGCGATATGAACCAGCTCGCGGCGGCGGTGCGGCCCTTCCGGGCGGTCCACCATGCCCGCGAGGCGAAGATCATCAATGTGACGACGCGGAACGTCGCCGACTACGCCAGGGCGATCCGGGAGAAGTTCGGCACGGAGATCAAGGTCATCGGCCGCGAGCCGGTGATGGCGGCGTACGAGTCGATTCCGGAGTCGCAGGCCCGCGCGGAGGCGGCGCGGTGGATGTCCGGGGCCGTCGCGGTGGTCGAGCCGGATCGGGACGAGGTGTATCGCTCGTGCCGGTTGGCGCTGGCGTTCGAGAAGATCCTGGACGAGGAGCGGGCGACGGTGATCACGACCGACTGTTACGGGAGCATGTACCACCGGCTGCCGGCGTTTCCGTGCGTGGGCAACGTGCGGCTGAACGACATGGGGCTCGGCGGGATCTGCGAGTCGGACCTGCGCTCCGCGATGACGCACATCATCCTGCAGGGGCTTACCGGCAGGCCGGGGTTCATCAGCGATCCGACGATGGACATGTCCAGGCGGGCGATCATCCTCGCGCACTGTCTGGGCTCGACGAGGATGGACGGCCCCGCGGGCCCCGCCGCGCCGTACAAGCTCCGGACGATCCACGAGCGGCAGGAGGGCTGTGTGCCGCAGGTGAAGATGCGCGTCGGCGAGAAGGCGACGCAGGCGATTCTCTGCGGCGTGGACGAGATTCGCTACTTCACCGGCGTGATCATCGACGCCCCCGAGTACGACCGCGGTTGCCGCACGAAGATCGTGGTCCGTCCCGACGGTTCGCCCGAGCGGCTCTGGCAGAACTGGACGCAGGGCCTGCACCGGGTGACGGTCTACGGCAACTGCAAAGAGGATCTGGAGCGGTTCTGCCGGTTCAAGGGCCTTCGGATGACCGACGAGACGGCGTGAGGCCGCAAGGGGTGCGGCGACGGGTTCGAGTGAGTTTCGGCATACAGGAAGGAGAACCATGAAAAAGAAATGGAAATGCGTGTGCGGTTACATTCACGACGGCGACGCCGCTCCGGCCCGGTGCCCGAAGTGCGGCGCTCCGGCCGAGAAGTTCACCCTGCTCGATGAGGCGGCGGCCGGCCTGGTGGAGCGATCACGGCGGACCAACATGCTTCATGTCCGGGTGATCGAGCTGGCCCGCCGGATCGAAGGGGTCTGCAAGGAAGGCATCGAGGACGCGCTGGACCCCGGTTGCGTGGATGTCTTCAACAAGACGCTCGCGGCGAGCTACGACATGATGAAACTCTCGATGACGGAGCTCGCCGGTCACATGAACAAGGGCAAGTGGGGCTGATCGCCCCGTGCCGGCGCCGGGGTGTGCACCATGAGGCGGCCGACGAGGGCGGCGCGTTCCGTGGCGATGCCGCCCGATCGTCGGGAGTCGCCCCCCGGCACCTTCGCATCTTGTGGCAGGTGATGGCATGCGGGCGTTGATGTGGTTCCGGTCCGACCTGCGAATCCACGACAACACCGCGCTGCATCATGCCTGCGAGTCGGCCGACGAGGGCGTCGTCGCGGTCTTCGCCGTGTGCCCCGCGCAGTGGTCGGACCACGGCTGGGGCCCGGCGAAGGTCGATTTTGTTCTACGCAATCTCCGAGCGCTGTCGGGTTCGCTGCGTGAGGCGAACATCCCGCTGCGGCTGATCGAGTCGCCGCGGTTTGCGGGGGTGCCGGGCAGGGTCCTGGATGTCGCAAGGCGGCACAACTGCACCGTGCTCTTCTTCAACGAGGAGTACGAGGTGAACGAACGGCGGCGCGACGAGCAGACCGTAAGGCTCTTCGAGAAGGCCGGTCTGGCCGTTCGCGTCTTCCCCGATCAGACGATCCTGGATGTGTCGCGACTGCGAACCGGCTCCGGCGGCTGGTACACCGTCTTTACGCCGTTCAAGCGCAAATGGCTGGCGACGGCAATGGAGGATGGACCGCTTCCGGTCCGCCCCCGGCCGCGAAGGCAGAAGCCCACCGGCATCGAGCCCGATCCCGTCCCGGTTCTGCTCCGCGGCTTCGACGCCCCGGGTTGCGCCCGCCTCTGGCCCGAAGGCGAGAAGGAAGCGCAGCGAAGACTCCGGGCGTTCGTGTCCGAACGAATGGACGACTATCCCCGGAGGCGCGACCTGCCCGCTGAGCGGGGGACGAGCGAGCTTTCGCCGTATCTCGCTTCCGGGGTCCTGTCCGCCCGGCAATGCCTTGCTGCGGCCGTGGAAGCCAACGCCGGGCGGCTCGATGCGGGGCGAAAGGGCGCGACGACCTGGATCAGCGAGCTGATCTGGCGCGAGTTCTATCGGCACATCCTGATCGGGTTTCCGCGCGTCTGCATGAACAGACCGTTCCGGCCGGAGACGGAGCGGCTTGCATGGCGGCAGGACGAAGCGGAGTTCCGCGCATGGTGCGAGGGCCGCACGGGCGTGCCGATCGTGGATGCCGGCATGCGGCAGCTTGCCCGGACGGGCTGGATGCACAACCGGGTCCGGATGATTGCGGCCATGTTCCTGACCAAGGATCTCTTCCTCGATTGGCGCTGGGGGGAGCGGCATTTCCTGCGGCACCTGGTGGACGGCGACTTTGCCAGCAACAACGGCGGCTGGCAATGGTCGGCCTCCACGGGTACCGACGCCGCTCCGTATTTCCGCATCTTCAATCCGTTCCGCCAGAGCCGGCGATACGATCCGGACGGCGAATACATCCGCCGGTTCGTGCCGGAGCTGGCCGATGTGCCCGCCGGTCTCCTGCACGATGCCGGCGGCATCGCATCCCTCGGTTCGAGGTATGGGGGCCTGAGACTGGACCGTGAGGCGTCACGCGCCCGCGTCCTGAGTGCCTTCAAGGCCCTGAGCCGGCCGCCGTCGGCGCGGTCGAAGCGAGCGCGCCGGATCGCGCCTTCGTGAGTCTCTCATCGCCGCGAAGGAGCACAAGGTTTCAAACGGGCGGCGCAGTTGCCTCGCGGAGACCTGCCGCACGCGAAGAAAGCTTTCGCCTCGGACGACAACCGGCGGTCGGGTGCTACTGCCTCCTCGAAAGGAAACTGTGGTCCCAGCAGCGGTTGAGGTAGCTCACGCGGTCCCAGGTCCGATCGGGGCTCCAGGGGAAATGCGCCTTGACGAATCCAAGCGGATCGCTGACCCACTTGGCATGGTAGTCTGTGAAAAGCACGTTGTGCCCCGTCTTGTGGGGGATGATCTGCGGATTGTCATACAACAGGGCCTGGTGCTTGCCGAAATAGACCCGCTCCTTCCCCGGGTTCTCCACCGCGTTCTTGTAGTCCTTTTGAAACTGTTTGTAGTCCCCCCACGCGTCGCCGTACACCGAAAGCCCGGGCACGTACTTGAAACTCAGCTTCCCGTCGTCGGCGGGGGCGTGGGCCGGCCGCACGGACATGCAGTACATATAGCCGCCCCAGGTCAGGTACGGCGACGGGCCCCGATTGCTGAACGTGACCCAGCCGTAGTTCGGGTCGTCGTACCGACGGGCTATGTTGCTCGGACAGTAGTAGAAGACGCCTTCCTTTCCGCAGTACTTGCCGTAGAGCAACCCCGCGTTGACGAGAAGGCTCCGCGTCCCGGGCCTGGGCCAGCCCCAGACCTGCTCGTCGGATTCCCGGAGGCTGTAGCCCGTGCCGCCGTGCATCGGCAGTATGTGGCTGTGGTCGGCCGCGTACGCGGAAAACCCCACGGCCTGCTGGTGCAGATTCGAGAGGCACACGGTCCGGCGGCTCTGGTCTCTGGCTTTGGCCAGAGAGGGTAACAGGATCGAGATCAACAGTGCGATGATCGCGACAACGACAAGGATCTCGATCAGCGTAAAGCCGCGATCGACACGATGAACGATACGGGACATGGTCGTCGCCTCCGTTCGCCGCAGACCCGAATGCAGACCCCGCCGTCCGTCAGCCGACGCTCAGGATGGAGCGTTCCAGTTCGTGACGCGCCCCGTCTGGGCGTCGAAACGAACCATACCCTGCCGGTCGCCCTCGGTGTATCCCCAGAACGTCCCCTCGATCGGATTTGTGCGCGTGGACGTCGGTTCACCGAGCACGGCCCGAACCTGGTCCTGGGTCATGCCTTCCTTCAGCGCGCTCCAGTTCGGCGTCCCCTTGGCGGGACCGGTCTGCTTCTGCCTGCACGAAAAAACGGACATGGACAGTACGAGGCACAAGGCCCCGACAGTGATTCGTGTGAGACGAACGCCGGCATCCCCATGGATCATGGGCCACCTGACCAAATCGATTCTAACATGACGTGCCAGCCTGTCAATAACTATCATCGGTGTTTTCGCTCCGCGCCAGCAGGGCCAAGACCGGCAGCGCCGGGCGAAGCACTCCGGATCGCCACCGGCGTTTTTCCCCCGGGCCGGGGCCCCAGACGTCTGCTCGGGATGTAAACCCCGGCCGTTCTCGCTCGTGCCAGCCATACCCTTCGGAACCTCCCTTTGGTTTGTTACGGCGGGGCGCCGATCACCGCGGAAATAAGCAACAATGTAGTTCGTGCAGTTTAGGAGTATGTACGGCTGCGAGCGGTGCTCCTCAGTCGATTTTACCACGTTTTTTGGGGTAGTTATCGCTTGCACCCCCCAGCGAGAAGCATTAGCATAAAGAGTGCCGGTACGTGTCGCCTGGCTACCACGGGAGCGTACCGACCCGTCTGGAGGTGAATCAGCACATCGGCGAAACACGTCAAAGGAGGAGGCTTTCATGAGCTTGAGATGGCGAAAGGCTGGTTCGTGCGCGCGGCTGCTGACCGTTGCGGCCGGGATGACCGGGTGGCTCCTGGCGGCGACGGCAGGGGCGCTGGAGATCAAGATGGTGCCGCCGACGGGCGGCGCGACCACGAGTGCCGCTTCCGGCGTGACGCCCGACGGCACAATCGTCGTCGGCAACAGTAACAACGAGCTGCTGAAGTTCGACGTGGCGACCGGAGCCAGCACAAGCCTCGGCAAACCGGATACGTGGACGTCGGCCGTCGCCGGGTACAACGGCGCCACCCTGCAGGGCGGGTCGTTGTGTGTTTCGGGGAGTGGCGTCAGGTCCGACGGCCTCACGCACGGGTTCTGGTATCAGGAGGGAAGCCCGGCGACGTGGAAGGACATCGGCGACATTGCCGGCGGCGACAACTACAGCGTTGGGAACGGGATCTCCTTCGACGGCAATTACCTGGCCGCGACGAGCAACGACGCCGCCGACGACTGCGCCGCTCGCTTCAACTCGCCCGCCAACTCGCTGCTGTATCTGTCCCGCCCGCCCGACAGGCCCACCAACGGAAGGGCCTATGGCTACGATATCAGCTACGCCGGCGAGGCGGTCGTCGGTTGGGGTGACGGGTTCGGAAAGGTCGAGGGATGGTATTGCGTTTTGAGCAACAACAAGACGTATACGCTGCCCTCGCTGCCAAACCCCGTTATTCCGCGATGGCATGCGTTTGCGATGTCGGCGGACGGCATATGGGTCGCGGGCGCGAGCAGCTACGAAGGCGCGCCCACGGGCAACGAGAACTGCCTGAAGGCCGTGCGCTGGCAGGTTACCGATCCGACCAACGTCGCCACACCGCTGGATCTCGGCACGGGCTACGAATACGGACGGGCGTATCCCAATGCGATCTCCGATTACGGGCATGTCATTGCCGGCTGGCACAGGGAGGCGAACTCGTCGGGCCAGTTCATCGGAAACCAGCAGGCGTTCGTATGGGATGCGACCAACGGCATGCAGGACCTGCAGGCCGCCCTGGTTGCGGCTCTCGGCACGGAGGTGATGAACCACTGGCCGGTTCTGACCGAGGTGCGAAGCGTCTCCAGCGACGGGACGGTCCTCGCGGGTGTCGGCACCTATGACGTGGACGGCGATGCCGGAACCACGGCCGACCGGTACACGCGGGGCTTCGTGGTCACGGGGTGGCCCACGCCGCCCATTTCGGCGCCGGCGGCGCCAGCGGTGGCGCGGGCGCTGATCGAAGGCGATACGCAGGCCGTCGTCACGAACCTCCGCTGGGACACCACGCGGGTGGACCTGTATAAGAACGGCACGACGCTCGTCGCGACCCGGACGGACCTTGCTCCATTCGCCTCGTCGGTGACGTTTACGGGGTTGCCGCCGTTCGTGGTCGGCGACTATTACACGGCTACGCAGACAGGGCCGGGCGGCACGAGCGCGCAATCGTTCCGCAAGGCGTGTGTCATGCCCGCCGTGCTGAGCATCCCACCGATGGAAACGGTTCCGCCGGGGCCGGGCTTCGAGGGCTCCACGTGGAGTCCGTACTGGACGTCCACCCTGTCACTCAGCACCGACCAGAACCACACGCCCGGCGGGGCGCAGTCGGCGAGGGAATCGGCCAATACCTTCAACCAGGAGGCTTACACCGACCTGACGCCCACCTCGCCGGAGACCGACAAGCCGATTGTGCTGACGTACTGGCTCTACGTCGATCCGGCCTCGACCAACCAGACGCACTACGTCCGCCTTTTTGATTTCCCCGGGAACGGTTTCGGTGACGGGGGGACCGCACTATTCGACCTTACGATCGGCGTGGTGAGCGACGAATCCGTATACACCAATGGTGCGCACCCCTGTACCGGCTGTCTGCCGGAATACTACCAATACCGCTTCGGCCCGAGCGGCGGTTTCGCGAACCTGTCAACAACCTACCTGGATCAGACCTGGGCGCCGCTGCGCGACTCCGTTGCGGGGTGGCACAAGCTCCAGATCAAGGTGGGTTACGGGTTGCGGAGGTACCAGGAGTCGGGCATGACGATCGGCCCGTACGTGCACTTCTACGCGGACGGCATGCTCGGCCATTTCGACTATCCGGAAACGTTGCCGAGTATCGACTCGCTCACCGTGGGCAGCAAGTACAGCGACGCGCTGCCCGGATACTACGACGACCTGTCGATCGCCAAGGTGGACGACGTCGACCCGGTGTTCCCCGAGACCCTGCGCATCGATGCGATCGAGGGCCAGCCGATCACGCCGTATGATGTCGTGGGCACCGACGCCAACGACCCGGACTGGCTCCGACTGGAAATGATCGATCCGCTGCCGGCGGGCCTGGAGGCCTCCGCATGGATCGCGTACGGCCCGAATACCGGGGTTGCGATTACGATCAGCGGTACGCCGGAAGCCGGCACGGCCGCAGGCAGCCCTTACTATGTCATGTTCGAGCTGGCGGACGAACGCGATCCGTATGCCCATACGACGACCGGGTTCCTGGTGATCAACGTGTCGTCGTGCACCGCGCCGCCGGTTGTCTCGGCGATTTCGCCGTCCGCGGGTGTCGAGGGTCGCAGCAACATCCGTCCGCATCCGCCGTATGACGGTGTGGGCGTCCCGGCCGGCCCGGTCCATGCGACGATCACGGGGTCGGGCTTTGTCGAGGGGGCGACGGTCAAGCTCAAGCAGTCCGGCAAGCCGGACATCGTGGCGACGAACGTCGCGGTGGTCAGCGAAACGCAGATCACCTGCGACATCGACCTGTCCAGCCCGACGCCCGGGGCGTTGGATGGCGTCTGGGACGTGGTGGTGACGACGTGCGCGGAGAGCGCCATACCGTCGCCGGCGCAGTTCACCGTGAGCATGTGCTTCACCCCGGCGCAGGATGCCGACGGCGACGGCGATGTGGATCTGGGCGACTTCAGCGTCTTCCAGAACTGCTTCAACGGGCCGAACCGGCCGTACAAGCTGCCGGCGGGCTTCAATAAGGATTGCTACTGCCTCGACGTGGGCGACAACCCGGTCGTGAACGACATTGACCTGTCGGACTTCAACACGTTCCAGGGTTGTTTCAACGGACCGAACCGGCCGCCCAAGGCGGGCTGCTGACGAGGGCGTATATGGAGCCAACAGGCCGGTGCGTTGCCGGAGTCTGAGAAGGAAGCGCGACCGGCGTGACGGATGGCCGGAAGGAGGTGACCGATAGGCGAAACGAAATGTGATTCTGAGGATACGAGCCTGGTCGCGTCGTACGTTCCGGACGACTCGCGAAGGAATCAGGGAGGCTTCCGGACAGCGGCGCAACGATCTTGGTAGTGGGGCCGGCCGGTGATCAGTTCGGCAGGCCTGGATTCAGGAAACGGTGTGGGGCCGCCTGAAGTCAAGAGCCCCAAGGAGGAGGTTGGCATGAAGAAAGAACGTTTACTTTTGTGGGCGGCGATGGCCGTGCTCGTCGGAGGGATGCCCGCCTTCGGCGCCGCATCGCTGTGGTCCATCGGCGTGTTGGATCCCAACACGCCCTACAGCGAACCTCGGGCAGTGAGCCAGGACGGCACCTATGTCGTCGGCACCAGTACGGCGCCGGGTGGCATCCGGGTGCCGGTCGTCTGGTCCGTATCGGACGGGCTTGTAGCCCTGCCCAACCCGAGCGGCGCGAACAGCATCGGCATAGGTGTCTCCGTCGGCATCGGCTCGAACACCGGCAACATCATCATTGCCGGTCTGCATGAGGGCAACCTCACGCAGCGGTACTACAAGGCCCCGCTCAATAACCTGGCCAGCGGCACGTGGGCCGACTGCGCGCAAGCCGGGGGTCTTCCTCTCTCGGACATGCGGGGCGGCTCGTACAACGACCTGCGCAGCGATCCCGGCGTAGGTGACGGCCGATGGTACACCTCGGGCAAGCAGGCCAGCACCGGCCGGAATGCTCGCCTCCGCGGTGATCCCTTCGTTGGCTGGAACGGCACCGTCGTTAACAACGTAACGAGCGTCAGTGCCTACGGGGTCAGCGTGGGCCGAAGCAGCGACAGCCCGAGTGCGGCGTACGTCGAGGGGCCGGCCTTTGCGTTTACCCGGGTGCCGGGAAGCACCGGCTACCGTGCCGATGGCATCGGGATTTCCTCGAGTTTCGGCAAGGCCACTGATTACGACCTGCAGTGGGTCTCCGGACAGGTGCTCAACTATAACGGCACGAACGCCCAGGCGTTTCGCTGGAAGCGGGGCGACTTGTCCATGCAGTTCCTCGGGACGTTGCCCGGCCACGTCAGCAGTTGCGCGTACACGGTCGCCGACAACGGCGTGACCGCGGGTCGATCCTACGTCGCCGGCGGCGAGACCGCCGTCGTGTGGGACACCAGCGGCACGTGGGACACCACGGGCCAGGCGAAGTCGGTCAAGGATCTACTGACGGCCGCCGGGGTCGATACCAGCATGTGGTCCTCGCTGGTGCGTGTGTATGCGGCATCGGACGACGGCAAGACCCTTGCCGGAATCGGTATCTGGGCGGCCGACAGCAGCACACGGGGCTTCGTGGCGACCATTCCGGAGCCGGCCACGCTGCTGTTGCTGGCTTTGGGCGGCGGGGCCCTGCTTCGTCGGCGCGCGTAGCGTGCCGGTGAGGGCCGCCGCGCAAGTACCCTGCCAATGACCGGAGGCGCCTCGTTTCGGGGCGCCTCCTTTTTTTATCTCTTCTTCCGGCAGCGCGGCGCGCAAGAGACGTGTCGCACCGCCGTTGACGCATCGCCACGCGGCACGCCCGGCGGGCAGTCCGCGAATCGCAGGTGCTCAACGGAGGCGTTGCGGAGTCCGCGGAGGCCGGGGAGAGCCGACCGTCTTCGGCGGGGTTCTGATTGGTTTCACTGGTCCGTTGGACGGGCCGAGGGCCGCACTGAGTCCGGCTGCCTCTCCTGGAGGGAGAGGGGGCGCGCATCGGAATGGTTGTTCGTCTTCCGGCTTGCCGGCCTGATGTTCCGGCGGGCCCAGTCGCGCCGTTCGCGGAACCATCGCCGAAGCTCCTTCTCGGCGGGCTTGCCGCGCGGGGTGTAGTTGTAGTCGTCGTCGCCGCCGTCGGAGTCGGTCCACTCCCACCAGATTACGCCGCCGACCTGCGGGCAGTCGCGCCAGGTCTGCATGAAGGCGGCATACAGGCGGCGCTGTTCCTCGCGGCCGGCCGCGGTCGCCTGCTGCTTGTGGTAGTAGTTCCACGCCTCGACGGAGGCACCTTCCTGGCTGCACCAGCCCACCTCGGTGAAGATGATCGGCTTGCGCACGGTCTTCTGCCAGGAGAGGATTTCCTCCTTGATCGGCTTCCATGCGTCCAGGAGCTTTTCGAGCGTCGGGTTCGGATCGTCGGAGAGCTGGTAGTACGTCGTCATGCCGACGTAATCGAGGTCCTTCCAGAACTCGATGTTGCGGTAGTGGTCCCAGTTGGCCGAGTACGACAGTTTGCCCCGGTAGACCTTGCGAACCTGTCGGATCAGCTTCTCCCAGCGGTCGGTGTACTTCTCCGTACTGACAAGCTCCGAGCCGACGGTCATTACCTCGACGTGATTCGCCTCGGCGATCCGGGCCATGTGGAGGATGTAATCGTCGTAGGACTGCCACCAGACGTCCCAGTTCGGCGGCTTGATCTCGCCGCGCCATTCGGTGCCCTTCGGGTCGGAGAGCAGCACGATGGGCATGAGCAGCACGCGGAGGTGAAGCGCGTGGGCGGCCTCGATGATCGCCCGCCACTGTTCGTCGGTCGGCATGCGCTGCGGGTCGTTGACGATCGCGGGGGAGGCGGCGTGGGCCTGGTAGCGGGCGGCGCTGAGCATGACCGTGTCCGCCCCGAGGTCGGCGACCTCGGAGAGGAGCTTCTTCGTCCGGTTGACCACATCGTAGACGTGGGTGATCTGCACGGCCATACCGTGCAGCGGGGCCTCGTTCGGCACGGGGTCGTACACCTTTGCCGCAGCGGGGCCCGGCGGCTTCGCCTTGCTCTGCACCAGGTGATGCCCGAACGCGTACCAGCCCGCGGCGGCCGCCGCGACGATAAGCATGATCCAGCGGGGTCGGTTCATTGCATTCGCGTAATCGCTTCGGCCCCGCGAAGCTGCGGGACCAGACTCATTCCGTCCAAACGCCCCGTCTCATTCAGACGATCGGGGCCGGCCAGCAGTTCCACGATCGTCGGTGCCACGTCGACGGCCCGCGCCGTCGGAATCCGTCGGCCTGCCGGCAGACCCGGTCCGGCGAAAACCATCAGGATTCGCATATCCCGCCGCAGGATCGAGCCGTGGCCGCCGACATTCTCGTGCGAGAAATCCCAGTCCTCCGCCGCGAAGATCTCGATGTCCGGCGCACGCGGCGAGTCGAACAGCTCGACGATCTGCGCCGGTGTGTCGGGGCATCGCGACCCGGTCGTCGCCCTCAGCCATGCCCGCGATCCGTGCCAGCCCTGCCGGACAAACTCGGCCGTGTCGGGTTCGCTCAGGTAGCCGAGCGGGTCGCCGGTGCCGACATCATAGCGGTACTCGATTTCGTTGTCACGATAATCGGGTTCGGAGAGTCCTCCTGCGGTTCGGCGGCGGGTGACGGTTGCATCGCCGCCACGGCCGTAGAGCCAGACCTGCTCCGGCCCCTTTCGGCATGCGCAGACGAAGACGGCGGGCAGCGTGCCCAGCGACGGCCGGCCGGTTGTCAGGACCTCTTTGCATCGTTCGAAGTCCGGGCGCGAGGCCCACCCGTCGGCCCCGGGCAGATAGAGCTTGAACTGGCGACTGCCGCCGTTGAGTGCGACGGCGTCGACCTTTGCAAAGTGGCGCTGCCGCTGCGGGAGCGTGCCCCCGTCGTATCGGTCCTCGTGAATCCGCCAGCCTTTCGCCCGGGCAAGCCACCGGGCAAGTTCGATGTAGTGTTCATGGGCACACGGGGCGTGGCCGTGATCGGTGACGAGGATGAGATATGTCCGGTCGAAGATGCCGGCGCGGAGGAGTGCCTCGCAGGCCCATCCGATCTGCGTATCCACGTTACGGACGGCCTGGCGATAGAGCGGATGATCCGCGCCGACCTGGTGGCCCCTCGCGTCCACGCCGGGGAAGTACGCCTGGATGAAGTCGGGCCAGCGGCCGGCCTGCCGTGCCAGCCCTTCGAGCTGCTCGAAGTCCGATCCGACCCAGCGGTCGGCGGCGAGGTGCCACCCGAAGAACCAGCAGACGCCGCTCTCGACCCAGTTGTCGATCGTGCGCCGGACACCGCGTCGGACGGCGTTCTGGAAGTTGACGGTGAACCGGTCGCCCAGCACGTCGTAGATCGTCGGCGCGGTGAAATCGGCGTTGACCTCGCGGTACGTCGAGCTCTCCATGTAGCTCCGGACGATCAGCGATTGCCGGTCGAACCAGTTGTTGCCGACGATGTCGTGATGCCCGGGATACAGGCCGGTAAGGAAGGTGGTCGCAGCGGCATACGTGATGGACGGGACGCATGTGACCGGGTCGTCCACCGAGACACCGCGCCGGACGATGTACTTTTCGATCGCCGGGAGCTCGCCGCGGGCGAGCATGTCGTCGTAGACGGCGCGATCGAGTCCGTCGACGAAGAACATGACGGCGCATCGTTCGGGCACGGCGACGCCCGGCGGCACGCGCACGCGCAGGCCCGTCGGCGCACATCCGGCCAAGGCGCAAACGCCGCCCAGGAGCAGAAAGGGCAGGTACGCCCGGCGGTCAGCGAGGTACGTACGGTTGTGGCGCATGGGCGGGTATCATAGCAACCGCACCGGTCCCGTCGAGGGCGGTTGCGGGGCGCCGCCCGTACAGCTACCATAAAATGTCTTTGCCCCGACGGCCGATTGTGCGAGGCGCGGTCGTCATGAGGCCTCGGCCGGCAGGGGGTGCGCGGTATGAAACAGCAAGCTCACGATCGCAATCAACGAGGTGCGGGCGGAACGTGCGTACGCCGGGCAGCCGTTTTTTCGGTGTTCGCCGTGGCACTCCTTTCGTTGTGGACGGGTTGCAGTACGACAGACCTTCGTCAGCCTCAGCGGTACGGATATGGTCTGGTCATCATTCTTCCCGGCATCGAAGGCACCAGCCCGCTGAACGCGAACATCGCCCGCGGTCTGGCGGAAGGGGGTGTGCCCTCCGCCGTGGAGGTTTACGACTGGACGTTCGCCCGCAGCATGAGCTGGCTCGTCAATCTTGCGGATGAGTCTCGGAATCGGCATCACGGTGCCGAGGTGGCGAGGCGGATCATCTCGTATCAGAATCGTTACCCGGGCCGGCCGGTGCATCTGGTAGGGCATTCCGGCGGCGGCGGCGTGGCGGTTTTTGCCTTGGAGGCGCTTCCACCGGACCGGGCCGTGACCAGTGCGTTGCTGCTGGCGCCGGCGTTGTCGCCGGACTACGATCTGCGCCGGGCGCTGCGGCGAACGCAGTGCGGGATCTGGAACTTCTACTCCTCGCAGGATGTGGGCTTTCTGGGGTTGGGGACGACGATCTTCGGCACGATTGATCGGGAGCACGGCTCGGCGGCGGGGGCGGTGGGTTTCCGCGAGCCGTCAGGGCTGGGTGAAGAGGGGGCGAGGCTCTATCGGATGCGTTTGCATCAGGTGCGGTACACCGAGCGGATGGCGCGAAGCGGGCATTCCGGCGGTCATACGGGTTGGGCGTCGCGTCAGTTCGTCCGCCAATGGCTTGCGCCGCTGGTCTACTCGCAAATGGAGACGGCCGGAGCGTTCGCGGCGGGGCACGGCGGATCAAACGGCGGCGGCATGGGCGGCGGCGGTCGGACGGAACAGGAGAAGCAGGCCGACACCGAGTCGAAGGACGGTCGCATGGAGGCCGCTGGGACGGTCCCCGGGCCGAAGAAGTGAGCCGCCCGATAATACGTCCGCCGGCGGTTCGCGCGGCGATGCGCGTCGGGGCATACGGCATCATTGCGGGCGGATCGCAGGATAGCCGCCAGGCGAGAAGGGCGTGCGCAGGGGTTCTCGGCGGCGGGAATCGGCGGCTTGTCGTATTGCCCTTCTTTTGGGTGCGTTCGCTTTTCCGCCACGCCCCGTCTCATGCCCCGGGAAGATACCCCATGCAAGGCGGGGCACGGGCGGATATAATGATGCGATAGATTCGCCTGGCCGTCGGGCTGCTGAGTCGGCTGCGTCGGCTTTGCTTATGGATTCGACCCAAACGGCATCACGCAGGCTACTCGTCCTCCGCGGCGGCCACTGCGCGCGGAGCGATTGCCTCGACGTGCTCCGCCAGCTCGGTGAGGTGGAGATCGTCGATTCGTTCGACGCCGCGCTGGAGGTGCTCCGGGCGCGGCCTTTCGATTTCGTCGTCAGCCAGACATCCGATTTCCTCCCGCTGGAGCGCGCCTCGGCGACCCTGAAGGCCGAGGTGATCCTCGATACGATCGCGGAAGGCGTGTGCGTGATCGATCCGGCGGGGCGGCTGTTGTGGTGCAATCGCCGGATCGAGGCGTTTGGGCCGGAAGTGGTGGACCGCGTGCGGCAGATGTGCGCGGAGGCGTTCGCGGGCCGGACCCAGACCGGCGCGTCCGTGCGGACGCCGATCCGCTCGCACCGGCTCCGGCTGACCACGCCGAACGATCGGTATCTCGAGGTGGACGCCACGCCGATCCTGGACCAGGCCGGGCAGTTGTGCCAGATTGCGGCGGTGGTGCGGGACGCCACGCGGGCCTGGCTGCTCCAACAGAAGATCGACGCGATCGACACCGCCGGCCGCGAGCTGGTCGGCATCGACGCGGATACGATCCGCCGCCTCGACGTGCCCGAACGCCTGGCCCTCCTCGAAGACAAGATCATCCGCTGCACGCACGACCTCATGCACTTCACCAACTTCGCCGTCCGTCTGCTCGACAAGAACACGCACAAGCTCGAACTCGTCCTTTCCTCGGGCCTGCCGCCGGAGGCCCAGCAGGTCGAGATCTACGCGTCGTCGGAGGGCAACGGGATCAGCGGCTATGTCGCCGCGACCGGCCGGAGCTACATCTGCCCGGATGTGCAGCACGACGGGCGATACCTCCGCGGGATCGACCATGCGCGTTCGAGCCTCACAGTCCCCCTGCGGCTGCACGATCAGATCATCGGCGTCTTCAACGTGGAGAGCGAACGCCCCGCCGCGTTTACCGAGGACGACCGCCAGTTCGCGGAGATCTTTGCCCGCTACGTGGCCATGGCGCTGAACATCCTCGATCTGCTCGCCGTCGAGCGTCACCAGACCACGGGCCGGCTCGCCGACGACGTGGCCCGGCAGATCGCCGGCCCGCTGAACGACATCCTCTCCGACGTGACGACCCTGCGTGAGGACTACATCGGTCACGACGACCTGCGCCACCGGCTCAATGCCATCGCGGATAACGTGGTCCGCATCCGCGAGGCCATCAAGGAAGTGACCCGCCCGGCGTGCGGCCTGCTGGGGCATCGCGACGATCGCCTCGGGCTCGATCCGCTGCTGGCGGGGCGGACGGTCCTGGTGGTCGATGACGAGGAGATCATCCGCGAGACCATCCACGACGTCCTGACAAAGGTCGGCTGCGTGGTGGAGACGGCCCGCGACGGCGATCAGGCGGTGGCGATGCTGAGCGCCCGGCCGTACGACCTTGTCCTGAGCGACATCAAGATGCCGGGCAAGAGCGGCTACGAGGTCTTCGCCGCTGCCAAGAAGGCCCGGCCGGACTGCCCGGTCATCTTCATGACGGGTTTCGGGTACGACCCCAACCACTCGATCATCCGCGCGCGACAGGAGGGCCTCTCCGCGGTCCTCTTCAAGCCCTTCAAGGTGGACGAGTTCCTCGCCGAGGTGCGCGGCGCGATGGCGCGGCCGTAAATCGCTCCGGCGCGGGGCCGCGGTCCTCCATGTACGATTATCGGTCGGCGGTTGCCAACGGGGCGGCGATGTGGCATTCTCTGCGACGGACGGTCGGAAGCGCGGAATTCGCCCCCGGCGGGCCCGTCGTTCGCCGGCAACCCGGGCCGTCGATTGTGCGGGCAGGCAATCATGGCATTCGAGGCAAACATCTGGTGCTACCCGTGGGACCTGGAGGACGAGGGGATGGACCGCGCCCTGGATGCGATCCAGGGCGAGCTTGGCGCCACGGGCATCAGCGTCGCGGCCGTGTACCACAGCGTGGACGAACTGCGGACGCACGACGGCGTCAGCCCGAGATGGTTCCGGTCGGCGGGCGGCGTGCAGTTTCAGCCGCACGGCTCGCGGTACTGCGGGACGCGGGCGAAGCCTGTCGTTGCGGAGTGGTTGCGGTCGCGCAACCCGCTCGAACGGCTCGCGGAATCGTGCGCGAAGCGCGGGCTGGCGCTGCGGGCATGGGTGGTGTGCTGCCACGGTTCGGCGACGGCGGCGCGGAACCCGGCGCTGGCGACGAAGGACGTCTTCGGGGCGGCGAGCGAGACGTGGCTGTGCCCGCTGAACCCGGACGTGCAGGAGTATCTGCGGGCGCTGGTGGAGGATCTGACGCACGGCTACCGGCTCGCGGGGGTGGAGCTGGAGGCGTGCGGCTTCCCGGGGGCGTACCACACGCACAAGCACGAGAAGATGGGCACTGCGCTCGGGGCGGTCGGGCGGCTGCTCCTGTCGCTTTGCCTGTGTGAGTCCTGCCGGCAGGCGGCGGCGAAGGACGGGATCGATGCGGCGGCCGTGGAGCGGGCGGCGCGGGTGGACCTCGAGGCGATCCTCCGGTCGGGCGGCTCGGAGCGGGAGGCGGCGCCGATCGAGGCGTACCTCGCCGAGCGCGAGCCGCTGCGGGCGTTTCTGGCGTGGCGATGCGGTCGCGTCGCCGCATTGATCGGCCGGCTCCGCACGGCGTGCGCCGGGATGCTGATGGCCATGCGCTCCGGCGAGCCGATGATGACCGGGGCCGAGCCGACGCAGGTCGCGAAACAGTGCGACGGGCTGATCGCCCAGGCGTACGGCGCGGACGAGGCGGCGCTGGAGCGGATCGCGAAACAGGCGGCGGCAGAGACGGGGGCGACGAGCCGGGTCACCGTCGGACTCAACGCCTGTGCCGGATATGCGCGGGATGCCGCCTCGCTGGTCCGCAATGTCGGACGGGCGGCCGAACTGGGCGTCGGGGGCGTCAGTTTCTACAACTACGGGATGATCCCGCCGACGCGGCTGCTCTGGGTGCAGCAGGCCATCCGCTACGGGCGACGGCAGGGATGAGGCTCGCGTTGCCTGCGGCGACGGGGAAAAACGAAAAGCGAAAAAGCGCAAAAGCAGAAACGGCGGGGGCCGCGTGAGGTCAGGGCCCCCGCCGTTTCTCAGTCGCTACTCATTTCCCATCACCTTGAGCGTCACGGGGCCGAGGAGGCCGCTGACGCGCTGTTCGAGCGTGACGCCGCCTGCGCTGTTGGGGGCGTTCAGGAGTTCCTTGAACTGCGAGTAGTAGTTGGCCAGCGTGTTCGCGACGGCGACCCGCAGGCGGTTCCGGCCCGGGTGGACGTGGCGGGTGATGTCAATGCGATACGGGTCGAAGACGACGAGGCCGGCGCGGGCGTCGTTGACGAAGACCTCCGCGCTGACGGCCACGCGGCCGAGATCGAGGACAAGGCGCGCCCCTTCCGGGAGCGCGTCGAGCGTGAAGTCCGTTTCGTAGTGGCCGATCCCGGAGAAGGCGGCGAGGCCGTGGAGGCTCCAGTCTCCGGCGGGGATCGTCTCCGGGGCCTTGACCGGCTGCGTGGTCGACTTCCAGCCGTCCTGCTCCTGCGTGAAGTTCCACGCGAGGTGCGGGCGTTTCAGGGTCTCCTCGATGCGGAAGCGGAACGGGCCGGGGACGGCGATCTGCTTGAGCACCTTTTGCGGGGCGGGCGGCGGCGGGGCGGCGGAGCCTTCGGGGCGCAGGAGGATCGGGATGAGTTCCTGCGCGGCGAATTCGAGTCGCAGTCGCGTGCCCTGTGGCGTGATCGCGGCATCACCCGGCGGCAGACCGCACACCTCGCCCGTCAGCGGATCCCAGCGCTCGGCCTGACCGCGGACCGCGAGAGCAAGCTCCAGTGTCCGCGGGGCGTCGGTGCGGTTGAAGAGCAGATACAGGTGGCCGCCGTCGAGTTGCCGATGCCAGGCGAAGAACTCCTTCGTGCCCGGCGGAGCGGAGACGTCCGGCGGGACGACCTCGCGGAGCATCGCGGGTACGTCGTCGACCGTCGGGGCGAAGCCTGCGCGGCCCTTGCCGTGCGAGCGCCAGAGCTTCGTTTTCGCGTCGGCGGGCTGGGAACAGGGCGAGCCGAGCAGCTCTCTGATGAGCTTCGCCAGGTCGGGATCGTCGGCGCCGTATTCGGACGTGTGCACGGGGACGCTGCCGACGAAGAGCACCGTGCCGCCGTCGCGGGCGAGGGCGAGGCAGCGGGCGACCGTCTCCCGACGGACCGCGTCGGTCCTGGGCATGATGAGCACGGGGAAGCTCTCGGTCGGCGTGACCAGGCGGCCGTCGGCGACGCGCGATTCGTCCACAATCGCCCGGTCGTCGAGGACGTCGAAGTCGTAGCCGGCCGCGCGGAGTCGGTCGCCGAGGGCGTTGTACTCCAGGCTGCGCCCCTGGAGGAGCTTTTCGTCCCAGCAGTGCGCCTGCATGTCGACGCTCGGGTAGGCCAGCGCAATCTGCGCGACGTGGCCGCCCCCGGAGGTCAGGACGCAGAGGCGGGCCTCAGAATCGGCGAACGCGCGGAAGTGATCCCAGTAGGGCTGCTGGTAGCTGATGCCGGGGTTGTAGAACCTCGTGCGGTTGGGCCCGCGGAGCGAGTACTTGTAGCAGATGGGGATCAGCATGTTGATGCCGTTGACGTGTTCCCAGTTGACGATTCGGCGGTACTGCTGAAGCGTCGCGCCGTAGCCGCACGCGGCGAAGGATTCGCACCAGGCGCGGTCGCGGCCGAGCAGATGGCTGACGGATGAGGAGTACTTGGGCACGACGGCGGGCAGCTCATTCTCGAACGGGTGGATCCAGTCAATGCCGGGGATGTGCATGTTGCGGAAGTGGGCGAGGATGTTACCGCCCTGGAGGGAGAGGTGGGCCTGGAAGTTCTCCTCCACGTGGACGTGGCCGGAGGATCGCTGGCCGTGCTCGTCGCAGAAGCGGTAGACGGAGCCGAAATAATTCTCGGAATACATGTGGCGGCAGGCGTCCCAGTGGTGAATGCGGAAGCGGACCGTCTGCGGTCCGGCATCGTGGTAGAGCAGCGGGATGTTCGTCCGCCAGTCGTAGCCGTAGAGCTTGCGAAAGGTCTGCGGAAGCGCCGGCGAGAAAGGCATCGCCGGATACCAGGTGAAGATCTTGCCGGCGGGGTAGTTCGCCAGGGAAAGCGACGGCTCGTCGAGGAAGAAACCGAAGAGGCGGGCGCCGGGGACCTTGCGGACCTGATCATCGTGGCCCTTATAGACGAGGTCGATGAAGGCGGCGGTCGTCCGCGGGTCCATCATGTCGGGGTAACCGCGGTTCTGCCAACCGATGTTGGGCATGACGGCGGTGTAGACGGCGACGGTCCAGCGGCCGGGCGGGACGGGCCACGTCAGGCGCCGGCCGGCGACGCGGTCGGTAAGATCCGTGATGGTGTCCTTTCGGATCTGCGCAAGGTGCGGCGCGGACGCAGGACGAACCGATTGCGGGGCCGCCGTCGCAACCGCCGCAGAAGGCGTGCGGGGGGCACGCTCCCCGTTGCCGTCGCTCTGAAAGGCCAGGGCGGCGACGAGTTGGCCCTCGCCGATCGCGATCTCGGCCTGCGTGGGGCCGTCGAACTGGTGTTCGGCGGGTTGGAGGTACTTCCATCCGAGCTCGGGATGCTTTTCGAGCAGCAGGCCGCCGGCAGCGCCGCTGGGCCAGTCCTCCTCGTCGTAAGCCCAGTACTGCAAGCCCTCCTTCTCGCAGGCCTCGGCGGTCCAGCGGACGACCTGCCACCAGGCGTCGGAGAGGAATCGCTGCGGCATGCCGCCCAGGAATCGCTCGCTGTACGAGAAGGTCCCGCCGCAACCCTGCTCCTTCATCGAGTGGATCTGCCAGCGAAGTTCCTCCGGATCGATGTCGTCGTTCATGCGCAGCAGCGGCAGGATGCGGTACTCGTTCGGCGGATCGGCAAAGAGACGCCGAAGATCAGCAACCCCTGTCAGCGCTTTCGGCGGTGCGGCCTGCGGTGCTTCGGCCTGCAACGAGGCACCGGCCAGGCTCAGGGCGGTCATCAACGACAGAGGAAAGACGAACTGCACGATTGAGTCTCCTTTGCTGTATCGGAATCTTGTACACGTCATTCGCGTTGTCCTTACCGGATCGCCGACAGTCGCTCGATGGTCTTGACCAGGGCCTGGGTTCCCTCGCGACCTTCGCCGGCGGCCTGGTTGGCGGCGAAGAGCTGATTGGCGATGGCCGTGCCGGGCAGGGAGGCGGCCACCTCGCGGGCCAGCTCGAAGACGAGGCGGAGATCCTTCTGCAAGAGGTCGATCATGAAGCCGGGGGCGAAGTCGCGGTCGCGCATCTTCGGTGCCAGGTTTTCAAGCTGCCACGACCCCGCGGCACCGTTGGAGACGGCCTGGAGCATGCGGTCCACGTCAAGGCCGGCCTTTTTCGCGATCGTCAAGGCCTCCGCCACACCCAGCAGGCTCAGGCTCACGAGGATCTGGTTGCACAGCTTGGTGACCTGGCCGGACCCGGACGGGCCGCAGTGGACGATCGTCTTGCCCATCGCCCGGAAGATCGGCTCGGCCCTTGCGAAGGCCTCGGCCTCACCGCCGACCATGATCGAGAGCGTGCCGGCGATCGCGCCCCTGTCGCCGCCCGAAACGGGTGCGTCGAGGTAGTGGCACCCGCGGGCCGCGAGGGCCTCGGCGATGCGCCGCTCGACGGCCGGCGAGGCCGTGCTCATATCAATGGCCAACGGCGGCAGCCGCTTGGCGCAGGCGACGCCCTGCTCGCCCAGGTACACCGCTTCCACGTCGGGCGAGTCGGGGACGATACTGACGACGGCGTCGGCGCCGTCGGCGGCCTGGGCGGCCGAGTCGGCGACGGTCGCGCCGTCGGCCAGAAGCCGCTCGGCCTTGGCCCGCGTGCGATTGAACGCGCGGACGGCGAAACCGGCGCGGATGAGGTTACGGGCCATGGGGTAGCCCATGATCCCGGTGCCGATGAAACCGATGGTTCGCAATGACATCCCACCACTTCCTTTCCGTACTCCCTCGCGGATTCACGGATTGCGCCGATTCAAAAAACGCGAAAGACCCGGTAACCCGGCGGCCACAACTGCGTACTGCGCGGACGCACCTCGACCGATCACCGGATCTCCACCTCCCCGCGGCCACGTTTGACGTAGCCGATCGGCATCGCGTCCTGACCGGCACGACGGAGGCGGTCGATCACGCCGTTGACGAAGGCCTTGCGAACAATGAGGACGTAGCCGATGCCCATGTTGAACGTATTCCACATGTCGCCGGGGTCTGCGCCGAGACATTCGAGCCAGGTGAAGACCTTCGGCATCGGCCAGTTCTTGCGCTTGAGCACGAGCGCGCAACCGTCGGGCAGCGGCCGGGGCGCATTGCCGGGCAGCCCGCCGCCGGTGATGTGGGCCATGCCGGTGACCACCCGCTTGCGGCGGTAGTGCGACAGCAGGGCGAGGATCGGCCGCACGTAGATGCGCGTCGGCCGGAGCAGGGCCTCCGCGACGGTCTCGCCGAGTTCGTCCACGTAGGCGTCGGGGCGCAGGCCCGCACGCTCAAAGACGAGCTTGCGGACCAGCGCGTAGCCGTTGGAGTGGATGCCGGAGGACGGCAGCCCGATCAGCACGTCGCCGGGTTCGATGCAGGAGCCGTCGATGACCCGCCTGCGCTCGACGACGCCGACGGCGAAGCCGGCGAGGTCGAAGTCGCCCTTGCGGTATACGTCGGGCATCTCGGCCGTTTCGCCGCCGAGCAGGGCGCAGCGGGCCTGGCGGCAGCCCTCGGCCACGCCGGCGACCAGCCGCTCGACGAACGCGGGCTCCAGCTTGTGCAGGGCGATGTAATCGAGGAAGAAAAGCGGTTCGGCGCCGCAGGTGAGCATATCGTTGACGTTCATCGCCACGAGGTCGATGCCGACGGTGTCGTATCGGCCGGCGGCGGCGGCGACGAGGATCTTCGTGCCGACCCCGTCGGTGCATCCGACGAGCACCGGCTCGCGGTAATTCCTCGCAAAGAGCTTCTCGTTGTAGTCGAGGCGGAAGAGTCCCGCGAAGCCGCCGTAGCGCCCGAGGACGCGCGGGCCGAAGGTGCTGCGGACGTGCGGCCGGATGAGCTCGACCATCCGGTCGTTGGCGTCGACATCGACGCCGGCATCACGGTACGTCAGTTTGCGGGCGGCAGGCATGGGGACAGCTTATCGCCGTGCTCCGGCCGGGACAACCGGCGGGCGGGCCTGCACCGCCTGTCGCGGGCCGGCCGCGTCGCGCACCTGCTCGAGCAGGCCGGGGTCGGGTTCGTAGCGCCCGATGTAATGCGTGAACGGGCGGTTGGCCGGCGCGTAGTAGTGCAACTGGTGCGCGGACCAGCCGGCGAGGACCGCGCGAAGGGCGGCGGCGAGCCGCGGTTGTCGGCGTGCCAGGTCGGTGCGCTCCCCGGGGTCTGCCCGCAGGTCGTACAGGTGCGACTGCGCCTCGGTGAGGTCGTAGACGTACTTGAGCCCGTTGAGGCAGACGACTTCCTGCCAGCGCGTGAGCTGCAGTACGGAGAAGATCGGGCGGTCGCGGCTCGTGTAGCCGGGGGCCAGGACATCGAGGCCCTGCCAGCTCGGGTGCGGGCGGATGCCGACCAGGCCCGCCACCGTCGGGGCGACATCGATCGCCGAGACGGTATCCGGCACGCGCGACGCGGGCGGGCCGGGCAGCGCCGACCGCAGGGTGCGGCCGAGGTGGAAAATCAGCGGAATGTGGATCATCTCTTCCCACACGTGGACGCCGTGGCGGGCGAGGCCGTGCTCCATGAAGGCCTCGCCGTGGTCCGCGATGACGACGATGACCGTGTTGTCGAACTCCCCGGAGCGTTCCAGCGCGGCGCGGATACGGCCGACCCAGTAGTCCGCGTACCGCAGCGCGTTGTCGTAGCGGTTTCGCAGCAGCGGCAGAACGTCCGGCGGGATGTGGATAATGCCGTCGCCGTTCGAGTAGAGCGGCGGCACCGGCTTGTAGTAGGAGGCCCAGGGCTCGGGCACCTCGTAGTTGAAATGGGGCGATTGCAGGTAGAACCGGCAGTAGAAGGGCCGCCGGTCGGTTCGCCCGGCCATCCACGCCTCGAAGGCCTCGACGGCGTAGTGATCGTCCATCCGCATGCAGTCGGGCTTGGGGATCTGCGGCGTGGTGTCGTGCGTGAAGTACGTGTCGTAGTCCTGCGGCGGGCAGAACTGATCGAGGCTGTCCCAGCTCTCGTTGCCGCTGCTGAAGACGGCCAGCTCATAGCCGGCGAGCTTGAGGGCCTTGGGCAGGCTCATGTAGGGGAACGAACGATCGACGAAGTGGTCGTAGCGTTCGCCGCGGAGCATGTGCAACGACGTCTGGAGCGAGACGAGGCCGTAGCTCGAGAACGACGCCGCGGCGAGGCAGTGCTCGAAGAGCGTGCCGTCGGCCGCGAGGGCATCCAGGTTGGGTGTGATGTCGGCTCGCGGATAGCCGTAGCAGTGCAGGGACCTGGCGGAGACCGACTCCAGGACGATGAGGACGACGTTGGGCGCCGGCCGTCGGGGCGAGCCCATCCGTGCCTGATACTCGGCATCCGACAGGATCGGCTCGCCGAAGTGCGCCGGGGGCGGAGCGGTCAGTTCGTCGCCGACCCACATCCGCGCGAGGTTGAACACCCGCAGCGGAGGGGCCGAGCGGAAGACCGTCGTGAGCGCCTCGCTCGATGCGCCGGGATAATGCCACCCGAGCACGGCGGCCGCCACGATCAGACTGCCGGCGATCGGTCCGCTGCGGCGGAGCAGGCGAGAGCGACTTCGTCCAGGCACGGCCACGGGCGCCGGCGCGGGCGACCCGAATGAGCGGAACGATCGCCGCGACAGGCCGTACACTGTCGCGATGGCGGCCAGCGTCAGGACGGCGGTGGTGATGAGATACCGCGCGCCCATCGCCCAGGCGTTCTCGAAGACGGCGCGGGTGTTGTGCCAGGCGAGGGAGATCGCGTCGATCCCGAGCACCTCGGACGTGGTTGCATACACGAATTCGTTGAGGACCAGCCAGCCGAAGAGGGGGACGAGGACCACGGTTTCGATCGCCGGGGCAACGAAGAACCGGTAACGCGGCGGCAGGGGACGACTGCTCAGCAGGGCGAGCAGGACGGTCAACGCGGCAATCGCTGCACCGGCACCCGCGAAGAGGACGATGGCCCACGCCGACGAGCCGAGTCGCAGGCCGAGACCCTCGCCGCCGGGCAATCGTGCCGCCGCCACCCAGACACCGTAGGCGCCCAGCGCCGCTGCTCCCCACACCATTCGTCCGCGGATGAGTTGGCCGGTGGTCATGGCGGATGCGGGCGGATTCCCGGAGTCCCTGCCCGACGAATGCGGCCCCGGGTCGAAGAACAGATTCTTCGCCCCGTCGCCCCGAGTGTTCGTGCGTGTAAGCCGATGGAGGGATTCGAACCCTCAACCCCGGCTTTACGAAAGCCGTGCTCTACCGTTGAGCTACATCGGCGAAGCCAGTCGGTAATGTACGCGACCGGCGTCTCCAAGGCAAGTCCGGGCTGGCGGCGAACACGGCGGCCCGGACGGGCCGATCGCGCGTCAACTACTCTCGCGCGACGAAACCGCTCGCGAGCGGATCGTTGGTGCGGCGAGGCGGCGCGTGTCGGGGCTGCTGGATTCGCGCGTTTTCGCGCGCGTTGCGCCTCGGCAGATCAGCCGGCCGCCGTCGCACGCGGACGCCGGGAACCGGCCGCCCGATCACAAAAAATAATCCCGCGTCTCTGGGGGAGAGACGCGGGACCGTTGAAAGGGGACACGACAGCTTCCATAACATATATACGATGGAGCGGCCGCAAAATCAAATCGGGGCGATCAAAAAAACTTCGCGGTCTTCGAGCGGCGAAGGTGTTTTTATTGGCCGTCGGCCGTCGTGTTCGCAACCGGCTTGCGTGACCGTGCCGGCGAAGGCAGCGGCCCGCGGCCGGCCGCGGAAAGCGGCTCCCTCAACTCGCTATGCCGCCTCTCCGAAATGCGGCGAAAACGCGCCGTGCGGCACCGGTGGGGATCGGAGGCTACCGGTTGCCGGGTGCATTCGCCGGCGAAGGCCGGCCCTCTTCCTCGGACGGTGCCGGGAACGGCCCGACGGCCTCGGGCGCGGCGAGTACGGCGTCGGCGTAGAGAGTCCGATCCGCCCGCCGGATGGTCAGGGCCACGGCCTCTCCCGCCGCTCGAAGCGCGAGGCGGCGATGCATCTCCGGCCAGGTCGTGACCGGCCGGTCGTCAATCGCCAGCAGTTCGTCGCCGGCGGCAAGCCCGGCGGTCTTTGCCGGGGACGGGTCCGCCACGGCGGCGATTCGTAAATGCTTTGCGTCCACCGCGGTTATCCGTACGCCCAGAACGCCCCGCCGGATGTTCACGCCCCGGGCCATTGTGGCCGCCGCGGGCTCGGCCTGCCACGCGGGGATGGCAAAGCCGATGCCGGAGTCGTACAACTCGACGCCGGCAACATCCCCCGCTGTGTAGCTCATCGGCACGATCAGTCCGAGCACCCGTCCGTGCAGATCCACCAGCGGCCCGCCGTAGTTCGCCGGTGAGAGTCTGGCGTCGGTCTGGATCGCGTTGCCCGACATGCGCTCTGTACCGCTGACGATGCCGACGCTGATGCTTACGTCGTCGCCGCCGAGCCCGCGGCCGAGAGCGATGGCCGTCCGGCCCACGCGCACATGATCCTCGTCGGCCCAGGCGGGCACCGGCAGCCCGGCGGCGGCGATCTTGAGCATGGCGAGACGGCGAATCTCGTCGCGCGCGAGGAGCTTCGCGGGATGACGGGTGCCGTCGGCCAGCTTCACGGTGATCACGGCCGGGTTGCGTGCGAAGTGGAACGAGCTGGTGAGGATGAGGCCGTCGGCGGAGAAGACGAGCCCGGTCGTCGGGCCTTCGGCAACCGCGAAGGCGGCGCCGGCCTCCGGCATCGGGATGGGTTCCGGCCGCCGGCCCGGCCGCGGGATGTCGCGCCCCGGCTCGGGTGGCGTCAGCGACCGGTCGGCTCCACCCGGTCCCTGTGGGGCTGTCCCGCCCACGGTCTCGATGGTCACGATGCTCGGGGCAATCCGCGCCACCGCGCGACGTACCATCTCCTGCTGAGCGAGCGCCACCCCGAGCGGCCCGGGTTGCGTCGAGGGCGATTGCGCCGGGGCGACCGACGACAGCGCTATCACGGCGATGACTGCATACCGGGCCGCGTGATCGTTCATTCCGGTGCCTTCTCCAGCTTCATCGTTATCGTCAGAAGCGTTTCGCCCCGCCTGACGACCAGCGCAAGATCATCGCCGGCTGCGAGCGCGTCACAGGCGCGTTGAAAGGCCCGGGTGTTCGCAATCGGGACGCCGTTGACGCTGAGGATCAGGTCTTCCTTCCGGACGCCTGCCCGTTCGGCCGGCGAGCCGAGGTCGACGCCGTCCACGAACGGCAGCCCGTGCCGGTAGGCGAGCGGGAAGAGGCGGATGCCGTGATAACCTTTCGGCCGGGGCCCCGTCCCTGCGACCGGTTGGGCGGGCCTGCCCGCGGCCGCATCGCTCAGGAAGGCGGCCACCTCCTCGATGGGGATGGCGTAGTTCAGACGCGTGTTCGTCAGGTTCGACCACAGGGCCTTGCCGATCAGGCCGACCCAGTTGCCGTCCAGATCGACCAGCGCCCCGCCGGCTGAGCCCGGATTACCCGTCACGGCATCAACGATGAGCACCTCGCCGCGATAGGGAAAGTCCTGCACGCGATGGCGGGCGTCGAGCGGGGTGCGGACCGAGAAGACGCCCCGCATCGCCGAGACGGGCTCTTCGCCCTCGGCGACCTTGAAGGGGTTGCCCAGGGCCAGCACCCAGTCGCCGGGCCGAAGGGCCTTCGACGAGCCGGGGCGCAGCGGTGTGAACCGCGGCGGCGTCGCTTGTTCATCCGTTGGCGAAGGGCCGGCGTCCGGCTCGGCACCGGCGTGGAGGCGCAGAAGGGCGAGCTGCCGCAAGGGATCGCGGTACTGGACCTCCGCGCGATACAGGCGGCCGTCCGACGTGACGGCCCGGATATTCTGCGATTCGAGCAGCAGCGAGCTGGTGGTCACCACCCGCCCATCTCCCGAAATGAGGATGCCGCTGCCGTAACCGTGCTCGGTGGCGACGCCGACGCCGTAGAGTTTCACGACTGCGGGCGAGGCGACCGCAATCGCCTTGGCGAACGCATTCGGCGGCGGGGGCGGTTCGGCGGCGGGGGCATCGGCTGGCCGTTCGGTCGCCGGCGCGGATGCCTGTGCGCCTGCCGGCGCGGCCTCTTCAGCTACGTCGGTCGCGGCGGCAAGTGCCCGCGGCGGCTTGACGGGCAGGCGCCCAAGGGTCACCCGGGCGCGAATCCGATCCGTCGCCGGCGGGCGCGAGGTCTCGATGTCCACGGTCCAGCCGGCCGGCAGCGCGCCGAGGATGTTGGCGAATTGGTTGGCGTTGTGGATGGGCTGGCCGGCGAAGGCGTGGAGCCGATCGCCCTCGCGGATGCCCGAGCGGGCCGCGGGGGAGTCCTCCGGCACGCGGTCGAAGACCACGTTGTGATAGCCGGCGTCGGCGACGGTGGCCCCGAGCGAGGCGTGCTCGACCAGACGGCCCGCCTGCAGGGCCGGGAGGAATCGTTTGATCTGGTTGATCGAGATCGCGAAAGCCAGACCGACGTTGACCCGGCCGCGTTCCTCGAAGGCGGCCCGACCGTTGATGCCGATCAGGCGGCCGTGCAGATCGAACAGCGGACCGCCGGAATTGCCGGGGTTGATGGAGGCGTCGATCTGGATGCAGTCGGTGTAGACGAGCTGGTTGCCGTCGGCGCCCCATTGATAGCGATGAAGCCCGCTTACGATGCCGAGGGTGACGGTGGGCTTGTAGTCCTCGGCAAGGAGGAACGGGTTGCCCATTGCCAGGACCCAGTCCCCGGTCCGCAGCGTGTCGGAGTCGCCAAGCTCGACGAAATCGAAGCGGTCCTTGCCTGACAGGCGAAACATTGCCAGATCGCCCGTCGGATCGATGCCCAGGACCTTCAGGTCGTACGTCCTGCCGTCGGGCAGGCCGCCCAGGCCACGGCGGGTCTTGAGCATCCCGGCGACGACGTGGAAGTTCGTCAGCCCGTAGCCGGCCGGAGAAATCACCACCCCGGAGCCGCCGCCGGAGCGGTCTTCGTCGAGCAGGCAGACCACCGCCGGGGCGAGGCGGGCGATGATGTCCATGCGCGCCTGCTCGTCGGCAAGGACGACCGCTTGCGGATCGGCGCGTTGTCCGGGCGGGGCGGTCCCGGTGGCCGCCGATGCGGAGGCGCACAGAGTCAGCGCCGTCGCGAAGATGGGCGCGCAGGGGGCCGTCCGGAATGCGGATACCCTCATCCGATCCTGCTCCCTGGACCCGAGAGAGGGATCATCGAATGAATCGCGCATCGGCCCAATCCGCCTGATCCGCCAGATCGAGTTCCTCGCCGTACTCCACGATCAGCCGCACCCGCCTGGCCTTCGCCACGTCCACGAGGATCGGCCTCGGTTCATCCCTGCCGGTAACGGGGCCGCTGTGGAACACCTCGCGATCATCGGCCAGGATTCGAAAGACGACGTTGCCGCGCGGGCGAACCGCGTCGTCGATGCCGATCGTCGCGGCGAATTGGCGATAACGCCGCTCCACGTCGAAGGCGATCTCGCTTCGGGAGTGCACGCCGAGCCCCTTTGCGTATTCGATGCCGCCGAGCCGCAGCGGGCGGTTGGCGACCGAACGATCGCGACGGTGCGGCCAGGGGGTGTCGAGAAACGGCTCGAATCGGACGTCGGAGGGCGTCAGGTCGCTTGCGTAGGCAATACGTCCGCTTCGGACGATCATCTGCCGGATCTGTGAGATCGAAACGGACGCCGTCGCCCCGCCGGGCAGGCGAAGCGAGATGCGCTCCGTGTCGGCTCGGTCAAGCGATGCGGCGACCTCGGAACCGTCTTGAAGTTGCACGGTCAACGGGGGCGGCGGCGACGCCGCCAACCCGCCGCCGAACACGACGACATACGAGACCTCCGCGCGAAGCGGCAGCGCGCGTCCCTCCACCGCGAACCGTCCGCCATCCGGCCCCAGCGCCAGCAGCGCGCCGCGGACGACGGTCACGTTTCCGTCAGGAACGGCGATGAGGATGTCGTTGCCGGGGGATCGCACGGCCAGCCATTTGGCCAGTTCGGCGTCGGCCCGGGGGTTTTCCGGGGCCCAGCCCAGACGGATGGCCGCGAGATCGGCAAATCGCAGTGACAACTCGCCCAGCGCCGCGGTTCTGAGTCGCACCGATCCCTCGCCGTCGGTCAGCAGCCTGCCCCGCACGCGGCCCCCGCCGGCAAGGGTACAAATCGCGTCGCCGGGGGTCAGGGCGGCCGGCCGACTGTCGGCGGGTTCGAGGCGGAACGAGACCCGCATCAGGTCGTCGCGGGCGATTTGTGTCGGCGAGCCGTTGAGACGCAGCGCGATGCTCTCGGCATCGGCTCCAAGCCAGACGCCCTCCTGCGCTGTGCCGTCGATGCGCACGATGCGCACGCTGTAGCCCTGCGCAGGGTGCGACTGGCCGAAGCACGGGCAGGGCAGGACGCCGATCAAGAGGATCGCGCCGAGGCGGGTTACGCCTGTTCGATCGGCGGTGCGACAAGGCCCCCGGCCCTTTCGTCGCTTCGTCGCTTCGTTGCCTTGTGGCTCCGTCACTTCGTCGCTCCAACACGACAGCCCCTGGGGGACGGGCATCTTGCCCGTCACATACGGCCGGGACGGCCGCCTCCCCCAAAGCCCGCCTTTGCCATGCCGGGTCAGTCCTGCTTGCCCAACTGCCTGTAGTACTGCTCCACCAGCTCGCGGTATCGCTCGGGGAAGTTCTTTCGCAGCGTCTGGAGGATCTTTTCGCGTTGCTGGGCGGGCATCCGGCCCCACATCTCGCCCGGCCTGGCCACCGGGGTGCGGTGGGTGGGGCCGTTGTCCATCCGTCCTTCCGGCAGTGTGGACCGCTGTGCCGGTGCGCCGGGCCGACCACGGGCCGGTCCGGGCCGGCCACCGCCGCTTTCCTTGCTGCCGGCCTGTGCCTGCTGTTCCTGCTCTTCGGACTGCTTGATCAGGCGGTCGAGGAGTTGCACGGCCTGCGTCTGGGCCTCGATGACCGGGCGGTTGGACAGCCCCAGGCGGAGTTGCCGGCCCGCGTAGTCCATCAGGTCGGCGACATCGGCGAGCTGCTCCGGCCGGCGCTGCGCAAGCTCCTGAAGGATCTGTCGAGCCGTGAGTTTCAGCCGGTCAGGGGCGTCGGGGTGGTCGCGCAGGAAGCGGGCAAAGGCCGCTGCCGCCCGCTCGTACTTGAGATTCCGCAGGAGGGCATACGCCCGCATGAAGTCCATCTCCGGCTGCTCGAAGCTGTAGCGGATCACGTCCTGGTCGCGGTTGCGCCAGGCGTCGAGCAGCCGGATCGCTTCGTCGGTCCTGTCCTGCTCGATGAGCGCCCGTGCAAGCACGGAGGCGGCGTGCACGGCCAGATACGGATCGGCCGAGGACGTAAGCGGGCCGAGCCGTTCCCGGGCCTCGTCAAATCGCTGCTCCTGCATCGCGTCGAGGGCCGTCTTGAAGGTTGGCGACAGTACCGCGAGGGCCTCCTGAAGGAAGGGGCGGGGATCATCGTCGTTGCGGCGGCGCCGCCAGGCGTCGGCAATGACCGTCCGCGCGGCATCTTTGACCGAAGGGTCCCTGCCGACGTGCTCCACGAAGGCGTCGATCTTCTCGCGGGCGGCGGCAATGACGGCCGGATCGGGCGCCGAGGGTGCGGAGGCCGGCCGCGTCGCCGCCCCGGCGGTTGCCGCCCATGAGGCAAGCGCCGGTATCACGATCCATCCGAAGGCGATGGTGGCATTGCTGAACATGGCCATTGAACGATTCTATACCCGGTTGTGCCGATCTGCGACACGCGGCCAACGCCAGCCGCATGCCGGCGCTCCGCCCGGGCGCAGAGGGCCCTGCGCTTGCGCTTCGGGGTTCGTCAAGGACCGCGGGACGGAAGGGGTCTGCAAAGCCCGACTTGTCGGCGGTCATCCTTCAGCCGAGCGGTGCACGAGGAGGACCGTCATGTCGTCCGGGTGGGAGCCGCCCTCATGGAAGGCGGTGATATCCACCTTCAGGTCGTTGATCGTGGCCAGCGCGGGCTGGCCGAAGCTGTCGCAGAGGGCGTCGATGAAACGCTTCTCGCGGAAACGCTCCCCCTGTGCATTCGTGGCCGTGGTGACCCCGCCGGTGTAGAGAGCGAGGGTCTCGCCCGGGGCGAGAACGTCCTCGCTGGAGGCGTACTCAAAGCCCTTTTCGACGCCGACGGCGGGCATTCCGATCCCACCGAACGGGCGGGGTTGGCCGTGCGCGTTCACCACGATTGCGCCGATCCGCCCGGCCCGGCAGTGTCGAAGGACGCCGGCGGCCGGATCCACGGTGAGGACGAAGCAGTGGACATAGCGGGACGGGCCATCGCCGTAAAGAAGGTAGTTCAACTGGCGCAGAAACGCGTGGGGCGAGTCCCCGTGGAGCATCGCCACGCGGAAGGCGGACTGGACCTGTGCCATGAGCAGGGCGAGCATGGCCCCTTCCGCGTGGACGTTAGCCAGCAGGAGGCCGCCGAAGTCCTTGCCGGGGACTTTCATCACGTCGTACACGTCGCCGGAGTTCTGCTGGCCGGTCAGGCTGTAGGCGCCGACCTGGAAGCCCTTCCACGCCGGCAGGCTGTGAGGATCGAGCTGCTCCTGAATGGCGCGAACGACGCTCAACTCGGTGCTGTTGACCCGGACGTCCTGGACGAGCTGTTCGCGCAGAACGGTCTCGAGCTGCTCGCTGATGCACGCGGCGAGCATGACGAGGGCGTTGAGGTCGGAGGTGCCGAGGCGCTTGGTGGTCTTGCGGACGTCGACGTAGACCATGCCGAGCACGCCGAGCGAGGTCAGCAGCGGCGCGGCCACCGCGGAGCCGATGATCGGATCCTCGGCCCGGCGGACCAGGATGATCTGACGCCGTTCGAGACAGCGGTAGCGCAGGCCCCGGGCCAGCTCGGGCGCCTCGCACGGCTCGCCGGAGGTGTAGCGGCCGCCGATCACATCCAGATCGCCGGCGGCCTGTCGGCGCAATCCGACCCAGGCGCAGCGCCCCCGGAAGCCCTGGAGAAGGTGCGTGAGCGAGACATCCACGAGCTGGGCCGGATCGCGACAGCGTCCGAGTTCGATCGCGGCGCGGGCCAGCGACGAGATCTGGCCGGGCAGGAGCTTCTCCACCGGCTCGCCGGGGCGCTTCGTGAGCGAGCCGGGCGGCAGCGGATACTTCTTGATCTCCGCGAGATCGGTGGGGCTGAGGCGGTCTTCCTCCGCGGCCGGCGCCGCCTTGTCGGGATCGAGGTAGACCTTCAGCACATACGGGCCGAGTTCCACCTCGTTTTCATCGAGAACCGGCTGGCGGGCGGCCAGCGTCCGGCCGTTGACGACGGCCGCCTTCTGCACGTCCAGCGGCTCGATCGACCATGTGCCGTCCTCCTCCGGGGTGAAAAGCAGATGGTGGGAGCTCACGTACGGATCGGGCAGGTGGATTCCGCAACCGGGTTGGGACCCCACGTATACCGCCTCGTCCTCGAAGCAGCGGTCGGCGAGGATGACGTCGTTTGCCTTCTCCTTTACGACTACGCGCATGACAGCCTCGGTTTCCGTTTGATCGGAGAGAGTATAACACCGGCTCGAAACCGTGCCACTGGAGGGTACAATGCGGCGCGCGGATTGCGGACGGCGGGCTTCGGGTCGTGCGACCGCGCACGGGTCGGCCGGCGGGAGGGGAGGGTGCCCGCGAGATCCGACCGACGGATGGGCATGCGGATGGCATCCATTGCCTGTATTGCGCTGGGGTCGAATCTGGGCGACCGTCGGGGCGCGCTCGACGGAGCGATTGCCGCGCTGCGTCGCCACCCGGCGATCGTCGTGCGCCGGGTCTCCTCCTGGATCGAGACGGACCCGGTCGGCGGTCCGCCCGGGCAGGGCCGGTATCTCAACGGAGCCGCCGTGGTCGAGACGACCCTCTCTCCGCAGGAGCTGCTCGATGCGATGCTGGCCATCGAGCGGGAGTTCGGGCGGGTTCGCCAGACGCCGGCGGGTCCGCGAACGCTGGACCTGGACCTGCTGCTTTACGACGATCGGGTGATCGAGGAGCCGGGGCTGGTCGTGCCTCACCCGCGCATGGTCGGGCGCCGATTCGTGCTGGGGCCGCTGGCGGAGATTGCGCCCGACGCGCGGCACCCGCGCGAGAACGCGACGGTCGCCGACCTGCTCGCACGCCTGGAGGGTCAGAGGTCGCCGTCGAGGTAGCCCGCGCCGGGTGCTTCAGAAAGGGCAACGCGCACGGACCGACCGAGAGGTTCACCCACGCCCCTGGCCGGCGAGCGCGACTTTCACGCGCCTTGCGCGCATGTTATCGCGCTGCGGCGGTGGCGCCCCCCGTCATTCTGAGGAGCGCAGCGACGAAGAATCCGGCTGATTGGCGCAGGGGAGCCGGATGCTTCGGTGT
>CAZZFA010000059.1:0-35753 GCA_964653435.1 uncultured Planctomycetales bacterium | reverse complement strand
GCCGGATGGCCTTGTTCACGCGGTCGTACAGACGATCGTTCTGCACCATCTGCAGGAGCATGATGCCGACCACGAGCGCCATGAAGATGACCAGGATCGTGTCGCGCAGTCGCCACTCGTTCATGCTGACCTCGCACGTTCCCGCCGCTCGCCGGCGGCATCGAACTCAGGCGGCCCGATTCGACAACGGATGCAGCCCGGCGCAAAGAAAACCCGCAAAGCCTCATGAATGCCTGCGGGTTCCTCGACTGGGCGCGGCTGGATTCGAACCAGCGAAGGCATAAGCCAACGGATTTACAGTCCGCTCCCTTTGGCCACTTGGGTACACGCCCAACTCAGTATCTGCAATCTGCGGCAGTCGCTCCCGGCAGCGGCTCCGCGACAAGACTCCTTTCCGCATGACCCGCATCGGACACGGCCGGCCGGCGCGCCACGTCCGCTTCTTCATCGCTCCCCCGGCGTCCCTCGTCCTGCGGCCGGCGCGATGGCGAGGGCGCCGCACAACCACCGTGCGACGCCGCAGAGCGCTACTGTTTTGCCTACCCTTGCGAGCGATCCGGCAATCCAAGCTCAGAATAGTGATTGGGCGCAGAACCGTCAAGCCGTCGCCCCGCCTTCACCCGGACGCAAGCCAAGCAGGAACGGCCGTCACCGCCGGCGCGCCACCGCGGGAGCGCGTTCGCCTCACGCGCAAGATGAATGCTGCACGACGACGAGATTCGCCGGTTCAATGCCCGCAGGGCAAAAGGACGCCCATGCGCAGCCAACCTCCGGGTAAGCCGCCAGGAATCGCAAGCCGACGCCCCCGCAACAACGGACTCCGTTGGCGCGGTTCGCGCAGCCGGCACGATTGAGAATCCCGTCGAATGCCCTTCGAAGCCGGCGCGGCAGACCCAAACTGGCGCGTACATGGGCAGACGGGCGGCGCGCCTGTCCGACAACAACGTTCGCCAACACGTTTGCAACGCGTCGCATATCTAAAGTATTATGGAGCAGATAGTTATAGCTATCAAGTGAGCAAAAGGCCCGCGCGAGCGGACTGGATGGCCCTTTCGGCAACGTCCGGTTATACGGGCGATATTGCCTATTTTAACGTCTGCTTGACGTTGGCTGGCTTTCCAGTATTACCAATGGGGCGGGGCGGGCCGAAAAAACATTGACGATAACCCGTCTAATCTCCGATTTCTTTCAAGAATCGGCCCCATGCCCGACGATAGTACTACTGGCATCGAGGATGGCGGGAGCCGGCTGAAGGACCAGCCCAAGAGCGCACCGGGCAGAAGCATTCCCACCTGCCCGGCCCAGGCGTTTCATGGATGGAATGCTCAGGACCAGCAGGGGCGGTGTGCCCCGAGTGCCGGTTGAGGCTGCGCGTCCAAGGCGGTCGGCTCAAGAGAGTGAGCGAACGAAACCTGTTTTCCCGGCAAGGGCAGGGACGCCCCACTCGCCCGAAGGCGGGCGATGAGGTCAGGCAATGAGCGAAATAGCTCCGGTTAACGGCGACATGATCCCGCAGCGGATTGGCCCAGGCCACGCACCGCGTGAGCACGGTGTGGCGACGATCGCGGCGCCGGCACAGGACGAAGTGGAGATTTCATCAGTGGCCCAGGCACTGAGCCTGCTGGAGAACGCACCCGACATCCGCGTGGACAAGGTCGCGGAAGTCCGTGCCGCCATTGCCAGAGGCGACTACGAAACGGACGAGAGGATTGACCGCACGATCGACCGGCTGATGGTCGACGTGTACGCATAGGCGGCTGGGGCATCGGCCCGGTCGCCCGGCCTACCTGCCGTTGTCACTGCGGGCATCTGCTCGTGGCGCACCCACCAGGCGATAGACCGCCGGCAGCACGACCAGCGTCAGGAGCGTGCTGCTGATGATCCCGCCGATCACCACCGTCGCCAGCGGACGTTGAACCTCCGCTCCCATTCCCCGAGCCAACGCCATCGGTACGAAGCCGAGGGATGCCACCATAGCCGTCATGAGCACCGGCCGCAGCCGGGTAAGGCTGCCTTCGATGATGGCCTCCTGCAGACTTCTTCCCTCCCGGCGAAGCTGGTTCATGAAACTGACCATCACGAGGCCGTTCAGCACCGCCACACCCGAGAGGGCGATGAAGCCCACGCCCGCCGAGATCGAGAAGGGAATGCCGCGCAGCCAGAGCGCCACGATACCGCCGGTCAGGGCCAGCGGCACGCCCGTGAACACCAGGATCGCGTGCCGGAGCGTGCGGAACGTCGCGAACAGCAGGATGAAGATTAGCCCGAGGGCCAACGGCACCACGATCGTGAGCCGCTGTCTGGCCTCGATCAGATTCTCGAACTGACCGCCCCAGCCGAGCCAGTATCCTTCCGGGAGGCGACCGAGCTTTGCCTCGATCCGCTTCTGGGCCTCGGCGACAAACGTGCCCAGGTCCCGGCCGCGAACGTTGCACTGCACGGTGATGCGCCGTTTGCCGTCTTCACGGCGGATCTGCCTGGCACCCTCGTCGATCCGGATCTTTGCCACGCTCGACAGGGGAATGTACCCCCCACGCGGTCCGCCGGCCCGGCCGCGGGATGATCCGGGCTCCGGGTCCGCGCCTTCGGGCCGAGGCAATGGAATCGGCAACGCGCCGATCGTCCGGATGTTCGACCTCAGATGCTCCGGCAGCCGGACCACCAGCCGGAATCGCCGATCCCCTTCGAGAACGTGACCCGCCTCCACGCCGCCGAGGGCGATCTCGATCACTTCCTGGACGTCTTTCACGTTCAGCCCGTAGCGGGCGGCCGCGGCGCGGTCCACCTCGATGTCGATCATCGGCATCCCGGCCACCTGTTCTACCTTGACGTCCGCCGCGCCGGGGACGTTTGCGAGCTCCACGGCGATCCGGCCGGCGTACTTCATCATGACATCCATGTCGTCGCCGTAGACCTTGACCGCGAGGTCGCTGCGCACGCCACTGACAAGCTCGTTCATCCGCAGCTCGATGGGCTGGCTGAACTCGTAGTTCTGGCCGGGGAGTCTTCTCACGACCTTCTCCATTGCCTCAGCGAGTTCCGCCTGCGTCGCAGCCTTTTTCCACTTCTCGCGAGGCGTCAGCATGATGTAGGTATCGGAGACCTCCGGCCCGCACACGTCGGTGACGACCTCGGACGTCCCGGTACGGGCGAAGATGGCGGCGATCTCGTCGGGAAACTCCCGGAGGAGAAGCTGCTCCACCTTCTCCTGCATCGCGACGCTCGACGACAGGGCGATACTCGGCATCCGCGTCGGCTGCAGAGCCAGGGCGCCCTCGCCGAGCCTGGGAATGAACTCGCTGCCCAGGCGCCGCGCGAGAAGCCCCGTGCACACAAGCACAACCACGACCCCGGCCACGACCGCCCAGCGGAACCGCAGCGCGGCAACGAGGACCGGCGCATAGGCGGCCTTCGCCCATCGGGCGAGGAAGAACTCCTTCTCCGCCAGGCGGCCGCGCAAGGTCAGCGCCGCCAGGGCCGGAACGATCGTGAACGTCAGCAGCAGCGCGCCCGCCAGGGCCAGAAGCACGACGCCCGCCATCGGCTTGAACATCCTGCCCTCGACGCCCGAAAGGGTCAGGATCGGCAGGTAGACGATCATGATGATGCCGACACCGGACACCGTGGGCCTTGCCACTTCCGCGGCGGCATCCTCGACGAGACGGAACCGTTCCCCGTTCGTCAGCGGCCGCCCCAGCTCACGCTGACGCTGTGCGAGCCGCCGCATGATGTTCTCGACCATCACAACCGAACCATCGACGATGATCCCGAAGTCGATGGCCCCGAGGCTCATCAGGTTTGCGCTGATCCCCGCCCGCACCATGCCCGTGACGGCGAACAGCATCGACAGCGGAATCGCCAGGGCCACGATGAGCGCAGCCCGCGCATTGCCCAGGAGAAGGAAGAGGACCGCGATGACCAGAAAAGCGCCCTCCGCGAGGTTGTTGCGAACGGTCCTCAGTGTGGCGTCGACGAGGTACGTACGGTCGTACAACGTGGTGATCCTTACGTTCTCCGGCAGGGTCTTATTGACCTCGGTGATTTTCCGGTCCACCCGGCGCGAGACCGTACGGCTGTTCTCGCCGTACAGCAGAATAGCCGTGCCGAGCACCGCCTCATGGCCGTTGGCGGTGCCGGCGCCCGTTCGCAACTCCCGGCCGAGGCTTACGTCCGCCACGTCCCGCACGAAAACGGGCACGCCGTCATGCTCGCCCAGCTTGATGTTCTCGATATCTTCCAGGCAGCGGATCTGGCCTTCGGAGCGGATCGTGTACTGCTCGCCGCCGTGCTCGATGTAGCCGCCGCCGACGTTGGCATTGTTTGCGGCGAGCGCCTCGACGACATCCCGGAAACTCAGCCCGTACGCGATCAACTTCATCGGGTCCGGGGTTACGTGGTACTGCTTTTCGTATCCGCCGATCGTGTTGATCTCGGTCACACCCGGGATCGAGCGGAGCTGCGGCTTGATGATCCACTCCTGAATCGTGCGGAGGTCCGTCAGTGTGTACGGCGTGCCGTCGGGCCGAGGGCCGGTCGCGTCGACGCTCCAGAAGTAGATCTCGCCCAAACCGGTCCAGATCGGCCCCATGAACGGCGCGCCGACGCCGGGCGAAAGGCCCTCCCGGGCCTCGGCCAGCCGCTCGCTGACCAGTTGCCGCGCGCGGTAGATGTCCACGGCGTCCTCGAAGATGACGGTCACCTGCGACACTCCGTAGAACGACACGGAGCGGATCTCCTCGACGCCCGGGATGCCCTGCATCGCCCACTCGATGGGGAAGGTGATCTGCTTCTCGATCTCGACGGGCGAGAGGCCGGTGACGGCGGTGTTGATCTGGACCTGTCTGTTGGTGATGTCCGGCACGGCATCGATCGGCAGACGGGTGAAGTTCCACGCCCCCAGCGCCGCCAGGGCGACGCCCACGAACACCACCACCAGGCGCTGGCGCACCGCATACCGGACAATGCGGGTCATCATCGGCGTTGCCTCCCCGGACATCCTCGCGTTCCACGCCGCTCCGGCGCGCCGGACGCGGGCGTTGTCCGTCGCTCAGTGCTCATGTCCGCCCGTGCCTTTGCCCAACTCCGCCTTCAGAACGAAGGCCCCTTTGGATACATACCGTTCGCCCGGCTTGAGCCCGGAAAGGACGCAGGAATGGAGCTCATCGCGGCGGCCGAGAACGACGGCCCGCTTCTCAAACGCACCCGCTCCGGCAACGAACACAGCAGGCCGGTTCTCGATCGTCACAATCGCCTCGTTGGGAACCCGAACGGCCGCCTCCTCCTGCGCTACTACGACCTCGGCCGTGACAAACAATCCCGGCCTCCACACCTGCCCGTCGCCGGCAATCACGACGCGAGCCAACCCCGTCCGCGTGGATTCCCGCAGCACGGGGCTGACGTACGAAATCGTCCCTTTGACCGTCACAGGCCTGCCGTCCGGCCCGGGCGTGGTCAGACGCACTTCGGAGCCGACACGAACCCGCGCCACGTCCCGGGCGTAAACCGTGATGTCCACCCAGACGGTAGTCAGGTCCGCCAGAACGAACATGTCGCTGCTGCTGTCGTGGACCTCGCCCAGGGTTGCATGCTTCTCCACGACCGTCGCCGGGAAGGGCGCCGGAATCTCGTACCGCGAAAAGGCGCCGTTGCCTTCGTCCAGAGCCGCGGTCAATTGGGCGTGCGGAACGCCCAGCGCCTGAAGCTTTGCCTCGGTTTCGCGGTGCTGGATCTGTGCCTCCTCCAGTTTCTGCCGGGCTTCGTGGTACTCCTTTTGCGGCGAGATCTTCTGGCCGACCAGGTCGCTGACCCGTTTGAAGGTGCTCTCGGCAAGCCTCAGCCGGGCTTCCGCCGAAAGGTCCGCCGCTCGTGCCTCGGCCAGTTCCCGGCTGTCCATGACCGCCAACACCTCGCCTGCCTCCACTGTGTCGCCCACATTCTTGCGCACTTCGCGAACCATGCCGGCCACGCGCGGCACGATGTGGGCCACGCGGTCGGCGTTGAGAACCACTTCCGCCGGCAGTTTGAGCGTGTCTTGCAGCCGGCCGCCGGCGGCCACGGCCGTCTCCACCCCGAACTCGCGCATGGCCTCGTCGGAAAGCCTGATCCGGCCGTCTTCGTGCTCGCCAGGTGCGTCGTGCCCGGCCTCGGCGGCAGAACCGGGCCCTTGCGCATGCTTGGGGCCTGCACCGGTTGGCGCATCGCCCGCGCCCGCGTGCGCCGACCCGGCGGGCAGATGGCTCTCCTCCGCGCACCGCTGCAGCCAGTAGTACGTCGCGGCTCCGCCGGCAAGCAGACCCAACGGAAACACAACCACGGCGCTGAGCAGAAACGATTTGTTCATGTCGGCATCTCCTGTCTATCCCCCGGCCGCCGGCGTCATATGGAGCCGCCGGCGGCTCGCAGGTCATGGCCTGCGCAGCCAACGGAAACCCAAAGGACGAACCGCAACGATCAGGAGGATCAGAGGAGAAGCGGTACGACGCCTGGAACCAGGTCGGGCGGCGGCACACGGAAGACAACAGTAACCGGGTGGTCTGGAACGGCTGCCGCAGCCCCGGCATCGGATATCACCTGATCCGCAAGCGCGGAGGTCGGCTGGATATCCACCGCAGGGGCGTCATCCGAATCGCCACATCGGATGATCTGCACGGAGCAGGGATCATCCGGGCAGCTATGCCGATCCGGACACGACTCATGTCGGCCCCCGCATGCGGATTCGCCGCACGCACAGGCACACGTCATCCACCCTGCGAGGCAGATGCCCGGCATCGCCACCAGGGTCCAGACGGCCAACAGTATGCCCAGAGGACGCCCCATCGCCTCTTATGCTAGGGCCTGCGGGCAGCAGGGTCAACGGTTCCGACTGTCGCGTGCGCCTCGGGGCCGCCGGTTTCGGAGCAGGGTGGGGCAGGGACAAGGTACCGCGACGAGGCCTGTCCGAAGACCCCGGCCCCCTTTGCGTTGCCCCGCATCGAAACCGCTCGTATAGTGACGTGCCGTTGCTGCCGTAAGCCTTCGCGGGTGATGTCTTGCGATCCGCCAAACGTTCGGCCATGCCCGGAGCCTGGGGCCCGGTCGCGGCGATTCTTGCCGCCGCGATCCTCGCCGGGCTGCCCGCCCTGCGCGGAGGGTTTCTCTCCGGCGACGACCGGCAATTCGTGCTGAACTTCGCCCTGGTCAATCATCCGTCGTTCGCTCATGCGAAGGAACTGCTCACGCTCAGGGCCAACCGCGATCTCTATCAACCGGTGCCGCTGCTCAGCTTTGCGCTCGACTTCGCCGTGGCACGGGCGATCGGGTTCAGAGAGACCGGGCTCGGAGAGCCCTCCCACGCGCCGGGGGGAAGCGCCGAGGCGGCTGCCTGGCTGTTCCACCTCACGAATCTGCTCATTCACGCGGTCAACGCATTGCTGGTCTGGCGGTTGATTCGACGCCTGCATGAGGACCCTCGCGTCGCCCTCGCGGCCGCCCTCCTGTTCGCCGTGCATCCGATGGCCGTCGAGCCCACCGCATGGATCAGCGGGCGCATGACCTCGCTGTCAGCGCTCTTCTGTCTGGCGGCACTCAACGCATTCGCCGCCTGGCGGGAGCGACCGCGACCGGCGACGGTCCTGCTCGGAATGGCCTGCGTCGTGCTCACCATGGCCAGTAAGGTGCAGATCGGCCTGCCGGCGCTGATGATTCTGCTGCCGCCGGCATGCCGCCGCACGCCGACGGCGGCGCGATCCGGCGACCTCGCCCCGGACGACGGACGGGATGGCCGCTGCCGGGGCAACCCCTCGCACGCGATGTGGTGGGGCATGGTGGCGGCGTCCGTGCTTATCACGATCGGCTTCGCGATTCTCGACATGCATCTGACGAGCCGGATGAGCTTCCTCGCCGCCGGGGCCGAGGCGCTGCGCGGCTCGCGCCTCGCGCGAACGCTCCTGGCACTCGGCTGGTATTTCCAGCGGTTCGTCTGGCCGGCCGGACTGGCGAGCTTCCATCCTGCTCCCTCCCTGGTGACGTGGTCGCAGCCGGGCGTGATCGGCGCGGCAATCACGGTGACGGCGGTGCTGATCGTCGTCGGAGTCTCGCTGCGATGGTCGCGGGTCGGCGGGCTCGGCCTCGCGTGGTTCCTCGCCACGGTGGCAGCGACGCTGCCGGTGGTGCCCTCGCGAAACGTGCTGGCGGCCGAGCGATATGCCTATCTGCCGAACGTGGGTTTGTTCTGGATGACGGCGGCATTCGCGGTGTTCGCGTATCATCGGCTCGCGGCGCGGGGCACGGCGACGGCGTGGGCGCTGCGGGCCGGCGGGCTTGGCTGCCTCGTCGGCCTGACGGCCGCGAGCTGGCACGCGGCCTCGTTCTACCGCGACGACATCGCCAACCTCACGCGCATCGCCGATCTGTATCCCGAGGCCCCCGGGCTCTCGACGCGGCTGGCGTGGGAGTATTACCGGCAGGGGCGATACGAGCAGGCCATCGAGGCGGCGCAGCGCGACCTGGCCAAACACCCGAGGAGCATGACGGCCCGGGCGTATCAGGTCATCGGCCTCTGCCAGTCGCAGATGGGTATGCACGCGGAGGCGATCCAGTCGCTTCAGACCGCCGTCCGCGCGGACGGCAAAGACGCCGCCGCCTGCTATCGCCTGGGACAGGTATACGAGAAGGCGGGCAACATCGAGGAGGCGATAGCCGCCTATCAGCAGGCGCTGGAACGGCAACCGGGTTATCCCGCGGCGAGCACGGCGCTGGCAGGTCTCCTTCGCCGCATGGGCGGCGTCGACGAAGCCGCCGCGCTGTACGAACGTGTCTTGGCCGACAACCCCTACGACGCCGCCGCTGCTCTGGGTCTGGCCGAGATCGATCTCGCCCGCGGGCGCGATGCGGCGGCACGGGAGCGGCTCCGGCGGCTCGTCGAGTGGATGCCGGAGAACTGGGCGGCGTGGACGAACCTGGGCGTCTGCTGTCAGAACGGCGGCCGATTCGATGAAGCGACGGACGCCTATCGACGGGCGCTGGCAATCAACCCGCAGGCGAGCACGGCCGTAGCGAACCTCGTCAGCCTGCTGGCAAAGTCGGGCCGCGAGGCGGAGGCGAGGGCCTTCCTGGACCGCTTCCTTGCCGCGGGCACCGACCGGATGGCACTGTGGGCCGCCGCCGAAGCCCTCGTGGCGCAGGGGCAATGGCCGCACGCGCTGGCGCTCTGGGCCGACGCCCTGAAACGCGAGCCCCGCGCAGCCGACCTCGAAGCAGCCTATGCGTGGACCTGCGTGCTCGGCATGCAATGGGACGCAGCGCGGACGCACGCGAACGCGGCAATGAAGTCAGACACGCAACCCGCCGCCGCAATCGCCCGCATGACAATGGCCATGGTCGCGCTGGCGGCGGGCGACCCCGGCCCCGCCGTGGCATGGGCCGACGCCCCGCCCGATCGCAACCTGCCCGCTTATCTCGATCTTCGCCGGTTCATGCGACAGGCGCTTGCCATCTACGGCGAGGCGAAGGTGGACGACCCGTGGCCGTATTACGTGGTCGCCCGGCTGCTGCAGGCCGAGGGCGACACGGCGGTGGCAGCCGCCGCCCTGCAACGATTCGACGCGCTGTGCACGAACCCCGCCTGTGTGGAGCAGGCGCGAAAGTTCGGCGTCACGCTGCCGGCGGCCTCGTCGGCAAGCCGGCCGGTGGGGTTGCCTAAGCGGTGACCGCGCAGGCTCGACGGGGTTGTCGGCTCGCGACGCTTCGTACGTTGACATGCGTCAACCTCGACGACTACATTCACGTTGCGTGCGATTCGGTTCATGGGACAAGCGTTTTCGCGAAGCCCGCGGGCTCTTTTCTCGCTTCGCTCGGGCGGGCGTTCGCAAGAAGGGGCAAGATGCTTCGCTGCACTCCGCATGACAGCGGCTGAGGCCGCCGTGTGGCGGGGCGGCGGCCGGCGTCAGGCCTCGCCCTCCGGCATTCCTTACCGAGGAGCAATCATGCGGCGATCTTGCGTTTCCGTGCTCATCGCGTGTCTCGGCATCCTTCCGGTCGCGACCGCCGTCTACGCCGAGTCCGTCACGATCCGGGTGCCGCCGGACGCGCCGACCGACCTGCCTGCGATCATCGGAATTCGCCGCGATTCCGGCGGCGTGTCGCCCCCCAGCCTGGGGGGATGTGATCGGTTCGAGGCCGGCGGGGCCGTGCCGGCGGGCACACCGGCGGAGTTCGTCCCGGACCTCGACGCGAGCGGAAAGCCGCTCGCCCGTGGTACCTTGTGGCTGCCGATCACGATCCGGCCGGGTGACCGCGGCAGAATGCTTCCAATCACGCTCGCGCCTGTTTCGTCGCGCGCGCCCGGCCCCGTCCGCCTGAACGTCCTGCCGGATCAGGCAACGGAGTTCGTCGACGGCACGCACATGGTGCTTCGCTACAACCACGGACCGAAGGACCTCGACGGGCGGGCCGACCCGAACGCGGTAGTCGGTTTCATCCATCCGCTGTGCGGACTCGACGGGGAAACCTTCAGCCAGTATGGCCCCGGCGATCATCTTCACCATCGCGGGCTGTTCTGGGCGTGGCCGCGGCTGCGGCGCGGCGAGCAGGTGCTCGGAAACTGGTGGGAACGGAAGGATGTGCGCTACCGCCTCGGTCGGATCATCCGCCGCGAGAGCGGCCCGGTGCTCGCGACGCTTACGGCGGAGGGCTTCTGGGACTATCAGACGAAGGACATGGCCACGCCCGAGCGGGTCGTGCGCGAGGTGGTGACGCTGCGGGTCTTCGGCGGCGCATTCACCGCCTCGGCCGACTACCAGGCGATCGACGTGGATCTGGATCTGTACGGTCTGGTCGATGACCTGACGATGGCGGGGACCCAGGTGCTCAACAAGGGCTACGGCGGCTTTACGCTCCGCTGGCCGGCACCGCGGACGGTGCGCGTCGTGGCCGACGGCAAACCGTTCACGAAGGACGGCGTGCTCACGCGGGCGCTGTGGGCGGATGTGTCGGGAGACTTTCCCGGGGCGACGAAGGGCGGGCGTAGCGGCGTGGCCATGCTCACGTCGCCCACGCATCCCGATTCACCGCCGCCGTGGCTCCTGCGGCTCTACGGCGTGCTCAACGTCTCATACCCCGGCCTGGAGTTCGTCGCACTGCGTAAGGACAGGCCGCTGCACCTGTGCTACCGGGTGATCGTACACCGAGGCACGGCGGAGCAGGCCCGCATCGCCGATCTGTATGCGCTGTACGCGACGACGTGGGAAGCGAAGAACCAAAGGCGCAGCACCGAGTAGCGCCGCCGCGCACGGTGCTCGCGAACGACGGTCGCCTTCACTTTCGCAGACACAGCAACATACCCTGGCCGGGCGCGAGCCAGTTGTTCTCGCCCGCCCACGGACGCACCACGCCCGTGTATGCGTTGACCTGCATGATCTGTCCGGGCCACTTGAACCGGACGTGAAACGCGGCGGACTCGCGGAGGCTCTTGTTGACCACCATCACGCACGGCTGCCCGTCCGGGGCTTCGAACTCTCCGACGACGAAGCTGCCGCCCGACACCTCGTCGAGGAGCCGGCTGCTCGTGGCCGGGCGGCACTCCGGAGGCACGTCCGGCACGTGAAATACGTTCACGCTCGTGAGCGTGCAGTACACGGGCGCGAGCTTGTGGATCTGCAGGTTCACGCGGCGAAGCATGTCCCACGTGGGGGTCTTGTGGCCGAACGGGTCGATCGGCGCGAGGCGGTAGTTGCCGCTGTCGGGCGAGAAGTAGGTGAACCAACTGATGCCCCGCCCGCCGTACGCCAGCGTCGTGTAGGCCTGGAAGCGCAGGCCGGCCTCCGTGGGCTCGGCGTAGCGGAAGTGTGCGTTCGACAGCACGATGTTCCAGAACGGCAGCTTGTGCCGCAGGGCAGCGGCCCGGACCGTTTCGAGATTCTGGAAGTAGCCCTGACGGAGCGATCCGTCATCCATCAGGGCGTAATGGTCATAGCTGACGAAGGGCGGCTTGACGATCTGGATGAACGACTCCACATACTCCTCGTATGTGCGCACGCCCAACTGGGCGGGGGACGCGTAGTTGGGAAAGAGATTGATGTACGGTACGGCCCGGGGGTCGGCCTTGCGACAGGCGGCCGCCCAGCGAGCAAGCCCGGAGTAAATGGTGGCGCTCGGTTCGTCGCGAAGGTAATAGCCGAAGACGGCCGGGTGCCCGCCGACGCGATCGACCAGCTCCCGGACGCGCCGGGCGATCTCGGCGTCCTCGAGCTTCGCCTGATCATCGCCGACGTGCGTGCGGCTGTCGGAGACGATGCACTTGAGCCCGGCCGCGGCGACGGCGTCCAGGCCCTCCGGCCGCACGAATCCGGCGAGGTTGAATCCGCATTCACGGATCTCGCGCAGGATGTCCGGATCGGGCCGCGTGCCGCCCCAGGGGAGGATGGCGAAGTCCTCCGGCGCGAGCGTGGCTTCCGTCGCAGTGGCCGGCGCGGCGGCGTCGAGCCGAACCGCCGCGATACAGAGAACCGTTGCCAGGATTGCCGGTTGTCGCATGGGGCCTCCGTGTGCTGAAACCCTGTCGGGGTGCCGAACGCGAGGCGTTATCATACGGCGCTCGATCGAGCGGGTGAAGACCGCCGGGGGTCAGGTCGCGGGGCGGTCCGGCAAGGCGGAGCGACGATGCCGGGCGCCGATCACCACCATTTCATAAGGTCGGTCAGGTCGTCCGGATCGTCGGCGGGGAGGCCGAACTGCCGCAGCCATGCGTCGACGTCGCGCGGGGCCTGCGTTTCCGGCTTCTCGCCCCGGCCCGCCGGTTCGGCATGCGTCGTCGCCGGGCGGGCGGTCAGCGTCCGCACGAAGTCCTGCGATCGGATCCAGCGGCATCGCCGATGTCGTCCGGCGGCCGCGAGGGCGCGGTCGCTCGTCACGAGGCAGACGTTCGGCGGCGAGGCGGCCCGCTCAACGAGGTCCTCGATGACCTCATCCGCCGTGCGGCTCTCGCTGAAAAGGATCTCGAGCGCATCATGCTGCATCTGCTGCCGCACGCCCGCCGGCGGGGACGGCCCGTCGAAGACGATCGTCACGGCCGCCTGCGAGCGTGAAGCCCATCGGCCGAGCAGTTCGCAGAGGTGTTGCCGGCCGATCGTCGGTCCGGCGACCTCCGCGTAGGCATACGTCAGATTGTTGCCGTCGATGACGAATTGCATGGCCGCACCTTCACGATGATAGTGCGGCGCGGCGGCCGCCGCACCCCGCGTGCCGCGGGACGACGCCGCGGCCGCTTGAAAGCCCGCCGGGCGCGCCGTACGTTTCTCGTATGCCCGGATGGCTTGCCAACTGGCTTGAACGGCACCAGCATCCCGCGTCGCGTGTGCTGCACGCGGTGGGGATCCCGCTGACGATTGCGGCGGTCGTTCTGGCCGGGATACAGCTTTCGCGGTGGCAGTGGCCGTTGTGGTGGCGGCCGGCTCTGCTGCTGGGCGCGGGGTATCTGCTCCAGTGGATCGGCCACCGGATCGAGGGCAACGACATGGGCGAAGTCGTTGTGATCAAGCGCTGGCTGGGCCGGCCGTACGTCGCCATCGCCCCCGACCGGGAGGCCAGGGATCGGTGAGCCTGGCCCGCTCTGGCGTCCGGAACCGCTGCCACACTAGAATGAAGGGGTTGGGATGAGGCATCGAAACCTGCGCCGACCGGCGAATTATGCCCTATCGAAACATGACTCTGGAGGACTTCGCCCGCCACATCGGCATGCCCCTGGCCGAGGTGGCCAGGCTGGCGGAACGCGGCAAGCTGCCGTGCGAGAAGGTCGGGGGAAAGTGGCGGTTCAACCGCGCCCGCGTCACGGAGTGGCTTCAGGAGCAGATGCCGACGCTCAGCGAGGAGCGGCTGCTCGCCATTGAGCGGGCGATGGCCTCCGACGACCCCGAGGACCGGACCACGCACATCGTCACGGGGATGATGAGCGTGGACGGCATCGATATGTTCGTCCGCGCCGGCTCGCGGTCGTCGATCCTGCGGGAGCTGGTCGCGCTGGCGGAGCGGACCGATCTCCTCTACGACCCGGACGGACTGCTCGACGCCGTAAACGCCCGCGAGGAGATGTGCTCGACGGCGCTGCCCAACGGCGTCGCCATCCCGCACCCCCGCCAGCCGATGCCGTATGTCTCGGCCGAGCCGCTGATCTGCCTGGCCCGCGTGCCCCAGGGCGTGCCGTTCGGCTCGCCCGACGGAGTGCTGACGCAGTTGTTCTTCCTGATCTGCAGCCACGAGGATCGCCAGCACCTGCAGGTGCTGGCGCGGCTGGTCCGGATGCTGGACAAGGAGACCGTCGACGCCCTCCGCGGAACGGACGCCGCCGAGGAGGCCCTCGCGCTGCTGATCCGGCGCGAGGAGCAGGTGGCGGAGCGCGACCGATAAATGGCCCAGACGCCCCTTGTGATCACCGTCTCGCTCAATCCGGCGATCGACCGGATCATGGAAGTGCCGCGCTTCGCGATCGGGCAGCATCAGCGCGGCCGGCTGGTCTCGCGGACGCCGGCGGGCAAGGCGGTGAACGTCTCCCGCGCGCTGGCCACGCTGGGGGTTCGGAACATCGCGACGGGCTTCCTCGGCGAGCAGGAGGTGGAGTTCTTCGAGAAGGCGTTCGATCCCGCGCGGGTGCAGGCGCAGTTCCTGCCGGTGCCCGCCCCCACCCGCGAGAACATCACGATCGTGGATCCGATCGCGCACATCGAGACGCACATTCGCGACGTCGGCTTCGTGATCAGCGACACGCACCGCATCCGCCTGGGCAAGAAACTCAGCCTGATGTGCCGCGAGGGCAGCATCGTGGTCTTCTCCGGGTCCGTGCCGGAGGGGATCAGCCCGGAGCAGTTCGTGGACCTGCTGGAGATCTGCATCTCGGCGGGGGCACGCGTCGCGGTGGACACCTCCGGCGAGCCGCTGCGGGCGGCCGCCTCGTTGCCGCTGTGGCTGATGAAGCCCAACGTCGCGGAACTCAGCGAGATCGCCGGCCGGCCGCTCACGACGGAAGCGGACCTGCTCGCCGCCGGGCGCGAGCTCGCCCGCCGCGTCAAGACCGTCATCGTCAGCCGCGGCGAGGCCGGAGGATTCTGCTTCATCTCCGATTCCGTGCTGACGGGCCGCGTGCCGCTCGAGCCCGAGCGGGTCCGCAATACCGTGGGCTGCGGCGACAGCCTGCTGGCCGGCTTTATCGCCGGCCAGATCCTGCACGACAACGTCCGGGACTCCTATCGGTATGCGCTGGCGGCGGCAACGGCCTCGGCCGTCGGTCTGGAGCCGTGCCGCTTCGCGATGAAGGACGTCGAGGAGTTCATCCCCAAAGCGGTCGTGGAAGGCATTTCGTAGGGGGCTTCACCCGGCAGCGCGGGGGAGGTCGGCCGCCGGGCGCGCGTGCGCCGCCGGCCTTACTTCGCCGGCGATGTCGCGGGGACCGCGTTGGCCGCGTGCCTGGCCGCGCGCAGCGCCCGGTCGTACGCGGCCGGAAGCTTCGACGGCCCGCCCTCCGGCGTCCACCAGCGCGGCGTCTCGCTGTACACCCAGACGTATTCGTCCGCCGTCTCCAGGGCGGCCCGGGCGATCGCCTCGAACTTCGCGGGCGTGTGCACGTTCTTGTCGGGATCGTCCGCGTTCCAGCCCGCCTTGCGCCAGTCGTAATCGAGCCACAAACCGAAGGAGATCGAGAAGAACCGCCGGTATCGCTCCCGGTCTGCGACCATCGCGAGGACATCCTCGCGCATCAGCCGGGCCGCGCGCCGGAACTTCTTCTCCTCGAAATAACTGTAGGCCGACTCACATCCGTCGATGAACCGCGTCTTCCCCGTCGCCGCCGAGAGCATCCCGTCGAGAAACGGCGCGAGCAGCCCGTACGAGACCTCGCGAAGCGGGCGCTTGAGCCCGTCCGTCTCCGACCACGGCAGGCAGTACCCGAACGTCAGGAACACCGTAAGCCCCGGATACTCCGCCTGCAGGGCCTCCATCACCTCGCGGCCGCGACGCCGCGCCTGTTCCGCGTACGTCTCCCATGACTTCGTCTTCGCATCGCGCTGCTTGCCGTAGTTGAAGAGCGGAGCGTTGTACTGCTCGATATCGAACAGCAGCCCCGGGCACCCCCCTTCCTTCGCCACGAGCGCCGCCAGCCGCGCGTTGCCCAGCACGGCGGCAAAATCGTCGAACCAGTCCACGTCGCCCGGCGTCACGTTGAACCGCAGGAAGTTGTGTCGCATCCGTCGGAAGGGCGTCGCCTTGAGATCCTCGACCGCGCCCCGCACATCGGCCTCGGTGAAGGCTTCGCGGCCCCAGCACTGCCAGGTGAACGTGCCGTTCTTGCCGTCGGGCTTGCGGTAGTTGATGTGGAACACGCACCCGTCGAACGGCGAGCGCTCCATCTGTTCCCAGTGTTTCCGCATGAACGCGGAATCCGGCTCGTCCCAGCCGAACTCGATGAGCTTCTTCTCCACGCGGGCCGGCGGTTCCCCGGCCGCCGCCGCGGAAAGGAGCGCGACCACGACAATCATCAGGCCGCCGATGCGCATGAGCGGGTCTCCCGCACTGTTATCCCCCGGAATCCTCGCGCCCCGCAACCATTCCGAAAGCGGGCGGGATGCCCAGGCCCCGCATCCCATTCCATATCGGGCTGCGGCCGAAGGCCGCGCTACGAGCCCATCACAACGATTCCGAGCCTCTCCGCCGCCGCGATCACCTTCTCGCGATCGACCATGAGCGTCTTGCCGGCCTCGATGACGAGCATCCGGGCGCCGTTGGCGTGCAGATTCTCGATCGTGTTCACACCGACGGTCGGTACGTCGAACCGCATGTCCTGATCGGGCTTGGCGACCTTCACGAGCGTCCAGCCGCCGGAACGGCACAGCGCCCCGGCGCGGCGGATCATGTCATCGGTTCCCTCGATCGCCTCGACCGCGATGACCTCCTGCTCCTTGACGGCGACGGCCTGACCGATATCGAGACGCCCGATCTCCTTGGCGATCCGCCAGCCGAACTCCGCGTCCCTGCGTTGCGCGGCGGACGGCTGCAATCGCGTCATGACGCCCGGGCGGGCGAGGTGGTCCGCGCAGAACTCGACACTGTTGCTCAAGGTGACGCCCTTTCGCTGCATTTCGTCGGCGGCGGCGCGCAGCAGCGTGTCGTTCCGTTTGTCCGCCGCCACGAAGAACCAGAGCCGGATCGTCGTCCAGTCGGGCAGGTACCGCAGCAGGCGGAACCGGCCGTACATCTCGCGTTTCCGGACGGACCCGGCCATGATCGCGCGGGCCACCCCCTCGCGGCGGAAGATCCGGATCCACCGCCCGAGCCGCACGACCCCGGACCAGTAGAAGCGGTCGGCCAGCTCCCGCAGGGACGGGTCGGCAAGCCCGCGAAGTCCGACGATCACCACCTCGTGGCCCGCCTGCCGCGCCCCTTGCGCGACGAGGAACGGAAAGCGCCCCGCGCCGGCGATAAGACCGATTCGACCGCTTGCCATTGCGTGCCTCGGGCCTCGGGTCTCGGGTCTCAGGCGTGGGCGGCTTGCGATTCGATACCCGAACCCGAACCGGGTCTACTGATCGCCGCACTGCGGCTGCGACAGCAGCTTGCGCAGGGCCGCGAGTTCCTCTTCCAGGCTCTTGACCTTCCGCTTCAGCTCGGGCAGGTGCTGGATCAGGGCCACCTGGCGTTTGCATTTCTGGATCGGCACGGCCGGCGCCCCGAGCACCGTGATGCCGGGCGGGACGTCGTGCGTGACGCCGGCCTTCGCGGCCACCGTGGCACCGTCGCCGATGGTCACGTGCCCGACAACGCCCGCCTGCCCGGCCATCGTCACCCGCCGGCCGACCGTGACGGATCCGGCCAGGCCGACCTGCGCGACGAACATGCAATCCTCGCCGATCCTCGCGCCGTGGCCGATGGCGATCAGGTTGCTGAACTTCGTGCCCGCACCGATGCTTGTCCGGCCGAGGGTGGCCCGGTCGATCGTGCAGTTTGCGCCGATCTCGACGTCGTCGGCGACGATCACGCGGCCAACCTGCGGAATCTTGAGCCATTTGCCGTTGAGCGGGGCGTAGCCCAGGCCGTCTTCGCCGAGGATCGTCCCGGCATGGATCACGACGCGATGCCCCAGGATCGTGCCGTCGTAGAGCACGACGTTCGGATACAGCACCACGTCGTCGCCGAGCCGGCAGCCCCGGGCCACGTAGCATCCGGGGTAAACCGTGACCCGCCGGCCGATCTCGACATCCTCGTCGATGCACGCCCCGGGCCCGATGTTGGCCCCCTCGCCCAGGCGGGCGGTCTTCGCGATGTTCGCCCGCGGATGAATGCCCCATTCCGGATGCCGGCGGTACCCGTGGATCTCCACGATCAGCATCGTGATCGCCGCGTAGGGATCCTTGGTGCGCAAGAGGTTCATCGGCCGCGGCGGAACGAAGTCGTCCTTCACCACGACCGCCGAGGCGCGCGTCTGGCCGACCATGCGCTCGTACTTGGGGTTCGCCAGGAAGCTGATCTCGCCCGCGCCTGCGTCCTCGAGCGTGTTGACTGAATGGATCGCCATGTCCGCGTCGCCCTCGACGCGGCTCGGCAGACCGCAAGCAGTCAACCAGGCTGCCAGCTCCGTAAGCGTCTTGGCCATAAAGAGAAACCCGCTACGAACCTGCGAACGGCATCGAGGGGAGCCTTACGCCCCTGCCGCCCCGCCCGCCTTTCGGAATCTGGTCGCTTTTCCTCTCTCCCGCTATCCGAAACGTGCGACTATGATAGAGGAAGGGTTGTCCGAGTGTCAATTTACGGCACGCGGACACAGCGGGCCTGGCCGCCACAGGCACAGGCAGGGGCCTGCCGGGCAGGGCGCGGCCGAACGAGCGGAACATGGCGAATCAAGAGCTGGCGAACATCTTCTCTCAGATGGCGGACCTCCTGGAGCTCAAGGGCGAGGATCCCTTCCGCGTGAACGCCTACCGCAAGGCCGCCCGCGCCGTGGAGGGGCTGACGGAGGATGTCGCGGACCTGCTGGCGGCCGGAAAACTCGAATCCGTGCCGGGCATCGGCAAGAGCACGGCCCAGAAGATCGCTCAGTACCTCAAGGAGGGCAGGATCGACAAACACGCCGAACTGCTCGCCTCGGTGCCCAAGGGGCTTCCTGCACTGTTGCAGATACCGGGCCTGGGCCCCAGGAAGATCCAGGCCGCCTGGAAAAAGCTCCATGTCGAAAGCCTCGACGACCTCAAGAAGGCCATCGATTCCGGCAAGCTCGCCGAACTGCCGGGCTTCGGCGCCAAGAGCGTCGAGAACATCCGCCAGGGAATCGAGTTCCTGGAGCGCAGCGCCGGTCGCACGCCGCTCGGAGTTGCCTGGCCGGTCGCCAGCGCCTTGGCCGAAGCCCTCAAAGCCGCTGCCGGCCTCCCGCGCGTCGAGATCGCCGGCTCGCTTCGCCGTGGCCGCGAAACGATCGGCGATGTGGACCTGCTTTGCACCAGCCCCCGGGGCGAGGAGGTGATCCGGACGTTCACCACGCTGGCGATGGTCAAAGCGGTGCGGGCCGCCGGCGATACGAAGGGCACGGTCCTTGTCGAGACCCCCGCCGGCGGCGACCTCCAGGTGGATCTGCGGGTGGTCCCTGCCGAATCGTTCGGGGCGGCCCTCCAGTACTTCACGGGCAGCAAGGAGCACAACATCCGCCTCCGCGAGCTGGCTGCCGGAAAAAAGTGGAAGCTCAACGAGTACGGGCTGTTCGACGGAGACCGGCAGATCGCCGGCAGGGATGAGGCCGGCATCTACCGGAAACTCGGCCTGCCGTTCATCGAACCTGAGCTCCGCGAGGATCGGGGCGAGGTGGAGCGGGCCGACTCGCTGCCGGCGCTGATCGCCCTGGAGGACATCCGCGGCGACCTGCACATGCACACGACGTACAGCGACGGCCGCCAGACGATCGAGGAGATGGCCGCGGCCGCGAAGAAACGCGGTTACGAATACATCGCGATTTGCGATCATTCCCGGAGCCAGGCCATCGCCAACGGGATGCCCGTCGAGCGACTGCGCCGGCAGATTCGCGAAATCCGCGAGTTGAACCGGCGGCTCAAGGGCATCACGGTCCTGGCCGGCTGCGAATGCGATATCCTTTCCGACGGGATGCTCGATTACCCCGACGAGGTGCTGGCCGAGTGCGACCTCGTTGTCGCCAGCATCCACATGGGCATGGGACAGGACCGCGCAAAGCTCACCCGACGCACGATCCGGGCCATGGAAAACCCCTACGTCACGATCATCGGCCATCCGACCGGCCGGCTCCTGGGCAGGCGCGAGGCGATGGACATCGACATCGACGAGGTCATCAGGGCCGCCGTCCGGACGGACACCGCCCTGGAGCTGAGCGCATCCTGGCAGCGCCTCGATCTGAAGGACACGCACGCCCGTCAGGCCGCAGAGGCCGGGGCCGTGCTGGCGATCAACACGGACGCGCACTCCACCGAGCAGTTGGACCAGATGGACTACGGCGTGCGGACGGCGAAGCGCGGCTGGGTGACGAAGGAGGCGGTCATCAACACGCGGACGCTCGCGGGGCTCAAGAAGTTCCTGGGAAAGAAGCGATGAAGGAAGGAAGCGACGGAGCGACGAAGGGCCGAAGCCATGTCGGAACACGGCGACGCGCCGACCGGCCCCGGAGTAGCGAGCGAACGGATTGACGGATCAACGGCAGACACGACGCTTCATGCACGTATACCCGCTGGTTTTCGAGCCGATCTTCAAACCCAAGATCTGGGGCGGGCGCCGGCTCGCCGAAGTGCTGGGCAAGCCGCTGCCCGAGGGCCGGAGGATCGGCGAATCGTGGGAGCTGGCGGACCTGCCGGGCCACGAGTCGATCGTGCGCAACGGGCCCCGCAAGGGAATCTCGCTCCATGCGATCATGGAGGAGTGGGGGCCGGGTCTGCTCGGGCACGTCCCCCCGGTTGACGGCCGGTTCCCGCTGCTGGTCAAGTTTCTGGATGCCCGCGAGGACCTCAGCGTGCAGGTGCATCCGCCGAAACGGGTCGCGGATGCCGATCCGCATGCGCGGGTGAAAAACGAAGCCTGGTACGTCGTCGCGGCCGGCGGCGAAGCGGTGATCTACCACGGGCTCAGACCCGGCGTGACGCGGGAACAGCTTGCCGACGCCCTGCGCTCCGGCGAGGTGGCCCCGCTGCTGCGGCGGGTGCCGGTCCGGCCCGGCGATTGCTACTACCTTCCCGCCGGCACCGTGCATGCGCTGGGCGCGGGCGTGCTCGTGGCTGAGGTTCAGACCCCCTCCGATACGACATACCGCCTGTTTGACTGGAACCGCGTCGATCCGACTTCCGGGCGCCCGCGCGAGCTGCACACGGAGCAGGCGCTCGCGTGCATCGAGTTCGACAGGCCCGCACCGCCGCCCACCCAGCAGCGCTCGCACGCGGCCGACGCCTGGACCACGATCACCCGGCTGGCCGCCTGCGAGCAGTTCGTCATCGAGAAGGTCCGCATGATCGAAGGAGCCGAGCAGGTGCTCCCCTACGCCGAGCCGGTCATCTGGATCATGCTGGACGGCGAGGCGGAAATCGTTTTCGACGGTGGGAACGGCCGCACGCCTCTGCGGCGGGGCGACGTGGTGCTGATCCCGGCGGCGATCCGGGAGGCTCGCGTCCGCGTGATGCGCCCGGCGGTTTGGCTGGACGTGTCGATCCCGGTGTCGGCCGGCAAGCCTTCCGGCGGGCCGCAGGCCGCGGCGCAGGAGTGAGCAGAGATGACGATTGTCATCCAGGGAAAACGGATCGAGCCCGGCATGCGGGTCCGCGTCACGCAACGCATCACAGGCCGCGAGGAGACCTGGCAGGCGTCGGTCGAAGGCGAGGTGATGAGCCTTTGTGCCGAGCCGACCGGAAGCTGGTTTGCCCACGGCAAGGACGGCCGCTACCGGCTCGGGCGCATACGCCTCAGGAAGAGCGACGGCGAGATCACGACGCTTGTCCTCGATCCGAACAGCCGGGTGGAGCTTCTGCCCGGTTGAGGTCTGCCGCGGTCGCGCCGGACCGGGCGCGCGACGGCGGGCGTCCGCGGCGCCGGCGTCACCGCGACCGGATGAGCAGGCTGCGATCCAGCTTCATCCGCTCGATAACCGGCTCGATATCCTTCAGGAACCGTTGCCCGTCCACGTAGTAGCCCGCGGTCGGCGCGAGGCTCTTGACGTGTCTGCCCCAGAAGGCGTTGAAGGCCCGCATGAACAGCTCTCGCACGTACTTCGCGTAGATGCTGGCCAGGGCGATGACCAGATGCTGCTTCTCCCCGCCCTGCACGAATCGCACCTCCCATGTGGTCGCATCCCGGATGAGCCGATAGGCGCTGCTCGTGTCCGTCTGCTCGAGAATTTCCAGACGGGCATCTTCGAACGCGGTCATAAGCGGCGGGCCGTAGTTCTGCCGCCCACCCTGCTTGTCGATGTATACATGACAGGCCGCCGGCCCGCCGGCCTGCGAACCGCGCTGGATCAGACGGATCGTCCGGCCGAGCAGGGCGACCGACTTGTTCCGCGTCGCCGCCACCAGCCGATTGAAGCAGCCCTCGAGCAGGACCTCGGCGCAGACCCCGAGAAACTCGATTCCCGCTTCGGCCAGACAGGAATGCACCGCCGACCGCTGGGTAACGACGTCCGCCTCGGTGACCGCCGCCGGCAGCGGGAAATCAGCGTCGCGATACCACGGGTACTCGCCGAGGGCCGGTACGACCGCCCGATCGATCTGCCCGAGCAGGCCGCGGAGCGTCGGCGGAAACCTCCGGGCGTTTCCCTGCTCGTCGGGCAGCGACAGGAACGTCAGCGCCGGCTGCTCCAGCCACCGCAGCGCATCGGGGCGCCGCGAAAGCTCCTTGCTGTCCGTAACCACGAGGCGCGGGTCCCGCACGCGCGGCTTCGGGGCGATGGCACCGCGGAGGGCCCGCCACCAGTCGGCGCCGGCCAGCGCGGCCGGGGCCCGGAAGACGGTCGCGCAGATGACCAGCGGCCCGAGCAGCGGTCCGTATCCCGCCTCATCAATCCCGACGATCACGACCCGATCGTTGCGGCCACCCATACGGCGGACATTATACGAAGAGCCGCCGCGGCGTGGACTGCGAGGCTCCGCCCGACCGGATAGAATAGCGGTATGAGCGACGAGGCGGACTCTCCGGCCATCGACGGTCTGCGAAAGAAGATCCGTCACCTGCCCCGGACCCCCGGCGTCTATCTCTTCAAGGACGCCCGGGGACGGGTGCTCTACGTCGGCAAGGCCAAAGACCTTCGCAACCGCGTGAGCAGTTACTTTCAAGACTCCGCCGACCTGCTTCGCACGCGCGGGCCGGAAATCGCGCGGATGGCGGCGGCGGTGGTCGATCTCGAGTTCCTCGACTGCGAAACCGAGGTCGACGCCCTCCTGCTCGAGAACCGCCTGATCAAGGACATCCAACCTCCCTATAACGAGCGCCTTCGCGACGACAAGTCGTTCCCGTATCTGGAGATCACGACGAGCGACGACTTTCCCGGCGTCTACGTCACGCGCAAGCCGCGGATCAAGGGCAGCAAGCTCTACGGGCCCTTCACCAGCCCCTCGGCCCTGCGCGATGCGGTCAACGCCCTGCAGAAGGTCTTTCGTTTCCGCACATGCGAACTCGAGATCCGCGACGACGACGAGGCCCGCGCCCACTTCCGCCCCTGCCTCCTGTACTCGATTCATCAGTGTTCCGCGCCCTGTGCCGCGCTCATCACCCGGCAGGACTACGCTCGGGACATTGCGCGGCTGCGGAAGTTCCTCGCCTCCAAGCGCAGCGTCGTCCTGCGACAGATGAAGAAGGAAATGGACCAGGCCGCCGCCGAGCTTCGCTTCGAGGAGGCCGCGCGGCTCCGTGATCGCATCCGGGCAATCGAATCCCTTTCCCTCTCCGGCGATCCCGATGTGGATGTGCAACCGGAAGTCTTCTTTATCGATCCCCGCAAGGGCCTCGAGCGACTTGCCGAGGTGCTCGGCCTCGACAGCCCGCCCCGCCGCATCGAGGGCATCGACATTGCCAATCTGCACGGCGGGGAGTCGTGCGGCTCGCTCGTCTGCTTTATCGACGGCAAGCCCTTCAAGGCCGGCTACCGGCGGTTCCGCATCCGCACCGTCGAAGGCATCGACGACTATGCGATGATCCGCGAAGTCGTGATGCGCCGCTACAGGCTCGCCGCCGGCGGCGACGAGCTTTACCCCGACCTGATCCTCATCGACGGGGGCCTTGGGCAGCTCCACGCCGCTCTGGGGGCCTTTGCGGACATGGATGTGCGACCTCCGATGGTGATCTCGATCGCGAAGCGGGAAGAGGAGATCTACGTTCAGGCCCGCAACAGGCCGTTCAGACTCGCGCGCAACGACGAAGCATTGCGGCTGCTTCAGCAAGTCCGCGACGAGGCACACCGATTCGCCCAGCATTACCATCACATCCTGCGGCGCAAGCGCATCTTCGAGGAGGAGGTAGCGGCAGGGCGGCGGCCGCCAAAGTTAGCAAATGCCAACAAAAAGCCCCCGCCCAAGCCGGGTAACGGGTAACCGGTTCCCCGGCTAGCACAAGCCCCCCTCGGATGCGCCCCAGGCCCCGCCAGCAATAATTGCCATAATGTCATATCGCCACCGCAAAACGACGCCGTTTGGGACGCGCCTGCGCAGAAAACCAGGATAATCTGCCTTGGAGCAGAGGCTCGCTGCTAATTGGGTCGCCAGGGATCGCAACGATCTTTGCTCTATCTCGTCTTACCCCGGATGGCAGGCGTGGCAGCTAAACACGGTAGCTCTATTCATTTCCAAAATGCCGTCTTTCCCCTTGCAATCAGCCATCGCATGGGGTATATTACCTACGTCAGCTTCCCATTTGGCGGGTAGCGGATATCCCGCAACGCCTTTCCTTTCCGGGGAAAGGAGGCCGGCGTAACGAACACTTCCGAGAGCGTTCTGGCGCGCGGGTGCGCCTTGTTTCCTTGACGGTTCGGGTCGGCAAACCTCGGTCCGCAGGTGCGCCGCTCCGACTTAACACACGTCCGAACAGGAGGCCAGATCATGTTCGAGAGATGCAAAGAAGCGCATGCTTCGAAGGGGCGGGGTGTCTCTTGGGTGCCGGTGACGTTATGTGTGACGGTGGCGGCGGGCCTGGGCCTCTCGGCGGAGGCGCTCGGGACCCCGTACTTCACACTGGATACGGAAGCCGAATGGCAGGCCGCACTGGGGGGCGGTGGCGGCGGCCGGATCGAGCCGATGATGCCGCCGGAGTGGTCCGACTACATGATGCAGTGGTCGATGTTCTTCGTGGAAGGGGAGCCGTACCCGCCGACCACGTTCGTGCCCGCTGTGATTCCACAGGGTGAGTTGTACGTGTACGGCGGAGGTGGCGGGGGCGGCGGCTACCCGGAGGATGCCGGCCTTGTCATGGTCTGGGGTTCAGGACCCATTGCGCCCGGCGAGTACGCCAGCGCGTGGAAGTATACGTACTTGCTGGACCCTGACCTGTCGAATGCGATTATCATGGTCACCGTAACGGCCCCGCAATGGGGAGCCACCGGCCAGGTCCGCAACGTCTCCTTCGGGATTCAGGACGTCAACGGCGCAATCCGCTCCTGGCAGTGGAAGTGCGGGCCGGGCAATCCGATCCCGTGGGGCGTGCCGACGGCGATAATGATCCAGCCGGCAGTATTCGGCGTGGCCGCGACCATGCCCGTGGCAAGCGGCTTCATGAACAACCCGGCTTTCAACATCGTTCAGTCCGCCGTGTTCATCGCGGATGAGAATGCGCAATGGGTCGGCGGGCCCCTTCCGATTCCGCCGCCGGGCGCCCAGGTTCCGGCGGGGCTCTGGAACTACTGGCACAACCTGAGCGTCGTGCAGAACGGTCAGGACTTCGGCGACGCGCCGGAAGGGGCGTTGGCTTACCCGGCAACAGGCATCGTTGGGCAGTTCCCGACCTGTAAAACCGTCGGCCCGGCCGGGTGGGTCCAGCACACCAACTTTGGCGCGTGGTTGGGCCCGTCGTTTGACCTCGAAGCAGACGGCAACGCCGGGTTGTGTCCCGGTTTCAATCCGTATGATGCGGACGAGTGCTTCGCGGACGGCGACGCGGGCCTGATGACCCCGCCGCCATGGACCATCCAGGGCGCAGCGGTGGTGCCCTGCCCGAACAGCCCGGGCGGGGGGGGGCTCGGTCAGCCCTGTCAGACTGCCATGTGGGGTCCCAACATCGACGTTGATGTGCACAACCATATGCCCAATCAGACGATAGGGTATGTGAACGTGCTGATAGACTGGGACCAGAACGGCATATGGGCCGGCGCCTCGCAGTGCCCGGTAGCGGCGGCACCCGAGCACGTTCTTGTCGACTTCCCGATCCCCAACCCGTTTGACGGGCCGCTTTCGATGCTGATGCCGCCGGGTTTCCTGATCGGACCGAACACCGGACCCGTCTGGGCGCGGATCTCGATCACTGAGCGTCCGGTCGGATACGGCTGGGACGGCTCGGGGACATTCGAGGACGGCGAAACGGAGGACTACCTGCTCCTGGTCCGGCAGGAGCAGCCCGAGGAACTTGACTTCGGCGACGCCCCGGACCCGACGTACCCGACGCTGCGCGCCAGCAACGGTGCCAGCCACGTCATCGTCGCCGGCATGTTCCTCGGTGCGCAGATCGACGCCGAGCCGGACGGCCAGCCCAACGCCAACGCCACGGGCGACGATCTTGCCAATCTGGCCGACGAGGACGGCGTGACGCTGCTCACCCCGTTGCAGGTCGGCCAGCAGGCGCAGCTCCTGGTGACCGCAAGTGTGGCAGGCAAGCTGGACGCGTGGATCGACTTCAACGCAAACGGAAGCTGGGCCGACCCCGGCGAACAGGTATTCTTCAGCACGCCGCTGATCGGCGGGGTAAACGTCCTTCTCGTGGCCGTGCCGGCCAATGCCCTTCCCGGACGCACGTTCGCCCGCTTCCGCTATAGCACGGCCGGTGGGCTGAGTTTCATGGGCCAGGCTCCGGACGGCGAGGTGGAAGACTACCAGTTCATCATCGAGGAGGCGCCGCCTACGGACGATTTCGGCGATGCGCCTGACCCGACGTACCCGACTCTCCTGGCCAGCAACGGGGCGAGGCACACGATCGTGCAGGGCTTCATGCTGGGCAATCTCATCGACGCGGAGCGCGACGGCCAGCCCAATGCCAACGCCACCGGTGACGATCTGGCCAATCTGCCGGACGAGGACGGTGTGGCCTTTGTCACGCCGCTGCGGCCGGGTCAGCCGGCGACCATCAGCGTTACCGCGGCGGGACCGGCGGCCGGCATGTACCTGAGCGCATGGATCGACTTCAACAAGGACGGCAGTTGGGCGACGCCGGGCGACCAGATCTTCGTGGCCCAGGCGATCGTTCCGGGCGTTCAGAATCTGACCTTCACGGTGCCGAACACGGCGACGCCGAACGTCCTGACGTTCGCCCGCTTCCGCCTGCACACGAACCCGGGCGGCGTGCCGTTCACCGGGCTCGTGCAAGGCGGCGAGGTGGAGGATTACCAGGTGCAAATCGAGGAACCGGAGTACGACTTCGGTGACGCGCCGGATCCGACCTACCCGACGCTGCTGGCGAGCAACGGAGCGAGGCACATCATCGGCTCAGGGCTGATACTGGGCAACCTTATTGATGGCGAGCCGAACGGCCAGCCCAACGCCACGGCCACCGGTGACGATCTGGCCGGTCTGCCGGACGAGGACGGCGTGAAGTTCAACACGGCGCTCTTCGGCGGCGTGCCGAACACGATCACGGTTACCGTGACCGATCCGTCGGGCGCCGGCGGCTACCTGAACGGGTGGATCGACCTCAACGGTGACGGCGACTGGAGCGACGCGGGCGAGCAGGTGGTCACGGACATGATGCTGCCGCCCGGCACGCATTCCGTGACCTTCACCGTGCCATCGCTCGCGGCGGTGTCGCCGAATTCCTTCGCCCGCTTCCGCCTGAGCACGCAAGCCGGTCTCTCGTTCACCGGGGCGGCGCCCGACGGCGAGGTCGAGGACTACATGATCCAGATTGTGCCCGTGAAGTGGATCCAGCCGCCCGATCTCAGCACGCAAGGCGTGGACGTCAATGCCTACCAGTTCCAGTTGGCCGACGACTTCCAGTGCACGCAGAGCGGGCCGATCACGGATATCCACCTCTGGACCTCGTTCTTCTACGACCAGGTTCCGGTGCCGCTCAACGGCCTGACGTTCACGTTGGCGATCTATTCCGACGTGCCGGCCGGGCCGAACAACCCGTACAGCCATCCGGGCATTCTGCTCTGGTCGAGGCCCTTCCGGCCGGGCACATACAACGCGGGCCTCTGCCGGGGAGGCATCTCGGAGTGGTGGCACAGTCCGCCCGACATCTGGCTCCCGAACAACGACCACGCCTGCTACCAGTACGACTTCTACATCCCCGAGGCGGAGGCGTTCCGCCAGAGAGAGGGAACCATCTACTGGCTGAGCGTGAAGCTCGAAACGGGGCCGGTGGCGGCCGACATCGGCTGGAAGACCTCGACGACCCATTGGAACGACGATGCCTGCTGGCTCGATACGGGTCCGGAGACGCCCATCTGGAGGGAACTGCGTTACGGCGATGGGCATCCGCTGGCGGGCAACTCGATGGATCTGGCGTTCGCGATTACCGGTGTGCCGGGCCCCGTGCCGGAGCCGGACGATTTCGGCGATGCGCCGGCCCCGTATCCGACGCTCCTGGCGAACAACGGCGCGCACCACACGGCGGTGCCCGGCCTCTCGCTCGGGAATCTGATCGACACGGAGGCCGACGGCCTGCCGAACGCCACCGCCACGGGTGACGATACGAACAACCTGGCCGACGAGGACGGCGTGACGTTCAACACGGCGTTCTTTGCGGGCGTGCCCAATACCCTTACCGTGACGGCCACCATGCCGCCCGGCATGACGGCGTACCTGAACGCCTGGATCGACTTCAACGGCGACGGGGACTGGGCCGACCCCGGCGAGCAGATCTTCACGGACGCGATCGTGCTCAACGGCGCCAACAACCTGACCTTCACACCGCCGGCCTTCACGGCGCTGGGCAAGACGTTTGCCCGCTTCCGCCTGAGCAGTGTGCGGGGCCTGTCCTATACCGGCGCGGCCCCGGACGGCGAGGTGGAGGACTACCAGATCGACATCGTCTCGGCAAAGTGGCTGCAACGGCCCGACCTGACGGCGACAGGCGTGGATGTGGACAACCACTTCGTGCAGTTGGCGGACGACTTCAAATGCACGCAGACCGGCGCGATCCGCGACATCCACATCTGGACATCCTTCTATGGCGACATCGTGCCGCCCGTCCTGAACAGCCTCACGTTTACGCTCTACATCTACTCCGACGTACCCGTCGGCCCGGGGAACCCGTATCCGTACAGCCATCCGGGCACGCAGTTGTGGTCCAAGACGTTCCAGCCGGGTACGTACAGGGCCGGGCTGTGCGCGAATGTCCACGGCGAGTGGTGGTTCGACCCGGTGCAGAACTTCTGGCACTTCCCGGGAGATACCCAGGTCTACCAGTACGACTTCTACATCCCCGAGGCGGAGGCGTTCCGGCAGACCAAGGGCACGATCTACTGGCTCGGCGTGAAGTACAATGCGGACATGACCGAATTCACGATGGGCTGGAAGAGCACGCGCGAGCACTGGAACGACGACGCCTGCTGGCTTGACACCAGCAGCGGGCTGCCGATCTGGCGCGAGCTGCGGTACGGCGACGGCCACCCGCTGGCGCCGGATTCGATGGACCTGGCGTTCGCCCTCACGGGCAAGTCGTGCCCGCGGCCGCAACAGGATTCGGAGCCGGACGGCGATGTGGACCTGGCGGACTTCTCGGTGTTCCAGTCGTGTTTCAACGGCCCGAACCGGCCGTGGAAGGGCCCGCCACCGCCGACGCAGGTGTGCGCCTGCTTCGATGATGACGACGACGGCGACGTCGACCTGGCGGACTTCTCGGCGTTCCAGGCGTGTTTCAACGGCCCCAACCGGCCGCCGAAGCCCGGCTGCTGACCGACGATTGCCGGATGCACGATGGCGTAAGGTGAAGTGATGCAAGGCCGCGCGATTCGTCACCAACGGGTCGCGCGGCCGCTCTCTTGCACGCACCTTACAGGATCGGCCTCTCCTCCCGGCGCCGCAGCAGAAGGTACAGGAAGAACGCGCCGCCGATGAGATTTGTCAGTACGCCGACGGGCAACTGCCGCGCCGAGCCGACGAGGAACCCTGTCCGCGCCACGGCGTCGCAAAGCGGGAGGAAGATCGCCCCGCCGAGCATGCACGCCGGAAGCAGCAGCCGGTGGGTCGGGCCGACGAGGAGCCGCATGATGTGCGGAATGAGCAGGCCCACGAAGCCGATCGGCCCGCACTGAGCCACCACGCCGGCCGTCACCAGCGAGGCGGCGAAGTAGATCCGCCGGCGGACGCGACGAACGGCAACGCCCCGTGCCGCCGCCATCACCTCGCCCATCATCAGCAGATCGAGGTCCCGGTGCGAGTAAACGGCCACCGCCGTGCCCACGAGTACGAAGACAAACGCATCGAGCGCCGGGCCGACGCCCGCCAGCTCGCACGATCCCATCAGCCATTTGATGATCGCCTGGATGTCGTGCTGGTCCGCCCGATACATCGCCAGCACGATCAACGCGGAACTGACGAACCCGATCGTCACCCCGGCCAGCAGCAGCGTACCCGTCGAGAACCCCTGCTTGAGCCGCGCGATGCCGTAAACAACCAGCACGCAGACAAGCGCCCCGGCAAACGCCGCGACGCTCAGCTTTGAAACGCCGAAGATCAATCCGCTCACGCCGTGAAGCATGCAGAAGGCGGCCGCCAGAGACGCCCCGCTCGAGACGCCCAGCGTGAACGGATCGGCAAGCGGATTGCGGAAGAGCGACTGGAACATCGCCCCGGCCACGGCCAACCCGACCCCTGCCAGCACACCCATGAACACCCGGGGAACACGAAGCGTCCACAGGACACGTTCGACATCCGCGCCCGGCCAGCCGATCCGCGGCGTCAGCGCCAGCGTGCCGACCAGCAGCAGGCCCAGGATGACGAAGATGACGCGCGTGTTCTTCACGGCATTCGCCTCGGGTCCGCGAGTCCCGGTCTCGGGATACGGAACCGGGGCCCGGGAACGGATGCAAAGCCTATATCCCGCTGTTGCGGTGTGCAACGAGCGGACGGTCCCGCGGCCCCGCGGCGGCAGCGATTCCTCGTCATGTGCGAAGGATGCGGCGGAGGCGGCCGGCAAGATACCCGCGCGAAGGCAGCCCCCCGCCACAACGCGGCGCGCGGGCTTTGCACAACGTGTCCCGTTCCGCGAAGATGCACGGCCGGGATGGCGCGGTAGCCGATCCCCCAATCGAGTCCCCGGACGGATTACGAATGGCTCGGACAACAGAACGTGCGAATCTATCGGATTGCGCTGCACAAACGGCGATATCCGCGCCGCCGCGACGGAAAGAGCACGCCGGACCGGGCCCGGTTGCGCCGGGCTGCGCACGTCCGGACGGGTTCACGCTCATCGAGCTGCTCGTCGTGGTTTCGATCGTCGCACTGCTGCTGGCGATCCTGCTGCCGAGTCTGGCCCGCGCGCGGCAGGAATCGGCCGCCGCCTCGTGCGGCAGCAATCTCAAGCAGGTCGGAACCGGCTTCGCCATGTACCTCGGCGATTCGCGCGACCGCTATCCCTGCGCCACCGACCCGGTAAGCACCTCGCCCCGGTACTGGCTCTGGATGGGCCGGGGCTTCCGCCGGTTCATCGGCCCGTACTTCGTGCACAACATCAACGTGAACAATCCGAGCATTCTCGTCTGCCCGAACGACCCGACGCCGCCGGAGGTCTTCGAGCGGACCAGCTATGCCTACAGCATGAGCTTCTATCACAGCCCGGCGCAGATCGACGCCATGAGCAGCCCTGCCGACTGCTATACGAATCCGCAGCCGTCGATCGCTCAGTCCGCCGCCGACGTTCTTCACCCTGCCCGCAAGATCCTCTCCGGGGAGTGGCGGAGCTATCACAGCCCGATCCGTGCCGACAACGGCTGGTGGGACACGCGCGGCCGCCGCGTCTTTCTTTTCGCCGACGGACACGTGACGAAATGCCCCGCGGCCGCGATCCTCCCCGCCAACGACAACCTGCCCGACCCGAATCTCACGAAGCACGGCGTCCGCGGGATGGACGCACGCTGATGGCGACACGGGATTCGCATCACAACCGGGTGATCGCGAACGGGCAGAACGCCCAGAGGATCGCCGTGACCGTCTTGGCAAGTATGCATGCGAGCAGGAGGCCCTGCGACGAGACCGGTTCGCTCCACTGCCGGCTTCGCCGGCGCACGACCCACCACTGAGCCGCGCATGCCTCCGCGGTAGTCAGGAGGGACAGGGCCCACAGATGCGACGGGATCAGGTGAAAACCTTGGATGTCGAAGGCGATCACGCCGTGTCCGCTGAGAAGGATGGTCAGGCCGGAAAGGCCGTACCCGATGATGACGCCCTCCCACCACGCGCGGTATCGCCGCCAATTCAGTGGGGCGGCCATCCATGCCGAGGCAATCAGGATCTCCACGCAAGACTGGGCGCCCGAGATCGCAAACACAACGACAGCAGCGGCGACGGGCACCAGCAGAACGTTCAGCTCCGGGGCGCCGAATGCGCAGACGATCAGGAATCCCAGAAAGATCGCGGCAACGCCAGCAAGCCCCGCACGGCTGGCGCGCCGCTCCCGCCGCTGCATCTCGTCCTGCTGCCATTTCGGCACATCCGCCCACGTGAACTCGAACCCGCACTCCGGGCAACGCGGAACGGTCAGGCCGCGGAGGTTGTACTGGCACTTCGGGCAGGGCACATCCTCGTTGAGGCCCCCCTCATCCGGCCAGGGCTCAAGACTTGGCGGTTGTGAGGACACAATCCCGCATTCTACTGCCGTGTCGCGAGCAGGACGATGTTGATGATGACCGACAGGGCGAGCACGGCGCCAAGGATAATCACCCAGAGCCAGTCGGGGCGCGACGGCGCCCGGGAGACCGGCTCCACGGGTTCCGTACGGACGGCCTCGCCGCGCTGCGCGAGGCCCTGGAGGACCTGCGCATCGTACTGGGCGCGGGCCTGCAGCGGCGGCTCGCCCCGGGCGATCGCCTCCAGGTCCACGAGCAGATCCTTGACGTTCGCGTAGCGGTCTTCCCGCTTCTTGGCCATCATGACCTCGATGACCTCGCCGACCCCGGCGGAGAGATTCGGGTTGATGTGGTCCGGCGGGATGAGCGGCTCCTTCAGGTGCTTCTGCATGACGGAGGCGGGCGAGGAGCCCTCGAAGGGGACCTTGCCGGTGACCATGTGGTAGAACGTTGCGCCGAGGGAGTAAATGTCGGCGCGGGCGTCGATGTTCACCTCGCCGCGGATCTGCTCGGGGCTGATGTAGTACGGCGTGCCGTACGCGCGGCCCTGCTCGGCCATCGCCGCCTCGATGTCCTGCGTCTCGCGGGCCAGACCCATATCGGCCAGCTTCGCGACGCCGGTCTTGGTGAGCATGATATTCTTGGGCTTCACGTCGCGGTGAATCAGGCCGCGGTCATGGGCGTGGTCGAGGGCCTTGGCCACCTGGATGATGATGTCGAGTGCCTCCTTCTCGGAGTACACGTGCCCGGTGGCCAGGTCATCGTACACCGTCTTGCCGTCCACGTACTCCATAACGAAGTAGTGGTAGCCCCCGGCCTCGCCGACGTCGATCGCCTGCACGATGTTGTTGTGATTGAGCTTCGCGGCGGCCTTCCCTTCCTTGTAGAACCGGTCGACGAACTCCGGGTTCTCTTTGAGCTTGCGCGGCAGGACCTTGATCGCGACGATCCGGTCCAGGCTGAGCTGGCGGGCCTTGAACACCTTGGCCATCGCGCCGGAGCCGAGCTTGCCCAGGATCTGGAAGCCGGGGATCTGCTGGATGGGCTTGTACATGGAGTCTTCCATGTCCTGCCCGAGCCGCTGCAACTGGGAGCGCGTCAGGTAGCCGGTCTTCACCAGGATCTCCGGCAGGGAGATCCGCTTGCCCTCGAGCTCCAGCTCCTTCTGCTGCTGGGTGGCGGCCTTCAGCTCGTCCGGCGTGCACAACTTGCGATCGACGACGAGCCGTCCGAATGCTGTTTCGTCGGTGATGTCGGCCATGTCACTGACTCCGGCGCCTAACCGCCTGGACCATTCCAGCCGGGATATGACGAATGGCCCGGATACTCTATATCGTCGGCACGCCCGAATCAACGCACGAGTTTCGGGCCGCCAGACGCCGCCTCTATCGGATTCTAGACACGCTCCGCCGCGTTTTTCCCGGGACCGATGATTTCCTCGAGAGCCCGCCGGACGCACGGCGATTCATGCACACCGCCCGATAACACCCGCCGGAGCAGGGCCACCTGGCGTTCCGTAAAGGCGGCCGGCTGTCGGTCGAAGGCTTCGCCGAGCCCGACGGCCTCGACGATCCCGCGGGCCAGCACCTCCAGACCGGTGCCCGCGACCGCCGAGACGCGGTAGCTTCGCCCGGCCCAGCGCGCGACCGGCTCGTCTGTCGAGATGACGGCGGGGAGATCCGCCTTGTTCAGAACGAGCAGCGAGGGGTCGTCGGGACTGAACTCCTCCAGCGCGCCGCGCACCTCCGCCGTCACCGGAGCCGCGGCGTCCACCACCACGATCCGCACGTCCGCCGCGGTCGCCTGCTGCCGCGCCCGCCGAATCGCCTCCGCCTCGATCGCGTCCGCAGGGCTGCGCAGGCCGGCCGTGTCCACCAGCGTCACCGGCACGCCCTCGATCGCCACCGGTTCGCTCACATAGTCTCGCGTCGTGCCCGGCTCCGCGCTCACCCGCACGCGCGGACGACCGCAGAAGGCGTTGGCGAGCGTCGATTTGCCGGCGTTCGGCGGGCCGACGATCGCCAGCGTGAAGCCGCGAAGCATCCGACACGCCGCCGGATACGCGCGCACGAGGTCGCCGATCCGCTGTGCCGCCGTCGAGGGCGCATCCGGCAGCAGCCGCGCAGCGTCCTCGATCGCCGCCCGCAGCGCCGCCCGCTGCCGAAGCAGCCACGCCGCCGCCCGCCGCGTCTGAGCCTGCGGCAGAAGTTGGTATACCTCGCGATCGAGCGCGCAATCCGCCGGCCAAGCCTCCCCGGCGATATCGGCGGCGGAGACGATCGACGCGCCGTGCCGCGCGAGCGTCAGCAGCAGCCGCTGAACGATCCGCGGCCCGCCGTGCGTCGTGAACTCGACATGGCCGACGCCGTGCTCGTCCACGCGTGCGGCCACTATCGCGTCGTCGAGCACGTCCTCGCCGTCGATAAGCTGCCCGAGCCGCAGCCGATCCGCCGACCCCTCCGTAAAAAGGGTCTGCGACCCCGATTCGCTCAGATCCGTAACAGGACTCTCCGCCCCCGACCCCCGAGGTCGGAAGACGCGGCGAAGCAACGCCATCGCGTTCGGGCCGATCAGGCCGACAACTGCCACCCCCGCCGGCGAGAGCGGCGTAAGAGCGGCGGCACGTGTAGGAACCAGACTCATGTGAACGCAGTCTCGATCCGAAGCCGACGGCTGCAACGGGAGCTCACGACGGATAGTGCCGTCTTCGGTAAGACAGTTTCGCATGCGGCGAGCAGCACCGCAAAGGTTCAGTCGCCCCTGCACTGTTATCGCCTGGATTCTTGTCGGCCGGCGCCGAATTCCGGGCCAGGGGCGG
>CAZZFA010000058.1:0-35885 GCA_964653435.1 uncultured Planctomycetales bacterium | reverse complement strand
GGGTCGCGCCACCGCCGCAGCGCGATCCATGCGCGCAAAACACGCCGCGCGCAAGATCCACCGCGCGCAAGATGCACCGCGCACAAGGCGCATTGCGCGCAAGGCGCACCGCGCGCAAGATGCACCGCGCACAAGGCGCGCCGCGCGCAAGGCGCACAAAAGGCGCGACGCAAGACTCTACGCATTCAATCGCCGGGACCGGGCGCTCATCCCGCTCTTGCCTTTGCGATCTGCCGGGCCGGCTTGAGCCAGGCTTCCCACGCCTTCGCCATACACGCACCGCAAGTACCGCCATGTACCCTTCACCGCGCGGCGCCGGCCCGGTACAATGCCGCCGGTTGAATAAGAGTCACGGGAGGACCAAGGACAGATAGCTGCGAGCGGCCGCCGCGACAAACGACGAACCCCGACCGCTGATGCCCCCCGGGAGCCCCATGCTGATCCGAGCCGCCACGATGAACGATGTCCCCGCCATCCACGCCCTGATTACGCATCATGCCGAACTCGGTCGGATGTTGTTCCGATCGCTCACCGACCTCTACGAGCACCTGCGGGATTTCTTCGTATGCGAGGAGAACGGCGACGTCGTAGGCTGCTGCGCGCTCGAACTGGTCTGGCGGGACCTGGCGGAGGTCAAGAGCCTGGCCGTGGCGGAGAACCGTCGGGGACATGGCATCGGCACGGCCCTCGTGCGGGCCGCCGAGGCCGAAGGACGTCGCCTGGGCCTGGCCCGGGTCTTCGCCCTTACCCGCGAACAGGCATTCTTCCATCGGCTCGGCTACCGCGTCGTGCCGAAGGAGACGCTTCCGCACAAGGTGTGGACGGATTGCGTTCGCTGCCCCGTTCAGGCAAACTGTGATGAAATCGCGGTCGTGCTCGACCTGGCGGCTCTGCCCGCAACAACCCGGCCGGCGAGCGGCCCGGCTGAGGCGCACCCAGGCGGGCCGTCGGTCGCTCCCGGCGCGGACCGAAACAGTGGCGTCTGACCATGACGAAACGCAACGACCGAACACCCCTCTGGAAAATCATTGTCATGGGCGGGATCGCCGCCCTCAGCGCCGCCGTCCTCATCACGCTGCACATCCACATCCGGCCCCCCGTGGCCGTCACGCAGCCGACCGACAGCCCCGCGCGCTCCGCTATGAATCTCGCCAGCCTGCTCCTGCTTGTCGGACTCATGTGTGTCGCCGTGACGGCGATCAGCCTCGGCTGGCTTGCGTACCGCTACTATCTGACCATTCCCGCATGGAAACGTCGCAAGGGCCCGCCGAAGCGACGGTGATTCCATCACCCTGCCCGCGCACAGACGCCGACGAGCCCGCCCGCCCCTGCCGAGCTCACCGGACCGCTTCTTTCGCTTTCTCGACCGCCTGGGTCGCGGCGGCCTCCGCCTTCTCGACATAGCGTTCGGCCGTCTCAAGGGCCTGCGTGGTCGCCGCCTTGCCCTGCTCCACATAGGACGCGGCCTTGTCGGCGGCCCGGGTTGCGACGGCGGCTCCCCGGGCCACGTACGGCTTGACCTCCGCGACGGCTTGCGTGGCCGCGGCCTTGCCCTTTTCGAGATAGGGCCGGGCCGTCTCCGCCGCCTGTGACGCGGCGGCCTTGCCTGATTCGACCAGGGGCGCAGCGGTCTCCTTCGCGCTCTCGACGGCGCGGGTGGCCGCCTGCCGCGCGGATTCGGCCGCCTCCTTCGCCGCAGGAACACTCTCCTTCTTGCAGCCGACGACCAGGACCAGGACGAGTATCCACAACCGAAATGCCAACGACGTGAACATTGCAATCCTCCCGCCTGCCCCCTCGTCCAGGCAACGGAGTCTAGGAGGCCCCCTGGGCAGCGTCAACGCGATTCTGCCCCGGGGAACGGCACGCCCTCCGGCCGCACCTTGCGGCGATGTCCATCCCATCGCATATAATGGCGGCAATGCATTCCGCCGACCATCCGCATCCGGACCTCGCCCGCGGCCGCGCCGTGGCCCCGGCTCTTGCCCGCGGTATGACATCCCTTGCGGCCTTCTGTCTGATCGCGCTCGTTCGAGGCTACCAGGTCGGCTTGCGGCCGCTGCTCATCGGTTCATGTAAGTATTGCCCTACATGCAGCGAGTATTTCATCGAGGCCGTGCGGCGATACGGCCCCTGGCGGGGCGGGATTCTGGGCCTGCGGCGACTGGCGCGCTGCCACCCGTTCGGACCCGGCGGCATTGACCCGGTGCCGTAGGCCCCCGTGCGTTGTTGGTCGTCTGTCGTCAGTCGAAAGGGTATTGCCATGCGTCGCGTGTCCGTGCTGGTCCTTGGTATGACCGTATCCGCTCTGGGGCCTGCGCCCTTTGCTCTCGCGGCGTCGCCTGCGGAGCGTCCGAATATCGTCCTGATCATGGCGGACGACATGGGCTTTTCCGACCTGGGCTGCTACGGCTCCGAGATCGCCACGCCCAATCTGGATCGGCTCGCCGCGGAAGGACTGCGGTTCTCGCAGTTCTACAACACCGCCCGCTGCTGTCCCACGCGGGCGTGTCTGCTCACCGGGCTGTATCCGCATCAGGCGGGCGTCGGCCACATGGTCGCGGACCGCGGCACGCCGGCGTATCAGGGCTATCTCAATGAGCATTGCGTGACGATCGCCGAGGCGATCCGCCGTGGCGGCTACCGCGCGATGATGGTGGGCAAGTGGCATGTCGGCGAGAAGCGGCCGCACTGGCCGCTGGACCGCGGATTCGAGAAGTACTTCGGCCTCATCAGCGGCGCGTGCAACTACTTCCGGCTCAACGGCAACCGCGTCATGGCGGACGACAACACCCCGTATGAACCGTCGGGCGACTTCTACATGACCGACGCCTTCACACAACGGGCGGTCGAGTTTCTCGACGCCTGCGGCGGCAAGAAGGAGCCGTTCTTCCTGTACGTGGCGTACACGGCCCCCCATTGGCCGCTGCACGCCCGTACCGAGGATATCGCCAGATACAAAGGCAAGTACAGGAGCGGCTGGGACGCCCTGCGCGAAACACGCCGTCGAAAGCAGATCGAGATGGGCCTGCTCGACGCGAAGTGGCCGCTGACGCCCCGCGACCCGAAAGCGCCCGCCTGGGCCGACGTACGCGACAAGGAGGCATGCGACCTGAAGATGGCCGTCTACGCCGCCCAGATCGACCGACTGGACCAGGGCGTCGGCAGAATCCTGACCAGGATCAGGCAACTCGGCATCGAGCAGAACACGCTCGTCATGTTCCTCGCCGACAACGGCGCCTGCGCCGAAGAGGTCGACCGCGGCACGCCCGGCGTCCCGCCCGGCGGGCCGGACTCCTTCATGAGCTACGGCCTGCCGTGGGCGAACGCGAGCAACACGCCGTTCCGCCTCTACAAGCACTGGGTGCACGAGGGCGGGATCTCCACGCCGTTCATCGCGTACTGGCCGGCGGTAATCCGGCAGCGGGGAACGATCACGCACGAGGTCGGCCACGTCGTGGACCTCCTGGCGACGTGCCTCGACGTGGCGGGCGTCGAGTATCCCGCCGAGTACAACGGCCACAAGATCACGCCGACGGAAGGCATCAGCCTCGCCCCCATCTTCCGCACCGGCACCCGCAAGGGCCACGACGTGCTCTACTGGGAGCACGAAGGCAACCGCGCCGTTCGCCAGGGCAAGTGGAAGCTCGTGTCGCGCTTCCCGGACAGGTGGGAACTCTACGACATCGAGGCCGACCGCACCGAGCTGAATAACGTGGCGCAAAAGCACCCCGAAAAGGTCAGCGAACTCGCGGGCCTCTATGACGCCTGGGCGAAGCGCTGCGGCGTGATGCCCTGGAAGGGCTCCGGCTCAGCCGCCGGGCCGGCGAAAAAAAGAAACGCGAAGTAGACAAGAAACCCCTCCAATCGGGTCTCTTCTCAGGACGGCATGAGCGGACCCCGCGAACAGGCCGGCGCCGAGCCTCCGGACGAAAAAACCGGCGGCCCACGCGAGTTCCTCGCGGCCCTCTACGATGCGCACGCGGCGGGGCTTTATCGCTACGCCCTGGTCGTTCTGGGCGATCACGCCGCCGCCGAGGATGCCGTGCAGCAGGCCTTCGTGAAGCTCGCCGGGATCGGCGGACGTCTCTACGGCATCGACTCGTTCGCCGACTACCTGCGGACCGCCGTGCGCAACGAGTGCTGGCGGATCATCGAGAAGCGACGCCGCCGACCCGAGGAACTCGAGACTTCGCCGGCCGCGCCGTTGATCGAGGCCGCGGATCCGAACGCCGTCGATGAGGACGAGCGGCTTCGCGTCGAGGGCGCCCTGCGGGCGCTGCCGGCCGAGCAACGCGAGGTCGTGTACCTGAAGGTTTACGAGGACAAGACGTTTCAGCAGATCGCCGACTGGGTTGGCGTCTCGATCAGCACCATCACGAGCCGCTACCGCTACGCGATGGAGAAGCTTCGCGAGCGGCTCGGCGTGGAAAGCGATATCGAGGGAAACCGTCATGAGCGATAAAGATATGGAAATCGAGGCCCTTCTCGCCCGGTATCGACCCGGCGGACCGCCCGTCGGCCTGCGGGACCGCATCCTCGCAACGGCCAGGCCCCGACGGTTGCGATGGGCCGTCGTCGGCCGGCTGTCCCTGGCGGCGATGCTGGTGCTCAGCCTGGGCCTTTCCCTGGCCACCGAGCGTCTGACAAGACAGACCGTATCGGCGATCCGTCCGGCGCCGCTCCGATGGACGCCCGAAGTCGACAAGGCCGTCGAGTTGCTCGACGGCCAGGGGCCGGGCCGCCGCTACATCGCCCTCGCGCTGGCGGCCGACGAGCCGAGGATCGCGCGGCTGCTGCGACAAAACGTGCCGGGGGGCCTTCTCAAGGAGATGCAATGAACCCGCTGGAAACCCGAACAAGACCGCTGTGGCGCCGAGTCCTGCGCGGCATCGTGGTCGGCGCGGTCGCCGTCTTCCTGCTCGCGCTGACGGCCCGGCTGGCATGGGGATACGTGGAAGCCCGACGATTGAATGCGGAGATCGCCCGCATCCGTGCCGCCGGCGAACCCGTGACCTTCGAGGATCTCCGCTCCAATACGGCTTCCCCCGTCATCAAACCGTCAGTCGAAACAGGCGAAGCCGACGACGCGGGACCCTATTACGAAGCCGCCCTGGCCCTGCTTCGGGACAGGAACGCCGCGCCGCTCTGGGATGCCTGCGGGGCGTACCGCGATGCCCTGCGGACATCACCGACCAGCCGGCCGACCCGAAACGTCGCCGAGAGCGTTGAGCGGCTTCTGACAGACAACGCATTGGCGCTGGACATGCTCGATCGCGGGGCACAGTGCCCGACCTGCCGCTTCGACATCGGCATCGAATTCGGCATGGGCCGCTGCCTGGAGCAACTCGCTCGCGCGCGAGCCGCCGCAAAACTTCTCGCCGCCCGCACCCTGGTTCGGGCCTCGCAAGGGCGAGGCGACGAGGCGGTGGAGTCCCTGATCTCGCTGTTGCGGCTTCGCCGGATGTTCGACCCGCCGATAACGATCGCGTACCTGGTCGAGATCGCGTCCGTTTCGCTTGCCTGCGAAGACGCCGCGATCATCCTGGAACTCTGCCGGCCGTCCGATGCCGCGCTGATGCGCCTCGGTGATGCCCTGCTGACAATCGACGCACCTCGGTTGCTGGAGACCAGGGGGCGGGTCGTGGAACGCGCCTATGCGGAGTTTTCCGGCGAAACGGGCAGTCCTCTGACGTTGCTGGAGCGCAGCGTGCTCGCCGAGCGCGTCTATGGCCTGCAATGCATGCGCGATCTGATTTCCGACCGCTTGGGGTCCGCCCCGGCAAGCAACGGAACGGGGCCTCTGCCCGGACAATGGCCGGCGGCCGGATTCTGGATGCGGCCGATGGCCTTGCACTGGGCAGCAGGCTACCTTCGCGATCTTGGCGAGTTTGTGCAGCTCGCCCGCCGACCGCTTCCCGAGGCCCTGGACGCGATACGCAGCGGCGAACCCGCTCGCTCGACATTCGGCCGTCTGATCGCGCCGGCTCTGGAAAAAATGTTCGTTCAGACGGCCGGCGCCGATGCGGAAACCGCCTGCGCCGGCGTGGCCATTGCCGTGGAGCGGTATCGTCGCGCCCGCCACCGGCTCCCGGCAACACTGGACGAGCTGGTCCCCGAGTATGCCCGGTCACTGCCGAGTGACCCGTTCAACGGCAAGGAATTGCTGTACCGCCACGATGAGCGGAGCTACGTCGTGTACAGCGTCGGCGAGAACGGAAACGACGACGGCGGAGCGGTCGTCCGCGCAGGCCATGCCGGGGCGCCGGCCGATCGCGGCATCCGCGTGCGACTGCCATCGCAGAGCACCGGACAGTAACACGGCCGCAACGCCATTCCCGCGCGCGGGGGCTGCCCGCGAGGGCGGCACAGGAAACTCGGCCGTCGACGCCGCATGCCGCGATCCTTTGCCGGTGCTTTCTCTGCCGCGCTGCCGTCGCCGTAGCCGACAGGTTCCGATACAATCCCCGGCCATGCCGACGCTTGCCGACCAGTTGAAATCGTGCCCCCTGTTCTCGCAATTGACACCGACGCAGATCGAGGACGTCGCGAGGTTCTCGCGGCTCATCCGCTTTCAGGCGGGAGAGACGATCTTTCGCGAGACCCAGCCGTGCGAGGGCTTCTACGTCGTAGCCGGCGGGACCGTGCGGATCTACAAGATCGCCCCGGACGGCCGCGAACGCACACTCCACGTCGTCCGGCCGCCTCAGTCGTTCGCGGAAGCCGCCATGTTCGCCGCCCAGGCCTATCCCGCCTTCGCCGAGGCGATCGAGGATTCGCAGGTGATCCTCGTCCGCCGCGACCCCTTCCTGCGGATGCTCCGGGAGCAGCCCGACTGCTCGCTCCTCCTGTTCGAATCGCTCAGCCGATGGCTTCACCGGCTGCTCGAACAGTTGGAGAACGAGACGTTCCTCAACGCGCGGGCCAAGCTCGCAAGCTACCTCCTCCGCGAGGCCCGCCGGCAGACGGGCCGTGCCGCCGGGACGACCAGGATCGAACTTACACTGGCCAAGAAGGACGTGGCCTCACAGCTCGGCATGGCACCGGAGACGTTCTCCCGCGCCCAGGCCGACCTCGAATCGCGCGGCCTGATCCGCCCGGCCGGACGCCGTATCGAGATCGCCGACATCGGGGCGCTCGAATCCCTTCTGCTTGGTGAACCGCAAGGGTAAGAAAACGCCCGCGGCGTGACCGGCGTGAAGGTGGCGCCGATCGGCTCGTCACGCCATTGCGTGCCGATCTCTTACGCGATGAGGATTGCCGCGCGGGCGCACACCCACAGCGCCGGACGACCGGGTCGCCGTTTTTCGGCAGGGCAGTTGCGCCTTTGGCGGTCAGGGCATCCTGCCCGTATCCAAACGGACAGGATGCCCGCTCCTTTGCCGGCCGCCGGGCCTGCTCAGCAGGTCCGCAGCATTTCCTTCCACGTCACCACACGGCGCTCGTCCACGGCCTTGCGGACCATCAGCGCCACAAGCGACGCGTTCCGGCCGTTGCTCACCGGCGCGCGCGCGGGCTTGCCCTCGCGGATGCTCTCGACGAAGCATCGCAGGGCCTCCTCGGTGTCATCCCCTTTGAACTTCTGGAGCGGCTCGACCTTCACGGCCGGATCATGCACGGCGATCCGCTCTCCGCCGATCTCGGTCGCGCCCTTTGTCCCGATGATCTTCTTGCCCATCTCGTGGAAACCCGCCGGACTGATCCAGCCCTGCGCGTAGTGCACGATGAAGTTCTTCGGATACTCGATGATCGCCGCGTAGTAGTTCGTGATCCCGTTCGCCGGCACGTTGAACAGATCCCGCCGGCCCATCCCATACGCCTGCAGAGGCGTCGCCTGCGCCGCCCAGTTCATGAGGTTGAACTCGTGGCACGCCTGCTCGAGCATCCAGTCGCCGGACTTGTTGCGGTGCTCGAACCACCCCTTCAGCGGGGGATAGCCGTTGTGCCGGAAGAATCGCCCCTCCACGGGCTCGCCGATCTGCCCCTCGTGGATCCGCCGGATGCAATCGACGAAATTCGGGTTGCACATCCATTGGAAACCCACCTGCACGACGAGCCGCCTGTTCGCCTCGGCCGCCGCCACGATCCGATCCGCATCGGCGACGTTCAGCGCCAGCGGCTTCTCGCCGTAGATGTGCTTTCCGGCCTGAATCGCCGCGAGCATCATCCGCGCGTGCTCGAAACACGGGGCGGCCGTCACCACCGCATGGATGTCCTTGCGGTCCAGAACCCGCTTGAAATCGTCCGGACCGGCCCCGTATCCCTGCGGCGCTTTGCCCTGTGCCTTCTCCACGGCGGCGATCCCCCGGTTCAGGTTGTCCGGGGTGATATCGCAGATCGCGACGACCTGCTGCCCCTTGAGCTTGAGGAAGGCATTCAGCAGACCGCTGCCTCGACCGCCTACGCCGATGAAGGCCGTCCGCAGCGGCTCATCCGGCCCCAACGGCACAGGCGCCGCCCCCGCGCCCGCACGCTGCGGACCCAGGCCCATCTCCGCGCAGCCCGCACTCCCCAGTCCCGCCACCACGCCCGCCGCCCCCATCTTCAGAACGTCGCGCCGCGACAGATTCCCCACGGATACTCCTCCGACATATGCAGCCGACCGCCGACCGTTGCCTCCGCCACGCACGAAGCCCGCCCGGCGCCATACAACGCGGGTGCAAGCCTACTGCGCCACCGGAACCACGTCCAGCGCGGAAATGCGATCCCCCGCTCGCAACATGCCCGTAGAAGAAGGAAAGCCCCGTCGGCAAGCCGCGCGTCCCTCAGGCCACGCAAGCCAACCGGCCCTCACTCGTGCCGCCCTCGCCGCGCCCTGCATCACGGCACGGTCACCGCGACCTCCGCAGTGGCCGTCCGGCCCTCCGCATCGGTGACGGTGACCCGCAGCCGACATGTACCATACACCGTGATGCACGCCAGCGAACGGTCGCCGCCCAGAATCAGCGGCGCCTTCCCGACCGCGGCGCCGGGGCATACCGACCACGAAAACGTGTACGGCAGCGTGCCCCCGCGAGCCTGCGCATCGAGCCAGAAAAGCTCCCCCGCGACCGCGGCGCGGTCCGGCCCTGCCTCCACCTCCAGTTCGCCGGCTTCCGGAGTCGATTTCCACTGCGCCACCCACGAGGCGGCCTCCGGCGCCGGCGACGTCGGCTCCGGACAGCCCCCCATTACCAGAAGTGATGTGGGCAGCAGCGCGCACAACATCGGGATCGAAAGCGATCGGCTCATACGTCATGCTCCCGAGGCCGGCGGGGCCTCCGTTCTTGAACTACTGTCGCGCCCCGGGTCACGGTCACGAAGCGACCACACAGCGCGGTCCCGTTGACGCCCGTTCAAGCACGACAGACGCATCGTCCGTCAATATGTAAGATGCGCGCCGTCGTAGAAAGTTCCGCAGCAGACGAGTATTGAATCAACAGTTATCCTATTGATTGCGGAAAAGCTCGTCAAGACAGCGGCTGCATCCTCTCTTGGATGCCGCTATGTAACCGACAGTGTAATAGACAACGCAAGTGAGCGACTGTTTGCGCCTACTCCTCGCCCGAGGGCATCATTCAGGCTTCTAAACTGTTTAACAGACTGACCTCGCAGTACCGCCCGACCGCCGGCAGCCTGCTACTCAGGTCTTGCTGATGTGACAAGGATATTCGCGGACGTGGTCCTCAATGTTGTCCGCATATCGCTGAAGCGCCGCAGCCACAGTCTGGAAGTCGTCCCGGCCGGCGGCGGGATCGACCAGTGGCCCCCGGACGACCAGACGAAAATAGAAATTGCGCCGCGAAATGACGAAACCCTGGAGAATCGGCGCGCCGCATCGCAGGGCGATCCGCACCGGCCCTGTAAGGAAATCGCGCTGTTGGCCGAAGATCTTCACCGGCATCGTCCGCAGGTGGGCCCCGCGGTCGTGCTCCACGTCCGGCGCGCTCGCCAGGATGTAGCCCTCCTCCAGGCACCGGTACAGCTCGCGGGGAAATGCATCCGCGAAGAACATGCGAACCGCGCGGTATTCCTGGAACGTCTCGGCATACTTCTCCTGCACGTACTTCCGCAGCGGCCCCTCGTTGCGGTCGCGCACGCCCACCAGCCGGTAGCCCAGCAGCGCCATCAGAAGGGCCGCCACATGGTGCGAGCCGTAGTGCGACAGGGTCAGATACACGCCGTGGCCCCGACTCAGCGCTTCGTCAAGAACGTCCTTCCCGAAGAACCGCACGCGATTCAGAATCTTCTCGCGCGGCAGCTTGTCGAAGATCAGGTAGAACAGCTTGTCGCACCGGATCCGCATGAAGTGCCGCCACGTCGCACGACGCGCCAACGAATCCGTCAACGCATCCCCGTAGATCGCCGCCAGCCGCTGACGGAACTTCCGCCGCCGCTTGTGATTGATCAGATATTCGCACGTCCCGAAGAACTGCCCGAACAGGTACAGCCCCTTGAGCGAAAAGCACCGCGCCCAGCCCCACAGAAACGCCCGGACCAGCGCATACTTGAAGCGCAACCACGGACCGATCGTTTCAGCAGCCTCGGCCCGTGGCTTCACGGCGACAGCGGTAGCCTCCTCCGCGCTCATAACCGGCTTGCCAGTATACGGGCCGCTCGCCCCCCGTTCCAGCCGATCACCCTGCCGGCCCTTCCGCCCCGCCGCTCGGTGCCCTCCCCGCGTTCATCGTCGCCAGGATCTCACGCTGCCTCTCGCAGGAAAGCCCTCCGAAAAGCCGGATCGCCTCCTGCGACGCGTCCTTTCCGGCGTGTCTCAACACGATCCCCAGGACGACGGCCTGTTGGTCCGCATCGCGGCCGGCCAACTCCTGCGCGAAGGCCCCCGCCCGCATACACGCCAGTTCCCTCTCCAGGCCCGCGTCGAGCACGCGCTCGCCACCCTCCTCGCAATGCGCCGCCGCCCCGCGCAACATCTCGAACTCCCGGTCGCCGGCCAGCCACCTCCGCGCCTCCTGTTCAAGACCACGCTGCCATGCCACCGCCCGACCCACCGATACGCCAAACCGTCGCGAGATCGCCCGCAAGGCGGTCCGCCCCTGCGCATCCGGTATCGCCAGACGCTCCGCGGCGATCGCCTCCAGCACCGGTCGCGTCCCCGGCCGTCGGCACCGGCCCGCCATCCGATCCACCGCGACGGCCAAGGCAATTCGCAGCTTCGCCCGAAGATGGCAACCCACAGTATCCGGATCGCCCTCTGCCGACGCATCCCCGTTCCCGCCAATGCCGATCGCCCTCCTGCCCTCCACGTCGCACACCCTCCGCACATCCTCGCCCAGATCGCTGCATCGAACCCATCCCCCCGCCGTGCCCCCCCGCACACTCGTTCGCCCGGCCCGACGGGCCGCAGCCCTCTGTCGGGCGATCGTCCTGAGCGGTACCCGGACCGTGGCAAACCCTTCGTAAATCGCCTCGTGTACCGCCCCGCGGATCCTCGCCAATGCATACGGCTCGAACTCGCCGTGACGCGACGCGTCGTACGTCATCGCCGCCCGCATGAGCCCCAGGCAACCCTCCTGGTATAAGTCCTCCGACTCGCGATCCCGCGTGGCGGCCTTCCGAAGGAATACCCGCGTCCGCAGGTGCAGCCGCACCAGCCCCAGATGCCGCGATACCAGCTCCCGCTGCGCCCCGTCGAGACACACCCTTTTTCCCCTGTCTGATCCCATGACCACCCCCCTTGAATGCACCCCCGGCATACCTAACATACACCAAACAGAAGCCCGAGTCAAATCCGTGTCCGCCGTCTTGAACGCAAACCTCACCGGCCGACGGCACAAGGCTCCCCGGCCCGCTGCCTTGACAGCGTCGTGCGCATACCGCTAGCATGCCATTGGTATGGTAACGTCTGCCGTTGGCGTAACCGGCTTTGCGGACGATGTTTACAGGCATCATCGAGGCTGTCGGCTCCGTTTGCTCGCTCCGTCGCACGGGCGAGGCAGCTCGATTGTCTGTCGATGCGGGCCGGCTGAGTGAAGCCCCCCGTCGCGGCGCCAGCATCGCCGTCAATGGCGTATGCCAGACCGTAGCCGTCGATAGCTTCCCCATCCTCGAATTCGATGTCGTCCCCGAAACCCTCCGCCGCACGACGATCGGCCGGCTCCGATCAGGCGACCCCGTCAATCTGGAGGCTTCCCTCAAGGCGGCCGACCGACTCGAAGGGCACATCGTTCAGGGCCACGTGGACGGCATCGCGATCGTCACGGACGTGGTGGCCGCCGGCCAGGACCGGCTGCTCTGGCTCGAACTCCAGGATGAATCCCTGGTCGACTTCGTCATCCCCAAAGGCTCGGTCGCCGTCGACGGAGTCTCGCTCACAATCGCCCGGCGATCCGACGACACCCCGACTCGCTTCGCCGTCGCCCTCATCCCCACCACGCTCGAGCGGACCAACCTCGGCACGCGTCAACCCGGTGATGCGGTCAACATCGAAACCGACGTGATCGTCCGCGCGGTAATCTCGTACCTCCGGCGCGCGGGGCAGCCGCCGGAGCGGCCTGTGAGCCTGGACTTCCTGCATGAGCACGGGTTTGCCTGACCATGGATGAGCCCCGCGACATCCCGCCTCCCGCCGCTCCCGATGCGCCGCCGGAAGCACAAAAGCCCCTGATCGGCATCAGCATGGGCGACCCCGGCGGTATCGGCGCCGAGGTGATCGTCAAGGCCCTGGCCGATCCCGAAGTCCGCCGATGCGGACGGTTCATCATCTACGGCCTGGCCGAAAGCCTCAGCTATGCCGCCGATCTGGCCGAGGTAAACCCCTTCTGGTTCCGCCTCCCGCACGAAAACGTCAACCGGGTCGAGAGCGGCGTCGTGGTCGCCGACTTCGACGAACTGCCCGTATTCACCCCGGCCACGCGCTACCCGACCAGCGACGGGGGCGTCGCCTCGATGCGATTCCTCGAGGCGGCCATACAGGCCGCTCAGCAGGATCGCATCGACGGCATCGTCACGGCCCCGATCTGCAAGGCAAGCTGGCGCCTCGCCGGCTTCAAGTTCCCCGGCCACACCGAGCGACTCGCCGCCGCCTTCAACACCAACCGCGTCACCATGATGTTCGTCGGCGGCAGGCTCCGCGTCGCGCTGGCCACCATCCACGAACCGCTCTTCGATCTCCGCAACACCTTTACCATCGGACGGGTCTTCCAGCCCATCGACCTGATGGACGCCGCGCTGCGAAACTGGTTCGGCATCGAGAACCCGCGGATCGCCGTCTGCGGCCTCAATCCGCACGCCGGCGAGAACGGGCTTTTCGGCGACGAGGAACAACGCATCATCGAGCCCGCCATGGTCATGGCCCGCGAGGGCGGGGCCAATGTCGAAGGCCCCTTCCCCGCCGATACGATCTTCTGGCGGGCCATGCAGGGCCATTTCGACGGCGTGGTCGCCATGTACCACGATCAGGGCCTGATCCCGATCAAGCTCCTGGCGTTTGACGAGGCCGTGCAAATCACGCTCGGACTGCCTATCATCCGCGTCAGCGTGGACCACGGCACGGCGTTCGATATCGCCGGTCAGAACCGCGCGAACCCGTCGAGCATGAAGGCGGCGATACGGCTGGCGTGCAGATTGGCCGCACGCCGCATGACGGCGCGTGCCCGTGCCGCCCCGAGCCGGCCGGTCCACGACGTCACCGAGCCGTCGACGCTCCCCGCCGACGGCTGAAGACCGCACGCCGCTGCCCGGACGGGAAAGCAATCGGTCAACCGTCACCCGGCGGCGAAAGGAAGTCCGTTTCCAAGGGCACGATATGTCTCTTCGTCCCGATCAGGTTGAAGCGTTTCTCAAGGCCGTCAACGAGCGCACCCCGCCCGCGCCGCTGTCGCACCCGCTTACGGCCGACCAGACGCGGTACGTCGTCGAGCAACTGCCCCTGGCGTTCGAGGCCATCGGCATGAAGACCGTAACGGACGCCGCCCTCAAGGCCTCGCTCGCCTCCGACACATACTTGTATACGCTGCGGGAGCGGGCCCTCTACGTCCAGCCCCCCGAGTTGATCTCGCGGAAGTTCTTCCGCTTCCGCAGCCGAATGCCCGTCGTCCACACCACACTGGTCCGCCTCTTCACCGACGCCGCCGGCATCAGTCAGCACAAGGTGCGGATCTGGAACCCGTTCTGCGGCGCCGGCGCCGACTCCTACTCCCTCGCCACGATGGCCCGCCTCGCCCAGAACACCACCGGGCCGCATGTCGCAGGCATCGAGGTGATCGGAACCGACGTCCTGCCCGGTGCGCTCAAATACGCGGAAAACGGAGTCTATGAGTTCCGCCGCGCGGAGTGGCGCGCCTACACGGAGAAGGTCGCCATGCTCTTCGGCCAGGAAACCCTCTCCGAGGAAGCCGACCTGCCCCTCTCCTCCAAACACCTCCCCGCCGGCACCGAGGTATTCTTCACCGTCGCCCGCCTCCCGGAGGGCGGCTATACCATCACGCCCGGCGCCGTCATCCGGCAGATCACCCGCTTCCGCTTCGTCAACCCCCTGCGCCTGCCCGAACTCGGCCAGCTCGGCACCTTCGACGCCGTCATCACCTTCTCCCCCGCCGCCATCGGGGATACCCCGTATGCCCGGCAGGTCCGCGCCGCCCTCCTCTATGCAATCCGGCCCGGCGGCTATCTCATCCTGCGAGAAAGCCCCGAACCCATGCCCGATCTCGCGAGCCCCGGCCGCAGCCTCGAGCAGATCGAGCCGGGTGTCTTCTGCCGCCAACGCTGAAATGCCCCCGCCGCCGACCACCCGGTCCCCCGCCCGTGGCGAACCCCCTTGACGCCCGTTTGTTCCGCCGCCCGCCCCGCCGTACAATACACCGGCTGCACGCATGACCACGCTGAGCTGGCCCAATCGGATCACGCTGTCGCGGATCATCCTGGTCGCGCCGTTCGTCATTTGCGTGCTGAACATCCAGGACCCCCAGTGGGGAACCGCGGCGCGGCGGGCCGCCCTCGGCATTCTGGTCATCATGGGCATCAGCGACGTGCTGGACGGTTTTCTGGCTCGCCGCCTTCGGCAGGAGACGCCGCTTGGAAAGTTTCTCGACCCGCTCGCCGACAAGCTCCTGGTCATCTGCTCGGTCGTCCTCCTCGCCCGGCAGAGCACGAGCGTGCCCGGCGGCATCCTGCCCAGCGTGGTCGTGGTCGCCGCCATCGGCAAGGACCTCCTCGTCGTCGTCGGATTCTGCATCATCTACCTTATCACCCTGCGGACATGCATCTCGCCCCGACGCCCCGGCAAACTCTGCACCTGCGCCCAGCTCGCGATGGTCTTTGCCGTGCTGCTCCGGCCCGATCTGCCCCCGTTCCTCCGCCGGCTGCCCGACGTGTGCTGGTGGACGGCGACCGCCCTGGCCGTCGTTGCCGCCGTCGATTACTTCCGATTCGGGCAACGATTCGTCGCCTCCGGCGCCCCATCCGAACGCGCCGCACCAGCAAGCCCCCCCACAGAACGCGCCGCGCCAGCAAGCGCCCCCACAGAACGCGCAGCGCAAGCAAGCGCCCCAACAGAACGCGCAGCGCAAGCAAGCGCCCCCACAGAACGCGCCGCGCCAGCAAGCGCCCCATCAGAGCCCGAAGCGCCAACCGATGCCCAATCAAAGACAATCCCATGAACTCACCGTTCTGCACAACTGAAGAAGCCATCGCCGAGTTTCGCAAGGGCAACATCGTCATCGTCGTCGACGACGAACGCCGCGAGAACGAAGGAGACCTCGTCTGTGCCGCCGAGGCCGTCACCCCGGAGATCATCAACTTCATGCTCCGCTACGGCCGCGGAATGCTGTGCCTGGCCCTTACTCGCGAACATTGTGAGCGGCTCAATCTCAGCCCGCAGGTAAGCGAAAACACCGCCCCCCACGGCACGGCCTTCCAGGTGCTCATCGACGCGGACGCCCGCTTCGGCGTGGGCACCGGCGAATCCGCCCGCGACCGTGCCATCACCATCCGCCGCGCCGTCGATCCCGCGTGCCGCCCCGGCGATCTCGTCCGACCGGGACACGTCGCCCCCTTGCGGGCCCGCTCCGGCGGCGTCCTCGTCCGCGCCGGGCACACCGAGGCCGCCGTGGATCTCGCGCGATTGGCCGGCCTTCAGCCCGCCGGCGTCATCTGCCCCATCCTCGCGGAAAACGGCGATATGGCCCGCCTGCCCGAACTGGAGGCCTTCGCCCGCGAGCACAAACTCAAGCTCTGTACCATCGCCGACCTGATCGAGTACCGCCAGCGCCGCGAGGACCTCATTCAGCGCATCGAGACGGTCAGACTCCCCACACGCTACGGCGAGTTCACCCTGATCGCCTACAAGTCGTTCGTCGATCCCGACCCCCATCTGGCGCTCTGCTGCGGCGGCATCGGTGAGCTCGACAAGGATGGCCGGCCGATCGTTCACGAAGAGCCTGTTCTCGTTCGCGTGCACTCGGAGTGCCTCACGGGCGATCTGTTCGGCTCCCTCCGTTGCGACTGCGGCGAACAGCTCCACCGTGCCCTCCAACAGATCCAGCAGACCGGCCGGGGCGCCCTCGTCTACCTCCGCCAGGAAGGCCGTGGCATCGGCCTGCACAACAAGCTCAAGGCCTACAAGCTCCAGGAAAAGGGACTCGACACCGTGGAGGCCAACGAGGCGCTCGGGTTCCCCCCGGACAAACGCGACTACGGCATCGGCGCTCAGATCCTCCGCAACCTGGGCCTGCGAAAGCTGCGGATCCTCACGAACAACCCGAAGAAGCTCGAGCGCCTCGAGGTCTACGGCCTGCAGATCGTCGAGCAGGTCCCTATCCAGATCCCGCCCAACGAGAGCAACCGCCGCTACCTCGCAACCAAAAAGGCCAAACTCGGCCACCGCCTCGAAGGACTGTAACCGGCAGGAGGGCTCTCCGAGCCGGATTGCAAGGTAGGAAGCTCTCGGAGCCCGACCCGAACGTAGGATGCCCCCCGAACACGACTTCTCCGCCCCGAGACCCCTCCAAGCCCGGCCCTGCCACAGACCGCTGCCCCTTTCCCTCTGAGAAACCCAAACACGGCGAACCACACCTTCCGCCGAAGCCGAAAAGCCGCCGGCCCGTTATAATGCACCATCATGCACCGGTCCGCCGCACGCATCCTCGACGCCAACCTGAACCGCGCCCGCGAGGCGATGCGCGTCCTGGAAGACTTCGCGCGCTTCGCGATCGACGACGCCGCCACGTGCAGGACGCTCAAGCAGATGCGCCACGACCTCACCGCCGCCGCACGCATCTGGCCGATATCCGAACTGCTCGCCGCACGCGACACCCCCGGCGACGTCGGCACGCACATCACCACCGACGGCGAAAAACACCGCCAATCCGTCGCCGACATCGTCACCGCCGCCGCCAGACGCCTCACCGAAGCCCTCCGCGTCCTGGAGGAGTACGCCAAGCTCGACGACGCACAAGCCGCCGCCGCCCTCGAGCGCATCCGCTACCGCGCCTACGACATCGAGAAACGCCTCGTCCCCGTCGCGCGACTTCGCCCTCCCGATTCAGAATCCCAAACCCGGAATCCGGAATCCAGAGCCTCTGCGTTCGCACGCGTCCGCCTCTACGTCCTAATCACCGAATCGCTCTGCCGCCGCTCGTGGCTGCGGACCGCCCGCGACGCCATCGCCGGCGGCGCCGACTGCCTGCAACTCCGCGAGAAGAACCTCGACGACGCCGAACTCCTCACGCGGGCGAAGCGGCTCGCCGACCTCTGCCACCGCCACGGCGCGCTCTGCATCATCAACGACCGGCCCGACATCGCCCGCCTCGCCGGCGCCGACGGCGTACACCTCGGCCAGACCGACATGCCCGTCGCCGCCGCCCGCCGGATCACCGGCCCCGGCCTGCTCATCGGCAAGAGCACGCACAACCTCACGCAGTTCCGCCGCGCCCTCCGCGAACGCCCCGATTACCTCGCCATCGGCCCGATGTACGACACAACCACCAAGCCCCAGCGCCGCATCCCCGGCCCCGGCATCCTGCCCAGGCTGCGGGAGTTGGCCGCGAGAGCGAGCGGCTCGCCGGTCTCTCGCCCCCTTTACAAGGGGGGGCCAGCGGGTGGGGATTGGGGGTTGGGGATCGGGGGTTGGGGGATAGAGTCCTCCGTCGCAACCGTACGGCGTGCCGTTCGTCTCCGGCAAGGACTCGCTCAGGCTGGGGGTCGGGGGCCAGAGTCTTCCGTCGCAACTCCGCCGCACCTTGTGGAGGAGTCTTGGATGGGGCCGGAGGTCGCGTCAGAGGCAGTGGAGGCGAGCGCAAGCGCCCCCATCGCGATCCCCATCGTCGCCATCGGCGGCATCACCGTCGATCGCCTCGGTCCCATCGTGCGCGCGGGCTGCCGAACGGTCGCCGTCTGCGCCGCCGTAATCGGTGCAAACGACCCCAAACGTGCCGCCAGAGAACTGAAACGGAAGCTGACCGCGAAAATCAATGTGCGGCCCCAACCGAACGCGCAGCGCCAGCAAGCGCCCAAACCGAACGCGCAGCGCCAGCAAGCGCCCCAACCGAACGCGCAGCGCAAGCAAGCGCCCTTAAGAATCCGCGTGCCCGCACGGCAACCACCGGGCGAGCCGCCTGCCCCCCACAGAACGCGCAGCGCCAGCAAGCGCCCAAACCGAACGCGCAGCGCCAGCAAGCGCCCCAAAGCCGCCGGAATAACAGATTAACGAACTGACGGACCAACGGAATAACGCCCGCGCAAACCCATGTCCCTCACCCCCCGGGAAATCGAAGAACAGATCCGCGCCCGCTGGCGTCTGCCCGTCCCGCCCACCTGCCCCAAGTGCGGCTACAACCTCACCGGCCTTCCGACCAATCGCTGCCCCGAGTGCGGCCGGCTCTTCACCTGGATCGATATCGAGCGACGCGCCAACCGGACGTGGGTAACCATCCTTCTGCTGCGCGATGCCAACCGGCACGTCCGCAGCGGACTCCGCTTCGCCGGCGGCGGGCTCGTCGCGACATTCGCCGCCTACGTCCTCGGTGTGCGCGGTCTGCTGGGCGCGGTAATCAATCTCGTCGGCTTGTTTCTCGCCGTGGTCTCACTGATCCTCGGCTGGCAGGCGCTCGCCGCCGCACGCCTGCCCCCCTCGGCCCGCGAACTGGTCCCCGACAAACCGGACCTCGCGCTCGGCGTGCTGACAATCATCCTCGCATTGATCCTCGCCGGCGCGGCGGGCTTCTTCCTGATGCATTGACCAGGGCCAGACCCCGTGCCGGCGCCCCGCGTTCCGCATTCCGCAATCCCTTCACACCTCCAGCGCCTTGTCCACCACGCAATGGTCCGCAATCTCCACGCCCGACGGCGTGAGCCGGAACCACCGCTTGCGCCACGGCGTCGCTCGCTCGTCGCGCTCCGTGTCGGCCACGATCCGCTGCACGTACCCCTTCTCGCTCAGGTAGGCCAGGTCCTTGCGGAACTGGTCCCACTCCAGGTGCGGGAAGATCCCCAGCAGGCTCCGCAGCAACTGGTCCCCCTGCAGCGCCGCCGGGTACAGCATCTTGAGCGCCACCAGCATCTCGTTGCGGACCCGCTTGATCTGCCTCGCGCCGTTACCGGCCATACTCAACCTCCCGTTCACCACAGAGAGCACGGAGCACACAGAGCGAAGACGAGAAAGCCGCAAAGAAGAACAGAAACGCCGTCTCGCACCCTTTCTGCCTTCTCGCCTTTCCGCTTTATCGCTTTTCCTCTCCGTGGTCTCCGTGTTCTCCGTGGTAAACCGCCTTGGTCATCCCCACGATCGCCCCCGTCGCCCGGGCCAGCTCCGCCGCCAAACCCCGGCCGTCCTCCAGCTCCGCCTGCACCTTCGCCATCGCCTCCGCCAGCCGCTCGAGCTGCTGCCGCGCGTGCATCGACTCCCGCAGCCACTCCTCCCGCGTCGTGTAATCGCGCTCGATCTCGGCGATCGCGCGGGACAGGTCGCGCACCGACCGCTCCAGGTTCTCGATCCGATGCATCACCTCCGCTGTCGCCGTCGTCTGATGCTCCCGGATCGCCCGCAGGTAGAGCGTGATCGCCGTGAGCGGCGCCCCCACCAGCGGGCTCAACACCCCGACAAGCACAGCCGTCGATCCCCAATCCATCGTCGTTCCACCATCCCCCCCTCTCCCGTCCAGGGAGAGGGACGCGGTGAGGGTGACCGCTTTCCCTTCGTCGCTCCGTCGCTTCCTCCCTCGCTACAGCATCCCCTCCACGATCGTCGCCACCAGCCGCAGCAGCCGGTTGGCCGTATCCGCCCGGATGAGCCCGTCCATCAGCTCGCTCCGGAACGCCTCCACCTCGGGCGCCTCGCGCAACGACACCACCGCCGTTTCCCGCGGCGGCGCCTCGAGCGTCCGGTCGATCGCGTCGCCGCCCGAGCCGCGCGCCGCGGCGATCCTCCTCTCGGCCGCCTCCTCCAGTCGCCCCAGCAGACGATTCAGCTCTTGCGTCAGATCGCTCATGGTCATCCCCACTCTCACAACTCTCACTTCGCCGGCACATCACAGTTCCCGTCCGGACACAACGGTATCACCGGCGCGCCACCCGCCGGCGCCTTCGACCCCGCACTCCCCGCTGCCGCGTTCCGGCCCGTCGCGCCGCCTACGCCCGCCGCCGCCGTGCCGGCCCGCCGCATCGACTCGGTCCACGACACCAGGTAGCGCCGCATCTCATCCTGCAGCGACAGGCTCTCGATCCCCAGCCGCCGCAACCCCTTGGCCACCTCCAGAATCGTCTCGACCTGCGTCTCGGCGGCCGCTCGTCGCTGCCACTCGGTCCGGCGATCGGCCCGGATCGTCGCCATCGCCGCCTCGAACTGCGAGGCGTGCTGATCGAGCTTCGCCCCATCGCTCGAATCGCGCCGCACGCGTTCGACGAACGCCCGCACGACGGCCGACTCGCGCGTGTCGTCGTGCGCCTCCACCTCGCCGTGATACTCGTCGAACACCACCCGCATCTGCCCCGCGACGGCCGAGAGGGCATCCGCCGCCGAAAGCTCCACGCGGGCATCGCCCCCGCACCCGACAATCACGCCGGCCGCCGCGATCAACAGCGAGCGCCAGGCGTCGAACACCCGATTCATCCGTCGCGACTTCACGGCGTGTCCCCCCCTTCCGCGGACCCCGGACCCCGGAACCCGGAACCCGATTCCGCCTTCCCCGCGTCTTCATGCGCAATCCCCAGAATGATCGCCACGCCGACGCTCAGCACGGTCAGGACGAGTTCCTCGCTGCACGCCAGCCCGTGCTCGGCCGCGTACGCCGCCAGCACGGTCGCCACGCCCACCCGAACCTTCCGCGACTCCAGCGGCCGCGCCAATCGCCGCGCCCAACGCCCAATCTGCATCACAACCCCCTTTGCCGATGTACGACAACGCCCTGTTCCTCCGACTCGCTTCCTGCCCCGTGGCGCAGCCGCGAATTCACGCATGCAGACAACACGCATTCTGCGGATGAAACACATTCCACGGATTCAGGGAGTCTGGCCCGTTCTTCTTCATCTTCATCCCGCCGATCAGTGGAATCGACGCAATCCGTGATACTCAGCGATCCCGGTCTGCGACGGCTTCTTCTGGTTGCGGCCTCGGCAGCGCGCTTCGTCGCTCCGGCTGCGGGCTCGGCGGCGAAGGACGGAGCGCCACGTCCGTCCTCCGCCGCCCGCACAGGAGAGAGAAACACGCAGACGAACCCACAGCCCCCACGCCGGTCCCCCCTTTTCCCGGGCCTCCGCTCCCTCTCTGGTGTCATCCCTTACACACAGTCCACCGACGCTCCCCCGGCCTCCCGCTCCCACAGGTAGTACACCGGCTGCGACCCGACGAGCTGGCGAAACGTCCGTGCGAGCTGCGCCGGCCCCGTGCGCGCCACCCGATCGCCCGCTCCCCCCGTTCCGGCCCGATACCAGTCGTACACGGCCTGCGCCACAATCCGCCGCACCCCCGGCCGCCGGCATACCAGTCGCACAAACTCCGCCGAGAACGGATCCGCCCCCATCTGCCGCAAATGACGCAGCACACCCTCGCGCCGGCTCGAACCGGCACACACCCCCACCCGCCTCATGCCTGCCTTCTCGAAGACCGGGTTCACCAGCCCCATCGCCGCCAGGCATTCCACATACCGGGTGCCCACCCGCGGCAGCGTCTGCGCCACCAGCCACCTCCCCAGTCCGCATCCGCGAACATCCGGATGCACCACCAACCGCCGCAGGATCCGCATCTCCCGGTTCAGCAACGCCGCATTCCGCACGAAACGTCCCTGCGTCGCTTCGTTGCGACGCGACAGCTCCAGCGGCGGATGCCCGTATACCACCACGCCCAACACCTCTCCCTGCGAAACGTCTCGAACTACGAACACGCCTTCCACGCACCCGATCCGATCACGATCCCGGTAGTGCAGATCGCTCAGCTCGGCGAAATCGCGCATCGAACCCCGTTGGATCTCCAGGTGACGTGCGAACGACGGCCGGCCGCAGCCGTTGACGCCCGCCGCTTCGGCATCGCGCGCCTCGGCGGCAGGTCGCTCCACCGTAACGTCGCCCTTCCGCGACAATCGGATCACCGCGTCCGGACGCAGATCCTCCGTCAGGTCGTCGTGCGCCGTCGCCGCGAGCACGACCAACCCCTCGCGCGTGACCAGTTTCCGCAGATTGAACGCCACCGCCCTGGCCACGCGCCGATGCAACGACGCGCAGAACTCATCGCACAGCAGCGGCGCCTCCGGCGTCCGCCGGCGCAGCGAAACCGCCCGCGCCAGCATCGCGCGAAACTGCTCCCCGTCCGAAAGTTCCTCAAACCGCCGCAGCCAGAGGCGAGGCTCCCCCAGCGAGCACGCCGTGAGTACACGTACCGCCTCCACCAGCGGCTCGCCCGGAGCTACCGCATCCACCACCGACACATCACGCGGGAAGTCCGATCGTCGCACCCAGCGGCTGCCCGGATGAATCTCCGCCGCCCTTGAAAGCATCCGCGACTTCCCCGCACCCGACGGCCCCACGATCAGCACGATGCTCCCCCGCCGCCCGCTCACCTGCGCCGGCCACGCCGCCATACCCGTTGCCGCCGGCGGCACCACGCCGAACCGAAGGCAGACATCCAGCTCACGGGGCGTCAGCGAGTGACCGTTTCCGTAGCTGCTCCACACACACATCACATCCGCCTCCCCGCACGTACCCGACCTCCACGGAATCGACGTAGCCTAACAAATACCTAACATACATCGCAAAATTGCCCCGGTCAAGCTGCATCAGCAAAAAAATCGCTGCGTATCGATGAAAATAGCGTATTATATTGAAAACAATGACGTTACGCGCGCAAAGTTAATCAATATGCCTGGGTTCGAACACGGCGACGAACGCCCCGTGCCTGCTACGGCCGCTCGCTCGCACTGCCGGCGACTTGCCGCAGCACCTGTTTCTGCCGGCTATCCAGCCGATTCGCCGGGGCCGAGGCGCGATTTCTATACTCAGATAACCTCCGTATTCGAATAACGTTACGATTCAATCCCGAACTGAACATCGCAACGCAGCTGGACGAATCTCGCACCCGCGCCGCCCTGCAACGTATTAGAAACTTTGAGGACAGATTTTCCTGATGGAGGTTGGCGTCGGCGAAAAGCTGGGCTATATTACCTTATAGGACGAGCCTAAGGACTGCTCGTCGACCAGGGCACGGAAGCTGGATCGGAAGCTCAAGGTAAGTGGCCGCAGGTCGTAAACGCGCCCCCTGCGGACATGTCCACGGAGGTGAGCGATGATCCATGTCGAAATCGTGGGTGAGGACGGGCCGGACACCAGGCTTCTTGCCGAGTCCGCCAAGGCCGCGGTCAATCGTCTCGGTGTGCGGGCAGATGTCTGTCTGGCATGTGATCGCTGCCACATCGATCAGTACCGTACCCTCGCCGGCCCCGGCATGTTTATCGACGGGGTCTTGTGCAGCACCGGATCACTCCTCGATTCCGATGACGTATGCGAGCTGATCCGGTGGCGCCACCCGGAGCTGGGCCACCAGTAACCCGCCGCACTCGGCTCACGCGTCACAGCGGAAAATCGCGCGCGAGGGGCAATCCCGTTTGCCCTGCGGGTAGAACCCGACCCGTGGGCACGCCTGTCGCCACAGCCGGCTCGCGCGGGTTGCCGGCGGCCGGCCGATCGGAATAATCAGTATCTCCCATGGGGCTCATCTACCTCGACAACAACGCCACGACGCAGCCGGCCCCCGAGGTCGTGGAGGCCATGCTCCCGTTCCTCCGCGATCGCTACGCCAACCCCTCCAGCCTCTACCACGCGGCACAGCAGGTGCGCTTCGCCGTCGAGTGCGCACGCGAGCAGGTCGCCGCCCTCGTGAACGCCCGGCCGCGCCGCATCGTCTTCACCAGCGGCGGTACGGAAAGCAATCATCTGGCGATCCGCGGCCTTCTGGCCGCCCGGCCGGACAAACGACATCTCATCACCACGGCCGTAGAGCATGACTCGATCCTTCGGCTGTGCGATCAGCTTGAGCGCGACGGCTACGAGGTGACCCGCCTCGGCGTCGACCGACAGGGACGACTCGACCTGCAACAACTGGAAGCCGCGATTACGCCCCGAACCGCCCTGCTCAGCGTGATGCACGCCAACAACGAAACGGGCGTCATCTTCCCGATCGAGAGGATCGGCCAGATCGCAAGAGAGCGGGGCATCGCCCTGCACGTGGATGCCGCGCAAACCGCGGGCAAGATCCCGATCGATGTCACGCAAATGCCCGTGGACCTCCTCTCGTTCGCCGCCCACAAACTGCACGGCCCGAAAGGCGTCGGCGCTCTGTACGTCGGACCGGGCGTGCGGCTGCGCGCGCAACTGTTCGGAGGTCACCAGGAACACGGCCTGCGGGCCGGAACGGAAAACGTGCCGGGCATCGTCGGCTTCGGCAAAGCGGCCGAACTCGCGGCCCGGCATCTGCCCGAGGAAGGCACCCGCGTGCGCGAGCTGCGCGATCGCCTCGAAGCGGGAATCCTCGATCGCGTGTCGTATGCCCGCAGCCTCGGCGATCCGGACAACCGCCTCCCGAACACGACGTGCATCGGCTTTGCGTCGCTGGAGGCCGAGGCGATCCTGATTCTCCTCAGCCAGCAGGGCATCTGCGCCTCCAGCGGCTCGGCGTGCAGCAGCGGCTCGCTCGAGCCCTCGCACGTGCTGACGGCCATGGGCATCGATCGCGCCCTGATCCACGGCGCCATCCGCCTGAGCCTCTCGCGATTCAACACCATCGAGGAAATCGACCGCTTCCTCGACACGCTGCCGGCGTTGCTCCGCCGCCTGGAGCCCCTGGCTCCCCGACCGGCCCCGTAAACCCGGCCGGCTCCGCGCTGCGGGCGTCGGTCCTGCGCGCCTTCGCCCTGTCACGGCGCGGACCTGCCACGGGGTTGAAAGGCCCCGCAGGACCGTTACAATGACTCTTTCGGGCGTTCGAGCCCCGCTGGATAGCCGACCGGAAATGCTGGCCAAGCGTATTATCCCCTGCCTGGATGTCGACAAGGGGCGGGTCGTCAAGGGCGTTCGCTTTTTCGAGCACCGCGACGCCGGCGATGTCGCCGAGTGTGCCCGCCGCTACGAGGCACAAGGGGCGGACGAACTGGTCTTTTACGACATTACGGCCAGCCATGAGGGCCGCGACCTGATGGTGGACGTCCTGCGCGACGCCGCAGAGAATGTGTTCATGCCGTTGACGGCCGGAGGAGGCATCCGGACGCTGGACGACATCCGGCGGATGCTCAACGCCGGAGCCGACAAGGTGAGCATCAACACGGCCGCCGTCAAAGACCGGCACCTGATCCGTCGCGCCGCGCTGCGGTTCGGCAGCCAGTGCATTGTCCTGGCGATCGACGCAAACCGCGTCCGACGGGACGGGCGGGAGTTCTGGGAGGTGTTCATCAACGGGGGGCGGACGCCCACCGGCATCGAGGTGGTCGCGTGGGCGCGGCAGGGCGAGCGCGACGGCGCCGGGGAGATTGTGTTGAACGTGATGAACGCGGACGGAACACGCGACGGGTACGATATCGAGATGACCCGGGCCGTCGCCGAGGCGGTAGGGATTCCGGTGGTGGCATCCGGCGGCGCGGGACGGCCGGAGCACCTGGTCGAGGTGGTGCTGGAAGGCAAGGCCGATGCAGCCCTCGCCGCCAGCATTTTCCACTTCGGCACCTACACGATCCAGGAGACCAAGAGACTCATGGCGGAGCGGGGCATCCCGGTTCGCCTGTAAGACTTCATCGAGTTCGGAGCGATCATGCATCCTGCTTCCCTGATGCCGTTGGCCGTCCTGCCGGACCCCGGTGGATACATCAGCATCTTCAAGCTCGTCTTCGTGCTGGTGTGGTTCTTCCTCTGGTTGCTGTTCTGCCAGTGGGTGGACAAGGACACGCAATATGTCAAGGCGATGTCCCGCACGATGTGGAACAGCGTGATTCTCGGCAGCGGCGTGGTGGCGATGGCGGTGTGGCTGCTGCTGCCGTGGCAGGGCGGCCTCTTTGCCGCCGGCTGGGCGATCTGGTTCGTTGTGACGGCCGGAGCCTGCTCGGTCTACGTGCTGCTCCGCAACCGCCTCGTGGACCCCGGCGCCCGCGTGTTCACGCCCCGGCACATCGCCGCCCAGTTCGCCAGGCTCGGAGGAAAGAAAGGCAAGAACCTCCAGGCCGTCGAACGCGTCCCGGTAACCGGCTCGGACGGCAAGAAGGTCAAGCCCCCCGAAGACCCCGCCCAGCTCCAGCCCTACGAGACGGTCCAGAATCTCCTCTTCGATGCGCTGTGGCGCCGCGCGACGGATGTCGTCCTGGCCGCCGACAGCCAGAACGTGCGGCTCCTGTACCGGATCGACGGCGTGGTCACGGAGCGCCGGGACCTGATCGCGGCCCCGCAGGTCCCGGGCGCAATCGACTACCTCAAGCAGGTCGCCGGCCTCAACCGCGAGGAGCGCCGCAAGCCGCAGTCCGGCAAGATTCTCGCACTCAACCCCACCGCCGGCGGCACGAAGGTCGAGCTGGAGGTCCGCACCTCGGGGACGAAGGCCGGCGAGCGGCTGGACCTGCGGATCCTGACGCAGGAGAGCCGCCTGCGTCTGCCCGACCTGGGCATGAGCGAGCAACAGCTCGAGATCTTCCAGCGGATGGTCCGGGAGCCCAAGGGCCTGGTGATCGTCTCCGGCCCGAGGGGCAGCGGCGTCACAACCACGCTCTACGCCGCCCTCCGCGCCCACGACGCCTTCATGCAGAACCTCCAGACGCTCGAGCGCGAGCCGCTCATGGAGCTCGAGAATATCACGCAGAACCGCTTCGATCCGACCAAGGCGGACGTGACGTTCGCACGCCAGTTCCAGTCCATCCTGCGGCGAGAGCCGGACGTCGTGATGGTCAGCGACTGCCCCGACCGGGAAACGGCCCACCTGGCCGCCCAGGCCGTTATCGAGAACAACAAGAAGATCTACATGGGCATCCCGGCTCGCAACACGATCGACGCGCTCAAGAAGTTCGTCAGCCTCTGCGCCGACTCCGACGCGGCGGCGGCGGCCATCACGGGTATCTCCTGTCAGCGACTCATCCGCAAGCTGTGCGTCTCCTGCCGGGAACCGTACAAGCCGGACGCCGCCCTCCTGCGGAAGGCGAACATCCCGGCCGACCGCGTCGAGTTCTTCTATCGGGCACGGACCGAGCCCCTCCTGGACAAGAAAGGCAGGCCCATCCTCTGTCCCAACTGTCAGGGCAGCGGGCACTTCGGGCGCATCGGCGTCTTCGAGCTGTTCGACCCCGACGATGTGATCCGGGATCTGATCCGCAAGGGCCAGCCCGCCACCCTGATCCTCAAGCAGGCCCGTAAGAACGGCATGCGCGACCTGCAGGAAATGGGCATTCAGCTTGTCCTCAAGGGCGTCACGAGCATGAACGAGGTCATACGCGGCCTGCGCGACGAGGAGGCGCCGGCGCCCGCCGTCGCACCCGTGGTTCCCAAGCCGGAGAAGTGAGCTATGTGGTTTTCCCTGTTCAGCGTGGTCCTCATCCTCTGCATCGCCTTCTTCCAGGCGCTCCAGGGCCTCTTCAGCGCGGTCATCATGTGCGTGCTCACGATCCTCAGCGCCGCCCTGGCCTTCGGCGTCTACGAAAACCTCTACTACGGGCTGCTGATGGCCCAGCTCCCCGAACAGGGCGAGGCCGTCGCCCTCGTCGGCGTATTCCTCGTCGCCCTGCTCATCCTTCGCACCCTCGCCGACAACGTCGTCAAGGGCAACATGCAATTCCCCGTCTGGGTCGACCGGATCGGCGGCGGCGCGTTCGGGCTGATCGCGGCGTTCGTCGTCGTCGGCATGATCCAGATAGGCTTCGAACTCCTGCCGTTCGACGCCACCTTCCTCGGCTTCAACCGGTTCGTCCCCGTCAGCGCGGAGAGAAACGCCGAGCTGACCGAGCAGGACCTCAAGAAAAAGGCGCCCGACGCGGTCCGGTGGCGAAGGGAAAGCCTCACGTTCAGCCCGGACGAGTTCACGATCAAGCTGGTCGCTCTCCTGTCGGACGGCACGTTGAGCGGCACCACCCCCTTCCGCACGGTCCATCCCGACTTCGCCGCCGAGATCCAGAACAGCCGCTCGGCCGTGCAGCGCGAATCACGCCATGTCGCCGGGGCCGTCGATGCCATCACCGTCGACACGAAGGGCTACTGGATCCTGCCGCCCGGCCGCCTGATGAAGCCGGCCGTCGTCACGGACAAGGCGGGAAACGACACCTTCGTGGAAAAACCCGCGGACTTGCCGAACGGCTTCGAGTGGCGCGTCTATCACGTGTTCCTCGATGAACCCGCACGCGACCCCGACTCACGCATCCGCTTCAAGCCCAACCAGGTGCGGATCGTCGGCCGCAACCGTCCCGGCGGCCCGCCCGCCGAATACATCCTCAAGGGCATCGAGCGGGAATCCGACCCTTCGCAGTTCATCGAGCTCTTCCGCGATCCGGTCCTGGGCAAGCCGGAGTGGTCCGACGTGGTCCGGAATCCGAAGGGCAAGGCGCCGTTCGACTTCGTCTTCGAGGTGCCCAGGACGTTTGAGGCCGAGTTCATCGAGTTCAAGCGGACCGCGCGCGCGGACGTGACCACTGTCCGAGAAAAACCGGAAAAGGAACTCACCGAGCCGTCCGCCCCGAAGCCCAAACCCAAAGGACCCAGGCCCCCGACCGTCACCGAGCCGCCGGGCCTGACGAATCCACCCGAGGCCGGCACGACACCGCCGACCGGCGAGGCGCCCGATCGAATCTCCGGCGTCTGGCTCAGCAAGGCGCCGGTCTACGCCGAACGCATGCCGCTCAAGCTCACGGGCCAGACGGGAGGCCTTGAGATCGAAAACGGCAAGGTTGCCGGCGGCCACTGCGCCGTGCCCGTCACCCCCGAGAACCTTCCCAGGAGCGACGCGGATCGTCTGCCGTTTGCGATTCCCCCGGGCCGGCGCCTGCTCTTTGTCCCGCTCCAGGAGCTGGACCCGCAGTCCTTCCTGGGACAGGCACGGGGTTTCGCGCAGCGGGCACTGCCCACGATCACGCTCAAGCTCGCGGACGGCAAGGAAATCAAGCCGGTGGGCAAATACGCCTTCGCCAAGATCGGCGGGCAGTGGTGGTTCGAGATGACCTACCTCGACGAGACGGCCCGCGACGCCGACCGCGACATCCCGATCTTCGACAAGATCCACCACAACGATCTGACACAGCCGAGCAGCGTGTACGTGTACCTCTTCCTCGTCCCGTCCGGCAGCAAGGCGACGGCGCTGGCCCGCGCGAAGGCCGAGCCGATCGATCTGGAGCCCTTCAATCTCGTGGCGCCCCCGTAAGCCCGGCGCTCGTCGCCTCCACGGGAAAGTAACGAACCCGGTCCCCGCCGGCTCTGCCACCCGGGCATGACCGGCCGGCGGGCCGGTGGGCGGCGACCGGTCGTGCAACGCCCGCGTCGATCCGACCATAGCCGCCGATTCGTCCGCTCCGCGGTGCGCATGCAATGCCCCGGCGTCGGCACATCGAGCCGGGGCCATCGCACACGATTCTCCCTGATCGTAACCTGTACCAGGCTCGGGTTGAGGCCGCGAGAAAACGACAGGGGTCGGGAGCCCTTTCTCGCCCATCCGCCACAAGGCGGAACGGCGGGAACGACCGGACGTACCGGGCTCCTGACCCCTCGTCGGACTCAGGTGACGGCCATTACCTCGAGAAGATCTTCCGTCCTCCGTTCGATCGACAGCTCCTTCAACTGCCGCAGATAATCGAGCAACTCCTCCTGGGAAAACCCCGCCAGGAACTCCGCCCTGGCCGACCGGTTGAGGCGCATGATCGTCTCAATCAGTTCGCGCTTGCTCATAGTCGAGACACTCGCAGATCCGAGAAACCGTCGGCGAGGCGGCGACCCGTCTCTACCGGCCCCCTTGTCCAGCGATTGTGTCTATCGGCCCGGATGTCGGCGATTCTTGAGGGGGATCGGCCGGAGGCGCCGAATAAACGCCACCCATCGTCAGGATGAACCCGAATCGCCCGACCCGAAGCGCCGCCGAGGGTATGCCGGGAGCTGAAACGACGAGCGGTACGCCCAGGCGCTCCAGGCGGGCTCTCCGGCAACTCAAAACGGTCGCGATCAAGATTCCCCCGACCGCCCCGCCCGCCGCAGCACGCCGCAAGCCCGGAAGGCTGCGCGCCCGCGCCGCAATGCTGATCGTGAGGGGAACTGACGCGCAATGGCGCGCCCTGCGTCTGTGCGGCGAGTCATGCGTCGGCGGCCAGACATGGGGGACGGGCGTCTGGTCCGTCGTAAAGCGGGCGGGACGCCCGGCCCCATGTGGAGTGCGGCCTCTGCGAGACCGCCACAGCCTCGGAGAGACCGCACTCCATATTCCGTATCGTGCCCCGGCGAAAGGCCGCGCGACGCTTACGTCGCTGTCGGCGGCGGATTGGCCGGTGGCGAGACGGACGAGTTGCCCGGGCGCCATGCCGAACCAGGCGCCGAGGCGCGCCCCCTCGGCAGCGAACCCCAGGACGGGTACAATCCTGCCCGATGACACCCAACGATTTCCGGCGGCCGGGCGAGGGGCCTGATGAAGTATGTCGGATGAAGGGAAGGCGGGCGTGGGGCACACTCGCGGCGGCCCTGCTTGCGGTGCTTGCGATCCGGCCGTGCAGCGCTCAACCCGCGGCGGCAAGCCGGCGCACCGTGGCCGAGAACGTCTGCCGCGGCGAGCTGGTCAGCTTTCCCGGGCCGTGGGGTTTTCTGATCGGTAAGTCGGGCATCATCCTCGTCAGCGACGGGGAACTCGAGGCACTGGCCGATCCGGACAAGGTCCTGAACCTCTCGCTGAGGCACGAGAGGCGCGAGTCGAGCCTCCGCCAGGTGTGCGAGGGGGCGAAGGCGGCGGGCCGGCGCACGCTCTTCCTCGCCTTCGACCACTTCTTCAGCCAGTACCGCCCCGGGCAGAGCGGCCCACGCCGCCTGATGCCCGATACGGACGAGTATGTGCAGCGGATTGCCGCGATCAGCCGCTTCGCGCAGTCGTACGGACTGGGCCTCGAACTGAGCCTGCTCAGTCCGCTGGAGATCGGCGCGGCCTGCGCACGGCAGACGGGCGAGTCGGGCCTGTGGCTGCACTACCGCAAGGGGCTTCGCGATCCGAAGACCGGCGCATTCAGCGTCCAGCTATGGCAGCAGAAGAGATGGGCCAACAACAAAGGCCCGATCGAGATCGCCGACGCGGGCGTCCGCGCCTTCGCCTTTCGCGAGACGCCCGTGCACGGAACTCCGTATCGCGTCGTCGACCCGAAGGCCATCGTGGAGATCACCGACGTGGCCCGGGTCGAACCCCTGTCCGACCCGAACGCCGACGGACCGGCGAAGCGCATCCGCATCTACGGCGCCGGTCGCACGGACATCGGCCCGCTCGATCGCGTACTCGTCGTCCAGCAGTACAGGACGCCCGAAATGGATTACTTCAGCGACAAGGCCCTGCCGTACCTGCGGGCGCTTGTGGACAAGTATGTCGATGCCGGCGTCCGGCTGAACGGCCTCTACTCCGACGAGATGCACATCCAACAGGACTGGAACTACCACGGCCATCACGACGGCGGCGAATTCGCCATGCGGTACGCCAGCCCCGGCTTCGCGAAGCGGTTTGCCGATCTCTACGGCGCGGAGTACCGCGACTTCGCGAAGTACATGGTCTACTTCGCCTACGGCCAGGAGGACTTCGCGAACGACCTGAGCGCGAAGGAAGGCGTGATGCACGTCTTCGGCCCGTCGCCCGAGGACATCCGCCGCACGGCACTGTTTCGCTCGCGCTACTACCGTCTCCTCCAGGACGGCGTCGTCGATCTTTTCGTCCAGGCGAAACGACACGCGGAGCATCGCATGGGGCATCGGCTCGACGCCCGCGCGCACGCCACCTGGGCCGAAAGCCCCACGTGCGACTCATGGCGAAGCGGCCGGCAATCGATGAACGGCAGCGGATACGAGTACACCCCGGCTTTCGTCTGGTCGAACACGGTGCAGCAGGCCGCCTCCGCCTGCTACGACTACTTCAAGTGGGGCGACTTCCTTACCGGCAACGGAAACGACCACGCCGAGGGCGGCTACGCGGACCGCGATTACTGGGGCCTTGCGCTGGCCTGCTCCACCGGCATTCTCAACGAGGTCCCGTATTCGTACGCGGCCCACTGGGGAATGCCCGACGAGCTGAGCCGCCGCCGAGGCTCGCTCGAGAACACGTACGGGACCGCGGCCTCGCCGTCCTACGGAATGGTTCACGACATGCAGCACCGGGATGTGGATGTGCTCATGCTCTATCCGCTCGATCTCGTCGCCGTCGAAGAGCGGTTCGGAAGCTGGATGACGCTGTACGGCTACGCGAACTTCGTCACGCAGGCCAAGTTGCTCGAGCGCGGCCGCGTGACAGGCGGCGCGATCGAGATGGCGGGTCGCCGCTTCACGACGCTCGTGACCACGTTCGAGCCGTTCCCGTCGAACAGGCTGCTGGCGATGATGCGCGAACTCGCCGAAACCGGCGGGCGCGTCATCTGGTCCGGGCCGCCGCCCGTGCTCTCCGCCGAAGGCGACAACGTGCTCGCCGAATGGAAGAGACTTGTCGGCGTGGAATACACGCCCGATGCGACGGAAGGCTTCATGGCGCCCGGCCGGCAGGTGGTGTTCGAAGGAATCCTCAAGGACCTTCCGCCGCAGACCATTCTCACCGACTTCCTCGTGGACCACGTGTACCCGGTCGCGCCGAACCCGGGCACCGAAACGCTCGCCCGGGTGAAGGGTTCGGCCGTGGGAACGCGGCGCATCCTCACGGGCGGCGGGAGCGTCACGTTTCTCGGCTTCCGGCCGCGCGACGACCAGGCCCGCAGCCTCGGCTACGAAAGCCGCTGGTGGTTCGAGATCCTCAGCGCGCTCGGCGCGTATCCGCCCACGGGCCGATTCAAGGACGTCAACGACAACACCGAATACCTGTCGCGGACGACCGATTACCTCGCGTGCCGCTTCCCCAACGGATCGGTGGCCGTGACGCGGCACTTCCGCGACGTGGAGGAAGCCTGGCCCGGCGGCTGGGCGCGGAACCAGAAGCAGGACCAGGAGTATCTTCAGCGCGTGCCCCCGCCGACGGAGGAGATCGAGCTTCACGAGTTCAAGGTGAACGGCCACGCGGTGACGTATTCCGGCCGGCAGGCGATGACGTTCCGTGTGGACGACAAGGGACACCTGATCGCATTCGCGGGCGCCGGCTGCCGGCGAATCACGATCGATGGCCGCGAGACCGTCTTCGCCGATCGGGATCTCCCGTTGATCGCCTGGGCGCCGGTTGCGGCGGAGCGGCGCGTAGACGGCGGCGCGCTGCTTCAGATCATGGTTCACGGCAGCGGCGTCGTTCGTCTGCCGGCCGTCGATTTGCCGGACGGGTTGCAGATCGTGGCGGAAGGTCCGACGCCGGGAAGCCGTGGCGAAGTCGTTCCAAGCCGCCGCGAGAACGGCGAGATCGTCGTGACCGTTGCGCCGGCGCAGTCCGGTCGTTGGATGTACGGCGTGCCGGCGAAGCGTTGACAACCCCGGTTTTCCGAAAGGTGATTCATGCGTGCTTTCTGGTCGGCGGCGGTTTTGTGCCTGGGGCTCGCGCGGATCGGCGTGGCCGCGGAGAGCGACTTTTTCCTGAAGGACGGCGAGACGGTCGTCTTCTACGGCGACAGCATCACCGCGGCGGGGCTTTACGTCGACTACGTCGAGGCCTACCTCCTGACCGCCTTCCCCGACAAGCAGTTCCACGTCGTCAACCGCGGCATCAGCAGCGAGACGATCGCCGGCACGTCCGAGCCGGATCATCAGCCCCGCCGGCCCAACGCGCTCGACCGCTTCACCCGGGATATCGCCTCCACGCGGCCGGATGTGATCGTCGCGTGCTTCGGAATGAACGACGGAAACTACGCGCCTTTCGACCCCCAGCGATTTCGAAAGTTTCAGAACGGACTGAAACTTCTGAAACAACGGACCCGCGACCAGACAACGGCGCGGCTCGTCGTCATGACCCCGCCGTCGTACGATCCGTACCGCCGCCAGGTGGTCGACCCGGACGCCCTCGCCTACGGATACAAGTTTCCCGTGATCGACTACGACGATGTGTTGGGGCGATACGCCGAATGGCTGATGTCGCTTCGCGAGGACGGCCTCACGGTCGTCGATCTGCACACGGCCATGAACCGGCACCTGCAGCGCCGGCGAGAGAAGAAGGTCAGCTTCTCGCTCCAGCCGGACGGCATACATCCGGACGCGACCGGCCACTGGCTGATGGCGCAGACATTGCTCGAGGCCTGGAACGCGCCCGCCGTCTCCTGCGAAGCGCGGATCGACGCGGCGGATCTCAAGGCAGTTGCGGGCGACGTGGCGAACCTGCGGCGCGACGGCCAGGGGATCGCTTTCACATGGCGAATGCCGCCGCCCATGCCGATGGACCCGGCGTGGGATGCCGAGTCGATCGCCATCGAGAAGGTGCGCGAGCGATTCAACCGATTCCGGCTTACGGTGACCGGGCTGACGGCGGCGCGCTATCGGCTGAGCGCAGATGAGCCGGACGCCGTCGAGGTCGATCGGGCGGAACTCGAGCGCGGGCTCGACCCGCTCGGATGCGCGGCGTTCTCGGCCGGACGGCGCGGCGGGGCGATCCTCGCGCTGGTCCGCAAGCATCAGCAGGCGTCGCGGGCGGCATGGCAGAAGGACATTGCGACGACGGCACCGTCCAGCGCGAAAGGCCGCCGGCCCGCGCGCGGGGAAGACGAACGAGCGGCGGCAGTCCTCGACGAGGCGCTGCGGAGGGAGTGCCGGCCGCGCGATGTCGAGGTGCGTCTGGAGCCGATTCCGTAATGCCGGTTCCAGGCTGTCGGCCGGAGGCAAGGGCCGGTGAACCTCCGCGGCGACGGAAACCGGCGATCTTCCTCAGGCAACGGGTGCGGTGCATGGCCGTACTTGCGGTGCGTGTATCGCGAAGGCGTGGGAAGCCTGGCTCAAGCCGGCCCGGCAGATCGCGAAGGCAAGAGCGGGATGAGCGCCCGGTCCCAGCGATTGAATGCGTAGAGTCTTGCGTCGCGCCTCTTGTGCGCCTTGCGCGCATGTTATCGCGATGCGGCGGTGGCGCGACCCGTCATTCTGAGGAGCGCAGCGACGAAGAATCTGGCTGAGTGGCGCAGAGAAGCCGGATGCTTCGCTTCGCTCAGCATGACGGGGGCCGGCGCCCCCGTGTTCGGTTGCGGCCGAAGGCCGCCTTGGAGTCTTTCGTCGAGGCTTTTGCGCGCCTTGCGCGCGGCGCGCCTTGTGCGCGGTGCATCCTGCGCGCGGTGCACCTTGTGCGCGGTGGATCTTGCGCGCAGCGTGTTTTGCGCGCATGGATCGCGCTGCGGCGG
>CAZZFA010000057.1:0-36214 GCA_964653435.1 uncultured Planctomycetales bacterium | reverse complement strand
CGCGGCCGGGCGCCGGCCGCCCGCTCCGCGCCGGAGGCGGACGGCCGGGCCTGAGCGCTGGAAAGGAAAATCACGGCGGCGTCGGCCCGGATTTCCACAAAGTCCGCGCTGTTGACCGTGCCCTGAGAGAGGTACACGTTGCCGATCGCCGTGGCGATGCCTTCCTTCTCGTTGATCGTCTGCTTGTCGCCGCGATAGAACACCTGCGGACGGACCTTCGGCTCGGCCGCTTGCGCCTCCTGCCCGACGGGAATCACCCGCATCTCGCCCGGCTGCGTCGTCGGGGGGATCACCCTGGCGACGGCCTCGCGGACTCTGGTCGCCTCGCGGTAGAGGTCGGTCTCGGCGGAGGAGGCGCCGGTGGTCGCGTCCGCCCCGACCTCGGCCGGCTCATAACTGTTGAACGTCACAAACAGCGCGGGGCCGCTTGTGGTGGTCCCGCCGGATTCGATCAGCCTCGCCTCGCGCCAGAGAAACACGTCGTAGTGGTAATACGGCCGCCCCTGCCAGATCGCCCGGCTCATCCAGATGACCGCGCCCTGTGCCGTCAATCGCCGCGCGCCGTTGCGAAGCTCGAAACTGCCCTGATACTGGATGACCTGCGTACCGTCCGGCAGCGACCAGAGATAGGCGTACTGGCCGGAGACCTCGACGGTGTCCCGGCTGATGCCGGCGGGCAGAAGCGGTTCGCCGGGGCTGTCGTCCAGAGGCACAAGCCCCTGGCTGAGGCTCCGCGTGAACCCCAGGGGTCCTGCCACGATCAGCATCGCTGCCAGGCCAAGCCGTACCGTCTTCACCCGCAACCCGCTCCCGAAAATTGTTCGCGCCAGACCCGCACGGCCCGTCTCCACGCGCCCGAGACGAGGCCCACGGTCAGGGGCACGCTATCCGTGACGGCCCGCGATGTCAACGCGCGGCCGCGCGGGCGGCCTCGGCCGGGTTTCGGCGGCGCCCAAGCTGGCAGAGGCCGGTCAACTTGGCAGCGCAGCAGGGGCGTTCCCGTCGGCGGCGCCGTTAGGGCTCGCGCGTAACGATTTGAAAGACATCATGTTGCGACTTCGTGTTGGGAAGCGGTCTCTGGCATGGCGTTTGCTAAGCTCACTGATGGCACGTTGAAACGGCCAACGAAGCTTGGTGCGGAAGCCGGACCTTTCGCAAGAGCGGCGAAGCGCACGGGCCTGCCGGGCTCCTTCGGTAGCGGTTTTGACGCGTCGCACACCCCCCGTGCCGCCGCCGCTCAGCGCGAGCCGGAGCTCACCCGGCGATCGGCAACGGCGACAGGTCTCGAGTTCCACTCACGATGCCGGGCTTCGGACGGCCGCTTCGGCCGCGGAATCGATCGGCCTGCGGATGGCCGCGCGGACGTGCCCGCGTGGTGACATGGGTCCGAAGCGACCAGGAGGTGTAGCGATGCTGACGAGAACGCTGAATCCATTTGCGGCCTTGAACGAACTGCGGAGGGAGATGGACCGGGTCTTCGACGACTTCTGGCCGCGTTTCGACGGCGGATGGTGGACGCCGCCGGCCACGTTCCCGGCGCTGAATGTCTGGGAGGACGGCGATTGCGTCTACGCAGAGGCCGAGATCCCCGGCGTTAGCCAGAATGACCTGGAAGTCTACGCGGTCGGCAACGAGCTGACGATCAAGGGGACGCGCAAGGCCCGCGAAGGCGAGGACGTCGCCTACCATCGCAGGGAGCGGGGCACGGGCGAATTCACGCGGGTGGTTACGCTCCCCGTGGACATCAACCCGGAGAAGGTCCAGGCATCCCTGAAGGATGGCATCCTGACCGTCACGCTGCCGAAGGCGGAGGAGGCCAAACCCAGGAAGATCACGGTGAAGACGAGCTGAGGGGGCCTGGGAACAGATGAAGCGGGAAACCTTGTGTACGGAGGTCAAACCATGAGCACTGCAATGACCGTCAAGAAACAGGAAGACAAACTGGCCCGGGTCGAGCGGGCGCGGGATCGTCGCACCTATACGCCCAACGTGGACATCATCGAGACGAACGACGAGTTCCTCGTCCTGGCGGACATGCCGGGCGTTGCCCCGGATGCCATCGACATCCAGTATGAGCAGGGCGTACTGACCATGCACGGCAAGGTCGAGCCCCGACAGGACGAGGAGAAGACGAACTGGCTGCTGCGTGAGTACGGCGTGGGCGACTTCTACCGCTCGTTCCAGCTCGGCGAGGGCATCGACTGCGACAAGATCGAAGCGCGGTTGAAGGATGGAGTGATGGAGCTCCATCTGCCCAAGAGCGAGGCCAACAAGCCGAGGAAGATCGCCGTCAAGGCCTCCTGACGCGGGCCTTCTCCGCACACGAAGCGGCCGCGTGTGCCACTGCCGTGCCGGCCGCACCTCCGGTGGGCAGACCTCCGCGGAGCCGTCGCCGCAGTGGCACATCGCGGGCATCCCGCGGGCGGCGCGGATCGCACGAGGCAACCGTGCAGGAAGGCCGTGGCATGGGACAAGGGCACGAGGAATCGTATTGAGGAAGGAGGTTGAACCATGAGTATCATACCGTGGCGAAATAAACGCGAGAACCGGAACGGCGCCACGGCGGAGGAACACCCGCTGGCCCGTCTCCGGGACGAGATGGATCACCTCTTCGAGCGGTTCTGGCGGGATCCGTGGGGCAGCAGTTTCGCCGATCTCCTGCCGGCCGGTGTCGGCGTCGGATTGCGGGTGAACCTGGCCGAATCGGAGAACGAGGTAACGGTCACCGCAGAGCTTCCGGGCGTCGACCCCAAGGACGTGGACATCAGCGTTACGGATAATCTGCTGACCATCCGCGGCGAGAAGAGGCAGGAGAAAGAGGAAAAGAAACGCAACTACCACTACGTCGAACGCAGCTTCGGCAGCTTCCATCGGAGTATTCCGCTGCCCAGCTCGGTCGATTCGAACAAGGTCGATGCCCACTACAAGAACGGGGTGTTGACCGTGACCCTTCAGAAGCGGCCTGAGGCGAAACCCAAGCGAATCGCCGTGAAGACCGGCTGAGGCAGGACCGCCGGGTGCCCGAAGGATCGAGCTCTGTCGCACGGCCGGGCCGACATGGGGGGCGACCCCGCGTCGGCCCGTCCGGACCGGCGGAGCCCGGCCTGAGGCGCCCCGCGAGGAGCGGGAGGGAAAGGAAGCGCCGGGAGCGTCGCACGCGACGGCCACGCTCCGGACATGCGTGGGGGGGCATTGCACGGCACGGCGACCGGAGCGGCCGGTAACGTCTGTCCGGGCAGTCCGCGGCAACACGGTTGCTCCCGCGGAGAGGCCGCCGCGGGCCGGATCGCCCGATTTCCACAAATGGATTGCTTCTGAGGTTCACAGGCGCGTGGTCGCGGTGAAGAAGTCGGGCTCGCAGAGCCCTCGTCAGGTTTACAGGGGCGTGGGGCTGCGGCTGGCCGCCCCTGCAGGGAGAATATTGAAATGGCGAACGGACCGGGCGAACAACTGAAACGGGTGGTCTTCATCGGGAATTACCTGCCGCGCCAGTGCGGAATCGCAACCTTCACCACCGATCTCTGCGAGAACCTCGCCGCGATCGCCCCGGAAACGAGCTTCCACGTCGTGGCGATGAATGACACCAGGGACGGCTACGAGTATCCCGCGCGGGTCTGCTTTGAGATTCCCGACAGCCGTCGCCAGGACTACGACACGGCGGCGGATTACATCAACCTGCATCGCCCCGACGTCATTTGCGTGCAACATGAATACGGCATCTACGGCGGCCGGTGTGGACGGTATCTGCTTCCGATGCTGCGCCAGGTGTATGCGCCGATCGTGACCACGCTCCACACGGTGCTCAAAGATCCCGACAAGGAGCAGAAGCAGGTCCTGTGCGATCTGGCCTCGCTGTCGGATCAACTGGTCGTCATGAGCCGTCAGGCCGTCGAGTTCCTCAAGACGGTCTACGGCGTGAGCGAAGAGAAGATCAGTTTCATCCACCACGGCATACCGGACACGCCCTTTGTGGACCCGAATTACTTCAAGGACCGGTTCAAGGCCGAGGGGCGTCCGGTGGTTCTGACATTCGGTCTCCTGGGGCCCAACAAGGGCATCGAGATCGCCATCGACGCGATCGCAGAGGTCGTGCGGGAGTGCCCCAACGTGCTCTACCTCGTCGTCGGGGCAACCCATCCGAACCTCAAGCGGACCGACGGCGAACAGTATCGGCACAGCCTGTTGAGAAGGGTGCGTGAACGAGGCCTGGCCGACAACGTTCTCTTCGTGGATCGGTTCGTGGATGCGGAGGAACTCTGCGAGTACATAGGGGGGGCGGACATCTACGTAACGCCGTATCTCAGCGAGGCCCAGATCACGTCCGGCACCCTCGCCTACGCCATGGGGATGGGCAAGGCGGTGGTTTCCACTCCCTACTGGTATGCCCGCGAACTGCTTGCCGAGGACCGGGGCCGGCTGTTTCCGTTCGGTGACAGCCACGCCCTGAGCCGCATTCTCATCGAGCTGCTGCGGGATGACGTCGCACGGCACGCCCTGCGCAAGAGGGCGTACAACTTCGGCCGCGCGATGGTCTGGCCGCGGGTCGCCGCACAGTATCTGGAACTCTTCGAGAAGGTTCGTGCCGAAAGAAGACACGCGCCCCTGCCGGTCGGCAGGCCGCGCGCCGAGGCCGACCGATTTGAGAGCCTGCCGGAACTGAACCCCGCCCACCTGCTCCGCCTGACCGACAGCACCGGCGTTCTCCAGCATGCACGCTACGGCGTCCCCGATCTGCGACACGGATACTGCACCGACGACCAGGCGCGGGCCCTGATCGTCGCCACCAAGGCGGCCTGCCGCCAACCCGAGTCGACCCTGTGGGATGACCTCGCCAGCCGCTACCTCGCCTTCCTCGCCTACGCCTACGATGAGGAAAGCGAGCGATTCGGCAACTTCCTGAGCTACCAGCGCACCTGGACCCGACCCGGCAGCACCGAGGATGTCCACGGCCGAACGCTCTGGGGACTGGCCCACACCGTCAGCCTGTCACGCAACGAGGCACACCGCGGACTGGCGGCGCACCTGATCGAACGCAGCCTGCCGCAGACGCATACGTTCACCTCGCCCCGGGCAATGGCCTTCACGATCCTCGCCGCACAACTGTACCTGCGACGGTACCGGGGGGCCTCCCAGATCCGGGCCGTCCGCGATGCCCTGGCGAATCGGTTGCTCGAACAGATGCACCGCAACGCGACGGACGACTGGCCCTGGCTCGAGGATTGCCTGACGTACGCGAACGCACGCATCCCCCACGCCCTGATCGAGGCGGGGGAGGCCCTCGGCCAGCCGGCCATGCTCGAGTGGGGCCTCAAGGCCCTCACATGGCTGGACCGGATCCAGACGTCCGATCGCGGCCGCTTCTCCCCCGTCGGCTCCAACGGATGGTATCGCCGTGGGGGGACAATGGCCCGCTTCGATCAGCAGCCGATCGAGGCCTTCACGATGCTGGATGCCTGCGTGGCCGCGTACCGGGCCACGCGCGATCCGCGCTGGGCGGCGGCCGGCCGACGCGCGTTTCAGTGGTTCCTCGGTGAGAACGACCTGGGACTGCCGCTGTACGACTATGCCACGGGGGCGTGTTTCGACGGCCTTCACCCCGACCGAGTCAACCGGAATCAGGGAGCCGAATCGACCATCTGCTGGCTCCTGAGCCTTATACTGATGTACGAACTGCAGGAGGAGATCAACGATGAAGGACAACGCCGGCCTTCGCCCGGCACACCAGCGTGCGCGTCGAGATCCGCTCAACTCGACGGAGTACCAGGAGGATCAGCAACTGCTCAGACGCTTTGACGGCAACCCGATCCTGAAGCCCGAAGACTGGCCCTACCCGGTCAACTCGGTGTTCAACCCGGGCGCGATCCGTCTCGTCGATACGGGCGAGGTCCTCCTGATGGTGCGGGCCGAGGACCGCAGGGGCCTGTCGCACTTCTGCGCCGCCCGTTCGCCCGACGGTATCGCGAACTGGAGAATCGATCCGAAACCCACCCTGTTGCCCGACCGGGAGAAGCGCCCCGAAGAACTGTGGGGGATCGAGGACGCCCGGATCACGTGGATTCCGGAACTGGAGCGCTACGGCGTGGTCTATACGGCGTATTCCGAAGGCGGCCCGGGCGTCTCCCTGGCGCTGACCCGCGACTTCGAGCACTTCGACCACTACGGCCTGATCCTGCCGCCGGAGGACAAGGACGCCGCCCTGTTCCCGAGGCGGTTCGGCGGTCACTGGGCCATCATTCATCGTCCCGTGCCCGCTTCGGGTTCGGCACATATCTGGATCTCTTTTTCGCCCGACCTGCGTCACTGGGGCAGCCACAAGGTCCTGCTGCCGGCGCGCCGCGGCGCATGGTGGGACGCCCGGAAGATCGGTCTGTCCACGCCGCCCATCGAGACGGCTGCCGGCTGGTTGATCCTTTACCACGGCGTCCGAATGACGGCGTCGGGCTGCCTGTACCGGATCGGTCTGGTGTTGCTGGATCGTGAGGACCCGCTCAAAGTTCTCTACCGCAGCGACGAGTGGATCTTCGGTCCGCTCGCTCCGTACGAACGGATCGGAGATGTTCAGGATGTGGTGTTTCCGACGGGCGCTGTTCTCGGCACGGATGGCGACACCCTGCAGGTGTACTACGGCGCGGCCGACACGAGCGTGTGTCTGGCCACGGCGAGCCTGCGAAAACTGCTCGACTTCCTGCCGGGACACAGCTATCTGGGGACCACCTGACGGCGGCCGGGTATGGGTGATCAGTCCGCAAAGGAGCGGTATCCCGATCCCGTCGTAACGACGGGTCGGCGTGTGCCTCCCGTCCGCGTTGACGGCTGCCGCAGGCCGATGCGGGTACGCCGCGAGGATCCGGGAGTGCGGACCGTATGATGCCGGAATCTCCGCAACGTCTGCGCAACCCGCTGCTCTCGCGGAGCCTGAACGAGCGGTTGGCCGATGCCACGGTCGATGAGACCGCGGCACAACCGATGCGGCGGCTGGTCATGGCGATGCTGGAGGACGCTCTCCGCGAGAACGCGTCCGACATCCATCTCGACCCGCTCGGCGACGGGTACCAGGTTCGTTTTCGCATCGACGGTCAACTGGTGGACACGATCCGCCTGGGGGCCGAGCAGGGCCGCTATCTTCTGCGCTGCGTGAAGAGCCACTGCGATCTGGACCCCGCATTCACGATGCGGCCTCAGGACGGGCGCGCCGAGTTCCGGATCGGCGCCCGCCTGGTGAGCATTCGCGCCGGGACGGCGCCGAGCGTGCTCGGCGAGAAACTCGCCCTGCGGATTCTCCCGGCGGAGCTCGCGCACCTGCGTCTGGACGAACTCGGCCTCAGTCCTGTCGGCTACACGCGTCTGCGCCGGGCCCTCGAGGATGCGCGGGGCATGATTCTCGTCAGCGGTCCGACCGGCGCGGGCAAGACCACGACCGTGTATGCGCTGCTCCACGAGCTGCGACAGACGAACCGCTCCGTTGTGACCATCGAGGACCCCGTGGAGTACGTCATCGAGGGCATCACCCAGATTCAGGTCAACGAGGCGCAGGGTCTCACGTTCGCCGAGGGGGTCAAGGGCCTGCTGCGGCTCGATCCGGATATCATCTGCATGGGCGAGATCCGCGACCGCCTTTCGGCGCTGGCCGCGATCGACGCGGCCGACAGCGGCCACGTGTTCCTGAGCACCCTGCACGCGCGCGACGCGGCCGGCACCGTTACGGCCCTTCGCAACTTCGGGCTGGCCGACTCCGACATCGCCGCCACCCTGGATGTGATCGTGGCTCAGCGACTCGTGCGGCGGCTCTGTCCGGCCTGCCGCAGACAGGAGCCGCCGACCCCCGCCGAAGTGGAGTGGCTGCGCGCCTACGGAAAGCCGGTTCCGGGGACGACCTGGCACGCGGTCGGCTGTCCGCAGTGCGGTCAGAGCGGTTATCGCGGACGCATCGGCATCTTCGAGGTGCATCGCCTCCGCGAGGAGGATGCGGACCTCATTCTCAAACACGCCGACGAACGTACGCTTCGCCGGCACATGCGGAAGTCCGGCACATTGTCCCTCCATGACGACGATCTGCTCAAAGTCGCCGAGGGCATCACCAGCCTGGCGGAGCTCCGGGCAATCGGCGGGGCAAGCTTCTATGAATCGCCGCCCCGGCGCGGCAAACGGGCCGCGCAACCCCCGCCCGTTGTCACGGCGGCGCCGGAGGAAAGTGCTTCGTGACCTTGACCGAATACACGCTGCTGGCGTTCAGCTCGCTCTTCGTCATCGTTGATCCGCTGGCGGTGGTCCCCGCGTTCCTGGCCATGACGAGCGGCGCTCCGCCCGCCGCTCAGGTGCGCATGGCCCGGCTGGCGTGCGCGGTGGCGGCCGGTGTGCTGATGCTCTTCGCCGTACTGGGCAAATGGATATTCAGAATCCTCGGCATCACGCTGCCCGCCTTTCAGATCGCCGGCAGCATCCTGCTGTTGCGCATCGCCATGGACATGCTCTACGCGAAACGCTCCGCGGCGCAGGAAACGAGAGAGGAAGTCGAGGCCGGCACGGAGAAGGAAGATATCGCCATCTCCCCGTTGGGCGTCCCGATGCTCGCCGGACCCGGTGCGATTTCCACATCGCTGATTCTGCTCAATCAGGCGCGGACCGCGGAACAACGCATGGCCCTCTTCGCCTGCATCCTCGCGGTGTGCCTGGTGAGCTATTGCATTCTCGCTCTGGCCGCACGCGGCGCCCGCCGACTCAGCCCGCTCGCGCTCAAGCTGGTCGCTCGCCTGATGGGTCTGTTGCTTGCCGCCGTATCGGTTCAGTTCGCCTTGAACGGTTTGGCGCAGGCGGGGCTCCTGGGCCAATGAAGGCGGCTCCTCGTGCCGTCGCCGTCCTGCCTCGGCGGTAGAGTCTTGCGTCGCAGCTTCTGCGCGCCTTGCGCGCATGGATCGCGCTGCGGCGACAGCGCCACCCGTCATTCTGAGGAGCGCAGCGACGAAGAATCCGGCGGATTGGCGCAGAGAAGCCGGATGCTTCTTCGCTTTGCTCCGCATGACGGCCGCCGGCGCGGCCGTGTCCGGTTGCGGTCGAAGGCCGCCTTGGGGACAGAGGCCCTCCGGTTCCTCCGCAGCCTGCCGGGCGGGTGCCCCGGCGCTTTTCTGTAAGATTCCCTTTCGCCGTCTCCATAACCCACGGAGACCCTCCGGCGAGCGGCAGGAGGGGTCTGTGACCCCGGCTTTCTCCTGCCGCACCGTGGCATAAGCGGGGGACTGCAATGACGCGGACCATGACCAGCGGGCTTCCCGCGGGGCTTCGCGGGATTCTGGAGCAACTGGAGACGGCCAGGGCGACGAACGGGCAGCGATGGCTCCTTGCCGTTTTGCAGCGGCATAGCGCCCGGGTTATCGGAATCCTCTGGCGGATGCTCGGCCGGGAACAGGACGTGCTGGATGCATACCAGGGCGTGGTGTGTCATCTGGCCGCCCGCGGACCAAGGCGGGCCGGGCGCAACCGGGCGGCCTACTTCTACCGCTGCGCGATCAACGCGGGCATCGAGATGATTCGCCGTCGCCAGCGCGAGCGGGAGCGTCTGCCGAGGGTGGCCCAATGCTGCGGCCGGGCGGGCGCAATCCCCGACTTGCAGGCGGAGATCGGGCAACCCTGCGCCGTCGAGCGGATGCGGACGGCGATCCTGTCATTGCCGGAGCAATTGCGGAACGTGGTCGTCCTCCGCGATCTGACGGGGATGGACTACCGGCGCGTTTCGACGATGATGCGGATCTCCCCCGGCACCGCCCGGGTTTACCGTCGCCAGGCGATCGTTCGTCTCTCCGCGCGGCTGGCCGGAGAGATTCCGGCGTAACCCGATCCGAGCGGCCGGCGAGAGGGTGCATGTTTCCGTGTCCCGCCGGCCGAGGGACCGCGCGTGCGCTGTGCTGCCGTCGATGCATCGGTGGCGTGGTGCCCGGCTCTCGGCCCGGTCCCGGCGTGATGGGGTTTACTCTGCGCGAACCTCGGCCAATACCGCCGACGCCCCGTCGCCCGGGGCGCGTTCGTAGCGGCGTGCGATGCCGGGCAGTTGTCGGAACAGGTCCTCCTCGGCGGGCGAAAGCGTGAGCTTCCGTCGGGCCATGACGATCTTCGCGACGGCCAGACATCGTTCCACGTCGTACACTTCGTTCGACTCGTCGGTTACCCAGCGGAACGAGGGAATCCACTTCGGCGCCAGGCCGCTCGTCGCGACGCTCGTGCCGAAGCCGACCACCGCCCCCGTGGGAAACAGTTGACCGATGCCGGTCTTGGCATGGTCGCCGATGGTCACGCCCACGAAGGTGCGGCCCGAGTCGACGCACACCCCGTTGATCGGCACGCGAACGGGTCCGTACGTGTTCTTCAGGTCCGAGTTGACCGTATCGGCGGCCAGGTTGACGAACTCGCCGACGTAGGCGTGGCCGAGGAAACCGTCGTGCTGCTTGTTCGAATAGCCGTGGATGATGCTGCCTTCGATCTCGCCGCCGATCTTGCAGACCCTGCCGACGCTCGTGCCGCTGCGTACGGACACGCCGGTCTGCACGATCGAGCCGTCGCCGATGCAGCAGGGTCCCTGGATCGTGGCGTTCGGCTGGATGGTGACGTTCTCGCCGATGATGATCGGCCCATCCTCCGCGTCGAGCACGGCACCCGGCTTGATCCGGCTGCCCCGACCGACGCAGACATGCGCGTGTTCCAGGATGTGGGCGCCGCCGTAGACCTTGCCCTCGATTCCCCGCGATCCGAGACGCCGCCAGGCATGGACGATCATATCGCTGTTATGATGCACCAGGTCCCACGGCCAGCGGATCATTGTGGGGCGTTCGCCGGAAGCGACGTCATGCGTCGGCAAGGCGGCGAATACGCCGGCCGCCTGTCGCGGCTCCAGGAATGTCTGCCAGGTAATCTGATGGACGAGCGGGCCGCGGACGTCGGCCCAGAGCAGCGTCCCGTCCGCCCAGGACGCGGCCGGCGCGCAGACGTTCCCCAGCGGCTCCCGCAGGAGCAGGCGGCCGTTGAGATACAGCACGTCGTCGCCCGCGGGCGGAACGTTCACCGGCAGGCCGGTCCGCTGCGCGACGACGGCCTTCAGCTCCGGCCGGACGAAGAGCGTGATGTCCGCGTCCGGGTAGCGTGCCTGCACGTGCTCCAGGAGGCTGCCGCAGCCGCATCGCAGCTCGAACACGGCGCGCCAGTAAACCAGCGGCAGCAGATTCACAAAACCGGCGTCCTCGAACAGAACGATGTGCATGGAGCATTCACCTCCCGGGTCTCGTCATCGCTCTCGGCACGATGACGGGATCGCTTCTGCGAAAACAGACGCCGGCCGCCGGTCGGCATCAAAAAAAGAGGCTCGCCCGATAAGAGCAAGCCTCGCACGCAGCGAAAAGTCTCCACCGCAATGCCGGTGAGAGGGACTTGACGGAACCCTTTATTACAGGTGGGTGGTCCGGCCCGTTCATGACCGCCCGCTCATGGCGGGTTCGTCAATTCCTGGCTCCCGCGACCTCCCAGGGTTCTCTTACGGTTCAATCAAATACATCCTCTCGTGTCGAACATGGCAGATTCTTTTCTCTGCACACCTAGTTATACCCGGCGCCGGGGCGAAAGCAAGTGAACGATCGATCAACCGCCCCGATGCAATCCGCGTGCCGCGTTTTGCCCGCGCCGGGCCATTGACTTTTCCGTACGCGAAGTTCTCGCCCCGCCGCGCCGGCGAGAACAACCGCAGACGTCGGCGTCAACGGCGCTTCGGATGCCCGACTCGCGCTCCGGCGGTGCTATCGCATGGGCCCGGCCGGTGATATAGTGCCGCGTCGGTGATCCGGAGCCGCAAGGAGTGACACGGATGAGCGCGATCATAGTGCCGCCGAAGGACGGCGAGGAGATACGGATGTCCGCCGCCGGCGGGCTGACGGTACCCGACCGGCCGATCGTCCCGTTCATCGAGGGCGACGGGACAGGGCCCGACATCTGGCGGGCGTCGCGGCGCGTTTTCGACGCGGCCGTCGCAAGGGCCTACGGCGACAGACGCCGGATCGCCTGGATGGAGGTTTTCGCGGGGCAGAAGGCGTTCGACCGGTTCGGCACGTGGCTGCCCGAGGAGACGGTGGAGGCGTTTGGCAGGTATCTTGTCGGCATCAAGGGCCCCCTCACCACGCCGGTGGGCGGCGGCATCCGCTCGCTGAACGTCACCCTCCGCCAGACGCTCGATCTGTACGTGTGCCTGCGCCCGGTCCGCTGGTTCCCGGGCGTGCCTTCGCCTGTCAAGCGGCCGGAGAAGGTGGACATGGTGATCTTCCGTGAGAACACGGAGGACATCTACGCCGGTATCGAGTACGCCGGAGGCACGCCGGAAGCGGCGAAGGTCCTGCGCTTCATCGAGCAGGAGTTTCCGAAGGACTTTGCCAGGATCCGCTTCGGTACGGAAGCCCGGGTCGACGAGTTTCAGAAGAAGATCCACCCGGGAATCCCGTCCGCGGAGGTGTGCGTGGGGATCGGCATCAAGCCGGTGAGCCGGCTGGGCTCGCAGCGGCTGGTCGCCGCGGCGATTGACTATGCCGTCCGCCACGGACGCAAGAGCGTCACGCTCGTCCACAAGGGCAACATCATGAAGTTCACGGAGGGCGCCTTCCGCGACTGGGGCTATCAGATCGCCGAGCAGTGTTTCGGCGACAAGACCTACACATGGGCGCAGTGGGAGCGCGCCCGGACGGCTGAGGGCGAAGCCGCCGCCAACGCGGAGCAGAAGGCGGCGCTCGCCGCGGGCAGGATTCTCGTCAAGGACGCGATCGCCGACATCGCGCTGCAGCAGGTGCTCACGCGGCCGGACGATTTCGACGTGATCGCCACGCTGAACCTCAACGGCGATTACCTCTCCGACGCGCTGGCTGCCCAGGTCGGCGGGATCGGTATCGCCCCCGGGGGCAACATCAACTACGTCACCGGCCACGCGATCTTCGAGGCCACGCACGGCACGGCTCCGAAGTACGCCGGGCAGGACCGCGTGAACCCCGGCAGCGTGATCCTCTCCGGCGAGATGATGTTCCGGCACCTCGGTTGGAACGAGGCGGCCGACCTGATCCTCAAGGGCATGGAGGGCGCCATCGCCGCCCGCACGGTCACCTACGACTTCCACCGCCTGCTCGAGGCCGAGGGCCGGGAGGCCACGCTGCTCAAGTGCAGCGAGTTCGGCGAGGCGATCGTGAAGCACATGGGGTGAGGCCGGCGCCCCCCCCGGTTGGTTCTACAGGGCGCCTCCGCACGGCAGTGGCGTTCGGCACCTGCCGTACCCATAATAGGTGGGCGGACAGAACCGGGTGGCGACAGAGGCTCTTGATGAGCGAAAGAGAACAGCTCCTGCTTTTCCCGGAGGTTGTTTCGGAAGCTCGGGCGCGGCCGGATAACTCCTCGACATTTGCCGACAATGTCGCGCTTCCGGTGCATCGATGGTTCCGATTCAGCGCGGGCTTTTCCGCGGAGTGGGCGGAATCCGTGATCCGCGACGCGGCGCGGTACACGGTGGCGCGTGTTCTCGATCCGTTTGCGGGTTCGGGGACAACGCTCATTGCGGCCGAGAACACTGGCAGCGAAGCATACGGCATCGAGGCGCATCCGTTTATCTACCGGGTCGCGCGGGCCAAGTTGGCCCGGCGGACCAGCCCTGGCGAGTATCGCGACTTGACGCAGCGCGTCCGGGCACGAGCCTTGCGAAAGACTCCCCGCGTCGACGGCTACCCACCTCTTATAAGGAAGTGCTATGAGCCGGGTGCTTTGGAACGCCTTGATGCGCTGCGCCAGGCTCTCGAGGAATTGCGGGACGAAAGCCCCGCTTGGGAACTCGCATGGCTGACTCTGGTGGGCATCCTGAGAACCACAGCAGCGGTGAACACAGCGCAGTGGCAGTATGTTCTTCCGCGGAAGCCGAAGAAGCGATCGGTCGATCCCTTCGATGCGTTCGACATGATGACGCGCACCGTCTATACCGACATGGTCCTGTCCCGCGAAATCGGAGGTCCGCGTGCCATTCTGATCAATGGCGACGCCCGGGAATGCGGCGGAGTGCCGAACCGATTTGCCACGCTGGTCATTACTTCGCCTCCTTACCCGAACAACTACGACTATGCGGACGCCACCCGGCTCGAAATGTGCTTCCTGGGCGAAATCCAAAGCTGGAGTGACTTGCAGCAGGCGGTTCGCCGACATCTGGTCCGTTCGTGCTCCCAACACGTTTCGGAGAAAGCTGTAGACCGGGACGCCGTGCTTGCTTCTGCCGACCTGGGGCCCATCCGGAATGAGGTCACGCAGGTGTACAACGAGCTGGCGAAGATCCGGCTCGCCAAGGGAGGCCGGAAAAACTACCACCTGATGGTGGCTTGCTACTTTCAGGACATGGCCAGAGTGTGGCGTTCGCTTCGCAGGGTTTGCGACACGCCGTGCCGCGTGTGTTTCGTGATCGGGGACTCGGCGCCGTATGGCGTATACGTCCCCGTAATCGGGTGGTTGAGCGAGCTGGCTGCCGCGGCCGGATTTCGCGGGGCGTCCTTCGAAAAGACGAGGGACCGGAACGTGAAGTGGAAGAACAGGAAGCATCGGGTTCCGCTATGCGAAGGGCGGCTTTGGGTCGAAGGGTAAGGACCAGCCAGCGTGGCACAGTCACCCACACACAAGTTCGGACAGATCATCGGCGAGGTGCTCGAAGCGGCGATCCGCGAGCCGCTCGGGCGGGTTGCAAGGAAACACCGGCTCTTCCTCGATTTCAAACATCCACGTGCCGCCAGGGGCGGCAGGCGCAAGGTCGCTTGGAGAGACCACAAAGGGAACACTCACGACCTGGACTACGTGTTGGAGGAGGGCGGTTCGGACGAGAAAGTCGGCCGTCCGCGGGCATTCATCGAAATCGCGTGGCGCCGATACACGAAGCATCCGCGAAACAAGGCCCAGGAGATTCAGGGAGCCATCGCGCCGCTGGCGGAGACCTATGCCTGCGATCGGCCCTTCCTTGGAGTCGTCCTCGCCGGCGTCTTCACGCAGGGGGCGATCACTCAACTCGCCTCGCAAGGCTTCGGGGTCCTTTACTTTCCCTACTCGGCTGTGACACGGGCTTTTCGGGCCGTCGGGATCGATGCCGTCTTCGAAGAATCTTCGAGCGACGCAGAAGTTCGAAAAAAGGTCGACGCGTATGGAAGCCTGTCGGAGTCTCAAAAGGCTACCATCGCTCGAGTTCTTCGAAGTGTCTGCAGGAGGGATATCCATGCGTTCTTGGCCAGGCTTGAGACCTCACTGAACCGCCGAATCCGGCTGATTGTCGTCCTGCCGCTTCATGGCTCTCCCCACACATCCAGAACCGCTGCTGATGCGATCGGCTTCATCCGCAGCTACGACCGATCGCCGGCGGCTCCGAAATTCGTCCGGTTCGAACTCAGCATACGGTATACGAACGGCGACGAGATCCTCGCCAACTTCGAGGCGCGGAGCGATGCCATCGCTTTTCTTCAAAGAGTCACCTGAACGGGGATCCCCGCCGCTACGCTGCCCGGGCCGGGCGGCCGAGGCGCCCAGGCGTTTTTTCGTCGGCTTTCCGAGGCGTGAAGCACATGGGGTGAGCGGACTTCGCACGGACGCGGACGTCGGATCGGACCGGGCAGCCCCGCGCCGGCGCATCGGGGGATGCGCGACCGCGGCGCGACGGACGTCCTCCGGACTTGTGCCGGCCGGTCAAGCCATGTAAACTTCGGGGTTTCCTGCCGGGGCCGACCGACGGCTCGGGTGGCTTGCGCCCCGGGGGTCGGTGTGGCTCAAGCCCGTGCCGGCGAGGAGGCACGGCTCATACGATACGCATGGGAACCGATGCCGGCGATTGCGCTGCGAAATCTCTTCCAGGATAAGATCAAGCTCACTCTCGCGCTCGTGGGCATTGTGTTTTCCGTTGCGCTGGTGACGCTGCAACTGGGACTTCTGCTCGGCTCGATGCGCAACTCGAGCGGCGTGATCGACAACGCCGGATGCGACGTCTGGGTCATGCAGCAGAGCACGCGCAACCTCGATCTGTGCGATGTCATGAACGATCGTCGTTACTATCAGGCGGCGGCCGTGCCGGGCGTGGCCTGGGCCGAGCGCCTCATCGTTCAGTTCACCATGTGGAAGCTGCCGGACGGCCGGCGCGAGAATATCTCCATCGTCGGTCTGGAACCTCACTCCCGGCTGAACCTTCCGTGGGGGATGGCCGCCGGGCGGCGCGATGCCATCTGGCAGACGGACGGCGTAATCATCGACGAACGGGAACGTGTTCGCTTCGGGGCGGCCGGACGGCCGCTTCGACTCGGCGATCGGACCGAGATCTACGGGCACCGCGCGCAGGTGGTCGGCTTCAGCCACGGCGTGGGCAGCTTCACCACGTCGCCGTACGTCTTCACCGACTACAAGCGGGCTCTGGATTACTCGGTCATGACGGACAAAGAGACCAAGTACATCGTTCTGAAGGCCAGGCCCGACGTCAGTCCGGAGGAGCTTCGCGATCGGGTTCGCCAGCGCATCAGCGGCGTGGAGGTCTTCACGACGAAGGAGTTCTCGTGGAAGACCCGCTGGTACTGGATGTACGGTACCGGCATGGGGCTCGGAATCTTCTTCGGCGCCGCGCTGGGGGTCGTCGTGGGCGTCGCCATCGTGGGTCAGACGATGTACTCGGCCACGATGGAGCGATTGCGCGAGTACGGGACGCTCAAGGCTCTCGGCATGGATAACCGCGCGCTCGCGGGCATCATCGTGCGCCAGGCGCTCGTCGCGGGGTTGCTGGGCTATGTGGCGGCCAGCGCGCTGAGCTTCTACCTCGGACGGCGGCTGCCGGACCTGAACGTGCCGGTGTACGTGCCCTTGCGGCTGGTCGCCCTGATGTTTCTCGTCACCCTTGTGATCTGCGTCAGCGCGAGCATCACGAGCGTACTGCGGGTCTTCCGGCTGGAGCCTGCCATCGTTTTTCGGAGCTGAGCGGCGGGGGCGACGTACCCGTTTCGGGAACCTTTTTCATGGCAGGGCCGAACCACAACGGCGTGGCCATCCGCGTGCGCGATCTGCACAAGAGCTACCGCGAGGGCGCGCATGCGCTGGAAGTTCTGCACGGCGTGAACCTCGACGTGCTTCGCGGCGACCTGACCCTGCTGATGGGGCCCAGCGGCTCCGGCAAGACCACGCTGCTCACGATCATGGGCCTGCTGCTCAAGCCCACGGAGGGCCGCGTGGAACTGCTGGGCCGCGACGTGACCGACCTCGACGAGGCCGCGCTGCCGTCGCTCCGGCGCCGCCACGTCGGGTTCATCTTCCAGAACTTCAACCTTCTCAGCGCGCTGACGGCCCAGCAGAACGTCGAAGTGGTGCTGGGCATACAGGGCATCCGCGGGCGGGCGGCCAGGCGTCAGGCGGCCGCGCTGCTCGATCGCGTGGGCATGGCGGACCGGCGTGACCATCTGCCGGCCGAACTCAGCGGCGGCGAAAAACAACGCGTCGGGGTCGCGCGCGCCCTCGCCAGCCCGGCGGAGCTGATCCTCGCGGACGAGCCCACGGGCAACCTCGATTCCGCAACGGCCGCGCAAGTTGTGGATACGCTGCATCACCTGGCGCATCAGGAGAATCGGGCGGTGCTGGTGGTCACCCACGATCTCGGATTACAGCGCTTCGCCGATCAGGTGGTTCGCATGAAGGACGGCGCAATTGTGGGGATGGAGGCAGCCGGTTGACGGTCGGCGCTTCCGGCGGTCGGACGAAAGGGTCCGGTCAGCACCGGCGGGGGTATGGCACGAAACCTACGGGCACGGTAGTATATTCCTCGCCCTCCGTGCGGTGGGGGCAGTGGCGCGGTCGATTGACGCACCGCACAACGGCAGAGCAGTCTGATGAGTGAATGGTTCGCGCGGGGCTTGGTCGTTGCCGTGGCCTTGCTCGGCCTGGGTTGGCTGGGCTACACGCAATGGCCTACGACCCGCCAGACAATTGGACAAACGCAGTCCGATATCGGCTCGCTTGACTGGCCGAGCGATGACCCGGACGTGCTGTTCAGCGCGCCGGGTGTGACGGAACCGGCCTCGCGGACGATCCAGGTCTTCAGCGAAATACCGGGGACGATCGGACGGATCTTTGTGCAGCCCGGCGATCGCATCAGGGCCGGGCAGGTCCTCTTCGAGCTGGTCAATGACACGCAGGTGGCGGAGGTTCGCCGCTGCGAGGCGCAGGTCGCCCGCGCCCGAGCCGACCTGGACAGGCTTGAGAGCTGGGAGCGTCAGGAGGACCGCGAGATCGCAAAGGCGCAGTTCGACGAGGCGCAGGCCGTCCTGGAGCGGGCGGAGTATGAGCAGAGGCGGATTGAGAAGCTGGTGGGTCAGGCGGCCGCTTCCGACCGTGAGACGCACGATACGCGCAACGAGGCGATGGTGGCACGCGCCCGCATGAATGCGGCCAAGGCCCGTTATGAGCGTTCCGTGGCCGGTCCGACGGCGGAGGAGTTGCGGGTGGCCCGGGCGGCCGTCGCCGAGGCCGAGTCCCAGTTGCAGGTTGTTCGAACGCAGTTGGAGAAGACGCGCATCCGCAGTCCCATCGACGGCGTGGTCATCTATCGTTTTCGCGAGCCGGGCGAGTCCGTCTTTCCCAACGTCCCGGCGCCCGTGCTTTCGATCGGCAATCGCGACGTCCTGCACATTCGCGCGGACGTGGACGAGGCCGACCTCTCTCGCGTCAAGCCGGGGCAGCGGGTGTTCGCGATGTGCGACGCCTTCGGTACGCGAAGATTCCCGGGGACCGTGATCCAGATCGCCCAGACGCTCGGCCGCAAGAACTTCCGCACGGATCGGCCTACCGAGAAGGCGGATACGAAGATCCTTGAGGTCGTCATCGCCCTTGACGACGGGCGTGATCTTCCGGTCGAGTTGCAGATGTCGGTGTGGTTCCTGCGGGATCGGACGACCACGCGGCCGACAAAGTGAACCGGGAGACGGCCTTCCGTGGCTGTTCCGACGGCCTCCGGGTCGCCGGACCCCGGGGTACGGCGCCTGGTTGATTCGCTTGCCGGGCCCCGCGCGCCATCCTGCGGTCGCCGGTGAAGGCGGCCATCTCTGGTGGCGAATCGCGGCCTGCGTCCGGGGCGCGGACTATACTGTGTCATTGGATCGGGCGGCGGGCCGGCCTCATGTACCCGGCCGTGCCGGTCGCAAGGTGCCCGCAGGGTCTCGTGCTTCCGTAACCGGGACGTCTGCCTGTCGCCTCGGCTCGGCGGGACGAAGACCGTCGCGGGCCGAAGCCCTTCACGTCCTTTCTCAGAAAGTGCAGGTGCACAATGCGAAAAGTCCAACAGGTTCTGGGCGTGGTGGTCGTGGTGGCGGTGCTTCTGCTGATCTCCGGTTGCGGTAAGGTGACCAAGGGCAATTACGACAAGATTCAGAACGGTATGACGCTTGCGCAGGTAGAAGCGATCCTCGGCAAGGGGACCGAGAAGGCGGGCGTCGCCGGCGCCGTCGGAAAGCTGACCGGTTCCGCGAAGGTGATGACGTGGGGCGACGAGAAGAAGTCGATCACGATCACGTTCGTGGACGACAAGGTCGTCGCCAAGGAAGAGCACGGCTTGTAAGGGCCCGGGTCGCCGGCGCGGGGCATGTCGTTTCACGACCGGTGGCCGATCGCCGCGCGCCGCTGCGCTGCGGGGAAGGGTCCGGCCGGGGAGGTGTGCCTCCGGCAGCAACGTCACTGCCCGGATGGCGGGGGTGGGTCTGTGCCTGCAGGGAGCGCGCTTCGATCCGTCCCCGCGATTGCCCGGTCAGGCCGCCGGCACGCCGAAGATGCCGAGGATGGCCGCGAACAGCGCGGCAATGACCGCGAAGAGCGATGAGATCAGACACGTCGGACACATGATTGGGTCTCCTTGAGCTTTCTGCCGTCTGTGGCAGGCAACCTTCACCGTTTCGGCCCGGCGAGGAACGGGCGGAATACTATGAAGCGTCGCGCCGCGTGTCAATCACGGGTCTGCGACTTCGGGGCCCGGCGGCGCAGCGAGGCATTCGCAAAGGGGCGTCATTCGGGTATCATACGGCTCCCGGAAGAAACGGCGGACGGAGAACCGGACCGCTCGATCCGGCGCGGTGGGTCGGCGGACGGGTGGGGTGCCTGCGAGTGATGGCGAAGACCTTGAGGAGAACAGCCGTGAAGCACCTTGATCTCGTGACGCGTGGAGAATCGCGTGCGTTGGGTTCGTTGTGCGGTCGGAACCGGTCGGTGCGGAGCGGAGGAAAATCGATCCTCTGCATCGACGGGAGACGGTTGTGGGCGATGGGGGCGTTGTGGGCGCTTGCAGTCCTGGGCGGGTGCATGGTCGGGCCGAACTACCGGACGCCGGAGATTCCGGCCCCGGCGGGATGGGCCGCCCTGCAGCCCGGAGCCACCAGCACGCAGCCGGCCACGACCCGGCCTGCTTCGACCCGGCCGAGCGTGGCCACGTCGCGCCCCGTCGATCTGACCACGTGGTGGCACGGCCTGAAAGACCCGACGTTGGATTCGCTGGTCATGCGGGCGGTGGAGTCGAACCTTGACCTTCGCGTGGCCGAATGGCGCGTCCGCGAGGCAAGGGCTCAGCGGGGCATCGTCTTCGGCAACCTCTGGCCCCAGGTCGGCGTCAACGGCGGCTACAAGTACAGCGGGAGCAGCCGGAACGCCGGGCCGAAGACGGGCAACACCTCCGTCGGGCCGGGGCGGCAACTGCTCAACAGCGCCGCGACCGGTGTACTGAACGGAATCGGATCGGCGCTGGACGGCCAGCAGGCCGCCGCCGGTCTGGGTCCCCAGCTCGTAACGAACACGCTGAGCAGGGCCGTCTCGTCCAAACTGCTGCAGCCCGGCGGGGCTTCCGTGTCCCGGCAGATGAATCTGTTTCAGGCCGGTTTCGATGCGAGCTGGGAGATCGACCTGTTCGGCGGTCTGCGGCGGGCCGTGGAGGCGGCCGATGATACGATCGCGGCCACCGAGGACTTGCGACGCGACGCCCTCGTTACGCTGCTCTCGGAGGTCGCTTACAATTACGTGCAGCTTCGCACGGCACAACGGCGGCTGGACATCGCCAACGAGAACATCCGCGCGCAGGCCGACACCCTCGAACTCACCCGCTCGCGATTCAAGGCCGGCCTCACGAGCGAACTGGATGTGGCCCAGGCCCAGGCGCAGCTCGCCACGACGCAGTCGCAGGTGCCGCTCCTGGAGGGCGCGGTTCAGCAGGCGATGTACCAGTTGAGCGTTCTGCTTGCCGAGCCGCCCGGGACGCTGGTGGCGGAACTGACGAAGCCGGGGCCGCTTCCTTCGTCGCCGGGCGAAGTCCCGGTCGGCCTGCCGTCGGAGCTTCTGCGTCGCCGGCCGGATATCCGCGCGGCGGAACGCCAATTGGCGGCGGCGACGGCCCAGATCGGCGTCGCGACGGCTGATCTCTTCCCGAAGTTCTTCCTGACCGGCGGCTTCGGCCCCAGCACGCGGGACATCCGGCATTTCCTGGATCAACAGAGTCTCACGTGGTCCGTCGGCCCGAACATGCAGTGGGCGATCTTCCAGGGCGGCCGGATCGTTTCGAATATTCAGTTGCAGGGCGCGCTTGCGCAAGAGGCCCTCATCGTCTATCAGCAAACGGTGCTGCGGGCGCTTCAGGACGTCGAGAACGCCCTGGTCGCCTTTACGAATGAGCAGGTGCGCTACGAGTCGCTGGCCGAGGCGGTGGCCGCGAATCAGCGATCGTTCGAGCTGAGCTACGAGCTGTACAGTCGCGGTCTGACGGCGTTCCTGAACGTTCTCACGTCGGAGAACGCGCTGTACGCCTCGCAAGACGCGCTCATCCAGAGTCAGAGCACGGTGCTCACGAACATGATCGCGTTGTACAAGGCGCTCGGGGGCGGATGGGACGCCGACGAGGACTGGGAAAGCCGGCTCCCCGAGGTCCGCACCGGATGGCCCGCGGTGAACATGCAGCTTGCGCCGCCCGATTCCGGCATGCCGCCGGCGGGCTCGTGAGGGCCCGGCCGTCGCGTCACGAGCCGGCGCCAGTGGCGATTCCGGCAGTTACCGCGAAGCGCATGGCCTGTTCGACGCTCATGTCGATCTTCCGGACGGCGGATCGCGGCACCATGACGGTGAACCCGCCCATCTGGTAGCTCATCGGCAGGAAGACGGCGACGGTGTCCCCGCCATCCGCGCCGAGGGGGCTGTCCATCAGGTCGTCGCGGGTGACGAAGCCGATCAGGCGCATGTCCGTGTCCCCGAGCCGGACGGTTACGGGCATCATCCGGGGCCGCTCTTCCGCGAAGAAGTCCATCAGATCGCGCAGGGCGCAATAGAGTGTCTTGACGAGGGGAATGCGGCCGAGGATTCGCTCGCCCAGCGCGACGAGCGAGCGAAACAGGTACGCCTTCATCAGGACGCCCACGAGGAAAACGACCCCGATGCCCGCTGCCACGCCGAAGCCGCGCCGGTAATACTCCCTCGGTATGATCCGTTCGGCCACCGGCCCGAGGATCGACTCGGCCGTGGTGCCGAGCCAGTAGAGGATGTAGACCGTCACCGCGATCGGAAGAATCGTGGCAAGGCCCGTGAGGAAAAGCTTCGTAACGGATTTCATTCGCATATCCTTTCGCCCGGCGGCCGTCCTGAACAGGCGTATCGCCGCGGACCGGCCGACGGCCGCGCGCGCCGGGTCATCGCCTTTCGGCCGCGCCGGCATTCCCGCAGCCCCGCGCTGCGGCCGGCCGCCCGCCACTACCTGCGGAGGATCGCGTTGGCCAGCAGACCGAAGGCCAGCCCCGAGCCGATCAGCCCCGACGAATCCGACCGGACCAGGGCCAGGACGATTCCGGCCACCCCTGTGATGACGCACCCAAGACAGGCAATGCTTGTCACCTTGGACGCGATGATGACAGGTTGGCTCGGTGTCTGGGACTCGTTTGCCATGATGACGCTCCAGATTCGCGAAACCGGTTCTCTGCCGATCCGTCGCCGCATCGCGGCTGCCCGCTACGCGTGCAAGGTAACGGCGGAACGGGACGCGGGCAACACGGGATCGCCGGCGACTTGCGCGGTTTCAAGCGGACAGGATACGCCATTGCGGGCCGATGCGACTTCGAGAGCGGGCGAGGCGCCCGCTCCTCCCATGTTCGGCTGCGGCCGGGGCCGCGCTACGGGCTACGGGGCTGGGAACGGCCGATACTCTCGACCGAGAGCGGCACCATGCTGGCGTTGCGGCCGCAGGGCCGCTATGTTGGCAGGGCGTCTTCCCTCAAGCCTGGAGGCCCTTATGCAAACGTCTGCGCCATTGCCATCCTTCAAACCGTTCACAATCCTCCTGCCGGGTCTGTTTCTGATCGGTTCCCTGTCCTGCACGAGTGGAGTCCGGCGAGAGGCTGTGCCCGGCCTCCGCGCGACGCCGGCCGATTCGGCGGCGGTCAAGGCCCTCTTCGCGAACCCGCCGCGCGAGTACGCCTCCGCGCCGCTGTGGGTGTGGAACGACATGCTGACCGACGAGGAGGTCGTCGGCACGCTCCGCGATCTGGCCGCTCAGGGCGTCAAGCAGGCCTTCGTCCACCCGCGGCCGGGGCTGATGACGCCGTATCTCTCCGACGAGTGGTTCCGACTCTGGGAGGTCGCCCTGGAGGAGGCCGAGCGGCTCGACATGAACCTCTGGATCTACGACGAGAACTCATACCCGTCGGGCTTCGCCGGCGGCTGGGTGCCGCAGGAGATGCCCGAGTCTCGGGGGCGCGGTCTGGCGGTGCGGGAGGAGAAGAAGCTGCCCGGCATTACGGAGGATGTCGTCGCGGTCTACCGTCTCAAGGACGACGGATACGAGAACGTGACCGACGTGATCCGGGGCAGGACGAACGGCGCGAAGGAGGGGGGTGTCGAGAAAGGATTCTCGACACAGGCGGCACAGGGGGCGCAGGATGGGGCCACGTACCTGACGTATCACGTGGTGCGGGCGAACGACTCGCCCTGGACGGCGAACCGTTGCTACGTGGACCTGATGTACCCGGGCGTGACGGAGAAGTTCCTGGCCGTCACGCTGGAGGCGTACAGGAAGCACATCGGCGATCAGTTCGGCAAACGTGTGCCGGGGAGCTTCACGGACGAGCCGCACATCCATCCGGCGGGGGGGCTGCCGTGGACGGACGACCTGCCCAGGGTCTTCGCGAAGCGGTGGGGCTATAGCCTGCTCGACAACCTGCCGAGCCTCAGCCGGCCGATCGGCGACTGGAAGCGTGTCCGGCACAACTACCTGCAGGTGCTCAACGACCTGTTCATCGAGCGGTGGGGCAAGCCGTATCACGATTACTGCCAGAAGCACAACCTCGAGTTCACCGGCCATTACTGGGAGCACGAGTGGCCGCAGTGCTTCCGTACGCCCGACTGCATGGCCATGTATGCCTGGCACCAGCGCCCGGCGATCGACATCCTGATGAACCGCTACGACGAGGGCGTCCATGCCCAGTTCGGCAACGTGCGGTCCTGCAAGGAGCTTTCGAGCGTGGCGAACCAGCTTGGGCGCAAGCGGACGCTCTGCGAGGCGTACGGGGCCGGCGGCTGGGACCTCCGGTTCGAGGACATGAAGCGGATCGGCGACTGGCTCTACGTCCTGGGCATCAATACGATGGACGAGCACCTCTCGTACATCAGCATGCGGGGAGCGCGCAAGCACGACCATCCGCAGAGCTTCTCGTACCAGGAGCCGTGGTGGGAGGCGTACCACGTTTCGGCGAACTACTTCGCGCGGCTCTCGGCGGCGATGTCGGCCGGCGAGGAGATCAACCCGGTCCTCGTGATCGAGCCGACGACGACGGCCTGGATGTACAACACCGAGGCGATGAACGATCCGCAGCTCGGCAGGATCGGCGAGGCCTTTCAGAAACTCGTGACCGATCTGTCGAAGGCGCAGGTGGAGTACGACATCGGCAGCGAAGACATCCTCGCGCGGCACGGTTCGGTCAACGGCAAGACGCTGACGATCGGCCGACGCCGATACGGCATCGTGGTCCTGCCGCCGTTCACGGAGAATCTCAACGCGGGAACGATGAATCTGCTTGAGGCGTATGTGCGGGCCGGCGGCAGCGTCTTCTGCTGCGGCGAACCGCCGGCGCTGGTCGAGGGCAGGCCGTCGGATCGCGGAGCGGCCGTTGCCCGCGGCGGCGACTGGCACCGGGTCGAGGCAATCGCGCTTCCGGGAACGCTCTGGGCCATGACGGGCGGCGACTTCCGGGTGACGCGGGCGCCCGGCGACAAGGGCATCCTTTTCCATCATCGACGGCAGCTTGCCGACGGACAGTTGGTCTTCCTGGCGAACACGAGCCTCTCGTCGCCGACGGCGGGTACGGTCGAAGGTCTCGCGGGCGGCGTCGAACGATGGGATCCGAACACGGGCCGGATATCGGCGTATCCGTTTGAGCAGCCGCGCGACGGTGCCGTCCGAGCGCCGTTCGAACTGCCGCCGTCCGGCAGCCTGCTGCTCCTGCTGTCGAAGGAGAAACGGCGGCCGGCGCCCGCCCCCGTGACAAGAGCCGTGGTCATACCGCCTCTCGGCGAGCCGGCGATCCGGCGAATCGCCCCGAACGTGCTCACCGTGGACTACATGGACGTCACGGCCGGCGGCGAGACGATGGCGAACGCCTACTTCTATGCCGCCAATCAGTTCGCGTTCGCGAAGAACGGCATGGAGCGCAACCCCTGGGACAGCGCGGTGCAGTTCAAGGACGAGATCATCACGAAGAAGTTTCCGGCCGGCAGCGGCGTTGAGGCGACATACCGCTTCCGGATCGAGCGGGCGGTGCCGGCGAACCTCGCGATCGTCATCGAGCGCCCGGACCTTTACACGATCACGTGCAACGGCAGGCCGGTCTCGGCGAAGAAGGGCGACTGGTGGCTCGACAGGCAGTTCGGCCGGATCGACATCGCCTCGGCGGCGCAGGTCGGCGAGAACCTCGTCACGATCAAGGCGTCGCCGTTTACGGTGTATCACGAGCTGGAGTCGGCGTACGTGCTTGGCGACTTTGTGCTGCGGGCGACGGATCGCGGTTTTGTCATCGTTCCCGATCCGGGCCTGAAGCTCGGAAAATGGAATGAGCAGGGCCACCCGTTTTACGCCCAGGGCGTGACGTACACGGAGAAGTTCGACCTGGAACCCGCATCGGTCCTCCTCAAGGACAAGAAGGGCGAGGACAGGGAGATCCACAGGCTACCGGGCCGATACTGCGTGTCGCTACCGGCATGGTACGGCAGCGTCGCGAAGGTCGTCGTGAACGGCAAGCCGGCCGGCTATGTCTGGTGCCCGCCGTGGGAGTGCGACGTGACCGATCAGCTCAAGATCGGCGAGAACGTGATCGAGGTGACGGTCATCGGCACGCTGAAGAACACACTGGGACCGCACCACGGCAAGCCCGCGCTCGGTGCGGCGTGGCCCGCCGCATTTCACGTCGGCCCGAACCCCGGCCCGCCGCCGGGCGCTGGCTACTCGGTCGTCGGCTACGGCCTTTTCGAGCCGTTCGTGCTGAAGTACTCGGCCCCCCGGTAGTGTCGACCGGGGCTGGAGAGTTTCGCTCGTTTGCGGCTCCCCAGCGCCGCAGTGCCGCTTTCGGTTCAAGCGTCTCGTTCGTCTCCGGCGCCGTAGGGGCGATCGAGAGCGGCCCAGGGCTTACGCTTTCGGTCCCGGGCTGTCTTACCGAAAACGGCAGCAGCGCCGGCCTCGCCCGCTTTGAGAGTCGAATCGGCACGCAATGGCGTGCCCGCTCCGCTGAGCCGTTGCGGGTCTGCCCGTTGTTGCAGGGCTACCGGCATTTCGGCGGGCGGTTCGGGCCGTTGAAACAGTCTTGGAAGATCAGGAAGTCCGCGACGTCCACGTCCGTGTCGGCATCGAGGTCCGCGGCGACCGGACAGTCGGCCTTGGGCGGGCGGTTCGGACCGTTGAAACAGTCCTGGAAGATGAGAAAGTCGGCGAGATCCACATCGCCGTCGTGATCGAAGTCGCCCGGTGCGCACCCGTTCGCCCCGACCCGTCCGCCGGGGGGCGTGTTGGAGCACAGGTCGCACGCGTCGCCGATGCCGTCGCCGTCCGTGTCGGCCTGATCCGGGTTGTAGGTGTTCGGACAGTTGTCCTGTGCGTCCGCGACGCCGTCGCCGTCCGCGTCGGGTTCGAGGGCCGCCTCGAAGCGGATGTCGTCGACGTAGCCGCTGACCCGCCCGAACTTCGTATTGATCTCGATGGCGTTGTAGCCCAGGGCCGTTACGGAGTTGTGTTCCAGCGTCAGGCTGCCGTCGATGTAGAACAGTACGTCGTTCGTCCCGTTCGGCAGGGCCGGGCCGACCACGATCCGGCCGTGGTGCCAGCCCACCGATCGCGGCGTGTTTGTGTTGAAGTAGCTGGATCCGCCGTAGCCGTCCGACGCGCCGACAATCCACGCCTGATACACCGCCGGGTTGAAGTCCTGCGCGTTCCAGTAGGGTGCGCCGAGCGAGAGCCGCTGCACACGAGTGACCCCGATCGCCAGATCGCCGGTGTTGGGGTAGTCCCTGTCGCCCGGCACAGTGTCGTAAAACGCCAGCGCCACAAAGTCCCGGAAGTCGGTCCCGCCCGGGCCGAGCGGATCGTAGAACCACCAGTCCAGGGCGACGTTACCCGTGAAGGCGCTGCCGCCATTGAGCCGGTAGGCGAGGTTGTACCAGTTCTGATCCTGCTCGGGGCCGGGATGGATGTCATCGGGGACGCCGCGGATCATCTGATTGCCGTCATGCGGGTTCACGGAGCCCTCTGCGGCAATGACCCGTGCGTTGGGCGGATTGGGGCCGAACCACGGGTTGTCGAAACCGGGCGGCGGGACGATGCCGTTCGGGGCCGCGTTCGGCCCTCCGGAGGCGTTCTTGTCCAACGCCCCGAGGTTGTAGCCTTCGAACCCGTCGGCGAACACCACGGCCGCCGACGCAAGCCCCGGCAGCAGAAACACGATCATCGCTGCCGAGACCGACGCAAGGCGACTCGTCCATCGCCGGGTATGGTTCATCGATGGGCCCCGTGGATCTTCGGGCGTGCTACCGGACGGTTTGTCGCGTCGCAACCCGCTGGACGGATTGGGATACGTTCTTCCCGCCTCTGGCCTTACCCGCCTGGAGATGCTATCCCCGCCGGTTTCCCGTTGTCAAGCGAAAACGCAGCGATTCGCCTGGGCTGCCCCCCGGCGGGCTTGGGGGACGGTGCTTGCCGTAACATTCTACAAACGCGCAGGTTATGTCGGATCGACAGGGCGAGAAGGGGGCTCGACCGCCCCTCGGAGTGGTCCGGGTTGCCGCGCGGCAACGTCGCCGCGCCGGGGCATGGGCGTGGTGCGGGTCGCGGTGCCGTGCCCCGCGCGAAGGTCCGCCTCGCGAAAGCGCGCGGTTACGCGGCGGCTTGGAAAACCGGGGAGCTTGTTCCTGCAAGCCCGCGCCGGTATCGTTCGCGGGCTATGCCGAAACGCGGGGACATCCACAAGGTGCTGATCATCGGCTCCGGTCCGATCGTGATCGGGCAGGGGTGCGAGTTCGACTACTCGGGAACGCAGGCGTGCAAGGCCCTCCGTGAGGAGGGGATCCGCGTCGTGCTGCTCAACAGCAACCCGGCGACGATCATGACCGACCCGGAGTTCGCCGAACGGACGTATATCGAGCCGATCACGCCCGAGGCGATCGACAAGATCCTCGCCCGCGAGAAGGAGCTTGGCGAGCCGATCGACTCGATCCTGCCGACGCTCGGCGGGCAGACCGGCCTGAACTGCGCCGTCGAGGCGGCCGACGCGGGTATTCTTGAACGCCACGGCGCGAAGCTTATTGGCGCCAGCCGCGAGGCCATCCACAAGGCCGAGGACCGCACGGAGTTCAAGAACGCGATGATCCGGATCGGCCTCGACGTGCCGCGGTCGGGCATTGCACACACGTGGCAAGAGGCCCAACGCATCGTCGAGGAGATCGGCCTGCCCGTCTGCATCCGCCCGGCGTACACGCTCGGCGGCACGGGCGGCGGCTTCGCCTGCACGTCGCAGGAGTTCGAGACGATCGCGAAACGCGGCATGGAGTACTCCCGCGTCCACGAGATCCTCATCGAGGAGAGCTGCCTCGGCTGGAAGGAATACGAGCTGGAGGTGATGCGCGACTGCGCCGACAACGTCTGCATCATCTGCTCCATCGAGAACTTCGACCCGATGGGCGTGCATACGGGCGATTCGATCACGGTGGCGCCCGCCCAGACGCTTACGGACAAGGAATACCAGCGGATGCGCGACGCCGCCATCGCCGTCATCCGCGAGATCGGCGTCGATACCGGCGGGTCGAACATCCAGTTCGCCGTCCATCCCGAGACGGGGCGGATGGTCGTCGTCGAAATGAACCCCCGCGTTTCGCGCAGCTCGGCCCTGGCCAGCAAGGCGACGGGCTACCCGATCGCCAAGATCGCCGCCAAGCTGGCCCTCGGCTATACGCTCGACGAGATCCCCAACGACATCACGAAGAAGACGCCGGCCAGTTTCGAGCCGACGATCGACTACTGCGTCGTGAAGATTCCGCGATGGACGTTCGAGAAGTTCCCCGAGGCCGACGAGACGCTGACGACGCAGATGAAGAGCGTCGGCGAGGCCATGTCGATCGGCCGGACGTTCAAGGAGGCCCTGCAGAAGGGCATCCGCTCGATGGAGATCAAGCGGTTCGGTCTCGGGCTTGACGCAAACGATAAGTGGCTGGCGGCCCTGCGCCGCGAGCAGGAGCAGACCGCCGCCCTGGTGGCCGCCGCGTCCACGGCGTACGGCATCAGGCCTTTCGCCGTCGGCGGCTCGCGGCAGGCGGAGGCCCCGGCGGACACGGCCGAGCAAAGCGCGAAAGAGTATCCGATCCCCCTCGACGTTCTGCGCGACAAGCTCGCCCGCCCGTGCCAGGGCCGGCTGTACTACATCCGCTATGCGCTCAAGATGGGCTGGACCGTCGATCAGGTGTACGAGCTGACCCGCATCGATCCGTGGTTCCTGGAGAACATCCGCGACCTGGTACGGTTCGAGCAGGACCTTCTCGACCTGGCCCAGTGCGGCCCCGAGCAGGTTCGCAGGGCGTTCGAGTCGGCGGCGGAGGGTTTGCCGCTGGCCGGACGATCGGAGCAGATTCGCCGGCGGCTCAAGGACCTGGTCGCCCGCGCGAAGTCCTGGGGCTACTCCGACGTCCAGCTTGCCACGGTCTTCGGCGTACACCACTCCAGCGTGCGGGCCGCTCGAAAGCGGTGGGGCATTGAACCGGTCTACAAACTGGTTGACACCTGTGCGGCGGAGTTCGAGGCGTACACGCCGTACTACTATTCCTCGTACGAGGCGCCGGCAGCCGTGGCAGTATCGGCCGCCGCGAATACCCTGAACCCCGGACCCCGAACCCCAAATGCGCTCCACGACGACGAGATCCGCGTAAGCGACAGGCCCAAGGTTGTCATCCTCGGCGGCGGGCCGAACCGTATCGGGCAAGGCATCGAGTTCGACTACTGCTGCGTCCACGCGGTCTTCGCCGCCCGCGACATGGGCTACGAGACCGTGATGGTCAATTCGAACCCCGAGACGGTCTCCACCGACTACGACACGAGCGACCTGCTGTTCTTCGAGCCGCTGACGCACGAGGATGTGCTGAACATCTGCGAGCGGCTCAACGGTCGGCCGCTGAACCCGGAACCCGAACCCCGGAACCCGAACCCCGGTCTTCTCCAAGGCGTGATCGTCCAGTTCGGCGGGCAGACGCCGCTCAACCTTGCCCAGGGACTCAAGAACGCCGGCGTGCCGATCCTCGGGACGTCACCCGAGTGCATCCACCTCGCCGAGGACCGGGAGGCATTCGCGAAGGTGCTGAACGAGTTGGGCCTCCGCCAGCCGGAGAACGGGATCGCATACGACCTGCAGGACGCCAAGGAAATCGCCAGGAAGATCGGTTACCCGGTGCTGGTCCGCCCGTCGTACGTCCTCGGCGGACGCGCGATGCAGAAGTGCCACCTGGAGCAGGACCTCGTTCGCTACATGGAAGAGGCCCTCCAGGCGACCGACCGCACCGCCACCGTCGGCAAGGAACACCCGATCCTCATCGACCGCTTCCTCAGCGAAGCGACCGAGGTCGATGTGGACTGCATCTGCGACGGCAGGCGAGCCGTGATCTGCGGCGTGATGGAGCACATCGAGGAGGCCGGTATCCACAGCGGCGACTCCGCGTGCGCCCTGCCGCCGTACTCGCTCTCGCCGGCGATCGTGGACGAGATCAGGCAGCAGACGGAGCGCCTGGCCAAGCGCCTCGGCGTCGTCGGGTTGATGAACGTGCAGTACGCAGTCAAGGATGACGTGGTCTATGTGCTCGAGGTGAACCCGCGGGCCTCGCGGACCGTGCCGTTCGTGAGCAAGGCGACGGGTGTGCCGTGGGCCAAGCTCGCGACGCAGGTCATGCTCGGAAAAACGCTTGATGAGGTCCTCGCCGCCCGCGGCCTCGCCGACGCGCCGTGGCCCAGGCACGTTTCCGTGAAGGAGTCGGTCTTTCCCTTCAACAAGTTTCCCGGCGTGGACTGCATCCTCGGCCCTGAGATGCGGAGCACCGGCGAGGTCATGGGCATCGACACGTCGTTCCCGATCGCCTTCGCCAAGGCGGAGATGGCCGCCGGCTGCAAGCTGCCGCTGACCGGCACCGTCCTGCTCAGCGTGAATGACCACGACAAGCCGCTCATCGTGCCGATCGGCCGTGAGTTCGCGGAGATGGGCTTCCGCATCATTTCGACGCTCCGCACCCGCGAGGCCCTGCTGGCCGCCGGCGTTCAGGCCGACCTCGTGAAGAAGGTCCAGGACGCCGAAGGCCCTTACCTGATCGACATGATCAACAACGGTCAGGTAGACCTGCTCATCAACACGCCGATCTACTGGGGCAGCGCGGCCACGGAGAGCCGCATCCGCTCCGCCGCCGTCATGCACAACATCCCGCTGATCACGACGATGACCGGGGCCCGGGCCGCCGTCCGCGCGATCCGTGCGATGCGCCAGGGCGAGTGGACCGTGCGGCCATTGCAGGAATACATCGCGTGAGCCGGTTATTCCGTTGATCCGTTATCCTGGCATCGGGCGCGCGGCGCGCAGACGGCGGCACTTTGGGCCACGGCCCGGATACCGGTTGAAGGTGGCCATATCGTCACGCAAAACCGTGGCAGGTGAACTGTGGATGCGCGAGACCTGACCCACCGGCTGCAAGGACATCCATTCAAGCTGTTTCGCGTTCACCTTTCCGATGGGACCGTGCCGGCCATTGTCAGTCCGGGCCTGGTGATCGCAGGGAAGGAGCGGCGTCGTGTTGCCCAGTCGAGATGGCCGCGACGAGGAAGGTTGGCCGGTGGTGCGGCACCGGCGGACCGTCGCCCTCATGCACAGTGTTCAGTTCAGCGATCTCGATGAATCGCCGGCCGGCAGATGAAGAGGCCGCGGGTGACCGGTCTGGCCCCTTGCATGAGAACGTGGGGCGTGGTTCGAGAGCCTTCGAGTCGGGCGAGGCGTGCGACGAGATTCCGATCAAACGTCGGAGTACCGCCGGCGACCGGACATGTCGCTGAAGTGACTCGACATGGCGGGCTTTCGCGATTGCCCGGACCTGACCGGTGCTACCTGCGATGGGCCTTGCGAAACGCCGCCGGGAGATAGTCAATCAGGTCGCTCGCGATCAGCGAGACCTCGCCGAGGTCCTTTGCCGCCAGATCGCCGGCCAGCCCGTGTACGTGCACGCCGAGCACGGCTGCATCGAACAGTGAGAGCCCCTGGCCGATCAGGGCTGCGATCACGCCCGTGAGCACGTCTCCCGCGCCGCCTGTCGCCATCCCCGGATTGCCGGTGCCGTTCACGAAGACCCGCTGCCCGTCGGTTACGATCGTCCCTGCCCCTTTGAGCACAACGACGTATTCTCCGCCGGTGTTCAACTGCTCGCGGCAACGCAGGGCGCTGCCGAGGCGGTCCTGCTGCACCCCCGCCGTCGTCCGGCCGATCAGCCGGCCCATCTCGCCCGGGTGCGGCGTGAGGATCCAGCGGGCGCCGGCCGCGCCGCGTGCGGCGGCATCGAGGCGGCTGAGCAGATTCAACCCGTCCGCGTCGATCACCACCGGCTTGGCCGAGCAGGCCGTCAGCAGACGATGCCATCGTTGGTCCAGCGCCGCATCGCCCGCCCCGAGACCCGGGCCGAAGGCGATCACGTCGGCCTGCGAAATCGCCTCCGCGAGCGCCTCGCCGTCGTCGTGGATCAGCCCCGCCCCTGTGTAGGGCAGCGCAATGCTTGTTGCGCAGGGCACGAGCGCCGCCGCCGTCTGTTGAATACAGGCCGGCACGGCGACGGTCACCAGCCCGGCCCCGCTCCGCAGCGCCGAGTTGGCCACCAGCGACGGCGCGCCGACCATGCCGCGGCTGCCCCCGACGACCAGCGCCCGCCCGAAGGCGCCCTTGTGTGCGTCACAGGCCCGTCGTGGGAGCTTCGGAATCGTGCGTATCTGTCGCGGTTTGGTGGTCATGCCCGCCCTGGTGTGCGGCCTCTTTGAGACCGGGCTCCACGTTCGCTCCACACTCTTCATGTTGCCAGCCGATTGATCAGCGCCGCCATGTACCCCGCGCCGAAGCCGTTGTCGATGTTCACGACGGCCACGCCCGCCGCGCAGGTGTTCAGCATCGTGAGCAGCGGCGCCAGGCCCTGAAAACTCGCGCCGTAGCCGACGCTGGTCGGTACGGCGATGACCGGGGCGTTCACGAGTCCGCCGACCACGCCGGCGAGCGCGCCTTCCATTCCGGCGGCCACGATCACCACGTTGGCCTTCTGCAGCTCCGCCGAGTGGGCCAGCAGTCGATGGATCCCCGCGACGCCCACGTCGTAGAACGTCTGCGTCCGCTGGTCCATGATTTCGGCCGTCACCCGTGCCTCCTCGGCGACGGGCATGTCGCTCGTGCCGGCCGAGACGACGGCGATCACGCCCTTCGACCATCGGGCGGCGGTCTGCCGGATGCAGATCGTGCGGGCCGGTTCGTTGTACTCGGCCTTGCGGAACTTCCTCCTGACGGCGGCGAAGACGCGCGGTTCGGCGCGCGTTGCGAGGATGTTTCCGCCGGCCTTTGCCCGCCGCTCGATGATCGCGACCACCTGCGGCGTGGTCTTTCCGGCGCAGTACACCACTTCCGGGAAGCCGCACCGGATGGCCCGATGGTGGTCTACCTTGGCAAAGCCGAGGTCTTCGAACGGTAGATGACGCAGTTTCGCCATCGCCGCGTCCACGTCCGTCCGACCGGCTCGCACCTGTTCGAGAAGCTTCCGCAGCGCATCCGGACTCATCGTGTCTCATCGTAAGCTCATGAGCTGGCGCGGGCAAGCGACAATGCGGAGTGCGGCTTCTCCGGGGCCGTACGTGTTGAGCGAAGCACCGGAACGTCACTCCGACAGAGCGGGGCGACCGAAGAATCCGCCCTGTGGTGTGCGGGGCTCTGCCCGTGCGCGGGCCTACGCAAAGCGGACGCCGGATTCTTCGGCCCCTGAAGGGGCCTCACAATGACGCGGCGCACGCTGAACGCGTACCCGAGGCCGAGCCGCAACAGAGAAACCGCACGCCACACGGCGACCCGCGCGATCCGCGTGGTTGACGCCCCCGCCACACTGCGGGTATCAGTGCTCCACGGGATTCTACGAGGTGCGAGATGATGCGAATCCGGTGGCCCGTGGCGGCCGTTCTGGTTCTCTCGTGTGTGGGCCTGTCCCTGCGGGCGCAGGAGCCGCCGAAGGCGATCGGCCAGGCGGCGATCACTCCGCAGGAGAGGGTGCCCGTCATTTCCTGGGCCGATGCGCGCGCTTACATGAACCGTGAGGTCTTCGTCATCGGCAAGGTGGCGGTTGCCAAGCGGACGAAGACGATGTTCTTCCTCAACTTCACGCCGCCGTTTCGCGGCACGCTGACGATCGCGATCCGCGCCGCCGACGCCAAGGCCTTCGAGACGCCACCGGACAAGGCGTTCGCGGACAAGGTGATCAAGGTTCACGGCTGGATCACCGAGTTCAAGGGCGCCCCGGAGATCCTCGTCACACGGCCGGAACAGATCACGATCCTTCCGGATGATGCCCCGCTGCCGACCGGCACGGGCGCATCGGAGCCGGCCACGCGCCCGGTCCGGGATGTGAGCGTCATCACCGTCGCCACGTTCAACGTCGAGAATCTCTACGACGCCTGGGACGATCCATACAGCAACGATGAGAGTACGCCGGTCAAGTCGCGGGCCGATCTGGAGAAGCTGGCCAGGGTCATCCGGGACATCGACGCGGACGTTCTCTCCGTGGATGAGGTCGAGAACCGCGGGATCCTGGAGGATTTCAACCGCATCTTCCTCAAGGACATGGGCTACACGGTGGTCCTCTTCGAGGGCAACGACGTTCGCGGCATCGACGTGGCCCTGCTCACGCGGCTGCCCGTGGGTCCGGTCACTTCGTACCGCCACCTGCGTTTCCAGACCGATGCCGGCGAGCCGCAGCACTTCCGGCGCGACCTGCTCCGGGTCCGTCTCGATCCGCCCGGGGCCGCGCCGATGGATGTGTTCCTCGTCCACCTCAAGAGCAAGGAGGGCGCCGACGACACCGGCCTGCCCATCCGCATGGCCGAGGCAAAGACCGCCCGAGGGATACTCGACGAGATCCTGGCGCGGGATCCCAACGCGCGTTTCGTCGTATGCGGCGACTTCAACGACCTGCCCGACAGCGAGCCGCTCAGGATCTTCCTCGGCGCCGGGCCGACCGCGCTCCGAAGCTTTCACGAGGAACTCCCCGCCGACCAGCGGGTCACGTACAATAAGGAGCCCTACCGATCGATGATCGACTTCATCCTCTGTTCGCCGGCAATGGCGAAGTGCTACGTGCCCGGCTCGTTCCGCATCGTTCAGGGGACCGAGGAGACGATAGGGACCGATCACAACCCGGTGATCGTGAAGTTCAAGATCAAGTGAGGGCAGCGACGGGGGTGCATGGCCGTACTTGCGGTGCGTGTATGGCGAAGGCGTGGGAAGCCTGGCTCAAGCCGGCCCGGCAGATCGCAAAGGCAAGAGCGGGATGAGCGCCCGGTCCCGGCGATTGAATGCGTAGAGTCTTGCGTCGCGCCTTTTGTGCGCCTTGCGCGCGGCGCGCCTTGTGCGCGGTGCATCTT
>CAZZFA010000056.1:0-36729 GCA_964653435.1 uncultured Planctomycetales bacterium | reverse complement strand
CGCAAATCGGACGCCAGATTCTTCGGCCCCCGAGGGGGCCTCAGAATGACGCGATACACGCGGCGCGCGTGCGGCGCCGCCGCGTCGGGTTGCGGGCGAGAACCGCGCTACGGGACTTGACCGGCGGGGCAGCCAAGATCCGCCGGCGCCGTGTCCCGAAGCGACATCCACCGAGAGGACCCGACGCGGGCGATGCCTGAGGAAGCCGACGCAATGTCCCGAAGGGACATCCGACAATAGCCCAGCGATTCATCGCTGGGAAGGGGGGCGGCCGCATCGCAGAGTCCCGCAGGGACGATTGAGATTCGTGCGCGGGGTTCAGCCGTCCCTCCGGGACTGGCCCGTGGCCGGTGCCGCAGCCCCAGCGATGAATCGCTGGGCTATTCTCACGCGCCCCTACGGGGCGGGAGGCGGCGGAACCCGAAACCCGAAACCCGACCGCTACGGGGCGAGAGACGACGGAACCCGAAACCCGGAACCCGGAACCCGAAACCCGGAACCCAGAACCCGACCGCTGCGGGGCGGGAGGCGGCGGAACCCGGAACCCGAAACCCAGAACCCGACCGCAACGGGGCAGGAGGCAACGGAACCCGGAGCCCGGAACCCAGAACCCGAAACCCAGAACCCGACCGCTACGGGGCGGGAGGCGGCGGAACCCGAAACCCGGAACCCGGAACCCGAAACCCAGAACCCGACCGCTACGGGGCGAGAGGCGACGGAACCCGAAACCCGAAACCCGGAACCCGGAACCCGGAGCCCGAAACCCGGAACCCGAAACCCAGAACCCGACCCCTCATGCCGCCGGCGCGGCCGCCTCGGTCGTCTTCGGCCGGAAACCGATCAGGAACACCAGGCAGCACACCGCGCACAGCGCCGCCGGGGCAAGGAACACCTTGTGCCAGTCCTTCTCCAGGTAGTCCGCGAACGGCCCGCCGATCAGCGAACCGGTCAGCATGCCCAGGCCGATCGTGACGGACGAGAGGAAGCTCTGCGCACTGGACTTGATGTCCTTCGGCGCGACCAGATCGGCGAACATGAAGATCGTCGTGAAGAAGAAGGCGAAGCCGATGCCGTGCAGCGTCACCGACGCAATCACCAGGCCGGTCGGCTGACCGATCGCGAAGACGAAATCGCGCAAAGCCCATGCGGCGATGCCCAGGGCCATCGTCACGCGGTAGCCGAACCGCCGCAGGGCCAGCGGCAGCAGGACCATCATCACCATCTCGCAGATCTGGCCGAACGTGGCCACCGGGCCGACCCAGGAGTCCTTGAGGTGGAGGCCCTGACTGAAGAAGACGGGTTGCTGAATGAAATAGTATTGCATTTCCAGGGCGGTGAAGAAGGCGATGACGGCCATGACCGCGAAGGCAGGGTTCCGCATGAGGGCGAAGGCATCGATAAAGGCCCAGGGGTTCCCGGCCTTCTTCGAGGGCGGCGTGTGCGGCAGGACCAGCGCGAAGGCACCCATCACCAGCGAAAGCACCGCCGCGATGTAGAACCAGTCGCCGACGCTTGGCGCGCGGCCGAGCAGCCCGCCGGCGCGCTCGAGCCATAACCCGAACACCCAGCCGATCACGATCCACCCGATCGAGCCCCACACGCGAATGCGGGAGAACCGCTCGTTCGGCCAGTGGTGGAAGACGATCGAGTTGGTGATCGCGATGGTCGGGGCGTAGAGGATGTTGTACACGAGCATGCCGACGAAGACCTCGACGAAGCCGGTCAGCCGGGCGATGGCCAGAAGGATCGCACCGCCGAGCACCTGGCTGACGGCGAGGAACCGTTCGGCGGCGAAGTAGCGGTCGGCGATCTGGCCGGCAATGAACGGGGCGATGATCGATGCGATGGGCATCGTCATGTAGATCAGGCTGATGTTCGTCTGGCTGAAGCCCTCGATCTTGCTGAGATACAGCCCGAGATTGGGCACCCAGATGCCCCAGATCGCGTACTGAAGGAACATCATCACACTGAGACGGATACGAAGCGACGACGACATGGTGTCCTCCATAAAAACCGGGAGGAAGGTAACACAAAGGGGGAGGTTTGAAAAGCGGGGACCGAGCCTCGGGTTCCGGGGTCCGGGTTCCGGGTTCCAGTGTCCGGGGGCGGGGGGCGGCGGGCCGGGTCTCGCGGACACCCCGGAGCGTTCGGCAGTGCGTGCGATTCTCTACGGTATCCGTTCCAGCACGATCAGGCAGCGGAAGCCTATCCAGCGGGCGAAGATGGATGTGGCCCTCTCCACGGCCCAAGCCGGCGCCCAGGCAAATCTCGGCAGCAGGCAGGGTTTGTCGAAGCCGCCCGAAAGTGGGTAAACGAAGGTGCTGAGCGCTTTGCGGCAGCGAATCTGGAGCTTCGGAAAGCGAGCCTCAAACAGCGCCCGGTCTCGCCAGAAGAGCACCGTGGGTATGGCCTGGTTGCTCGACCACGCACCCGAGGGGTTGAAGACCGGCTCATCGCAGCCGCACTCGAGCGGTCGAACGCGGCAATCCGTCAGCTCCGGGTGGAACATCCGGTACAAAGGCCCGCTGACCCAGGACACATACGGTTCGCAGAGGATCATCCGTCCGCCGATCGCCAGGACACGTTGCGCCTCGGCCAGCGCCCGGGCAGGCAGCGGCAGATGATGAAACACGTCGAACATGACAATGTTGCCCACGCTCCCCTCCGCCAACGGCAGACGCATGCCGTCGGCGACGAAGTCAAGCCACGGACTCCAACTGATGTCGCCCGTCAGGCAGTCAGGGCAGAACTCCTTGAAGTTCCCACTGCCGCCGCCGAGCTCCACCGTCGGGCCGAGGTCGCGCGAAAGCCACGCTGCCATCCGTGCGTACAGGTCGCGGTAGATTGCCCGCAGGAGCGGGCGGTTCCTCCAGACTTCCCGGTGACGAGCGAGAATCGGGTCGACCGACGCGGGCACCTCGCCGGGAAGGGGGCCGTTCTGTTCCTGGCGTCGGGACATTCACTACTGGATTCTACCAGATTCAGCGGTCCGCGGGCGCTCACCCTGGCACTGCTCGGGTTCCGCAGTCCGGGATCCGTGGCTCGGCGTCCGCCAAACCCGGGCCCCGGAACGCGGACCCCAAAAAACAGGGCCTCCACGGGGAGGCCCTGTCGATTAGCGCTTCGCGTCAAGACGCAGAGCGATCAAGCGCGACGGCGACGGGCAAGCAGGCCCGCACCGGCCAGGAGCAGCAGCGTCGCCGGCTCCGGCACGATCGTGAACGAGAACGTATCGCCGACCCGGAGATTGTCACCCGTAATCTCGGTCATATCGACGGCCGGCCAATCTGTGTTCAGGTCCTGGCCTGCGTCCAGCACCTTGCTCGTCGTGACGGGCCTATCGTTCTGGTCCTTCAGAACGATCACGCTTTTGTATGTGCCAGGAGGCAAGCTCGTGATGTCGATAAACCCTTCCGCCAGATCGTACGTACCGGCGGCACCATCTCTCAGAATCGCGTCCTTGCGGCTGTCCAGACCCATCCCCCACTGCTGGTTGCCGATCCAGCCCTTGGGTAGCGTGGTCTTGTAGCGCCGGGCCTGCCAGTCCAGATAGCCCATGCCCATCATGTCCACGTAGAAGATACCAGCGACGGGGAACCCCTTGGATGCCCCAGGAGCGGCACCGAGGCCGCCGGCGCCGGCATTGTCAGCGACCGTGCCGTTCACGGCCGCGCCCGGCGCCTTGTAGACGGCGGATAAGCTCAGGTTCCCAGGATCCTGGTCAACGGGCGCCCAGACACCGAACGGCTTGGTTACATCCTTGACGCCCATCGACACAGTCGCGCCGGCAAGGCCCTGGTTGTTGCCCGTTACGACGCAGGATACCGTCCATTGCAGCCAGACGCCCGTCGGATAATCCGCGGGTTTGATGGGCGCGCCGATATCGATCGGGTTGCCGTCGCCGTCGAATGCAACCGCCCGCGAGTTCCACGTCACGACGCCATCCGTCGCCGCGAGAACCGTGGACGCGCACAACAGAGTCACCAGACCAACCAGCTTGATCGCTCTCATCTCAGCCTCCTTCAGAAGCTTCATCTCTCTCGCTCCTTTCCCTTGAGGAGCTTTGTTCCCGGCGGTGCCGGCCAACGCGGCCGATTGCTCCTGCCACCGCACAATACCGAAAACCCTCGGGCCACGTCGGATCACGTTCGCCGCCCGATCCGCTCAGCGGGTCGCGGGCCGCAGACCGTGAGCCGACGAAGACCCACGATAACCGTCAGTCAGTAACCGGAAGGTTGAAGGCCGGATTGTGACAGGGGAACCGCGACCCGGCGCCTTGGGTCGCATCTCTCCGCTGGCATTCGGACCTCTCTCGCCCGCTCCCATTACCGACTCTCTCTCGCCAAGGTACGGTTCGGATGAGTCTCCCAGCTCACTCCGATCGCACCACCCTCTCGTTGCAATACTACCGCGCTGCCCCGTGAAAAGCAAGCCCCCACCCGGCGGCATCCGAAGATTTTTTTGCGGCCGACCATCCCCACGCCGCCCGCACGGGACCGTAGCCGTAACTCACGTATTTACAAGGAGTAACGCTCTTTGCTTTTGCCAATCCCCTGCGCGACCATCGCCATCGCCGGCTGGGTGGAACCAACATTTTCCTCCAATCGCCGCCAAGCACTGAAAGCCGGCGCTCCTTCTGCGAAACCCGGAACGGGTAAAAAAGACAGACCCCCTCGGGGCGACCGAGGGGGTCCTCTTCAACTAAGTCTGTTCACCAAGCTGGTGGCCAGCCGGTGGTTCAGCCTGACGATCAGGCGCGACGACGATACAGCAGCGCCGCACCGGCCAGGAGCAGCAGCGTCGCCGGCTCCGGCACGATCGTGAACTGGAAGTAGTCGCCGGCAAGCAACCAGTCGTTACCGCTGGCGCCGCCAGTCCGAGTTACCGCAGTCGCGGGCAGCGCCGGCTGATCCGTGTTCAGGTTGACACCCAAATCAATGACCGACGAAGTAATAACTTCCAGCGGGAACACCGACTTGTACGTGCCGTTGGGGAGCGAGCTGATATTGATGACGCCCTCAGCCAAGTCGTAGTAGCCATCGACACCGTCCCGGAGGATCGCGGCCTTGCGATCCGCACGGCCAACGCCCCACTGCTGGTCGCCAACCCAGCCCTTGGGGATCGTGGTCTTGTAGCGCCGTGCGACCCAGTCCAGGTAGCCCATGCCCATCGAATCGATGTAAAAGAGACTGGCCTCGGGCCAGCCCTTGGCGGCACCCTTGCCCGCACCAGCGCCGCCTTGGGCGGCGGAATCGGCAACCGAGCCGTTCACCGCCGTACCCGGCGCCTTGTAGACCGTAGGCTGATAGAGGTTCTCGGGGTCCTGAGCCACCGGGGCCCACGCGCCGGTCGCCACGTTCTTAACGCCCATCGATACGACGGCACCGAACAGACCCTGGTTGTCCCCCATGACGTCGCAGTAGACGTCCCACTGGAGCCATACGCCCGTCGGATAGTCCGCGGGGTTGATCGGCGCACCCATATCGATCGGGTTGCCATCGCCGTCGAAGGCAACCGCCCGTGCGTGCCAGATCACCGTCGAGGCGCCCATTACCGAAGACGCCAACAGCAAAGCCACCAGCCCAGCGAAACCAATCGCTTTCATTTCAGCCTCCTTCTCAAAACACATTACTTGGCCTCTTTCTCGGGCCTCCGCCCTGCGGTGCCGGCCCCGCAGCCGGAACCATCCCTCCACCGCATACGCGCTCGATACCTGACTCTCTTTTTCGCCCGCGTGGCCCTGTTGCCTCACCGCTTCAGGTACCAGACGCGAAACGAACCGAACTGAACACGAGTCACATGTGTCTGCTGAGGATTACAGGCTGGTGTGCAGGTTCCAGGTGCGAGCTCGATACACCCGGATGCTTTTCCCGCTCACTGGCCTTTCCTCAACTCCTTTGTCACGCACTCCGACAGAGCGCCGGACGACCGCCCGCATACCGCTTGCGTGCCGTCCACCCGCCCTGCCATCATCAGATATTACCACGCGCGCCTCGCGGATGCAAGCCCAAAATAGCGCGATCCGCAGATTTTTTTGGGCCCGGCGGCGGCCGGCGCACGAGCGGCTAGCACGAACATAACTTATTGATAAGAATAGATTTACGATCTTTCGCGCGCCGGGCGACGTCACGGACCGGCTCGGACGCCGGAAAAAACTGCCCCATGCACCTCACGAAACCCGTTGACGGACCTGCGACGACCACCCGTCCGCAGCCGCCTGGTCGCGCGATTGGGCACGCCGTCCGGAGCTTTCGTCTGCTCGCCGTTCATGTCGCCCGCGCCCGGCGAACGGCGGGGCGACCGCGCATCACCGTTGCGATCTCGATGCAGGCGCGTCGGCACTCCGCACGCGAGGGCACGACGGCGGGATCACGACTCGCACGTCGCAGCGCGCGCGAAGGTGCGCGCGGTTCGGTTGGCGCCGAAGCCGATCATCGCGCAACAGCGCGCGCCGGAGGGCCGAGACGGACCGGCACGCAGCGGTCGGCCACGCGTGGACGAATCGGCGAGCAATGGCGTACCGATCGGTCCGCGACCCGGCCGGGCGGGCCGCTCAGACTGGCGCGGGGCGGAGTTTTCGTGTCTGGTTGCGAACGAAGACCGCGTTGTTGACGGCGACCGAAGGCCGCCTGGGCAGGACGATCCGAATGGCCTTCGGGTCGATGGAGCGCGGCGGATCCGCGTTGCCGCCGCTTTTCCTTTTTCGCGGTCCTCTCTAGAATCCTCCACCACACGGAGGAATGCGGATCGGCTCGCGGTGATTCATGCAGTTTGTCGTGCTCGTGGCGTTCGCCATGGTTTTCATGCCTCCGGGCACCCCGCCCTGGCGGACGGTCGAGGATCCGCGCGCGATCCTCGCCGTGGTTGCGGGGCAGGTCGTTGTAACCGCGGCATGGGCGGCGTGGGCCACGTGGCGGGTGTTGCGCCGCCTCGATCGGGATCCGACCCGCCCCAGCGCGGCTCAGCGCCAACACGCGCGCGACGGCGTCACGCTCGGCACGCTCCTGCTGGCGGGCCTGGTGGCGGCGCTGTGGTTCACCCAGTGGCCGGCGCTGGTCCGCCAGGGCTGGGGCCTGGAGCGGATCTACGGGCTGGCGGAGTTCGTGATTCTCCTGCCGTTCTTTGTCACGTTGCTGACGGCCTGGGCGATCCTGTTCCCGGCGGACCGGGCGTTGCGGCACCTGGCGATGGAGGCGAGCCTGTGGGAGGGGCTGCCCGCGCGGCCGCCGTGGTCGCTGGGCCGCTACATGGTGTTCCTGGTGCGCCACCAGTTGCTGATCGTGGCCCTGCCGATGATGGCGATCGTCATCGCGAACGACTACGTACAGGCGCACGTTCGCTACCTGCGGCAGGTAACGCGGCTGTACTGGGCGGATCAGGCGGTGCTCGTGCTCGTGGCGGGGGTGATCCTGTTCTTCGCGCCGCTGTTGCTGCGGGTGATCTGGTCGACGTCGGTTCTGCCGCGGGGACCGCTGCGCGAGCGGCTACTGCACGTGAGCGGGCGGCTCGGGCTGCGCTTCCGCGAGATCCTCATCTGGCACAGCGAAGGGATGGTGGTAAACGCCGCCGTCATGGGCGTGCTGCCGTCCGTCCGCTACGTGCTGCTCTCGGACGGTCTGCTGGAACGGATGGAAGACGAGAAGATCGAAGCGGTGTTCGGCCACGAGGCCGGGCACGTGAAGCACCTGCACATCCCGTATTATCTGCTGTTCGCGGTGCTGAGCATGCTGATCGTCGGCGGGGTGTGCGAACTGGTCTTCCGCGTGTTTCGCGCTGATCCGTCGTATGTGACGGTGACGGCGGTGACGCTGTTGGCGGCGGTGTGGGGCCTGGGCTTCGGCTGGATCAGCCGGCGATTCGAACGGCAGGCGGATGTGTTCGGCGCGAGAGTCGTCAGCCCCGCCGGGCCGGAGGGCTGCGACCTGCCCTGCCACGTCCACCACCCGGCCGGCGATCCGTCGGCGCCGGCGGGGGCTGCCGGCCGGGCACGACGCTACGCCCTTTGCGCCACCGGCGCCCGGACGTTCGGCGAGGCCCTCGTCCGCGTCGCCCGACTCAACGGCATACCGGAGGAGGCGCGGAGCTGGCGACATTCGAGCATCGGCAGCCGGGTCCGGTTCGTCGCGGAGCTGGCGGCGGACCCGGCGGCCGCCCGGCGTTTTGCGCGCACGATCGGGGCGATCAAGCTGGTGCTCGTGGCCGGCACGGCGATCGGGCTGGCGATCGGGGTGTGGCTCTACGCGGGATACATGTACATGTAGGACAACGCGGGCTTCGCTCGCCGGACGGGGTAACGGAGCGACGCGGGGGTCGGAATGCGCGCGACTTGCGCAGTAATCACGGGTTCCGCTTTCGCACAAGGGGGCCGGCGGCGGCCTGCGAACCCGCGAATCAGCGATTGCTCGACCGCAGTGCGTTGAGGCCGGCGAGGGCGTCGGGTTCGCGCGGGTTGATCCGCAGGGCCTCGCGGAACTCGCGGAGGGCCTCGTCAAAGCGTCCCAGTGCGGCAAGCACGCGCCCGAGGCGAGCGTGGGTCGGGGCGTGGTCGGGATAGAGCTGAAGCACCCTGGCATATTCGGCGGCGGCCTCGGCGTAGCGGCGCTGCTGCACGAGCATCTCGGCCAGGTTGTAGCGGGCGAGCAGGTGGTTGGGGCGGAGGCGCAGGGCCTCCTGAAACTCGACGGTCGCCTCCGGCACGCGGCCCTGGGCGAAGTAGGCCGCCCCGAGGCTGACGTGCACATCGGCGTAGTCCGGCCGGTATCGCAACACCTCCAGGTAGTGCGCGATCGCCTCGTCCAGCCGGCCCTTCCGCGCAAGCGCGACGCCCAGGTTGATGTGGGCATCGGCGTACTTCGGCTGCAGCCGCAGGGCCTCGGAGCATTCGCGGATGGCCTCGTCGTCGCGGCCCGCCAGATACAGCGCGTAGCCCAGGCCGTTGCGCATCGCCGCATCCGACGGGTACAGACTCACGATGTGCTGATAAAGCCCCACGCGGTCCTGCCAGTAGCCGAGGTAGCGGCGCGTAGCCAGGGCCTCGGGCGCCGCGACCGCCACGACCAGCACCGCGACGGCGGCCCGGCGCCCCGGCAACGCTGCCGCGGCCGTCGGCCCGCCCCACGCGCGGGCCAGCAGCCACGTCAGCGGCAGCAGGAACCCCGCCAGCGGCAGGTACATGAACCGGTCCGCCGCGATGGCGCCGGTGAACCCGATGACGCCCATCACGGGCAGGATCGCAATGAAGAAGAACAGCCAGCCCGTCAGGAAGGCCCGCGTCCATCGCAATGTCAGCAGCAGCAGCGGGATCAGCACGGCCGTCCCGATGACGCCGGCAAGGACCATCGGGTTTGACAGGGCCAGCGGCTCGGGAAACGGGTAATAGGCGGCCAGGCGCGCGGGCCAGAACGTGTTGCGCAGGTAGAAGATGATGTTGTGGCAAAGGATCAATGGGATGCGGACCGCAGCCGAATCGCCGGGAAGGCGTACAACAGAGGTGCGTCCCTGCGAGACCAGCGTAATGACGGCGAAGGCGGCGGCGAGGATGAAGAGGGGGGCCTTTTCCGCGATGGTGCGGCGTTTGAGCCGCCCCAGGGGCCAGTAATCGAGCAGCAGCATCAGGAAGGGCAGCGGCAGGCTCGTGGGCTTGGACATCATGGACAGGACGTACGCGGCCGCACACAACCAGAGCAGCGTACGATCCTTTCCACGCACGTAGCGCAGGTAGAGCACCAGGCTCCACAGGGCGAAGAAGGCGGACAGAAGCGTCTTGCGCTCGCTGACCCACGGAATGGACTCGACGGTGAGCGGATGAATGCCGAAGAGCAGACCGGCCAGGGCGGCCGGCCACGCCTGCCGGAAGAGCTGGTACAGGAACACGATCACCAGGGCTGTGTTGGCCACGTGCAGAAGCAGGCTCGTCCGGTGAAACGGCCGCAGATCGGCCTCGTTGCCACCCAGCGCGTGATCGAGCATGAGGGAGATCATGGCGAGCGGCTGGTAGTATCCGCCCACGGTGGACGGCCGGAAGACCTCGACGAGAAAGCGGACGGCGGCATCGAGGCCGGGGTTCTGCACGAGGGGGTTTTGCGAGAGGTACTGGTGGTCGTCCATGAAGATGGCCCGGGCGGATAGTGCGGGCCAGTGCACGAGCAGGACGACGACGGCCACGGCGAGGATCAGGATCGTGAGAACGGCCCGCGAGGAAAGCCTCGCGGAGCCGGGCGCGGCCGGGGGCGGCGTCTGACCGTTGCGGACAGCGTTGGGCATCACTGGCTGTGGTTGATCCATTCAGAGAGAAAGTTTACCACGAGGTGCGGGGCATTGGCAGAGGATAGCGTAGCCCTGTGCGCCGAGGCCGTTTCGATAACGGGGCCGCGTTGCCGGTCGGCACAGGAACGATATGATGCCGGACGTTCCGGGTGCTGCAATGGCGCGCACCAGGACGCGCCGCCGTGTGGAGAACAGCTCCCCGGCAGGAGCGCATTTGTCAATGCCCGCCACCAATGCGGATCGCAGGATCGCCGTCCTCGCGCTGTTCTTTCTTTCCGGGTGCGCCGGGCTGATCTACGAGGTCGTCTGGACGCGGGAACTCATCTTCGTGTTCGGCGGCACGACCTACGCAATCACCACAATACTCGTCGGCTTCATGTCGGGGCTCGGATTGGGCAGCTACGTCGCCGGGCGGTTGTCGAGCCGTCTTCGCCGGCCGGGCCGGGTGTACGGCCTGCTGGAAATCGCCGTGGGCGTGTACGCCCTGCTCGTGCCAACGCTGCTGCATGTGGCCGAGCCCGTCTACCGCGCCATGTACCCCCGCCTCATGGGAGCCCCGGGGCTGCTCACGGGCGCGAGATTCTGCATCGGGTTTCTCGTGCTGCTCCTGCCGACGACGTGCATGGGCGCCACCCTGCCGATCCTCGTCCGCCATGTGACGGCCATCGGCGAGGGCTTCGGCCGCTCGGTAGGGTTGCTGTACGGCGTCAACACACTCGGCGCGACCTTCGGCACGATGGCCGCCGGTTTCCGGCTCATCCCGACGTTCGGGCTGACGCACACGACCTGGGCGGCGGCCGCCCTGAACCTGCTCGTGGGCACGACCGCAATCATTCTGCTCGGGGCGCCGGCCGCGCCCGCATGGCCTTCCACGCCGGCGACGGCGCCTCGCCGTCCGCCGGGCCGCCCGACGAAAGCCGTCCCCGCCGCCGCACCGACGATCTCGCCGGCGGTGCGACGGGTAGCCCTCGTCGCGTTCGCCGTCTCAGGCTTCGCCGCGATGGTCTATCAGATCGCCTGGACCCGCGCGCTCATCATGTCGCTGGGTTCGAGCACCTACGCGTTCACCTGCATCCTGACGGCGTTCATCCTGGGGCTGGCCGTGGGAAGCCTGGTTGTGGCGCGGTGGGTGGATCGCTGGAAAGACCCCGTCCTCATATTCGGCGGTCTCGAGATCGCGATCGGCCTGGCGGCCGTGCTGATGGTTCCGGTATACGGACGGGCCCCGCAAATCGTCTACGACCTCGTGCGGGCCTATCGCAGCAACTACACGGCGCTCCTGGCCGCGGAGTTCCTCCTGGTCATCGCGGCCACGCTGGTGCCGACGCTCCTGATGGGGGCCGTCTTCCCGCTCGTGGCCCGGATGATCGCGGTGGGCATGAACGACGCGGGGGCCGCCACGGGCAAGGCCTACGCGGTCAACACGCTGGGCACGATCGCCGGTTCGTTCCTCGCGGGCTTCGTGATGATCCGCAGCGAGGTGCTCGGCGTACAGGGCTCGATCATCGCCGTGGCCACGTTGAACGCGGTGGTGGGCACGGCGCTGGTGCTCCTGTCGCGGCCGCCGACGGCGGGGGCCTGGGCCCGGCGGGCGATCGCGGCGACGGCGTCGGTGTTTGTGGTTCCGGCCGTGGCGATCGGGGCCGGGCAGTGGGACGTGAAGATGCTGGTGACGGCGCCGTTTTACGCGCAGATGGACCCATCCACCTTCGCGAAGCAGCAACAGGTGGTGTACTACGGCGAAGGGGTCGATCTCACCGTCGCCGTGACGCAGGTCATCGGGATGGACGACGCCTTCGCCCTGAGCGTGAACGGCAAGGCGGACGCGTCCACCGATTTCCGCGACATGGTGACGCAAGTGCTGCTTGGGCATATTCCCGCGCTGTTGGCCGAGCACGGGCGAGATGCGTGCGTGATCGGGCTGGGCTCGGGGATGACGCTGGGCGCCATCGCGTGTTATCCCTCTTATGAGCGGCTCGATTGCGTGGAGATCAGCGACGACGTCATCCGGGCGGCCGCGTGGTTCGCGCCGTACAACCGGCAGATCCTCACGGCCGATCCGCGTGTGCGGATGATCCGCGCGGACGGGCGAAACCACCTGCTGCTGACCGACCGGAGTTACGATCTGATCGTCTCGGAGCCGTCGAATCCCTGGATGTCCGGCGTGGCCAACCTGTTCACGCGCGAGTTCTTCCGGATCTGTCGCGGTCGTCTGAAGGACGGTGGCAGACTTTGCGTCTGGCTCCAGAGCTACATGATGTCGGTGAGGGACTTCCAGATGGTGGTCCGGACGCTCTGCGAGGTCTTCGAAAACGTCTCGATCTGGCAGTTGGCCGGCACGGACTACCTGCTTGTGGCCTTGCCGGGTCGCCAAGGCGTGCCGGTCGACGAGGTCTTTCGCCGATTCGCCACGCGGGCCGTGCGGGAAGACCTCTACCGCCTGGGGATCACGGACGCCGAGCAGGTCCTCGGACGCTTCATCTCGTCCGGCGCAGCCCTGCGGGACTGGGCGGCCTCGGCCCCGCTCCATACGGACGACAACGCCCTGCTCGAGTTTTCCGCACCGCGGCAGATCTATCGCGGGGCCAGCGGGGCGATCGCCGCTGCCTTGTGCGGACTCCAGCGATCGCCGTTCGACGAGGTGCTCTTGCGGTCCGCGAATGGCGAAGCGAACGAATCGGTGGAGCGACAGGTGGCGGATTGCGGCAAGGCGCGATGCCTCGCCGCGGAGGCGAACGAGTATGCGAGGCAGAACGATCCGCTGACGGCGCTGCGGCTGACCGTGGCGGCCGCTTCGCTCGACCCGGGAAACGTGGAACTCCTCAACCTTGCGCAGAGCCGGGCCGAGGACGTCCGCCGGCAGGCCCCGGAATCAGTACAAAGTGCCACCGTGCGTGACCTGCTGGCACAGATTGCCGGTTTGCGGCCGCGCGTCGTCGCGGCTGAGCGCGGGGCCTCGCTGTCGGAGATCTGCCGAACGCTGGAAGATCGCGCCGAGGAAGCGGCGAAACAGGGCCGGACGGCCTGGGCGGCGGAGTACCTGCTCGACGCGTGCAAACTCGCGCCGGATGACGGCGAACTGCTCGCCCGGGCGTGCACAGCCCTCGCCCGGGCGGGCCGTGGGGCCGAGGCGAGGGCACGGCTGGACCGCTGGCTCACGGCGCACCCGGCGAATGGGTCGGCGCTGATCGCGCGGGCGCGGCTCGCCACACAGGCCAGGGATGTCGATACGGCGATACGGTGTCTGGAAGCGGCACTGCGCGCCCGCGCCGTTGCGCCCGCAGCGCTGCTGGCGGACGAAATGCTGGGGCCGATTCGCGACGACCCGCGATTCCGCAAACTGCTCGAGGAGGCGTCATCCACGCGGCCCGCGTCTCGGCCCGCTTGACCCGGGCGACGGCCGGGGGTACATGTGCATGTTCGGCCCTCGAGAAAGCCACCCGGAGTAATCCATGCAACGCGGCTCTGTTTCCTGCGCTCCTGTGACGGCCGGCCTGCCCGACGAGCACGGCCGGTTCGGCCCGTTCGGCGGACAATACGTGCCCGAGACGCTGATGGGTGCCATCCACCAGCTCGAGGCCGAATACGCGAAGGCGAAACAGGACCCGGCGTTCTGGGCGGAACTCGACGGGTATCTGAAGGACTACGCCGGGCGACCCAGCCCGCTCTACTTCGCGCGGCGGCTCACCGAGCGGCTCGGCGGCGCGAAGATCTACCTGAAGCGCGAGGACCTGAACCACACCGGCGCGCACAAGATCAACAACACGCTCGGCCAGGCGCTGCTCACGAAGCGGATGGGCAAACGGCGGGTGATCGCCGAGACGGGCGCGGGCCAGCACGGCGTGGCGACGGCCACGGCGGCGGCCGTGTTCGGGCTTGAGTGTGTGGTCTACATGGGCTCGGAGGACGTGCGGCGGCAGAAGCTTAACGTGTTTCGCATGGAGCTTCTCGGCACGCATGTTGTGGCCGTCGAGAGCGGGCAGAAAACGCTCAAGGATGCGATCAACGAGGCCTTCCGCGACTGGATGGGGTCGGTGGAGTACACGCACTACATCATCGGCAGCGTGATGGGCGCGCACCCGTTCCCGATGATCGTCCGCGACTTTCAGTCGGTGATCGGCAAGGAAACCCGCGAGCAGGTGCTCGCCCGCGAGGGGCGGCTGCCGGACTACGTCGTCGCGTGCGTCGGCGGCGGGAGCAACGCGGCAGGCATCTTCGCCCCGTTCGTCGGCGACGCGAGCGTCAGGCTCATCGGCGTCGAGGCGGGCGGCCGGGGCATCGGCGCCGGCGAGCATGCGGCGACGCTCGCCCACGGACGCCCGGGCGTGATCCACGGCATGTACACCTACGTCCTGCAAGACGAGGACGGCCAGACGGCGCCGGTGCACTCGGTATCCGCGGGCCTCGACTACCCCGGCGTCGGCCCGGAACACGCCTACTGGAAGGAAACCGGGCGGGCGCAGTACGTGGCGGCGACCGACCGCGAGGCCCTCGACGCATTCCAACTGCTCTCCGAGACGGAGGGAATCATCCCGGCGCTGGAGAGCGCGCACGCCGTGGCGCACGTGGTCAAGCTCGCCCCGACGCTGCCGAAGGACCGGATCATCGTCATCAACGTCAGCGGCCGTGGCGACAAGGATTGCGTCGAGGTCGCCCGGCTGCTGGGGCGGCAGATCGGGTGAGAACATCGCAGGCGATCGACCCTGCACGACCGGTGCAAGGCGGCATCTACGGGCGGTTGACCGCACTCCAAAAAATGATAGAATTTTTGGAGTGAGGTTCACGAGGCAACTCATCCCGTTCAAGGGGAAGAGCTACTTCCTGTTCGGCCCGCGCCAAACGGGCAAGACTTCGTTCGTCAAAAGCCGGCTGGCGCCAGCCGATCTCTACATCGACCTGCTCCCGCAACGAGCGTTCCTCGGCTATGCGCAATCGCCGGGCCGTTTCCGCGGGGAGGTCCTTGCCCACCTTCGCCGGCACAAGCGTTTCACCTGCGTGGTGGATGAGATCCAGAAACTTCCCGCTCTCCTCGATGAGGTTCACGAGCTGATCGAGTCGACGCCGGTCACGTTCGCTCTGACCGGATCCAGTGCGCGCAAGCTGCGCCGCGGCTCGTCCAACCTTCTCGCCGGGCGGGCGTACACCTATCATCTCTTCCCGCTGACTTTCGAGGAACTGGGACGCGAGTTCGATCTCGACAAGGCCCTGAATTACGGCACGTTACCGCCGGTCTGGGCCCGGCCCGACGAGAACCCCCGCGAGTTCCTTCGGTCCTACACGGAGACCTACCTCCGCGAGGAGATCCAGCAGGAGGGGCTCGTGCGCAACCTCGCGCCGTTCAGCAGCTTCCTCGATATCGCTGCGGCCGTCGACGGCGAGGTCGTGAACTACAGCAACATCGCCCGCGAGTGCGGCGTGTCGGTGAAGACCGTCCAGCAGTATTACGAGATCCTGGAGGAGACATTTCTCGTGCTGCGCCTGCCCGCCTGGACCCGCAGCACGAGGGCGCGGCTCGTCTCGCACCCGCGATACTTCCTCTTCGACCCCGGCGTCACCAACGCCCTGACGCACCGGTTGAGCGGCAGGCTCGACCCGATCGTCCGCGGCCGGCGATTCGAGCAGTTCGTCATCCAGCAGATCCGCAGCGCGATCGAGTATCGTCGCCTGGACTGCGACCTGGCGTTCTGGCGAACGCAGCAAGGCGTGGAGGTGGACCTTGTGATCACGCGGGGCCAGCGAGTCCTTGCCGCGGCGGAAATCAAGAGCGTACCCGCCGTCGCAGGAGTTCATCTGAGCGGGCTCCGTGCCTTTCTCGAAGACCATCCCCGCGTGCCTTCCTTTGTCTTGTGTCCGGACGGACGCGAACGACTCACCGAAGACCGGATCACCATCCTCGGATGGCAACAATTCATCACCCACACGCTCCCCGCGCTGTAGTCCGCTCGCGGCGCGCTGTCGACGGCCGACAACACCAGAACCCTCGCACGCAGCCCGCGCATCCCGGCGAACTCATCCCTTCAGCAAGGTGCGTGGTTAGCCAAATCCGGCAAACGCCTTTGACAACAGAATGTCAGTTTGGTAACATGTAATGGATCAAGTCTCGCGAAGTAGTGCATATCGCGAAACGGTTGTGACAAGAGCAAGAGGCAGATGGCGGGCAGCGGGCGGGACAGCGGTCCTCACGAGCATTCGGAGCATAGACGCAACACCGGCTCACGCATCGGCGAATCAAGTTCCGCCCGCACCGTCGGACACATCGCGAAGCGATCGTGACAGGAGACGGAACACGTGCGCCGGGCAGGACGACAGACCCTGTGCACAGCGGCGGCGCAGACGGGGCGGCTCACACGCCAGGGTCGCCTCCCTGTCCTCGTCTTGTGTCTCCTGGCAACCCTCCCGTACGTCAACAGCCTCCGGGGTGAGTTCCACTTCGACGACGACGGGCAGATCGTCGGCAACGAGAAGCTCACGCACTTGACCGCCCTGCTGCGGTCCAGCCCGCCGGCGCGGTGGCTGACCTTCGCTACGTTCCATCTCAATGCCCGCATTCATGGGCTCGACTTCATGCCGGGCTGGCACGCCGTCAACATCGCTCTGCACGCGGCCTGCGTCCTGGCCCTCTACTGGGCGTTGACGCTGCTGGCCGACGCGGGCGGGTTGTCCGGGTTCCGGGGTCCGGGGTCCGGGATCCGGGGGGAGGGCGCGTCGGCCCACGCGGCAAAGCACCATCGTTCAGACCCGAGACCCGGAACCCGGAACCCGGAACCCATTGTGACGTGGCCCTTCCTCGCCGCCGCGGTCTTCGCCGTGCACCCGCTGGCCTCGGAACCCGTGAACTACATTCAGGCGCGATCGGTGATTCTGTACGCAGTTTTCACGCTGCTGGCGCTCGGCGGAACGATCGTGGGCCACCGCGGCCTCACGCCGCAGCGACGGCTCGGCGGCGTCCTGCTGGCGCTGTCCTCGATCGCGCTCGCGGCGTTCTCGAAGGAAGTCGGCGCGTTCTTCGCCGTCGCCGTCCCGACGCTGTACCTTCTGCTGTTCGTCCTTCCGGCCGCACGGGACAAACCGCGTCTGCTCCGCACGGCGGCGGCGGCCGGGCTGGCGGCGCTGGCCATCCTGCTGATCTGGCTCGCCTTCAGCGGGGCGCTGCCGGCGATCGAACGGCGGGTTTCCGGCGACCTGCACTCCTACTGGTGGGGGCAGATGATCGTCTTCTGGCGCTACATGTTGCGGGCCGCGGTGCCGCTGCCGTCGCTGCTGAGCGTCGATCATCATGTCGCGTACCGCCCCTACCGCCTCACCGATCCGGACGTGCTGGCGGCGTTCGCCGCAATCGTCGCAGTGGTGATCCTGCCGGCGGCGTGGCTGACCCGCTCGCGCCCGGCGGTGAGCCTGCTGCTTCTGATGGTGCCGACGAGCCTTGCGCCGTATTTCGTGATGACCACGTGGGAGATGATGGTCGAATACCGGTTCTATCTGCCGCTGGCGGCATTCTGCGGATTGGCGGGGATGGCCCTGTTCCACCTGACCCGGCAGCGACCTCGCCTGGCGGTGTTCGGGTTCGCGGCAGTGCTCGTGACGCTGGGGACGTTTACGATCGACCGCAACCGGACCTGGCGGACGGACGTATCGCTCTGGGAAGACGCCGTGGCCAAGGCGCCCCGCAAGGCACGGGCCGTCAACGGGCTGGCGTGGGCGCTGCTCAAGGACAGGACCGCCCCGGACCCCCGGCGTGCCCTGGAACTGGCCGAGCGGTCGTTCGATCCGAGGTTCGTGGATCTGCCGCCGGGATACAACCCATACATGGCCGACACGCTGGCCGAGGCGTACTACGCAAACGGCATGGTTGACAGGGCGATCGCCGTGGAGCGGGATATCCTCCGCCGGGGGTGGAACGATCCGTGGTTCCGTCTGCAACTGGCGAAGTTTGAGGCCGCGGTCGGCGGTGACCTTTCGGCCGCCCGGGCGGCGCTCACCCGGGACAACCGCGGCGGGCGGTGAGGGCCCCAGGCGGTCCCCGGGCGGCCCGACGCGGCCCTGTCAGCAATCCGGAACGGCCTCCGCGGCATGTTGCCAACGCGGCCCTTATCCCGTATATGTATCCGACTTTCCTGTTTTCTGGATGAGGATGTGGCATGAAGCTTGTGATCTTTGAGGATGATCAGTTCGACCGTTTTCTCCCGATCGCCTGGGTGCGGGGCGTCTTTGAGCTGAAGAACGGAGCGACGACGCTGGCGCAGAAGATCGAACGCGCGGCCGGCCGGAAGGCCGACGCCCTGATCGTGCGCGACTACGTGGCTCCGGTGCTGCGGCATCGCAGCGGCGCGGCCGCCGTGAACGATCTGTCGAAGTGCGGCGGCGACGAGGTTCTGTTCGTCAACGCCCGCGTGGTGGGTACGGAGTTCAAGGTCCCGGCCGCGGCGGGCGCCGCGTGGAAGGACGACCGACTGGCCGTCTGGCGCACGAAAGACAACGTCACGGGCATCCGGGACTACGCCGCGCTCGCGGCCGCTGCGCAGAAGGCGCCGAGGAGCGAGTTCACCGGGGGCTGGTTCGAGTGGATCTGGGATGTGATGCTCTCGAACCCGGAGCACATCAAGGCGGACTTCCAGGCGGCGGGCCGGAGCGGCATCGAGGGTACGATGCACGAGCGCGCCGTGGTCTTCGGGCCCAAGGACCAGGTTTTCATCGGCAAGGGCGCAGAGGTCCACCCGTTCGTGTGCATCGACACGCGCAACGGCCCGGTCACGCTGGAGGAGGGTGTCGAGGTGCATCCCTTTACGCGGATCGAGGGGCCCTGCTACGTGGGCGCCAAGAGCATACTGCTGGGGGCGAAGATTCGCGAAGGGACGAGCATCGGCCCGATGTGCCGCGTGGGCGGCGAGGTCGAGGAGAGCATCATTCACGGATACTCGAACAAGTACCATGACGGCTTCCTCGGGCATGCCTACGTCGGGGAATGGGTCAACCTCGGCGCGCTGACGACGAACAGCGACCTCAAGAACGACTACAGCACCGTCAGCCTGATGATGGGCGGCAAGACCATCGACACGGGCTCGACGAAGGTCGGCAGCTTCATCGGCGACCACGTCAAGACGAGCATCTGCACGCTGCTCAACACCGGCACGGTCGTGGGCACGGCCTCGATCCTCGTGGCCACCGGCGCCCCGCTGCCGAAGTACATTCCCGCGTTCGCGTGGTTCCTCAACGGCGTGGTCAGCAAGGGCTTCGGGCTCAACGCGATCGTCGACACCGCCCGGACGGCGATGGGCCGGCGCAAGGTGACGATGACGCCGGAAGACGAGGCCCTGCTCCGCAAGGTCTTCGAGCTGACGGCCGACGAGCGGCTGGAGTACGTCCGCAAGGGACGGCGGATGCTCGCGAAGAAGTAACGCGGGCCGGAGATCGTTCGGACGCGGTCGCGGTGCCCATGAATGCAGTCGGCCGGCCGCCGCGCGTGGCGGTCATCGACAAGACGGGCCCGGAGGAAAGCGCGCAGTGGGTCGACGCGTTCCTCGGCACGGGCGGCGCACCGCACAAAGTCAAGCTCGCGCAGGTCGTCAAGATCCAGAAGTGGATCATGGAACAATACAACGAGCACGGCCGCCTCACCCCGATCGACGACGAGGAACTCGAAGAGCAGGTCCGCGTCCACCTGCCGGACATGTACGCGAAGTACAGGCTGCGGGCGTAGAACGGGGGCAAGGCCGCGGACGCCATCGAACAACAAGGCCTCGTCAGCACCCGCACCGGGACAGCGTACACCCTGAGTTTCGGGGCGCTACGGGCCGGCATGGTGGAGGATTTGAAATCTCATACTTGAGATCTCATATTTCAGATCTCAAATATGAGACTTCGGATTCGAGATTTGAGAAGCGAGCTGCACACGAAGGCTGGGCGGGTTGCCGCGGCTCGGTTGATGCGCACCGCTCCGGTGGCGAACGAGGCCGGCGACCCCATTCGGTATTCGGGGCGTGCAGGATGTGACGCACCCCTCTGATGGTGCCTGTCCCGGCCGGAGAGAAAGGGGGAGAACACCACTCGGACGGCGAAAAGGGGACCGCATCATGAAGTACAACCGCTTCGAAGACCTTCCGGTATGGCGCGCAGCAATCGAGCTGGCGCGACGGGTCTACGCCCTGACCCGCGATCGCTTCTTCGCACAACCGGGCGACCTGAAAGACCAGATCCGATCCGCGGCCCTCTCCGTCTCCAACAACATCGCGGAGGGCTTCGAGCGAGGAACGACGCCGGAGTTGCTGACGTTCATCTACATCGCGAGAGGCTCAGCCGGCGAGACGCGATCGATGCTGCATTTCGTAGAGGGGCTGCCCGGGAGCGAGCATCTGAGATCTGAGATTTCAGATTCGAAATCCCTGGCGGAGTCATGCTCCCGCCAACTCCGCGCCTGGGCCGACAGCCTGCAGAACTCCGACATTCAAGGCCAGCGACACCTCAATGAGCAGACACGTCACGCCTACGACACGAAGCGCAAGGCGGACGCGTTCTGGAAGCAGATCGAGCAGGCGCACCGGAAAGCGCGGCCGCAGGACTTCCCGGAGGCGGATGTGACTTGATGCCCGAACCTGATGCGCAGGCGTAATACACGGGCGCGATGCGCGGCGGTGACGCGCGGGCGTGATGCACGGGCGCGGCGCGCGGGCACGATGCGCGAGCTTGGCCCTTGGCATCGCCAATCTGGACTCTCAGATCTCAAATCTGAACTCGGAGATGTCAGATCTCAAATCTGAAATCTGGAATCTCAGATCTCGAATCTGGAATCTCAGCTCTCGAACCTGAAATCTCAGATCCCAGATGCCCTGCCCCACGCGGGCCTCTGCCATCCGCGCGTCGATCAGCTCACTTGTACATGAGATACTTCGCCCGCTGCGAGCGAAACGCCGCCACGCCCTCGCGCCAGATGGCAAGGATTTCGTCGATACTCTTGCCGTCGAGGAAGGCCCGGCGGATCCGGTCCGTGCCGCACACCTGGTCGAACATGCGGTCGCGTCCGTTTCCGAAGAGCTTGTGGTCCGGGTAGCGCCGGCGGACGATGTCCATCACGTGAAACTGGATCGGCGTAAGCTCGACGCTTCGGCGATCGGTGATGTAGATCTGCACGCCGTGGCAGGTCTGATCCTTGTGCTCATAGTAGTACGGCGTGAACGTGAGCGGCCGGAACCGGACGCCTGCAAGCCTTCGCGAAGCGAGATCACACAGGAGCGTGTCGCTGTCGAACCAGGGCGCCCCGAGCAGGTGAAACGGCAGCGTGTAGCCCACGCCCTCGGACACCACGTGCAGCTCGCCGAGGATGCCGGTCGCCTGATACAGGAAGGCCGTCTCGGCCGTCGGGACGTGCGGCGAGGTCATGACCCACGGCAGATTCGTGTCGTCGAACCACATGCTCCGCTGCCATCCCTCCATCGGAATGACGTGCAGCCGGCACGGTTTGCCGTCCTGGAGCCAGCCCTCGCCGTTGATCATCTGCGCCAGCTCGCCGCAGGTCATGCCGTAGACGTACGGGATCGGATATCGCCCCACGCCGGAGCGAAACCTCAGATCGAGCGGACGGCCCTCCATTTTTTCGCCGCCGAGCGGATTCGGCCGATCGAGCACGACGAAGTCGAGGTGGTTCTCCGCGGCGGCCTCCATCGCGGCGCCCATCGTGTTGATGTAGGTGTACGATCGCGAGCCGATGTCCTGAATGTCGTACACGAGCGCGTCGAGGCCCTTGAGCATCTCGGGCGTCGGTTTGTGCGTCTTGCCGTAGAGCGAATAGACGGGCACGCCGGTCTTCTCGTCCCGGAAGTCGGCCACCGCCTTGCCCGCGAATACGTCGCCGCGCACCCCATGCTCGGGGCCGAAAAGGGCGACCAGCCGGATCTCCTTCGCCGCATGAAGCACATCGATGGTCGAGCGGAGGTCCGACGTGACGCCCGTCGGGTTCGTGATCAGCCCGATACGCTTGCCGGCCAGGGGCGCGAAACCGCGCTGCGCCCAGACTTCAATGCCCGGCCTGACCACCGGGGGGCGAGGCGAAGCGGCCCGGGCACACGCGGCAGAGACGGACACGACCATCGTCAACAGGGCCGATCGAAACACGGGATACCTCCATCCGTTCGGCAAAGACTCACCTCGGCCGGGGGGGCTGCGCCGGCGCGGGCAACTCCGCCCCACAGTACGTGCAGGTCGGGCGCCGGCCCGACACGAGCCGCAGACAACGCGGGCACTCTACCGGAGGCCGCTCGCACTTGCCATCCAGCAGACCGTCGGTGAGGTCCACCTCCCGGATGCGGTCGGCGATCTCCCTGTCCGTGATCCCGACCCGGTCGCGCAGGAGCGTACAAAGGGCCTCCGCAACAAGCTCCAGCCGGTCGACCCGCGACTGAAGCTCCCACACGATGTTCCCGGTCAAATCCGCCTTCTCGCGCGCCTGCGACGCGTCAAGCTGGGCATCCCAGATCCGGTGTTGTTGGAACAGCTCCCATAGAAAACCCATTTTGCCTTCTCCTTCAGTCCGGCGCGAGCCGGGGCACGAGATGCACGCCCCGCCCGCCCGGCGCATCCACCTCGAATGCCAACCGGCCGTCGCGGTCGGGCAGGGCCGTCAACCTCACGCCGCCCGGCCGGGAGCGGCCGCACGTGTACACGACGGCAAAGACGGCGGAAGCCGCCTTGCGGCGTACCATCAGCATCGGAATGACGGCGGGCGCCGGCTCGTCCGTCGCCGGATAGCCGCACTCGACGATCTCCGTACCCGGGCAGCCCGGCATGTCGAGACGAAGATGAACATCGCCCGACCGCCATGCGGCGTGCCACGCCGCATCCTGCCGCGACGACCGGAAACCGCGCAGCCACGCCCACGCACCGTCCCTGCCGGGCGGCTCGCACGGCTCGGTCTCCGGCCCGGCGATCCGCTCCGCCTTCTCGTCGAGGATGTGCAGGATCCAGTCGATCTGCCGGGGCGAATCGCACACGACCTGAAACACGTCGAGGCAGTATGCCGCCCTCAGACAGATCGTCCGCTGCTGCCGCACGCCCTCGTAGAGCAGGCCCCGGCGATCGGCGGCGGTCACGCGCTTCTCCGCGGGCAGGTCGCGGTATTCGATAAGCTCGAGCCGGTCGGGCGTGCCCCGCTGGTCACGGCCGTCGATCATCACCGTGTTCTGGCTGAGGCCGCCGCGATTGAGCTGGTTCTGAATCCGCGACGAAAAGGCGTGGGGGACGCTCGCCTTGCCCTCCACGTCGGGAAGAAGAAGCCTGCCGCCGCCGAAGAGCATCAGGCCCAGCTTGTCCGCGTTGCTGTGAACGCCGCTGCGGTCGTACGTGAGCATGGCGCACAGGGCGTCGGAATCCCAGTACTCCGCGTCCCGACGGGTCCGAAGGAATGCGTAGCCGTGCTCGGGGTACAGCCGCGAGGCGATCGGTGGCGGAGGCGGCCGGTCCGGCAGCGGCGGCACGAAGAGGGCCTCGGCCGTCCGCTCCTTCGCTCGCGAAAGCAGCCACGCGTACGCGGGATCCCGCCACGCCGCCCAGCCGTATTCGTAGATGGGGTTCTCGGCGAGCCTGGGCCGCCCGCCGTACGCATCGCCGATCGGCGGAATCGTGCCGTCGGGGAACAACACGCCCAACATCGAGTCGAGCGACTGCTTGAGCGTCCGCCCGTCCGCGACCGTCATCGCGAAGAGGTCGTACCGGCAGGCGGTTCGCCGGGCGGCATCGGCGAAGAGGACCATCGGAGCGATCGCCGCAAAGTGGTAGGTCAACGCCCCCTCGCACCAGAGCCCGTCGTCCGTCGAACCGAGTTCGAGCAGCTCCACGAGACCCCGCGGCCCGTGAAGGCAATACTCCACCATCGGCGGCTGATCGTAAAACAGGCCGAGCAGGCCGAGCATCATCTTGTGCCAGGCGAGGTGATTGTTGATGCCGCCGCCGACGTTGTTCGCGATCCAGTACGTGTCGTTCTTCAGCACGGCCTGGCCGAGGCGCGTGAAGAAGTCGTCCATCCGCCGGCGCTCATCCGTCGTCAGTCGCGGATAAAGCGCATCGTACGCCCGCAACACGTAGATGCCCCACACGCTGTAGTTCATGCCGACGTCGAAGTGCTCCGGCTCAAAGGAGAAGCCCGCCAGGTGGAGCAGGAGCTCTCTGGCCTTCGCCCAGGCCCGTTCGTCATCCGCGATCAGGGCATAGCGGACCAGGCTGTCCAGCGGGGCGGCCAGCCGCATCGGCTCCACCCACGTATGGAGAAACACCTCCGGATAGGTATCCGCCCAGTTCTTTGTCCTCGCCTCCTGCCACCACTGCGTCGGGAACGGTTCCGGGTTGAGCGCCTGTGCCTTGTCCGCCTTCGACCGGAGCGATTCAAAGACTCGCCTGAGCGATGCGGTCTTCGCATTCCGCCGGGCGGTTGCGGTTTCCTCTTCCGTAAAGAACAGGAACGGCGCAGCCCGCACGGCCCGCCCGGAGTCCAGCGCCGGCACTGTGATTCCCGGCGGCGAACCGGCCGCCTGCTCCCACGCCGCCGCCCCGCTCAGCAGGACCGCAAAGAAACCGACTTGCCATCTCATCAAGACGTCTCACATCACAAAGCCGTACCCGCCGCCGACGCAACCGACGGCCGTTCGCTCACCATACGGCCAAACGCGGCCGCCGCCAACCGCGCGGTCGCGGCGGGGCGACCGTGGCCGCGCCGCCATCCGCGCGGTATCGTGGGGAGCATGAGGACGGCGCTGATCTACAGCGGCGGGCTGGATTCGACGGTGCTGCTCTACCACCTGCGGGCGGAGGGGCACGAGGTCCGGTGTCTCGGGATCGACTACGGCCAGCGCCACCGGCGTGAACTGGAGGCCGCCGCCGCCATCTGCCGACGGCTTGGCACGGAATACCGCATCGCCAACCTGGGCGCGCTGCGGTCGCTGCTCGGCGGCAGCGCACTGACCGGCGAGGTCCCGGTCCCCGACGGCCACTACACCGAAGAGTCGATGAAGCAGACGGTTGTGCCCAACCGCAACATGATCATGCTGGCCGTGGCGATCGGCTGGGCTGTCAGCCTCCAATACGACGCGGTCGCCTACGCCGCCCACGCCGGCGACCACACGATTTACCCCGACTGCCGGCCGGAATTCGCGGACGCCATGGACAGGGCGGCGGCCCTGTGCGACTGGCACCCGGTGCGGCTCCTGCGGCCCTTCATCGCCCGGACCAAGGCGGACATCGTGCGTCTCGGGGCGGCGCTCGGCGTGCCGTTCGAGCAGACGTGGTCATGCTACCGCGGCGGAGAGTATCATTGTGGCCGGTGCGGCACCTGCGTCGAGCGGCGCGAGGCATTCGCGCTCGCCGGCGTGGGCGACCCGACGACGTACGAGTGAACCATGAGCGAGTTCCGATTCCTCGGCAAGAAGGCCAGCGAGCCGACCGACACCGTTGACCTGATCGAGTGGAGGGGTGAGCGAATCCTCGTGCGGCTCGACTGCGCCGAGTTCAGCTCGCTCTGCCCCGTGACGGGCCAGCCGGACTACGCGAACATCCTGATCGAGTACGTGCCGGACAAGCACATCGCCGAGACGAAGTCGGTCAAGCTCTACCTGTGGAAGTACCGCAATGCACGGGCGTTCAACGAGGTCCTGATCGACACGATCGCGACCGACCTGTTCGGCCAGATCAAGCCGCTATGGCTCCGCATTACCGGCCGGTTCAACGTCCGCGGCGGAATCAGCGTGACCGCCACCGCCGAGCGCGGAGAAAAGGATTATCGCCTCGCATGACCACCGTCGTTCGCCGAATCTGTTTCTCCGCCGGGCACCGCGTCTGGGGCCACGAGCACGAGTGCGCGAACATCCACGGCCACAACTACACCGTCTTCGTCCACGCGACGGCCGACCGGCTCGACGAGGTCGGGCGGGTGATCGATTTCCGGGTGCTCAAGCGGCGGATCGGCGGCTGGATTGGGGCGAACTGGGACCACGCGTTCATCTGTCATAAGGACGACCGCGAGGTCCGCGAGGCGATGGCGGCGATTCCCGGGCAGAAGGTATACCTGCTCGATGCGAACCCGACGGCCGAGAACCTGGCGGCGCACCTGCTGCGGGTGGTCGGCCCGCAGGAGCTGGCCGGCACGGGCGTGCGCCTGGTCCGCGTCGTGCTGTGGGAGACGGAGAACTGCTACGCCGAGGTGACGGCGTAGAGTCTTGCGTCGCAGCTTTTGCGCGCCTTGCGCGCATGGATCGCGCTGCGGCGGTAGCGACTCCCGTCATTCTGAGGAGCGCAGCGACGAAGAATCCGGCGGATTGGCGCAGACAAGCCGGATGCTTCGCTTCGCTCCGCATCACGGGAGTCGGCGCGCGCGTGTTCGGTTGCGGCCGAAGGCCGCCTTGGGTGCAGGGTGGGCTGTGCCCACCAATCCGGAGAAGGTGGGCAGAGCCCACCCTGTCGTGAAGACGTACCGCATCAACGAGATCTTCTATTCACTCCAGGGCGAGGGTATCCGCGCCGGGACGGCCGCGCTGTTCCTGCGATTCAGCGGCTGCAACCTGCAGTGCCGCGTCGAAACGCACGGGTTCGACTGCGACACCGAGTTCGTCAGCGGACGGAGCCTCACGCTCGAACAGATCATCGCGGAGCTGCGCGAGGCGTCGGCGACGTGCGAATGGATCATCCTCACCGGCGGCGAGCCGGCGCTGCAGGTTGACCGCGAGTTGATCGACGGCCTTCACGCCGCCGGCTTCAAGCTCGCCATCGAAACGAACGGAAGCATCGAGTTGCCCGAGGGCCTCGACTGGATTACGGTCAGCCCGAAGGTGGCCGAGCACGCGATCCGCCAGCGGACGGCCGATGAGGTCAAGTACGTCCGCGCGTACGGCCAGGCAATCCCGGAGACGGTCGTGAAGGCCGAGCACAAGCTGATCTCGCCGGCGTTCCGCGGCGACATGCTCGACGCGAAGACGCTCGCGTGGTGCATCCAGCTCGTGAAGGACAGCCCCGAGTGGCGGCTCTCGGTACAGCAGCACAAGTACTGGCAGGTCCGGTAGCCGCCGCGGAACCGAACGTGAAGCGCAAGCGGGCGCCGAACCGCGCGTGGCGAGCGAAATGACTTCGACGACCCGGATGGTATGATATAAGGAATGGTAACGACGAAGCCCCATCTCGACCGCGAGAAGATCGCCGACTTCTGCCGCCGGCACCGAATCCGGCGTCTGGCAATCTTCGGATCGATCCTCCGCGACGACTTTCGCCAGGACAGCGACCTCGACGTTCTCGTCGAGTTCGAGCCGGGCGCGAGGACGGGGCTGGCGTTCTTCGACATGCAGGACGAGTTGTCCGCCATCGTACGATGGAAGGTGGACCTCAGTACGCCGGGCTTCCTGAGCCCCCACTTCCGCGACCGCGTCCTCAAGGAGTCGCAGGACATCTATGTCGCCGCCTGACGACGACATGCTGCTCCGCGATATGCTCGACAACGCCCGCCAGGCGGTCGCGGCGATTCATGGGCGGTCCCGCGTTGACCTTGAGAAGGACTTCGTGCTCGCCGGCGCCTGGAGAGGTCCATCGAAATCGTGGGCGAGGCGGCCAACCGCATCACGAAAGAGCGCAGGGATGCCATCCCCAACATCCCCTGGCGGCAGATCATCAGCATGCGAAACCGTTTGATCCATGGGTATGCCTCGGTTGACAGGGATGTCCTTTGGGACGTGGTGCGTAACGACCTGCCGCTGCTCATCGCCGAGTTGGCCAGAGCGGTGCCGGACCCGTAACCCGGCGCCCCCGGTGAATACAGGCGGCGGTACGATGGCCCGCGAGATGATTGAGATCGGTGATGTTCGCTTATTCATCGATCGCGAGGCGACTCGTTCCGCCTACGGGCACATAAGCGCCGGCGAAGAGCGCTGCAATTGCGATTGCCGCGTCAACATCCGCGTCGTACGGCATCGCGGTCAACCTCGGCGGGGGATATCACCACGCGGTGCCCGACCACGGCGGCGGGTTCTGCATCTACGCCGACATGCCGATCGCGCCTATCGCAAACGGGCGCCATGCGAGTATCATCACGCTGCGCCAGGGCGCAGTTGACGTCTGGATGCCCCGATCGGTGGTCGAGTGAGACCGACGACGATGAAAGCACTTCTGTTGCGTGACTATCGTAAGCTCGAAGTGGTGGACGCCCCCGTCCCCGAGGTCGGCCCGGACGACGTTCTTGTCGCCGTCAAGGCCGCCGCGATCTGCGGCAGCGACGTGCACGGCTACGACGGCTCTACCGGCCGGCGGATCCCGCCGGTGATCATGGGGCACGAGGCCGCGGGCGTCGTCGCCGAGGTCGGTCGCAACGTGACCGGCTTCCGCCCCGGCGAGCGCATCACGTTCGACTCGACCGTGTACTGCGGCGCGTGCGGGTTCTGCCGGGCCGGGCACGTGAACCTCTGCGACAACCGCCGCGTGCTGGGCGTGTCGTGCCCCGACTATCGCCGCGACGGGGCCTTCGCCGAGTACGTCGTGGTCCCGTCGCACATCCTGTACCGCATCCCCGACGAACTCAGCTTCGACCACGCCGCGATGATCGAACCGCTCTCCATCGCCTTCCACGCCGTCCGCCGCACACCCGTCGCGCTCGGCGATACGGCCCTCGTCGTCGGCAGCGGCGTGATCGGGCTGCTGCTGATCCAGGCGCTGCGGCTGGCCGGCTGCGGCCGGGTGATCGCCGTGGATGTGGACGAGACGAGGCTCGCCCTCGCCCGGCGGCTGGGCGCCGATGAAACGCTCAACCCGCGGGATTCGGCGCCCGGCGATCCGCTCGAGGCAGTGATGCGGCGGACCGGCGGCCGTGGCGCGGACTCGTCGTTCGAGGCGGTCGGCAAGGGCGAGACGCTTGCGCTGGCCGTCGCGGGCGTCCGTAAGGGCGGCCGCGTCACGCTGGTCGGCAATATCTCGCCCAGGGTGGAGTTGGCGCTTCAGGCCGTCGTAACGCGTGAGCTGACGCTGCTCGGATCGTGTGCATCCGCAGGCGAGTACCCCGCGTGCATCCGGATGCTCGCCGACAAACGCGTGGACGTCGCGAGCCTCATCAGCGCGGCCGCGCCGCTGGAGCAAGGGCCCGCCTGGTTCGAGCGTCTCTACGTGGGCGAACCGGGGTTGATCAAAGTCATCCTTCGACCACAGGGAGAGCCATGAGCACGGACAGCAACCCTTTCGATCTGTCGGGCAAGGTCGCCATTGTCACGGGCACCAGCCGCGGGCTGGGGCAGTACTTCGGCCGGGCGCTGGCGCGGGCCGGCGCGGACCTGGTCATCACCAGCCGCAAGCTCGATTCGCTCGAGCCGTTCCGCCAAGAGATCGAGTCGCTTGGGCGGCGGGCCGTGCCCGTCGAGCTGGATGTACGCGATCACGACAGCATCCGGCAAGCCGTAGCGGCCGCGCACGACGCGTACGGCAAGATCGACATCCTCGTCAACAACGCCGGCTGCAACGTCCGCAAGCGAGCGCTCGACGTCACGTGGGACGATTGGAACCTCGTGCTCGATACGAATCTCCGGGGCACGTTCTTCGTCGCGCAGGAAGTCGCGAGGTACATGATCCCGCGCAAGTACGGGCGGATCATCAACATCGGTTCGGTAACGGCCGTCTTCGGCTACGCGGGCCTGGCGCCCTACGGCGCGAGCCGCGGCGGCGTGAAGCAACTGACGATGAGCCTCGCCGACGACTGGGGCCCGCACGGCATCACCGTGAACTGCCTCGCCCCGGGCTGGTTCCGCACCGAGCAGAACAAGGTGCTCTACGAGAACAAGGCGTGGGTGGAGTACCTGGTGGATCGCATCCCGCTGAAACGCCCGGGGCAGCCGGACGATCTGGACGGCGCCGTCGTGTTCCTCGCCTCCGACGCATCGCAGTACATCACCGGCCAGACGATCCTCGTCGACGGCGGAATCTCGACGGGCGCAACGCGCGCGATGCCGTGAGCCACCCAGCGCGGGCGTCACAGTTCAACACGGCCGCATCCGCCACCGTCACGCTGAGCGAAGCAAGACATCCGGCTTCCTTTCGCCACGCGGCCGGATTCCCCGTCGCTTCGCTCCTCCGAATGACGCTCGAACACGTCGCGACACACGTAGCACGCCCCCCCGAGGCAGAACCACCCGCCGGGCGCATCGTCACGACGCGAGCAGTCTGCCCAGGCTCTCCGGCAGGATCAGAACGCACAGGATCCCGAAGACGAGCGTTGCCGTCGCGAGCAGCGCGATCGCGACGGGGCCGAGGCGAAGCAGCCGGCAGCTTTCGCGCGGCACCAGCCGGGGCAATATGAATACGAACGCGACGAGGATCGCGAGCGCCTGAACCGGCGTAAGCAGAATGCCGTCCAGTTGTCCGCCGAGTTGAACCAGTTTCACCGGGTCGAACACGAGCAGCGCCCCCGCGTTCGTTATGATGAAGAACATGAGGAAGCCGCGGAACTGGCTCTTCCACCGCAGACGCGCGAACGGCGGACAGACGATGCGGGCGCAATCGGCCAGCAGCCTCGGCCAGCCCGCCAGTTGGCCGATGAGCGTGCTGACCATCGCCGCCGCGCCCGCCAGCAGGAACAGCACGGCCCCGACGGGCCCCCAGTTTTCCGAGAAGATCCGCGAGAGCGTCAGCGCCACCTGGTTGCCCTCCGGCAGCAGATGCCGCGGGCGCAGGACGCCGGCGCCGGCCAGCATGAACCCGGTCGTCACGACAACGCCGATGCATGCCGCGAAACCGGCATCCAGATGGACTACGCGGCACCATCCGCGGATGCGCCGGGCCTCGGCGGGGTCGATCGCGGCGAGCCGCTGCGTGTCCGCGGGCTTGCCCCAGGCGCCCTCCGCGGCCAATCCGTATCCCGCGCCGAGGCACCAGTAGGTGTACCAGACCTGGCTCGCGAAGCCGCCCGCCGCCCAGCCCATCAGCGGAAGGACTTCATGCCACGGGGAGACGATCCTGCTTTCCGCCGGCACCCACGCCGGAACCTCCAGCGGCACCAGGCCGACGAACCCCTTGACCACCTCGGCCAACGGCGGGATCGTCCGCAGCGCCACGTACATCGTACCGACCACGATGACCATCACGAGGGCGCTCATCACGCCCTTGAGCAGATCGAAGCGCCCCGTCCAGGCCACGCCGACGGCAAAGAGCGAAGCCGCCAGTCCCCAGACCAGCGGGCCGTGCGGCAGTGGCACCAGCGAGTTCAGGAATGCGCCGGCCACCTTGGCCAGGGCCCCGATGGAAACGACCGCCGCCGGAAGTTGCAGGAGCAGCACCACCCACACCAGCCAGTGGCGCGGCCCCGGGATGCGGTCGAAGAGGTCGACCATCCCCTCCCCGGTAACGGCGGTCCACCGCGCACCCATCATCCCGATCGAGCATTTCAGCACGATGGCCGCGACGACAGCCCAGAGCGCGGCCGTTCCGAACAGCGCACCCGTTCGCGTGGACAGGATGACTTCGCCGGACCCGATGTACTCGGCGCACCAGATGAGTGAGGGGCCGACAAGCGCGAGTATCGCCAGACCGCGCGGGGCTTGACGAATCGGCTCAGCCATGAAGCACCTTTCCTGCCGCGGGCCTGGCCCGGCGAAGCCCGCGCCGCGCCGACGCGACGCGGCCTCTGGAGAGGCCGCACTCCACATAAGTCACCCGCGCATGAGCAATCCGCCGTTCACATCCAGCATCGCGCCGGTGATGAACGACGACTCCTCGCCCGCGAGAAAAACGATCGCCCGCGCCACGTCCTCCGGCGTCCCGTTGCGCTTCAACGGCGTGTTCGCCGCGATCTGCTTCATCCGCTCGCGGCCGGTCAGCTCGAAGTGGAAGTCCGTCTCGATCAGCCCGGGGGCCACGCCGTTCACGCGGATGCCGGCGTCGGCGTACTCGGCCGCCACGCCGATCGTGAACGTGTGCACGAAACCCTTGCAGGCGGCATACAGCATGGAGTTGTTGCCCTTGCCGCCGCCGGTGCGGGCCGCGATCGAGCCGACGTTCACGATGCTCGCCGGGGCGCACCGCTTCAGGTGCGGCAGGCACGCCTGCGTAACGTAGACGACGCTTTCCGCATTCAGCGCCACGAGTTGCCGAAGGAACTCCGGGCTCGCCTCCTCCAGCGAGACGCGTTTGAGCAGATGCCCGGCGTTGTTCACGAGGATGTGCAGGTCCTTGGCCGTCTCGACGAACCGCCGCACCATCCCACCCACTGCCGCCGGGTCGGTCACGTCCGCCTGGAGCAGGACCGGCTCGGCCCCGGCCGCACGAACCGCCTCGGCCACGCGGGCCGCCGCGTCCGCGCTGCGGTTGTAGTTGACCCCCACGAACCTCGCCCCGGCGCGGGCCATCGCGATCGCCGTCGCCGCGCCGATCCCGCGCGAGGCGCCGGTGATCAGACAACATCTGCCCTTCAGAGACGTCCCGGTTGCTGTGACCATCGTTCACGCATCCCCGTCGTGATTCCCGCAAACTGCTACGTCCTCACCCACGTTCGATGCCATCGGCACAGGCAGAACAGCGCATAGAGTATGTCCGCCCGCTCGTGGCGGCGAGACTGATGGTCCTGCCAGAGCGTCTCGGCCGTCTCACGGTTGATGCCGAGTTCAGCCAGCACATCGCCCCGCACCGTGTCGCAATACGTCTCGCGCAGCGGGCCGCGGAGGAACTCGCCGATCGGGACCTCGAAGCCCATCTTCCGCCGGGAGAACACCTCGACCGGCAGGACCTCGCGGTACGCGTCGCGGAGGATGCGTTTCTGCCCATCCCGTCGCGACGGGTCGATCTTGTACTCGATCGGCAGCGACGCCACGTACTCCACCACGGCCGGATCGAGCATCGGCACCCGGACCTCCAGCGCATAGAGCATGCTGGCCGTGTCCACCTTGGCAAGCATGTCGGCCGGGAGGCTGAATCCCAGGTCCGCCAGCATGAGCGGCGTGAGATCATCGTCGGCGCTGAGATCGGGTGCAATGTCCTGCCGCGCCTCGCGAAGAAGGGCGGCCACATCCGCGCCGCCCGCCCCCGGGCACAGCGAATCGAGCATCTCGCGCTCCGCCAACCGCGACCACGCCGCGTGGCGCTCGAACGGATCCGCGTGGTCGCCGCGGAGCAGCTTGCGGGCCTGCCGGATCCGATTGAGCCACGGGCTCGTTTTCGCCGACGGCGCAGCGCTCAGGAGCGGCTCGATGGCCCACCGCCGCAGCGATGCCGGCAGACGCCGATAGCGACGCAGGTACTCGTGGCCCAGGTATCGCCAGTAGCCGCCGAACAACTCATCGCCGCCGTCGCCGCTGAGCGCCACGGTCACATGCTGCCGCGTAAACCGGCTGACGAGGCTGGTCGGGATGAGCGAGCTGTCCGCGAATGGCTCGGCCACGTGCTCCGTCAACGGCGGGATCGCCGCCAGCACGTCGTCGAACGTGAGCTTGAACTCGTGGTGCTCGGTGCCGAACCGTTCGGCGACGAGGCGGGCGTAGCGCGTCTCATCATACGCGGGCTGATCCGCGTAGCCGATGGAAAACGTCTTGACGCGGCCGTCCGCCGCGCCGCCCGCGCGGGCCAGCTCGGCCACGACGACCGCCGAATCCAGCCCGCCGGAGAGAAAGGCCCCCAGCGGAACGTCGGCGATGCGCCGCGCATCCACCGCTGCGGCGATCCGGCGCCGCAGTTCCCCCTGCGCCTCCGCATAATCCGGGATGCCGCCCGGCACCCGTGCAACGCGGTAGTAGCGGCGGGGCGGACGAATGCCGCCGGCGTCGAACTCGAGCACATGCCCCGGCGGAAGCTTGTACACCCCCTCGAAGATCGTCAGCGGATGCGGGATGAACCCGAGCGCCAGATAAAGCGCCAGTGCTTCGCGATCGATCGGCGGCGTACCCGGCCCGCCGGTCAGCAGAGGCAACAGGCCCCTCATTTCGCTGGCGAAGATGAGCCGCTCGGACGACTCGCCCGTGCCTCGCTCCACCGCATAGTAGAGCGGTTTGACACCGAACCGATCGCGTGCCAGAAACCCCCGGCGCGCCTGCACGTCCATGAAGGCAAACGCCCACATGCCATTCAGCCGCGTCAGGCCGTCGGGCCCCCACTCCATCATCGCCGCCAGGAGTGTCTCGGTGTCGCAACGCGTCTGGAACGCGTATCGACCGGAAAGCTCCTTCCGCAGGCCGAGAAAGTTGTAGATCTCGCCGTTGAAGACAACCTGGTAACGCCCGGCCGGATCGCCGAACGGCTGACGACCTGCCGGCGAAAGATCGAGCACGGCCAGCCGGGTGTGGGCCAGTCCCGCGGCGAACCCCTCCGTCTGGTGTTGCCAGAGGCCGCGATCATCCGGCCCGCGGTGCGACAGGGCGTTCCGCGCGGCCAGGAGCATCTCCGTCGCGACGGGGCGACCGCGCAGGTCGATAACACCGGCGATGCCGCACATGGCCCCGGATTGTTTCGGACCCGGCGCGGGATTGCAAGGCGACAACGCCCCGCCGACCCGATCGGCCGGCCCGGCCCGCGCGGCCCCGCGACACGCCCGGCCGCGGGCGATCCGTTTCGCCTGGCGCAAAAGACCGCGTATAATAACGGAATACGCCCGGGCGCGGAGAGCCGCGAAAGCGCCCGGACCCGCTGGACAGGAGACACGCCATGCATGGTTTCGCTCGCCGCCTCAGTGTATCGCCGTGCGGATTCGCGGCGGCCGCGGTATTCGTCGCCGCGTGCTCCGGCGGGCCGGCACGCATACCGTTGATCATCGTACCCGAGACGGGCACGGGCGGGGGCGCGTCGATCGACAGCGCCACGCTTCGCGCCCAGGCCGAGAGCATCGTGCGAACCGGCTTCAACCTTGCGATGCTGGTAGAGGTCATCGGCACGCCCGGCGTCGGCTCGGCCGACACGGCCGCCGATGTGACCCGCATGGAGTTTCGATTCGCGGCGGACCGGACGAACCCCGCCGGGGGCACGGTCTGGATCAGTGCGACCGACGGGCGCTTCGGGATCATCCAGATGACCTCCCGACGGCTGAGCGACACGGCGTTCGTGGAACTGCCCACGTCGCTGACCCTCGAACGGGCGGTGACCCTGATGCGCGACGCCGGCTTCACGGGCGCGTTCCGGCGAGTGATCTTCCGGCAGTTGCCCACCGGTGCGAACGAAGCGACGTATGCGTTTCAGATGACCAACAACGAGTATGTTCTCGTCGGCGCCTCGACGGGTACGGTGTCTCAGGCGGCCTCGCAGCCCGAGCCCGATACCCTGGTGCCGAACACCTGACCCAGGAGGAGACTCAGACCCATGAACCCCGACACCGCGACGGACTGGATTCTTCCTTCGCCCACTTGGTCCGACCGGACCGGAACCTGCCGACGGCCGGCATCGCTGCGACGAGGCTTCCGATGGCGGTCGTCGGCGACCGGGCTTGCCGCCCTGCTCGCTGCACTCGCATCGCCGGCACCCGCAGCCCGGGCTCAGCAACCGGCCGGCGCCGCCGCCGTCTCGACGCAGGCGGCCCGCCCGATCATCAAGGCGGACGAGCTCGTGCACGACTTCGGAACCACGTGGGTCGGCGCCCCGCTCCAGCACACGTTCACGATCACCAACGCCGGCAACGCCACGCTGAAGATCCTGAAGGTCGAGCCGGGCTGCGGATGCACCGTGGCGGGCAAGTATCCCGCGAGCATCGAACCCGGGGCCTCGGGCAAGTTCCCGTTCTCTCTCAACACCAGCGGCCTGTACTATCAGTACGACAAGCCGATCACGATCGTCTCGAACGACCCCGTCACGCCGAACCTCCGGCTCTCGCTTCGCGGCCTGTGCAAGCGCTACGTGGAGGTCATCCCCGTCAGCGCCTACTTCGGCGTCGTCACGAACGAGACGGCGACGGAACAGGTGCTCAAGATCAGGAACAACGCCCCCACGCCGCTCACGCTGACGCTGGAGCCCCAGCCGCCGAACAGCAAGTTCCGATTCGCCCTCACGGAGACGAAAGCCGGTCAGGAGTTCGAGCTTCGCGTCACCCTCGCGCGGCGAGACGAGCCCGGCGACTGCCAGGGCGTCGCGTTCCTGCGGACGAACATCGAGGCGCAGAAGACGGTTGATGTCCGGGCCTTCGCGCGGATTCCCCGGCGAATCGACGTCTTGCCGGAAACGATCTTGATCGTGAAACGCCCGGACAATTCGCCCCCGTCATCCTCGCCCATGATGCAGTTCATCCGCGTCAACAACTACGGGACGAAGCCCGTAAAGGTCCTTGACGCCACCACGGACGAGCCGGCCCTGAGGCTTCGCCTCACCGAACAGATGCCCGGCAAGACGTACACCGTGCAGGTCCAGTTCGACGCCGACTACCTGCCGCCGCCGGAGGGCCGCACGATCGTCGTCAAGACGGACGATCCCGAGATGCCGGAAATCCGCGTACCGGTCCGGCGATGGCCGCCGGCGCCCGCGCCGCCGTGCCGCCAGGTTCCCGGCCGCCACCCTCCCCGG
>CAZZFA010000055.1:0-37170 GCA_964653435.1 uncultured Planctomycetales bacterium | reverse complement strand
CCTTGGGGGCCGAAGAATCCGGCGTCCGATTTGCGCAGATCCGTGCACGCGCAAAGCCCCCGCAACGCTCCGGCCGGATTCTTCGGTCGCTCCGCTCCCTCAGAATGACGTACCGCCCCTGGCCCGGAATTCGACGCCAGCCGACAAGAATCCGGGCGATAACAGTGTAGGGGCGACGGAGCCTTCGCGCCGTTGCGCGCCGCACGGGAAACTGTCTTACCGAAAACGGCATTAGGCCAGCGCCGGCACCGGCCCGGCGAGGACTTCGTATTCCTGCACCGGCATCTGGTCGCCGCTGCAGACCACCTCGATGTCGCGCCGAAGCGTGGGCATGGCCTGCTCGATGAACCGCTTGGCCACCTGGCGTTTCCGTTCGTTGGCCACGGCCTGCCGCAGGAACAGATGCCCGATCAGGACGGCGATCGCCGAATCGACGAGTCGCCGCCCGTGCAGATCCATGTATTCCGTGCCGCGTTCCTTGATGAACGCGATGCCCTTGAGCACAAGCTGCCTGCCTTCGACGAGCTTCGCCTTCAGTCCGGCCAGAAGCGCGTCGTCGTATTCGTGTTTCTCAAACTCCTCGACGTGCTTCTCGAAGGCCCCGGAGCATACCCCGCGGACGGCGGCAACGATCTGCAACTGGGTCGTGCCCTCGTAGATTGTCGTGATTCGCGCATCACGAAGGTAGCGCTCGACCGGGTAGTCCTGCATGTAGCCCGATCCGCCGAGGACCTGAAGCGCGTCGTTGGCGACCTTCACCGCCATCTCGGAGGCATAGTACTTGCTCATCGGCGTGAGCATGCTGTTGAGCCGCTTGAGCGTCCGGGCGTCGGCTTTGCGCCGCTTGAGCTCTTCCGGGTCGGTCGGCTTGTTGAACTCGAGCACGCGGAGATTGTTGTTCTCGAGGTCGCACACGCGGCTCGTTTCGTACGTCAGCGCCCGGGCGGCCTCGATGTGGACCTTCATGTCCACGATCAGTTCCGCCACGGCCGGCAACCGCTCGATCGGCACGCCGAACTGCTTGCGGGTGTGGGCGTAGCGTCGCGCCTCGCGGAACGCCGCCTCGGCGATGCCGAGCGACTGTGCCGCGATCCCCACCCGCGCGCCGTTCATCAGGCTCATCACATACGTGACCAGCCCGCGCTGCCGCTCGCCGATGAGCCTGGCCGGCACGTCGTCGTACACCAGCTCACACGTCGGCGAGCCGTGTATGCCCAGCTTGTGCTCCAGATGCCGCACACGGACCCGCGGGCACCGCTCGACCAGGAACAGGCTCAGCCCCCGCCCGTCCTTCACCTCCGGCTCGCTGCGGGCGAGCGTCAGCAGGATCTCGCCGCAGCCGTTCGTGATGAACCGCTTCACGCCCGTCAGGCGCCAGACGCCGTCCTCATCCTGCCACGCCCGCAGGCCGACCGACTGCAGGTCGCTGCCCGCGTCCGGCTCGGTCAGGGCCATCGCGCCGGTCACCTCTCCGCGCGAAAACCGCGGCAGGTATTCCTGCTTGATCTCAGGGCTCGCGAATGCGTTGATCGTCTCGGCGATGCCCTGCAGGCCGAAGATGTTCATCAGCGACGCGTCCGCCCGGCTGATGATCTCGATCGCCATCGTATACACGAGATTCGGGCAGTTCAGCCCGCCGTACTCCCGCGGCAGCGTGAATCCCATCAGATCCGCCTGCGCGAGCCGGCGGATGTTTTCCTGCACGCACGGCCCGAGCGTAACGGTGCCGTCCTCATTGAGCGTGTGGCCGTCGCGATCGACCTGCTCCGCCCGCGGCGCGATGAAGTTCGCCGCGATATCGCCGACGATCCTGAGGATCCGCCGGTAATTGTCGATCGCATCGGCCGCGTTCGCCGGGGCATACTCCGCCCCGGGTCCGACGCTCCGTGTGAAGCCGTCCTCCTGGACGGCCGCAATCGCGGCGAGATCGATATGATCGAAAAGGAACCGGATATCGTCGTTGTCTTCGAAATAGTTGGCCATGATCCGTCCTGAAGCGAAAAGGGCGGAAAACCGGAAAGCCGGCAGCCAGGCGTCCTGATTCCGCTTTCACGTCTTCCCGCTTTCCGTTTCCTCCTACGCACGCTCCTTGATCGCCTTGATCATCATCGGAATGACCTTGTTCAGGTCCCCGACGATCCCATAGTGGGCCACGCCGAAGATCGGCGCCTCCTTGTCCCAGTTGATCGCAATGATCTTCGCCGACTCCTCCATGCCCGCCCGGTGCTGCACGGCCCCGCTGATCCCGCAGGCGATGTACAGCGCGGGGCGCACCGTCGTGCCCGTCTGGCCGATCTGGTGCTCCTTGCCGATAAAACCGCTGTCCACCGCCGCACGCGAGGCCCCCACCGCACCGCCGATCGCCCCGGCAAGATCGTGGATGAGCTTGAAGTTCTCCTTGCTGCCGACGCCGCCGCCCCCCGCCACGATCACGCGCGCCGCCTTGAGGTTCACCTTCCGCGGCTCCCGGTGGCGCTCGATGAGCTTCACCGCCAGGTCAAAATCGTTGAACTCCACCTTCTCCTCGACGATCTCGCCCGTACGCTTCGGGTCCGGCGTCCCCATCCGCATGACGCCCTCGCGGACCGTCGCCATCTGTGGCCAGCGGTCGAAGTTCACGATCGTCGCAATGATGTTCCCGCCGAACGCCGGGCGGATCTGCAGCAGCAGGTCCTTGTAGGTGACCTTCGTCTTCGGATCGGTATAGTCGCCGATCTCAAGGTCGGTGCAGTCGGCCGTCAACCCCGCCCGCATCTCCGAGGCGATCCGCGGTGCGAGGTCGCGGCCCAGCGGCGTCGCCCCGTAGAGCACGATCTGCGGCTTGTGCTTCGCGATGAGCCGGCACATCACCCGGGCGTAGGGCAGCGTCCGGTAGTGCTCCAGCTTCGTATCGTGCACGTAGTACACCCTGTCGGCCCCATGTGCGATGAGCCGGTAACACAGCTCCCGGACGTTCCAGCCGGCCAGCACGGCCCCCATCTTCACGCCGAGCCGGTCGGCCAGCTCCCGCGCCTTGGTACACAGCTCCAGCGAAACATCATTGAGGCTTTCGTCCTCCTGTTCCGCGAAGACCCAGACCTCGCCTTTCCGATTCGGTTCGATCATTGCTTCGTTGTCCGTTGTCGGTTGTCCCCGGTCGGTCGTCCGTTGTTCGTGGTCGGTTGTCCGTCGCACGCGGCCCGGGCCCGAACGGCCCCCGGGCGACGGGCACGAGCAGGTCAGCCCAGCGTGTGGTCCACGATCAGCTCATGTATCATCCGCTTGACGCCCTCCGGCGTCGGCGGGATTTCCGTGTAGCCTTCCTTCGTCAGCACGATCGACTGCACCCGATGCACCTTCGTCGGCGATCCCGACACGCCGCACCAGTTGAGATCCGCCTGGATGTCGTCGAGGTTCCACTGCTCTATGAGCAGCTTCTTCGCCTTCAGCGCCTCCAGCCGCCGGGCACACTCCGCCTCGCGCTGGGCCTCACCGGCCGTCGGCATCTCGGCGGCGACCTCCCGGACCACCTCGTCCCGCGCGCGGGCCCGCTTGTACTGCATCACGCGCTTGGCGGCCGGCGGACGCGGCTCGTTGGCGATGTCGAGCACCGTCAGCAGCATCGGCACGCGCGCCTCGACCACCTCCCACCCGTTGCCCACGTTCCGCCGCACGCGGGCCACGCGGTCCTTCAACTCGACCAGCCGCTCATAGTAGGTGACCTGCGGAATGCCGAGCTTCTCGGCGAGCTGCGGGCCCACCTGGGCCGTATCGCCGTCGATCGCCTGCCGGCCGCAGAAGACGAAATCGTAGCGGCCGATCGTCCGGATCGCCCGGCTCAGAATGTAGCTCGTCGCCAGCGTGTCGCTCGCCGCCGCCCGTCGATCCGTCAGCAGAATGACACGATCAGCCCCGCGATAGAGACACTCGCGCAGGACCTCGCCGGCAGCGGGCGGCCCCATCGTGATCGCCGTCACCGTTCCCCCGAACCGCTCCCGAAGCTCCAGCGCCGCCTCCAGTGCATTGAGGTCTTCCGGATTGAAGATCGTCGGAAGGGCGGCCCGGTTGACCGTCCCATCCTCCTTCATCGCCTGACCGGTGATATTGCCGGTATCCGGAACCTGCTTGATGCAGACAATACAATCGTAGCTCAATCGGCCTCTCCATTGACAAGCGGTGGAAATCGCGCCTGAACTCGGGCCAGACCTTAACGGCCCCTTACGTTGCCGTCAAGCTGCCCGAGCCCGCCGTGGCACGAGCCGGCGGCGAGGCGTCTGGGCTGCGTTTGGCAGCACAGACTCGTGATTCGCCCACGAGCCGCGCCGATTCGACCCCGCTTCCTTGCTCCATCCCCTCGCCGCCCGACAGGGCCGACCGGTCCCGCACCGGAGGTTTCCCCCGGAAGGCCCGCATTCGCCGGCGCCGCCGAATTGTGAACCTTTTCACGCCCGCGCCGGACCTCCTGCACGTCGTCGAGCGACGGCCATGCGACCTGCAAAGGTTCCGGCGATATGCCGGTGCCACCGCCGCGCCGCAAACGGAAGGGCGCGGCTCGCGAAGAACATTGCCGAGCTGGCGGTGGCAAGCCTCGTCCTGTCACCGCCCAGGAGCGGCGGCGTAGCGCCGACATGAGCACGTCAACGAACCGACGAGGCAGACCGGCAAGCCAAGCCGATGGCCGCCCCTCGAACCCGGGCGCAGGTGGCCGAGTACAAGCCTCGCCCCTCGCACAGCAGACGCCGACGCCGTCAATCGCTGGAACTTCCGCGGACGAAAAGCCTGCCTGTCGCCGCCAACCTCCCGGTGGGAAACGTGTCTCCTTCAGTGGCCGCAGGCGGCGCCGCATGCGCCCCGGAAGGTAGCGGCGCGGGCGCACAAAGGTTGCTGCCGCAGCCCCAGGCTTGGGCTGACGCCTTCGGCCTGGGCAAGGCGGACGAGTCCCCGTGTCCCGGGACCGTGCGTCTCTTCCCGTGTTTTGCGGGGGAACACGAAGTTTTTTGTGCTTTTTGCCGAACAGCCATTGAATGCCGACCAGTATGAGTGTAAGGTGGGCGGTGTCATCCCGCCGCGGGTGACCTGCCATAACAGCCGCTGCGGCCGGGGGATAAGGGTGCGCCCGTTGCCCCGGGGGTTTGACATCGTTTGCGAGGCCGCACAATCACGTAACCGCCCGGCGGGAGGTGAGTCCTGGTGAAGCCGAAAGTCATTGCGCTGGCATGGATGCTATCGCAGCCGTTTGCGCTGCCGGGCAATGCCGCGACACAGGCTACGCATCCGGTCACGGCACCGAGCGCCGTCACGTCGCCCAGCACGGCGCCGGACCGCCAGGAGCAGATCCGCAAGTGGATGCGGTATCTCACCGAGGACAACACGCTCACCACCCGCAAGACCGCGTGCGCCGATATGCTCGCGTCCGGCTGGCCCGAGGCGATCGAGGCGCTCGTGGACGCACTCAACCGTGCGCCGGATCCGATTGCCCGACTTGCCATCTGCGAGACGCTCGCCGCGCAGAAGGATCCCCCCGCCGCCTTCGTGCAGCCGCTCCGTTCGCTGTTGGACAATCCCGATGCGCGTCTGCGCGAGGCGGCCGCGCTCGCCCTGGGGGCCTACCGTGACGCCGGCGTCATCGCCGCTCTGGCTCACGATGTTGCCGATCGCGACGCGCCCATTTCACGCCGGATAGCGGCCGTGCAGGCGCTGACCTGCGCCCACGACGTTACGAAGGCCATCGACGTACTGATTGCCTCGCTGGGCGACCCGGACAGGCGCATCCGCGCGGAGGTGCTGACGGCGTTGCCCCGGCTGGCACCCGTGGATTTCGGGCCCGACATATCGGCATGGCGCCAGTGGTGGAAGGACGGTCGCAACGACTTGCTCGACGGGCTCAGCAAAAAGCTCCGCCAGCAGCAACGCCAGCAGGAGGCGCTGGAGGCGCGCTACGTCGAGTTGCTCGCCGCCCTCTTTGCGAAAACCCCCGACGAACAGCGGGATGCCCAGCTTTCCGAGTGGTTCAAGTCGACCTTCGCCGTGGAACGCCGATCCGCCGTGATCCTGATCCATGAACGGCTGCGCGACGGGAAGCTCCCCTCCGCGGCGGTCGCCACGGCGATACGCAAGATGATCGACGATCCCGACCCGCGTATCCGGCGCGAGGTCGTTCTCCTGATCCGCGACATGCGGCAGCCCGAAGACACGCCGCTTCTCCTGGCGCGGCTCGACCAGGAGAAGGATCAGACCGTGAAGCCCGCGATCTACAGCGCGCTGGGCCGTCTGGGTTCACCCGCCGCGATGCCCGTGTGCATCGCCGGAATGAACGATCCCAACGAGGACATCGTCGCCGAGGCGGTGACGGCGCTGGGCTGGCTCGTCCAGCAATACCGCGAAGCAGGCGACATCGACGTCAGCCCGGCCGTGGAAGCAACGTACGAGCGGTTCCGATCTCTCCCCGCTACGCCCGATCTCCGCGAACGCGTCGTCGACGCGATGGCGAAAATGAGGGACGCCCGGTTCGCCCCCCTGCTGCGGCGCGAGGCCGGCGAAGAGGAATCCAGCGTCGCCGTGCGCGCCGCGGCCGTCCGTGGGCTGGGTCTCCTTGGCGATCCGGCCAACACCGACGTGGTTGCCGCCCGCCTGAACGATAAGGACGCCGGTGTCCGCGAGGCCGCCGTCAAGGCGATGGCGGTGCTCGGCTCCACGCCGGAACACCTGCGGAAGCTGGCCGCACAGATCGACCCCGCCGTGGAGCCTGTGAAGACGATCCAGGCGCTCGCGTGGGAGGCATATCGGGAGGTCTTTGCACGGCTCAGCACGGCCCAGGAACTGGCGATCCTGCGCCAATTCAACGAGGCGGCGGACCCTGTTGCAACCGAGCGGTACGTGCAACTGGTTACCTCGGTCGAGCAGAAGCTGGCAGCAATCAATCCTGCCCCGGCGGAGCTGCCGGCCGTTCGCGTGCAGGTGGGCGATGCCCTGGCCCGGATCAATCGCGATGCCGACGCCGCCCTGGCCTACGAAAAGGCCCTTCCGCTGCTGACCGGCTCGCCGCCCGAGCAACAGCACGAGGTCTACCTGAAGCTTCTCCGCGCCTGGCTGCGTGCCGGCCTGGCGGACAAGGCCATCGAACTGCTCGCCGCGAAAACGCCCGCCCGTCCCGGCGACGACCGGGTCGCGCAGGCCTTCACCGGGCATATCGAATCGCTCCTGGCGGCCAACAAGCCGGACGCGGCGATCGAGTTGCTCGACAAACTTCAGTCTCCGACGGACCCGCCCCTCGGGCTCGGACAGGCAACGCGACTGAAAGACCTGCGACGGCAGGCGATTCAGCTTCAGAAAACGAAGGATCAGGAAAACGTGCAGAAGTGGGTCGCCGACCTGCGCAGCGGTGGCGAGCCGGCGGCAAACGCCTCGGTTCTCATCCGACAGCTCGGCGCGCGGGCGGTCGGTCCGCTCAAGGGCGAAGTGCGTAAGCTCATCGGCGCGGGATCCCGGGAGCCCGCGCTCGAACGCACGCTGGTCGATCTGATCCGGCAACTTGTGCCGGACTGGCCCGGCTACAAACCGGACAGCAAGGCGGAGGAAAAACTCAAGGCCCTCCAGTTGCTGCCCGACGCTACCTGAGGCGCATTCCAGCCGAACAAACGCGAAACGGGAAGGATCGGCGCGATCCTTCCCGCTTCGTCTGCTTCCCGTCGGTCAACTGTTACTCATCGTCGTCCCAGCGTCCCTCTCGCCCGTCGTGCCAGCGGCGTCCCTCGCGGTCCCCGGGCGGGGGTGGCGCCGGTCGCTCCCATCGCTCAGGCCCCCACGGGCGATCCAAACGCGGATGTTGCCGCTTGTACCCGTAACCCCGGCAACCCTCGCCGCGCCCCCACGGTTCACGCGCCTCGCCGAAACGCCTCTCGCGCCAGGCCTTGCCCAGCGGCGCGCCGAACTCGGGAATGTCGGCCCATCCGCGCCCGCGCGGCGGCGCGAATGCCCGCGGGCCTTCCAGGCCCGGACGGAATCTGCCGGCCGCCGAACCGAAAGGCCGACGGCCTTCGCGTTCTTCGCCGCCGCGCCCCAGCGCCGCGCGGACCTCGCGATCCACCAGTTCTCGAACTCGGCTCGCGATCTCCGGCGCCCGCCGCTCCATGATCTCGCGCATGTCCTTTGCAACCATTTCGTGAATGCGGCGAGCGATTTCCGGCACCCGTCGCTCGATCGCCTCGTTTACCTTCGCCTCCACGAGTCGCGACAGTCGCTCGGCCATCTCGGGCGGCGGCCCCTCACGACGCTCATCGCCGGGATGCTTCGCTTCCTTCCGGCGCTCCGCCTCGCCGTCGCGTTCCTTGGCCTTCTCACGCATCCGTTCCGCCATTTCCCGTCGAGGCCGTTCCGGCCGATCGCCTTCCGGCCCGCGGGCCTCGCGCCAGCGCGCCATCACTTCGGGGAACCGCTTCTCCATCTCCTGCAGATCGATCTTGCCGTCGGCGTTTGCGTCCAGCGCCTTGAAGAGCCGATCCACGTTGGGCATGTCAGCTCGCAAACCGCGATCCGGCCGCTCGGCCTCGCCGCGCCTCTCCTTGGGCCCCGGACCCTCGGGCCGCGGGTCACGCCCCTCATCGGCCAACGCAATCGCTCCCGCCCCCAACACCAGCATCGATACCATCAACATTCGCATGGGATCACTCCTGTTTTCCCTGTCAACGACTCCATCGCAACACCATACCAATATCCAATCGGAATAAACGCCGCGGCCGCCGACCTATTGCACCGTGCAAGCGATTACCCCCAGGTCAGGTTGCTTCCCCGGTACGACGAGCATGCCGCGTGCCAGTAGTGCCGTCTCCGGGAGATCGTCCATGGCCTTGGGGCGGGGGGGACCTCCGCCCTCCTGTCCCGCCGCCGGAACACAGGTCGCAAACGGAAAGTGGCATTACTGCTCCCTTGTCATGGCACGCCGACCCGCGGAATCCTGATTTCGGACCATACAAAGCGTCTTCTCGCCAAGTCTGGATGACCGGCAGCGAGCCGTCTGGTATACGCCCTCCGCAGGATCACTCGTGCGAAGCCTCCGCGCCAGTCCGCGCGGTTGAATCACAACGCCGTCCGCGTGTCTTCCGAGCGGTGTCACGTCCGAGGATGGCAGTCTCCGAAGTAATACTCGGCGAATTGACGCGGCTCATTCAGCACGCGGCGAACCGGGTGGATACCGGAGCGTTCCGCCGCGTATGCGCCGCAGGCCATGACGCGGTAGCCTCGTCCACGCACGGCGGTAGCCAGGCAGCGTCTTGCTCATCGCGGGCCAGCGCAGTCCATCGCGGATGGCAATCTTCGCCAGACGCCGGTAGAGTCTTGCGCCGCAGCTTTTGCCGCGCCTTGCGCGCATGTTATCGCGCCGCGGCGGTAGCGCGAGCCGTTGCGGCGGTGGCCCGACCCGTCATTCTGAGGAGCGCAGCGACGAAGAATCTGGCTGATTGGCGCAGAGGAGCCAGATGCTTCGCTTCGCTCAGCATGACGGGAGCCGGCGCGGCCGTGTTCGGTTGCGTCCGAAGGCCGCCTTGGGGTAGAAATGCCGGCGGAGGCCTGCGTCGGGCCGGTCCGCGCGAGCAATTGGAGGACAGGCAATGCGGAAAAACACGCAGCGATCACACGAATCCGTCGAAATCACCCGCCGAAGCTTCCTGGGGCGAACGGGGCTCGCGGCGGCGGCCGTAGCCGGCTCCGCTGCACGCTTCGCCGGCGCGCAGGAGGTCGCCGCCTCCACAGGAGTCCGCGGCGCGAACGACCGTATCGGCATCGGCATCATCGGCTGCGGCGGACGCGGCGGCAACCACATGGACTACATCACCCAGCTCAGAAAGAAGGGCGAGAAGGTCGAGATCGTCGCGGTCTGTGACGTGTATCGGCCCCGCGCCGATCGCGCCGCGAAGAAGTACGGCGGCAAGGCGTACATGGACCACCGCGAGCTGCTGGCCGACCCGAACGTGGACGCCGTCTGCATCGCCACGCCCGACCACATCCACGGTTACCAGGTCATCGACGCCGTTCAGGCCGGTAAGGACGTGTATTGCGAGAAGCCCGTGACGCACTGGCGGCAGTTCGAGCTGACCAAGCGCATGACCGCGGAGGTGAAGAAGTCCGGCCGCGTCTTCCAGCTCGGCGTGCAGTACATGTCCGACACCGCATGGCACCAGGCCCGCAAGCTCGTCAAGGAGGGCCTTATCGGCCGGCCCATCCACGCCGAAACGGGCTACTTCCGCGTCGGCGACTGGGGCGAGCGCGGCATGCCCATCGACGACCCGAACGCCAAGCCGGGCGCCGATCTGAACTGGGAGGCCTTCCTCGGTGACTCGCCGAAACGCCCGTTCGACGTCAGCCGCTTCTTCCGCTGGCGGATGTATGAGGACTACTCCGGCGGGCCGGTCACCGACCTCTTCCCGCACTGCTTCAGCCCGGTCGCGTGGGTCCTCGACGTCAAGATGCCCAGCCTGGTCGTCGCCACCGGCGGCAAGTTCCGCTATGAGGAGCGCGAGGTCCCCGACACGTTCAACATGCTGATCGACTATCCGGAAAAGTACACCGTCGCGATCCTTGGCACGCAGGGCAACGACTACCCCGGCGGCACCCCGCGCGGCCCGCTCGGCCGCAGCCCGATCATCCGCGGCTGGGAGGGAACGCTGACGTTCGAGGGCAACGAAATCGTCTTTACGCCCGCGGCCGAATCCAAAAAGAAGCCGCAGCGGTTCCCCATCGAGCACGGCGACGACGTGCTGCGATTCTGGCAGGACTTCCTCACATGTTGCCGCACCCGCCAGACGCAGACGCCCAGCCCCGTGGACCTCGCCTACCACGTGCAGACGGCACTCCAGATGGGCGCGCTGGCCCTGCGCGAGGGCAAGGTGGCGAAGTACGACGCCACGGCGGAAAAGATCGTGCTGTAGATCGCCGCGCCGCCTCGGGTATGGCCGCACGACAAGACGCTCGGCCCGCCGCCGATCGGCCCCGCCAGGCGGATCGTCGCCGATATGGCCACCGTGTGGTACGCCGACGGATGACCCATGTACGCGGGGATTGCGCGCCGCGGATTCGCTGCTTGTCGTACCTCTCATCTGGTCGAAAGGTGTCAGGAACCCTTCGCCGTCGAAAGTGACCTCACTCAGGGAAAGCACGTCCATCTCGCAAGGCGTCCCCCCTTGCGAAAGGTTCCTGACGCCTTCCACCCTCCCGCGGCATTACCCGTTGCGCAATCGCATCAGCCGCCCCTGCGCAGGAACTCGATCCGGTCGTTGAGCCGGCGGCGCTGGGGGTCCTTTGGAGACAACGTCTGAATGACCTGCTCGAACAAGCGGATCGCCCGATCCGTGCGCCCGCAGCTCGCGCACACCTCGGCGAGATTGAGCGTGAGCTGCGTCCGCATCTCCGCGGGCCCGAGCCGCAGCGCTTCTTCCGCGTGGCGAATCGCCCTCTCCGGCTGATAGAGCGGGCCGCGGGCCTTGTCCATCAACTGCAGCGCGAGGTTCGCGTGCGCCTCCCAGGAATCCGGCCAGCGTCGGATGATCTGCTCGTACAACCCCACGGCCTCCTCAAAGCGGTTCGCGGCAGCCAGCGTTCGCGCCCAGCCCAGCCACGCCGCCGAACTGTTCGCGTCCCGCTGGGCCGCCTGCCGAAACCGCTCCGCCGCCCTTTCAAACCGCCCCAACTGCTCCAACGCATCCCCCGCCGCCAGACAGGCCGCCACATCATTCGGATTCTGCCGGATCCGCTCCTCCGCGCTTCGCAGATTCGCCTCCAGGTCCACTCCCGCCACGGCCGACCGCGCCCGATCCAGTACCACCGTCACCTCCGGATCGCTGGGCAGGATGCGCTGCGCTTCGACGGCCACCCGAAGCGCCTCGGCAGACCGTCCCTCGGCGAGCAGCACCTCCGCCAGTGTGCACTGAATCGCCGCGTTCTCCGGGTACGTCGCTACGGCCTCGCGGGCCAGGCGCTCGGCGTCCGCGAGCCGGCCCTCACCGAGGTACGTTCCCGCCAGCGACGCGGCAAAGAAGGCACTGCGGCTGCCCGGGCTCATCACGAGCAGATCGTGTTCCATCAGAGACGTGGTGTCGCGCCAGTCGCCGTTGCGGACCCAGGTGCGAGCGCACAGGGCGACGAGCACGAGCGCGAACGCGGCGCGCGACGCGATGCGAACAGTCTGTCGCTCAAGCCGGGCCGCCCCGAGGTACCGGCTGAGCACGTACTGAGCGCCCATCACGACGAGCACCGTGAACCACAGCGACGGCCCGTAGAACCATCGCTCTGCCATGATGACGCCGATGAGAACGACGCTGTTGCTCACGAGGACGTACGAAGAGAGCCAACCCGCCACGGCGACGAGGGCCGCCCCCCCCGCACGGACCGATCCGATCGCCGCCGCCGTCGCAGGGCGGTCCATTGACCGCCCCCTCGCCGCGGCTGCCCAAGCAGAGCGGATCGCCGCCAGGAACATCAGGCCGAGCGTCACAAGCCCGACCACGAAGTACGGTTCCAACGGTGACCGCGTCGGTTTGATCACGGCATAGGAATAGTCGGCCAGCAGCCTGCCCGGCCACGCCATCAGCGCGACGTATCGTCCGACGAGCGAGACGGGTGTCAGGGCCAGCGGAAGCCCGCGCGTCTCGCGCAGGATGTTCCCGGCCCCGCCGACCTGCCCGGCGATGCGGAGCCGGCCGCCGCAGACGTCGTAGCGCATCTGCAGATACAGGCCGAAGACGAGCACCATCGCGACGAGCACCGGCGCCGCACGCCGCCAGACGGAGGAAGAAGGCCCGCCTGCCCGCCTGAGCCACCAGACGAAGACGAGGCTGATCGGGATGACCGCCACGCCGCTCTCCTTGCTGAAGATGGCCGTCGCGGCCGCCGCCACGGCCACGAAACCCCAGAGCGCAACGACGACGCGGCGTTTCGCCTGCAGCATTCGTTCCAGCGCGAACAGCGCGGCCACGGCCCCGCCTGTCGCCAGCACCTCGGCCCGGCCCACGATACCCGTCACCGCCTCCGTGTGGATCGGATGAACCGCGAACAGCCACGCCGCCACAAGCCCCGCCGCTACGGAGCCGCACAGCCGACTCGCCAGCCACCACGCACCGACACTCACCGCCGCATGCAACACGACATTCACGAGGTGGAACCACCAGGCGCTCGGTCCCGCAAGCCGCATGTCCCACGCATACGTCTGCACGGTGAGCGGCCGATACAGGACATCCTGCCCCTGCCGCCGGTTGCTCTCGGGCCAATACGGCCGCCGCCACGGCTCATACCAGGGAACGGGCCGCCCCTGATACTCCTGCAACACGGCCGGATTGTTCAGGATGATGGTGTGGTCGTCGTACGCGAAGCCGTTACCGAGTGTGTTCGCATACGCAATGATCGCGAGCGCCGCAGCGCCCACCGCGCCGACAGACGCGGCTACGGAGCTCCGCGGCGGCATGTTGCGCTGGTTGTCCGGAACCGCGACGGAAGCAAGATTCTTCTGCGCCTTGGCCATGCACTCGACCCGGGGCGCGGATCGTCGTCGAAACGCGGGCGCCGGCACCCGTGGCCCCGGCAGGATAACCGAAACGGCTTCCCGCGGCGACGGCCCTGTTTGCCCGCCCGCGGCCGAGCCGTTACGCTGACGGGCAGTGCCGACGCTCGACAGCGTCCGCACGAGCGAGAAAACGCGATGAGGCGGGCCCGGGCGATCCGGCGCCCGCCTACAATACTACGCGGCGAGGCCGGTAAAGGCTCAGGGCCGTCACGGCGCCGCCGGGGTTCGATACGCATACGGTAACGACGATGGCCAACGATGCGGATGGCTCCGACCGGCCACGCGGCCGACGGGGCTTCTTTCAACACGGGCTGCTGCAGATCCTCACGCCGCTGGCCGACCTGCTTCAGGAACGGCTGCCGGGGCTGATGCCTGGTGAATGGCTCCGCCCGCCCGGTGCTCTGCCGGAACCGGAGTTTCTCCAGCGGTGCTACCGTTGCGGCAAGTGCGCGGAGATCTGCCCGGCCTTTGCGATCCGCAAGGTCACCAGCGAAGATGAAAAGGTGGACGGCACCCCATACATCGACCCGGACCTCGCCGCCTGTTCGCTCTGCGAGAACCTCGAATGCATGCGGCAATGCCCCAGCGGCGCGCTGCAACTGGTGGAATCGAGGTTCCACATCCGGATCGGCGTGGCGCGCGTGCGGTCGAGCCGTTGCCTGCGGACTGCCGGGGGCGACTGCGAAATCTGCGTCCGCCGGTGTCCACTTGGTGAAGATGCGATCCGCCTGGACGAGAGCGGTCGCGTCGTCGTCCGCCGGCCCGATCCGATCGGCTGCGTCGGATGCGGAATGTGCCAGCATCTGTGCCCCGCGAACCCGAAGGCCATCGTCGTCGAACCGCCGTAAAGCGCCGTCCCGCGGTGGCGTGGCCGTGCGGTGGGGACACGGGGCGGACGGCGAGCCGGGCGATCCTCCGACGGACGGTGCGGCCCGTGTGTTGAATACGACAGGCCCGCCCCGCTATGGTGTGCCGGTCCGCGAGGCTTAGGGCCGAGGGCGAACTGCCCACCGGCAAAGCAACCGGCGGAGGATGAAGCGACGGCGGCGGCCCTCGCCCGGAGGATTCTGAGGATGTTCGAGAACTTCACGGATCGTGCACGCAAGGTGATGGCGCTTGCCAACGATGAGGCGAAGCGGCTTCGTCACAAGTACATCGGTTCGGAGCATGTCCTGCTTGCCCTGGCGAAGGAAGCTTCCGAGGCCGGCGGCAATACGCTGGCGCGTTTCGGCGTCGATGTGCGCCGGGTGCAGTGGCGCCTCCGCAAGCTGGTACTGGCCGGCCCCACCGCCCCGCGGATGGACCAACTGCCGCTCAAGGCCAGCGCGAAGAAGATCATCGAATACGCCCGGGAGGAAGCCGGGAACCTCGGGCACGGATTCGTCACGCCCGAACACCTCATCCTCGGGCTGCTTCGGGAGCCCAACGGCCTCGCCGCGGAGGTCCTCACGAAACTCGGTCTCACGCTGCCCGAGGTGCGACGCGAGGTGCAGCGACGCGTGCCCGTTGTCAACGAGAAGGATCTCGCGCCGGCCGGCCCCGAACCGCTCCCGTCCGACAAGGTCGTCCTGCCCGGCAGCAACACCCGCATCGAGGCCGACACGATGGGGAAGATGGTCGTCCCCGCAACGGCCTACTGGGGCGCCCAGACGCAGCGGGCCGTTGAAAACTTCCCGATCAGCGGCTACCGCTTCGGCCGTCGCTTCATCCGCGCCCTGGGGCTGATCAAGCTCGCCGCCGCCGAGGTGAATCACGAGCTGGGCAAGCTCGACGCCCAGCGTGCCATCTGGATTTCGCAGGCGGCGCAGGAGGTAATCGACGGCGCCCTCGACGCCCACTTCGTCGTCGACGTCTTTCAGACGGGTTCGGGCACCAGCACGAACATGAACGCCAACGAGGTCATCGCGAACCGTGCCATTGAACTCGCCGGCGGCACCATCGGATCGCGCGAGCCCGTCCACCCCAACGACCACGTCAACATGGGCCAGTCGAGCAACGACGTGATCCCGACGGCCATGCACGTGGCGGTCGCCGAGGCCCTCAAGTGCGATCTTGTCCCCGCGCTGTATCACCTGGCCGACGGCCTCGGCGCGAAGGCGAGAGAATTCGACCCGATCGTCAAGATCGGTCGCACGCACCTTCAGGACGCCGTGCCGATCCGCCTCGGACAGGAGTTCTCCGGCTATGCCGCTCAGGCCCGCCTCTCCGCCGCACGGGCCGCCCGGGCCGTCCAGGCCCTCCGGGAGCTTCCGATCGGCGGGACGGCCGTGGGCACCGGCCTGAACACGCACCCGGAGTTCGGCCGCCGCGTCTGCGAGAAACTCAGCGATCGTACCGGAATCGAGTTCGTGGAGGCCGCGAACCACTTCGAGGCGCAGGCCGCCAAGGACGCCCTGTGCGAGGTCAGCGGCGAAGTCCGGACCATCGCCGTGAGCATGACCAAGATCGCCAACGACATCCGCTGGCTGGGCTGCGGTCCGCGCTGCGGCTTCGGCGAACTGAAGATCCCCGCCACGCAGCCCGGCTCGTCGATCATGCCCGGCAAAGTCAACCCCGTGATGAGTGAAATGCTCATCCAGGTCGCCGCTCAGGTCATCGCCAACGACCTCGCCGTGACCCTCGGCGCCCGCGACAGCATCTTCGAGCTGAACGTAATGATGCCTCTGATCGCGCACAATCTCCTCGAGTCGATTCGCCTTCTCACGGCGGCCGTACAGACCTTTGCCGACCGCTGCGTGGCCGGCCTCGAGGCCGATGCGCGGCGGTGCGGCGAGCTGGTCGAGCAGTCCCTGGCGATGTGTACCAGCCTTGCTCCCAGAATCGGCTACGACGAGGCGGCCGCCATCGCCAAGGAGGCCTACGCCACCGGCCGCACGGTCCGGCAGGTCGCCCAGGCCAGGGACGTACTGCCGAAGAATCAGCTCGACGCCCTGCTTGATCCGCTCGCCATGACCGAACCGGGGATGGAAGGCGTCGGCGGCGGCTGAGCCGTCGCGGGAGGACCGATCTCTGTTCACACCAGTGACCGAGCGCGACGAGTCCGCCTTGCCCGCGATGCGCCGAGCCCCGTTGCCGCGCTGGCCCGCCATTACGTCGATGGCGTTCGGCCTCGCTCTGATCGTCGCCGGCAGCTACCTCTCCGCATGGATTCTGAACCTCAACGCCTATCGCGCGGTCGCGGAAACGCTCGCCGCCTCCATGGCACGCAACGACGCCGCCTATCGCGCCGGCCGGCCCCGGCAACTGCGGATCGACCCGCTCAACCCCTCCACATGGTCCCTTGAGTCGGCCGCGGACGGGTACGCCACGGAGCAGGAACGCCGCCACACGCAAGAGGCCGCGAAGCAGATCGGCGTCGTCGAAGTGGGCGTGAAGGTCTGGAAGCTCGCCGTATGGGGCATCGGGGCGATCATCGTTGTCCTCGCGCTGGCAGCCCTGATGGCGGAACGAAAACGCGCCGGCCTGCTCGTCGCGACGGCCGCTCTCGGCCTGCTTGCCACGGCGTTGACCGTGGCCGGGATGCGCGTGCTGATCGTTCACGGGGGCTTTCAGCCGCGGCCGACCGGCGACTACGTCACCGTGGCCGCCGCGGGTTCCGCATACGCGTGGGTACTGCTGGCCTACCTCGTCGGGTTCCGCGCGGGCGCACGAAGCCGGGACGCGGACGGTCGCGAAGCCGCGCACGTCGAGCGAAAACCCTTGTGAACCGGCGGTCCGCGCCTATAATCGAACGGACCGGGAAGCCGGTATCGGGACCGGTTCTCGAGCGAAGGAGACCAGAATGGCGCATATCATCGCGGAACCGTGCATCGGAACGAAGGACACCGCATGTGTGAACGTCTGCCCCGTGGACTGCATCCACCCCACGAAGCAGGAGCCGAACTTCGCCACCGAGGAGATGCTCTACATCGACCCGGACACCTGCATTGACTGCGGCCTGTGCGTCGACGAGTGCCCGGTCAAGGCGATCTTCCCGCAGGACGACCTGCCCGCCGAGTGGCAGAGCTACATCGCCAGGAACGCCGCGTATTACAAGAAGTGAACGGGCTTCCGGCGGTCGGAAGCCCCTATGACAACGGCGACGCCGATCCGTGGACCGACGTCGCCGCTTTGTTCCGTGCCGGCGGCCGGAAGCCGCATGATTCCTCAACGGCGCTTGCCCCGCTTCGCGGGCTTTCGTGCCGCGGGCTTGCGCTTCGCGGCCGGCTTACCCTTCGACGCCGGTTTGCCCTTCGAAGCGGCCTTCTCGGCCACCGCCGCCTGCGCGGCAGCCAGCCGCGCGATCGGCACGCGGAACGGCGAGCAGCTCACATAGTTCATGCCGACGCGGTGGCAGAACTTCACCGACTCGCCCTCGCCGCCGTGCTCGCCGCAGATGCCCACCTTGAGGCCCGGCCGCGTCGCCCGGCCGCGCTCGATCGCCAGCTTGATAAGTTCGCCCACCCCGACCTGATCGAGCGTCTGGAACGGGTCGGCCGGCAGGATGTTCGCCTTGACATAATCCGGCACGAACGCGCCGATGTCGTCGCGACTGAAGCCGAAGGTCATCTGGGTGAGGTCGTTGGTCCCGAACGAGAAGAACTCCGCCACTTCGGCCATTTCGCCCGCCTTCAGCGCCGCCCGCGGGATCTCGATCATCGTCCCGTACAGGTACGGAATCTTCTTCATCCCGAACTTCGCGGCCACCTCGGCGTGGATCCGTTCGACGAGCACCTTCTGATTCTTCAGCTCCTTCACATCGCACGTCACGGGGATCATGATCTCCGGCTGCGCCTTGCGGCCGGCCCGGAGCAGTTCGGCCGTCGCCTCGAAGATCGCGCGGATCTGCATCTCGCTCACCTCCGGATACGTGATGCCCAGCCGCACGCCGCGGTGCCCCATCATGGGGTTCACCTCGTGCAGATCTTCCGCCCGCTTCTCCAGAGCCTCCAGCGAGATGTTCAGGCTCTGCGCCAGCCGCTGACGCTCTTCCGCGTTCTGCGGCACGAACTCGTGCAACGGCGGATCAAGCAGCCGGATCGTCACCGGCAGCCCGTCCATGGCCTCCAGTGTCGCCTTGATGTCCGCCTTCACGTGCGGGAACAGCTCGGCCAGCGCGGCCTTGCGTTCCTCGAGCGAACCCGCGCAGATCATCTTCCGCAGCTTGAACAGCGGCTCCTCCGAGTTCTTGCCGTAGAACATGTGCTCCGTGCGGAAGAGTCCGATGCCCGCCGCACCGAACTGCCGCGCCTTGGCCGCGTCTTCCGGCGTGTCCGCGTTCGCCCGGACCCCCAGCTTGCGGAACCGGTCGCACATCGCCATGAACCGCAGAAAGAACGGATTATCCTCCGCCCCCGGCACCATTCCGAGCTTGCCTTTGTACACCACGCCCCGTGTTCCGTTGAGGCTGATCCAGTCGCCTTCCCGGAGCGTCTCGCCTCCGGCGTGAAGCTGCCGGTTCTGGAGGTCCACGTGCACGTCGCCGGCGCCCACGATGCAGCACTTGCCCCACCCGCGGGCCACCAGCGCCGCGTGACTCGTCATGCCGCCGCGGGCCGTCAGAATCCCGCACGCTGCGCGCATCCCCTCGACGTCTTCGGGGTTCGTCTCTTCGCGAACCAGCACCACCGCCTTGCCCTGCTGCACCCAGCTCACCGCGTCATTCGCCGTGAATACGATCTGGCCGGCCGCACCGCCCGGCCCCGCCGGAAGCCCGGTGCCGAGCTTCGTCGCCGTCTTCTCCGCCTGCGGATCGAGCACCGGGTGCAGCACCTCGTCGAGCTGCGCCGGGCTCACGCGGTTCACCGCCTCTTCCGGCGAGATCAGCTTCGACTCGGCCATCTCGACGGCGATCCGCACCGCCGCCGGCCCCGTCCGCTTGCCCGTCCGCGTCTGCAGCATCCACACCTTGCCCTCTTCGATCGTGAACTCGATGTCCTGCATCTCGCGGAAGTGCTTCTCGAGCTTGTTGCGGATCGTTACGAGTTCCCTGTACGTCTTGGGCATCGCATGCTCGAGGCTCGGCTCCGTGTTGCCCTCGGGGCGCGTCGCCTCGTTGAGCGGGCTTGGCGTGCGGATACCCGCCACCACGTCCTCACCCTGTGCGTTGATCAGCCACTCGCCGTAGAACGCGTTCTCTCCCGTCGCGGGATTCCGCGTGAAGGCCACGCCCGTGGCACTCGTGTTCCCCATGTTGCCGAACACCATCGCCTGCACGTTGACCGCCGTGCCCCAGTCGTCCGGAATCCCCTCGATGCGGCGGTAGCTGACGGCCCGCTTGCCGTTCCACGACTGAAAGACGGCGCGGATCCCGCCCAGCAACTGCTCCATCGGGTCGTCGGGAAACGGCTTGCCGAGAACGCGCTGAATCACATCCTTATAGATCCCGCACAACCGCTGCAGATCCTCCGCCGTGAGATCCGTATCGGCCTTGTACCCCTTTTCCTGCTTCAGCCTGTCGAGTTCCCGTTCGAGCTGCCGCCGCACGCCCTGGTCCTCCGGCGGCTCGATGCCCGCCGCTTTTTCCATGACCACGTCCGCGTACATCTGCATGAGCCGGCGATAGGAATCCCACGCGAAACGCGGATTGTTCGTCTTCGCAGCCAGTCCCGGCAACGTCTTGCTCGTCAGACCGATGTTCAAGACCGTTTCCATCATGCCCGGCATCGACTTCCGCGCACCCGACCGGCACGAAACGAGCAGCGGATTCTTCGGGTCGCCGAACTTCTTGCCCATCACCCGCTCGACCCTGGCCAGCGCAGCCTTGATGTCCTTCACCAGGCTGTCCGGCAACTTGCGACCCCGCCGGTTGTATTCGGTGCACATCTCGGTGGTGATCGTAAACCCCGCCGGAACGGGCAAGCCGAGCCGCGCCATCTCCGCCAGATTGGCGCCCTTGCCGCCGAGCAGCTCCGTCTGGCTGCCCGAACCTTCTGCCTTGCCCGCCCCGAAGAAATACACGTACTTGGTGCCTGCCATCGAACTAGCCTCCTGTCGTGGAAAGCGAAAGCGGCGTATGATACGCGCCGGCCCCGGCGTGGTCAATGCGGCCCCCCGGAACATTCGCGGATCGGCGGCTTGCTTCGCCCGTTTCGCGGCGGCACGTGCCGGATTGCCCGTTCGGCCGCGTCCCCGCTGGACGATCCCGCCCACTCGCGGCTACGATACGCCGCATGCACCGGAAGGCCTTGCTGGACGCCCTGCACGACGGTGTCGTCGTCGGCGACGGAGGGATCGGCACCGAGTTGTATCATCGGGGCGTCGAACTCCACGTCAGCTACGACGGGCTGAACCTGGCGCGCCCGGACCTCGTCTCCGCCATCCACCGGGATTACATCCAGGCCGGCGCCCGCCTCATCGAGACCAACACCTTCGGGGCCAACCGCCCGCGGCTCGACCAGTACCACCTCGCGGACAAGCTTCACGACATCAATGCCGCGGGGGTCCGCCTCGCCCGGGCCGAGTCCGCCGGCCGCGCCTTCGTCGCCGGCGCCGTCGGGCCGCTGCCGCCGCTGCCCCTCGTCGAGCAGGCCGTCGACCGCACCCCCGAGGAGGTTTACAACATCTTTGCGGAGCAGATCACGATTCTGGCCGATGCCGGCGCCGACGCCATCATCCTGGAAACGTTCCTTGATCTCGATGAGCTCAAGCAGGCCCTTCGGGCCGCCCGGCAACACACGGACCTGCCCGTCATCGCCCAGCTTACGTTTCCGGATCGGGCCGTGACGGCCACGGGCACGGACGTCTACACGGCGCTGCAGGGGCTCGCCGATGCAGGCGCCGACGTCGTCGGCACCAACTGCGGCCGGGGCGTCAGCCAGGTGCTGCGCATCGTGGAAGAATTCGGCGCCCAGTCGCACGCCCTGATCTCCGCCTTCCCGAATGCCGGCTTCCCGGAGTTCGTCGCCGGCCGTGTCATGTACCTCGCCTCGCCGGACTACATGGCCGTCATGGCCGAGCGCATGGTCGAGGCCGGCGCGAACCTCGTCGGCGGTTGCTGCGGCGCCGGCCCGCGCGAGATCGCCGCCATCGCCGAACGTCTGCGGGACCGGCGTCCCGCCCGCCGGGTGATCCGCCCGGTCGCGGCCGCCTCGCCGATCGCCCCGGCCGTCCGGCCCCCGCCGCGCGAATCCTTCGTCGACCGTGCCCGCGAGAAGAACGTCGTCCTCGTCGAACTGGATCCTCCGCGCGGTCTGGACTACGACCGCGTGCTCGACGGCTGCCGGCTGCTCCGCGAGGCCCGCGCGGATGCGGTGACGATGGGCGATTCCCCCCTCGCCACCCTCCGCATGAGCAGCATCGCGATGGCGGGCCTCGTCCAGCGCGAGGTGGGCATCGACTGCATCGCCCATGTCACCTGCCGGGACCGCAATCTGATCGCACTGCAAAGCGACGTCCTGGGCGCCTGGGCACTCGGGCTCCGGCATCTGCTCGTTCTCACCGGGGACCCCGCTCGAATCGGCACCCAGCCCGGGGCCACCGGCGTCTACGACCTCAACAGCATCGCCTGTGTCCGGATGATCGCCCGGCTCAACAACGGAATGAATCTCGCCGGTGCGTCGATCGGCCGGGCCACGGGGTTCAACATCGGTTGCAGCTTCAACCCCAACTTCCGGAACCTCGGCTTCGAGGTCAACAAGCTGAAGCGCAAGGTTGAGGCCGGCGCGCGGTTCGCCCTCACGCAACTCGTCTTCGACGCCCCGCGCTTCGCCGAGAGCGTCCGGCGCATTCGCGACGCCGGGATTACCATTCCGATCTTCCCCGGCATCTACCCGCTGCTCTCGCGACGCAACGCCGAATTCATTCACAATGAACTGCCCGGGGCGAGTCTGCCCCAGGCCGTCCTCGATCGCATGGCCGGCACGAACGCCGAGACCGGCCCCCGGGAAGGCATTCAGATCGCCAAGGAACTCATCGAACAGACGTGGCCGCACGCCGACGGCATGTACATCGTCGCACCCATGAACAAGGTCGAAGCGGCGGTCGAACTCGTCCGCCACATCCGCACGGAGGCGCCGGCCGCATCGGAGACCCCCAGATGACACCAGCAACGCACGCATCGCCCCAGACCGCGCCGCCGGCCGACCGACCCCGCGCACGAGTTCCGGCCCGCTGGCTCCTCGCCACCGCCGTCACCCTGTGCTGCGGGCTGCCCATCGGCTGGCTGCTGGCCACGGCGGCGCTCCTGCCGTTCTACCTGGGGCTTTTCTTCTTCGCGCTGTTCGGCCTGCTTCTGGGCGCGGTGCAATTCCGCATCGGCTCTCCCGACGCGCCCATCGGCCGGTCCGCCGTGTGGCTTGGTGGAATCCTTGTGGTGATCACAACCTGGACGCTCGCGATGGGCTTCGAGTACATCCACCTCTACTCGGATGCCGTCCGATTCGTCAAGGAAAGCCACCGCATGCTCACCCCCGAGCAGGTGCGACAGGTGGAGACGGACACTCCCGCGCGGATCCGCGAGCGTCTGGCCGCGGATTATCCGCCCGGCGGCATCGCGGGGTACATGCGATGGGCCGCGCGCTCCGGGGAAATGGCCGTGAGCGTCACCCCCGGCGGGTTCCCGCTCACGTTTCGCCTCCGTCAGCGCCCGCTCGGGTTCGTCCTTCGGGTCGTGATCTCCGTGGTCCTGCTCACGTTCGGCGTGTTCTCGCAGATCGGATCGCTGACGGCCGCCCCTGCGCCGCGGGCGTCCCCCGCCGCGCAGGACGGATCGCCGCCGCCCGGAGCCGCCTGATCGCACCGGGCCTTCGTCCGCGCCCGATCGGGTCGCGAATGCCTCGGTTCCGCGCTCGCCGCACCGTTATGCCTCCGCGCCGCGGTTTGAATGTTTGTCGTCCGCGGCATACAATCGCGCCGTGTCATGGATGATGCACAGGGCTTTCCCGTATGAGTGAAGCGTCTTCGGTTTCCTGCCGATTGACCTGTTCAATCGACCAACCGACTCTGCGCGAGATTCAGGAGGGCCTCGCGGCAGCCGTCCACGCCACCGTGGGCCTCGTGGGGGAGCACGGACGGCTTCTGCTGCCCCCCGCCGCCGGCAATGCCATCGGCGAACTGCTCGTCTCCGGCGAACACGCGGCCGCGGAACAGAAGACGCGTATTGAGTCCGCCGCGTCGGCGCTGAGCGACTCGCGGGCGACCTGGACGGAAAACGACGAACTCGGCCTTTCGATCCTGTCGGTTCCGATCATGGCCGGCGACGCGAGGATCGGCGCCCTGGTTGTCGGTGACCGGCCCTCGCACCCGTGGAGCGACGAGCACGCCCGCCGGCTTGCCGGGCGCTGGCAGCTCGACCCGGAGGCGTGCGTCGCCGCCGCCCGGCGATGCACCCCGTGGTCCGAACAGGAGCGGAACGCCGCTACCAGCCTGGCGACGGCCAATGCCTCAATGCTGGCCCGGCTCTGCCTGCAGGAACAGCAGCTTCATCACCGCATCGAGGAGCTGTCGGTTGTCTACGACGTGGCCGGGATGCTCGCCGGTACGCGCAACCTCCAGGAGCTGCTCAATCAGATCGCCCGCAAGGTGTGCGAGGTCATGCAGACGAAGGCGTGCAGCATACGCCTCCTCGACGAGCAGACCCACGAACTCGTCATCAAGGCCGTCTACAACCTCTCCGAGCGGTACCTCAAGAAGGGCCCGGTGCTCGTCGAGCACCATCCGATCGACGTCGAGGCCATCAAGGGCAACCTCATCTACATCGAGGACGTCCCGAACGACCCCCGTGTCCGATACCCCGAGGACGCCCGCGCCGAGGGCCTCGTCAGTTGCCTCGTCTGCGGCATGGTCTATCGCGGCAAACCCGTCGGCGTCATCCGCGTCTACACCGGTACCCGGCACCGCTTCAGCCCGTTCGAGGAGTCGCTCCTCCGCGCGATCGCCGATCAGGCCGCCGTCGCGATCGTAAACGCCCGGCTCTATCAGGCCGCCATCGAGGCCGAGCGAAACGCCCGTCAGCTCAAGTACGCCGGCGACGTTCAGCGCCGCATGATTCCCGCCGCCCCGCCGAACTGGCCCGGCGCCTCCTTCGGCTGCGTCTACATGCCCAGCCGCGAGGTCGGCGGGGACTTCTATGACTTCATCGAGCTGCCCGGCAAGAACCTCGGCATCGCCATCGCCGACGTCATCGGGAAGGGGCTTCCCGCCGCCCTCATCATGGCCTCGCTCCGTTCCGCCCTGCGGGTCTACACCTATCACATCTACGACGTCGAGCGCATCATGGCCCAGGTAAACGACCACATGTGCCGCGAGACCCGCCCCAACGAGTTCGCCACGGTCTTCTACGGCGTGCTGATGCCCGGCGCGAAACGCTTTACCTACTGCAACGCCGGCCATGAGCCCCCGCTGCTCGTTCGCAACGGCCAGGTTACCACGCTTGAGGTGGGCGGTATGGCCCTGGGCGTCGCCGCCGGCCAGACCTTCGACAAAGGCATCCTCGAACTGCAATCGGGCGACGTGCTGCTGCTGTGCACCGACGGCGTGGTCGAGTCGATGAACTTCGCCGAGGAGGAGTATGGCCGCTCGCGTCTCTATGAATCCTGCAGGAAATACGCCCACCTCGACCCCGCCCAGATCGTCAAGAACATCCTCTGGGACGTTCGACGCTTCATCGGCTTCAGCGATCTCGCCGACGACATGACCATGGTCGCGATCAAGGTGAACTGACCCGTCGGGCGTCTCTCGCGAAGGACGCCGAACGCGCGCCGAAGCAACGCCCCCTGCCGATCGGTTACTCCGGCTTCGTCGTCGCCGAGGAGCGACCCAGGTATCGGTCGAACCAGTCCGCGAACAGGGCGATGTCGCCCGTCCAGTCCTTCCACCCGTGCCCCGCCCCCGGCTTGACCACGAGCTTCACCGGCACGCCGCACTCCTCCAGCTTCGCCTTCATCGCCTCGGATTGCTGAATCGGAACGAGCTTGTCCGCGTCGCCGTGGATGATGAGCGTGGGCGGGTCGTCGCGTGTCACATGCGTAATCGGCGAGATCTGACGGGCGATCTCCAGGCGCTTCGCCTCATTCCTCACGGGTACAAGCTGTTTCGTGTCCGGGTCGAGTCGCACGAAATCGAACGGCGCCTTGAACGGCCCGAGTTCCTCCGCAAGAGCCCGGAACACGTCGCGCCCCGGCTCGCCGTAGTTCAGGAAGTCCGTCGGCGGAAAGAAGCATGCCACCGCCTGAACGCGGCTCGACGCGCGGTCTACCGGATCCTTCGCCTTGGCGGGCCCCGGCCGTCCGGCCATGCCGATCATCAGCGAGAGATGGCCGCCCGCCGAGCCCCCGGCGATGCCGATGCGATCCGGGTCGATCCGGAACCGCTCGGCGTTGTATCGGATGAACCGCACGGCCCGGTGCATGTCCTCCAGGATTTCGGGAATCGTGAACTTCGGCTGGCTCCCATGCACGACGGCGAAAACAGTGTAGCCGCGACTCAGGAAAGGCTCGAACAATCCGGGGTTGATCATCTCATGTGCGGAGAACCAGCCCCCGCTCATCACGTAGATGACGGCCGCACCGTTTGCCCCGGCCTTCGGCGTGAAGACGTCCATCGTCAGCGCCGTTCCGTACTTCCGACCGTAAACCACGTCCTCCGTCCGCGTGAAGGACGAGGCCTCGGCCGCATATCCCGCACAGCCGGCGACCAGTAGCGCAACCGCCAGAGCGACATCCGCTGCAAACCGTCTCGCGTGCATCCGCAAACCCCCTGCAGCCAAGCCCCACATTTCGGCCACCGAACCCAACCCCTGCCGCCGAGGCACGCGAGCCCGAAGCACCGACAATGACCCGTCATCCGCCGGCGGCCAAGGCCACAGAACCGGGCGAGAATAACCGCTCACCCGCAAGAATGAAACTCGATCCAACTCATCCGGCCGATGAGGATGGGTATTCGCTCCGCGCCCCCCTGTGCCCCTGTTATCGCCCTTGGTCCACCCCGCGGGCGCAATCGTCGGTACAGGCAAAGAAACTTCTGTCTACGAGTGGACCCGGCGGTGCGTAGGCCGTCGAATTACCACGTACACGATAACATAACGTTATGCTAGGAAACGAGTTATAGTCATTGAGCTGCACAGCTCAACCTTAATGTGGACAGAGCAAGTCGAGATGTTTTTTTTGAGAAATACCCTTGAACCTGGTCTTTCCCTTGTGTAAACTACGTTATCGGTTGGGAAAGGCGCGAAGCACGTCGTACCGTAAGCTTCCGCCGGGAGTAAGCAGAGAGTTGGGGATGCGCAGGCAAACGAACGCCGTGCGCGGAGGGTCAAGGCAATGCGCTCAAGTCTTCGATTTGCATGGACAGTACTGGTTGTTCCCGTTCTCCTGTTCACATGGAGCCACGCCGCCGCCGATCCGGTTCCGGGGCTCTTTATCTCCGGCATGGACGCGAACGACCCCACGCCGGTCGTCTGGGAGCCCAACGGACAGATGAGCGGCGAGGGGCAGGTTCACTACTCGGGCATCAAGGTGGCGGACCACTGGACTTGTGAATTCACCATTGATGCGAAGGCCGATCCGTGGATCAACTCCGTGCTCAGCATTACCAACACGACACCGACCACGCAGACGTACACCTTCACCGTGACATTGCCGGTCTCGCCTGCTCTGCCTGCCCCCACGCAGCACGGCGGCTCGATGCAGGGCGGCCTGACCAACAACCCCAATCCGCCCAATATGCCGGCCGTCGTCGCCACGGCCGGAGCGCCGCTATACCTGGGGATGATCGACGGCGTCGGCGTCCTGTCGATCTACCCCGACCCGATTTCATTCACCGCCGTCGAGGATTACAGCAGCACGAGCATTCCCGCTGTGAACGTACTGCCGCCCACACTCCCAAGCGGCGCGGTGACTTCCACGATCGGCATCCAGCACAAGTTCACGCTGACGGCCGGTGATTCGGCCACGTTCTCAAGCATCTTCGTCGTGGTTCCCGAACCGGCCACTCTTGCACTGCTCGCGATGGGCGGTTTCGCGGTTGCGCGGCGCCGCCGGGCGTGAGGCATTGCCCGGTTGTTCGAAAGCAACACTACGGGCCGTCCGTCGCGGACGGCCCGTTTCGTGCGCCGTTCGACCGGCGAGGCGTCCCGCCAATGTGAAAAACCCGCGTCATAGCAGGCCGGCGATGGCGGCCTCGACGCTTGGATTCACGCGGAAGAAGCGATCGAGTTGTGTCGTCTCGAGAACCCCCGCGACAAACGCGGACGGCGCGGCCAGCACCACCTGCGATTCGCGCTGGTTGGCCTGAGCCGTCAGCGTGACCAGCGAGCCCAGCCCGGTGGAGTTGATGAACTTGACGGCCGACAGGTCGATCACGATGCGAGCGCCGCGATCCTCGAGCAACGTTGTCACAGTCTCCACAAGGGCGCTGTCCTCCTCCCCCAGGGTCTCGCCCGTCAGCCGCACAACATGAACGCCCGACCGATCCTCGACGTCAACCTTCATAAGCGCCTCGCTCTGCGCGGTAACCACCCGACACCGCCGCCATTATCCATTCGTGCCGTGCGTCCCGCAACAACGGCGGCGCCCCCGTTCGTGCAGGCACCCGCGGGTTCGACAAGGCGAACGCGCCGGGGTAGAGTTTCTTCGCACGCGGCGCTGTCCGGGGCCGAGGCCCGGCGCAGCGGGCCGCCCAGACGCAGGAACGTGGAAACGTGGAACAGCCCGGAATGGTGAAGACCCTCGCCCGCCTCCGCGATGCGATTCGTCGCAGGGAAATCTCCTCCCGCGAGGCGGTCGAGGCATGCATCGACGCCATCCAGACGGTCGATCCGCGAATCAGGGCCTTCGTGAGCTTCGACGGCGACCGCGCGGTCGATCAGGCCGAGCAGATCGACGAGCGGCTGGCAGCCGGCGAGGATGTCGGCCCGCTGGCCGGGGTCCCCGTGGCCCTGAAGGACAATATCTGCACGCGGTTCGGCTACACGACCTGTGCGTCGAAGATCCTTGCCGGCTTCACCGCGCCGTACGATGCGCACGTGACCGAACGGCTCGAACGCGCCGGCGCCGTCATCGTCGGCAAGACGAACCTCGACGAGTTCGCCATGGGGTCGAGCACGGAGAACAGCGGCCTTTTCCCCACGAAGAACCCGTGGGACCTCTCTCGCGTACCGGGCGGCTCATCGGGGGGCTCGGCGGCGGCCGTGGCGGCGCGGCTGGTACCGGGGGCGCTCGGCTCGGACACGGGCGGATCGATCCGGCTGCCCGCATCGTTCTGCGGCGTTACGGGACTCAAGCCGACATACGGCCGCGTCTCACGATACGGCCTCGTGGCATACGGCAGCAGCCTCGATCAGATCGGACCGCTCACGCGGGACGCGCGGGATGCGGCCCTGCTGCTGGGCGTCATCGCCGGGCACGACTCGCGTGACTCGACGAGCGTGAATCGCGAGGTGCCGGACTACCCCGCCCTGCTGGAGGCGGCGGGCGACCTGGGCGGCATCCGGATCGGCATGCCCGAAGAGTACTTCGGCGAGGGACTGGATCCGGAGGTCCGCGCCGCCATCGAAAACGCCATGCGGCTCTGTCGGCAGCACGGCGCGCGGATCGTGCCGGTGCGACTGCCGCATCTGGCATACGCGGTCGCGTGCTATTACGTCATCGCGACGGCCGAAGCCTCGAGCAATCTGGCCCGCTACGACGGCGTCCATTACGGCTACCGCAGCCCGAAGGCCGCGGACTACATCGACATGTACTGCCGGTCCCGCCAGGAAGGCTTCGGCGCCGAGGTCCGCCGGCGGATCATGCTCGGCACGTTCGTGCTCTCCAGCGGTTACTACGACGCCTACTACAACAAGGCGCTGAAGGTCCGCACGCTGATCCAGCGCGACTTCGAACAGGCCCTCGCCGAGTGCGAGGTAATCGCCGGCCCGGCCGCCCCGACGCCCGCCTTCCGGATCGGCGAGAAGACCGACGACCCGCTTTCCATGTACCTCGCGGACATCTATACGATTTCGGCGAACCTCGCGGGCGTTCCGGGGATCTGCATCCCGTGCGGGTTCAGCTCTGCGGGACTGCCGATCGGCCTGCAACTGATGGCGGCGCACTTCCGCGAGGACCTCCTCCTGCGCGTCGCGCATGAGTACCAGCGTCACACGGACTGGCACGCGCGGCGGCCGCCGGTGTGCGCTGCGGACGACTGAAGCGGGCATCCCCGAAACGACCCACCCGCATCCGTCTCCTGTCGCCCGTACGGCAATCCTCTCTTCCGCTCCGTGGGGGCGGGGTTGCTTTGGGCGCCGTGGTGTGTATATTCCGGTTGTCCACGATCCTGCGGGCGCTTGCGTGCCTCGTCGGCACGGGCGCGATGACAGATCTTTTTCTCACCCCCCAGGAGTCATGCCATGACACGAAGGAACCTGTTGTTTGCCTGTGCGGGCTTTGCCGCGGCGATGTGGAGCGGCTGCGGTTTTGAGTTTCCCCCCGCGCCGCAGCCCGTACCGACGCCCGAGCCTCAGGCCCGCCCCGTAGCGTATCGGATCGGTGTGCTGGACGGCGTGCTGGCGGACGAACTGGAGGAAGGCATGCAACTGGTGCCGCACAGCGGCACGGCAAGCGACAAACCCATCGTGATCGCGGCGGAGGAACTGGCCACGCTCTCCGCCGAGCAGGTTACCGCGATCCACGCGGCGTATGCCGCCAACCATCCCATCGTCCTCGTGTACGCCAGCCTGAATGACATCAAGGCACTCCAGCAGTTGCTCGGGAACGACGCGTTCGAGTACGCGCTGCCCGACGGCGTCCCCTACGTGGAAATCTACGCCGTTGACCGGGACGCGGACGGCAGCATGTGGCAATGGTCGCTCTTCCCTCCTGAAAGCACGGCAACGGAGTACAGCGAATCGACGGTACAGGACACGGAGTCGGGCACGGAGACGACGCAGACCACTCCGGCACAGGTCGTATCCCTCGGATACGACAGCGATGCCGACCAGAACTCCCGCGCGGACATGCTCTTCCAGTGGATAGCGGAAGACGAACAGCGCATGCAGACGCCGGCCGCCCGAACGGCGAAGCTGCAAGTCGCCGGCGCGGCGGATGAGCTCACCGAGATCGGCGAGGCGTGGATCGATCAGGGAAACTTCCAGCAAAGCGGCAACAACTACCAGATTTCGCACTTCGCCTGGAGGCTCCACTCCGTCAGCACCGGGCAGGACTGGTTTTACGTGCAACAGAAGTGCATCTTCAGTGCCTCGAAAGCCTTCACCGCCAACGAGAGGCGTCACAAGGGGCTTTACCTCAACAAGATCGAGATTGACGCCTGGATGGACCGTTACCGGGACCAGCCGGCCGCCGTGGGGCTGGTGCAATCAAGCCCCCAGACGGCCAACAACCAGACGCAGATCACCAGCGGAGTGAGCTGGAACATCGGGGGCGAGGTGGCCGTCGACACGAACGGCCCGTCGGCCAAGTTGAACGCGGGCATCAGTATCAGCAACTCGACCACCGTAACCGTGCAGGATTGCACCGTGCTGGACAAGAGCAACGACCGGGGCAACAACCCGCACTGGGTCTACGCGTTCAAAACGTCGGAGATCGGCAGCATCAGCGACTGCTTCTTTCAGGATTGTCTGACGGATGTGCCGAACCTGGCCATCACGTCGTTCCAGCCCATGAACCAGTGGATCTGGAGGCTCGCGCCGGAGGTCCGGGTGAGGAACGCCCCGATGCGGGTGTCTTGTTCCGTGACGCTTGTGGACACCACGGAGAGCTGGAAGTTCTTCTACGCAACCCGTACCCACACGTATCAGACCGCCAGGCAGGTATGGACGATCAACATCCCATACCCCAGGACGAAGTGACGCGGACCGGCGATTCCGAGGCAAGCGGTGCGGGATCGCGAGACGGGGCGTAGAATGCAGGCGTGGCAGAGTGCGCTATATTCCGCGCCAGGTGGGTCGTACCCGTCGCGATGCCGCCGATCGAAAACGGCTTCGTCGCCGTGGGCGACGACGGCTGCATCTCGGCGCTCGGGTCATGGGATCGCCGCTCCGGCCGGGAGGCCATTGACCTCGGCGAATGCACGCTCCTGCCGGGATTCGTCAATGCCCACACGCATCTGGAGCTGACGTGCTACGCCGGGCAGCTCCCGCCCGGCAGCCTGTGGACGTGGATTCGCCGGCTTGTGGAGCTTCGGGCGCAGCCGGGACGGATCGACCGCGAGCGGCAAGCCGTACGGCTCGGTGCGGAGCTCTCCCTGAACGCCGGCGTCACCACGGTGGGCGACATCTCGCGGACGCACTCGGCGTGGCCCGTGCTCAAGCGATCACCGCTGCGGAAAACCTGCTTCGCCGAACTGCTCTGCTTCGCAGGTGAACCGCCGCGAACGCTCGAGGAACTGGACGAGACGATCCGCGGAACGCAGACCGACGAACGGCTGGTTGTCGGCATCTCGCCGCATGCACCGTACTCCGTCACGCCCGGGCAGCTCCGCGGCTGTGTCGAGCGGGCGCGGCGCGGGCGCCTGCCGCTCACGATGCACGTCGCCGAAACGCGCGAAGAGCGTCGTCTGATCGAGGACGGCGGCGGAATGCTGTACTACGTCTTCTGGTGGCAGGGGTTCCTGAAGAAGTGCCCGCCTCCGCGCCGGCCGCTGTTCGAGTACCTGGCGGACGCCGGGCTCCTCGAAATCCCCGCCCTGCTCGCGCACGTCAACTACATCGAGGACCACGAGCTGGACCGCCTCGCCCGCTCGCCCTGCAGCGTCGCGTACTGTCCGCGGGCGCACCGGTTTCATCGGCACGAGCCCCACCGCTTCCGCGAGATGCTCGCGCGCGGCATCAACGTGTGCATCGGCACCGACTCGCTCGCGGGCACCGAGTCGCTCTCCGTGCTCGACGAGTTGCGGTTCCTCCACCGCGAGCACCCCGACCTCGATCCGGGCCTGCTCCTCGAAATGGGAACCCTCCGCGGGGCGAGGGCGCTGCAACTCGACGCATGCGTCGGATCCATCGCCGTCGGCAAACACGCCGACCTCGTCGCCGTTCCGCTGGATCCGCACGGTCCGCGCGATCCGGTCGCCAACGTGCTCGAATCCGACGCGCCGCCGGCCGCCGTAGCCGTGAACGGCGTGCGGCTCGACATCGCCCGGGCGGACGGATAAGCCGCCGGCGCCGCGCCCGGTGCGATCACGACCCGGTCAGGCTGAACAGGAGGGCGCTCAGCACGATCAGCGTCACGATGACGTACAGCCGGTCACGCGCGCGGGCAAACGCAAACACGCAGAATGCCACCCGCGCTACCGGCGTGGCGATCAGCAGCACCAGACCGAGTTGAATGAGGCCCCGCCCGCGAAAGGACAGCACGCTTCGGATGATTCCCGACAGACTCCGCAGTTCCTCCGGCTCGCCGCGGAAGACACCGTAGTCGGGCGAACCGCTGCCGTGGCGAACCAGGTACACCCCGGCGCCGAACAACACGACCAGCGCCGCCGTCAACACGCCGACCCGCAGCAGGTGCCCGACGATCACCTCCATACGCTCATCCGTCCATGCCCGTTTCAGTCGATTCATCTCAGATCCTGCCCGTGAGGCCGTTGTAGATCATCTCGATGCCCAGCAGCAGAATGACGAGGCCGAACACGGCACGGAGGACCCGCGTCCTTGCCCCGACGAGAACCCGCGCCCCGATCAGCGACCCGGCGAGCACCCCGAGCATGACGGGCATCGCGAGGCCCGGGTCGATGTATCCGCGACGAAGATACACGCCGGCGCTCGCGGCGGCCGTCACCCCGATCATGAAGTTGCTCGTCGTCGTGGAGACCTTGAACGGAATCCGCATGATCTGATCCATGGCGAGTACCTTCACCGCACCCGACCCGATCCCGAGAAGCCCGGAGAGGGCGCCCGCCACAAACATCAGAGCAAACCCGCCCGGCACATGGCGGACATGGTATCGTTCCGGACTGCCGGGCGTCGGGTACGTGCCGTTCATCTTGAGTCGCGTGGCCAGAGGGTCGGGCGGCTGGTCGCCCGTTCGCTCGTGCCGCGCGCGGCTCGAGAGGTACGCGGAATGAATCAGGACAACACCGAAGATCACCGCGATCGCAGGCGCCGGCATGACGACCGCAACCGACGCCCCGGCCAATGCCCCGAGCGTCGTGGCGATCTCGAGGAACATCCCGATGCGGATGTTCGTGAAGCCTTCCCGGACATATGCCGCAGCGGCGCCCGAGGAGGTGGCGATCACGCTGACCAGCGACGCCCCGATGGCGTACCGGATATCCACGCCGAGAATCAGCGAAAGAACCGGAATGATCACCACGCCGCCGCCCAGCCCCGTCAGCGATCCCAGGAAGCCGGCGATCAGCGAAACCACCCAGACCACGGCTGTGAATTCCGCGATGTTCAGAGAATGCAGCATCGTCAGTTTCCGGCGGCGTAACCCGCCGCCACAGACCGCCTTCGCTTTCTCGAGCGCCGTCTTCCGTGAGACCGTTATCCTTCCGGAGGGAGCCGGGCATCGTGCCCGCCTCATAACGGGCGGGACGCCCGCCCGTCCGCTCCCGCCGCTCGCCCCGGGCGCCCGCGCGCCGTCGTGCGCTTACCGAGGCTTGTCCGCCGCATCGAGTATCGCCCGGGCGGCGGCGGAATCCTTCATGGGCAGCCGGGTGCGCCGGATGCGATCGTAGGCGTATAACGCCCCCGCCACCGCCGGCGCCGTCGGTACCAGGCCGATCTCCCCGACGCCGCGGGAGCCGCACGCCGTCTCCGGGTCGGGCACCTCGACGAAGATCGTCTCCACCGGCGGCATGTGGTGCGCCCGCAGGATACCGAGCGAGCGGACATCGCCCGTGACGATGTGCCCACCCTCCACGACGAATTCCTCCGTCAGGGCATAGCCCAGCCCCATGTGAACCGCACCTTCGATCTGCCCGGCAAGCTGCGTCGGATTGACCACGCGGCCCACGTCATGCGCCGCGACGACCTTCTTCAGCGTGCCGTCATCGTTCAGGATCACCACCTGTGTCGCGAACCCGTATGTCATATGCGTTTTCGGCTCGGCCACGTTCGCCCCGAGCGGATGTGTGTCGCTGCAAACCCACTCGCCCCGGTACCGCTTCCCCGTCAGCTTCCGCAGCGTCTTGCCCGCGTCCAGGTCGGCCTTGAGCTTCCGGCCCGCGTCCAGGATCGCCTGCCCCGCCAGCACGGTCGCCCGGCTCGCTGTCGTCTGGCCGCAATTCACCTCCTCGGCCGTGTCCGTGACGACGCGGAACACTTCCGGCGGCAGCCCCGTGGCCTCGCAGGCGAACTGCACGCACACGGTATGATGCCCCTGCCCCATCTCCGAAAACCCCGTGCGGATCGTGACCGTCCCGTCCTTGTTCACATGCAGCACGGCGCGCCCCGCATCCGGCATCCCGTTACCGATGCCCACGTTCTTGATGCCGCACGCGATGCCGGCGTACTTCGCGCCACGGTAGTGCTCGCGTACGGCCAACAGCGTTTCCTTCAGGCCGAACGGCTTGGTGAGCCGCTGCCCGGTCGCAAGCGTATCGCCCGGCTCCAGCACGTTGCGCCAGCGGATCTCCCACCCGTCGATGCCCACCCGTTCCGCGAGCATGTCCAGACAGCTCTCGATCGCAAAGGCCGCCTGGTTGACGCCGAACCCGCGCATGGCACCGCACGGCGGGTTGTTCGTGTGCACCGCCAGCGATTCGATGTCGAGGTTCGCGACGCGGTAAGGCCCTACGGCGTGGCCCGCCGCCCGCTCCATCACCTTGGCCCCGACGGAGGCGTAGGCGCCCGTGTCGCCGATCATCCGTGCCCAGACACCGGTGAGCCGGCCGGCCGCGTCGCAGCCGACGCGGTAGTGCATCTCGACCGGATGCCGTTTCGGATGCAGACGAAAGCTCTCGGGCCGCGTCAGGACGACCTTCACGGGCCGTTCGATCAGGTGCGCCATCAGCGCGGTGTGGCCCTGGATGCTCAGGTCCTCTTTCCCGCCGAAGCCCCCCCCCGCGCTGACGAGCTCCACACGGACGCGCGACTCCGGCCAGCCGAGAATCCGCGCAATCTGCCGACGATCGTCGAAAACCCCCTGCCCCTGGCTCAGCACACGGATCTCGCCCTCGTTCGGCGCCGCCAGACACGCCTCCGGCTCCAGGAACATGTGCTCGACGAACTGCGTGCGGAACGTCTCCTCGACGACGTGCGCCGACTCCGCCAGGGCCTTGGCCGCGTCGCCGCGGGCCAGAACCGACCGCGACAGGATATTCCCATGTGCGTGGATCTTCGGCGCACGCGGTTGCAGCGCATCGTGCGGACTGGTGATCGGCGCGAGGACGTCGTAGGTCACCTCAATCATCGCGGCGGCTCGCCGGGCCGTCTTCCGGTCCGTCGCAATCACCGCCGCCAGAACGTCGCCGACGTACCGCGTCTCTTCTCCTGGCGCGACGAACAGGGGCCAGTCCTGTTCGATCAGACCGACCAGCCGCTCGCCGGGAACATCCGCCGCCGTCACCACGCGCAGCACGCCGTCCAGCTTCTCCGCCGGCGCCGTGTGAATCCGGCGTACCCGGGCGCGCGGATGATCGCTGAATCGCAACGCACCGAACACCATGCCCGGCCACTTGATATCGGCGATGAATCGACGCTGTCCCAGGACCAGATCCGCACCCTGGTACCGCCGGAGGCTGCTGCCGACACGGCCGTCGGAAGCCGCCGCCGGGAGACTGTCGCCCCGCCGCGCCCGGGCCAGGAGCCGTATCGCATCGATGATCTTCGCGTAGCCCGTGCATCGGCAGAGGTGCCCGCGCAACTCGTGCGCGATCTCCTCCCGCGTCGGATCCGGGTTCCGCTCCAGAAGCGCCTCCGCCCGCATTACGATGCCGGGCGTGCAGTAACCGCATTGCGTGCCCCCCGCATGCAGGAAGCATTCCGCGACAAGCTTCCGTTCCGCAGCGCTCAAGCCCTCGCAGGTCGTGACCCGCTTGCCGGCCACTGAAACGGCTCGCGTGATGCAGGCCAGCCGGGGTTTGCCCTCGATGAGCACGGTGCAGCAGCCGCAGGAACCCTGCGGCTGGCACCCATCCTTCGGCGAAATGACGTCGAGCTGATCCCGAAGCGCATCGAGCAGCGAAACACCGTCCTCCACGTTCACCACAACCCGGGCGCCGTTCAGAGTAAAGGCAATCGGATTGAGGTTTGTCGAATCAATATCGCCCATGAATCGCCCCGAAAACCCCTCAGTCGGCGGAATCGCGATCATTATCGTCGCCCGGGCAACCGGCTTCAACCGGCCGCCGAGCTCGCGCCGACACCTGCGGCGGCGGCAACACGAAGCGACGACGCCAACCGCACTCATGACGACCGGAGCACAGCGACGAAGAATCCGGCGGATTGACACCGACAAGCCGGATGCTTCGCTTCGCTCCGCATGACGGGGACCGGCGCGGCCGTGTTCGGTTGCGGCCGAAAGCCGCTTTGGGTTTCCCCACATCTTCGCGTGGTCCGCCGGGCGCCCCGGGGCAACGCCGCGCAGGAGCGTCGGCCGGACCAGCCAAGCTAACGCTCCGCAGGAGCGTCCGCCGGGGACCCGGGCCGACGCGCCGGAGGGGCGCCCGCCGGACACCCAGGGCAACGCCCCGCAGGGACGCCCGCCGGGTGCCCAAGCCAACGCTCCGCAGGGGCGTGCGCCGGGCGCCCAAGGCAACGCCCCGCAGGGGCGTGTGAGAATAGC
>CAZZFA010000054.1:0-37170 GCA_964653435.1 uncultured Planctomycetales bacterium | reverse complement strand
ACACTATTTCAACCGGCTGCCAAGCCTGAAGGCGGTGGCAAACCCGCGCCGGCTGAAGCCGACGGTGTGCCGCGCAGACAAGGCCGTCTTCAGCAGTCCTTGCCGGGCCACGTGACCATCGGCTGGTTCAGCCGACCGGCCTTTGGCCGCCGCCTTCGGCCGGTGGAGGCACCGGCTCCCTCCTCTTCCACGCTTGCCGTCCAGCGGGCTTGAGCCGGGCTTGGTGAATGCCCGCCGCCCACCGTCTGCAACTACGGCCATGCACCCCGGGAGACCCGGCCGGTTGACAGCATGCCAAGCCGGGGCCTACCATGCGTCATTTGAGATAGCTTTATCATGAATCCTGAATGTAGATCGAATCAGCCCGTCTCGGGCGCCGGGCCTGATCACGCGGTCTTCGCGGCCCGATTCGTCACGCGAGAGCAGGCCGAACGCTACCGCGACCGCTACCGCCAGGGCCGCCACGTGCGAATCGATCGGATCGAACGGGCCATCCTGCGGGAACTGCTCGGCGGCTTGGGCCGCTTCGAGGTGGCGCTCGATATTCCAAGCGGCAGCGGACGCCTCTCGCCGCTGTTCGGCGAAGTCTCGAACAAACTGATCCTGGCGGATTCGTCGCCCGTCATGCTGGAGATGGCTCGCGAGGAGGTCTCGCACCCCTGCGTGGAGTACCTCGAAACGGACATTCAGAACGTAAGCCTGCCCGACGGAAGCGTCGACATGATCTTCTGTCACCGTCTCCTGCACCACATTCACAACGCAGACACACGGGCACGCATCTTCTCCGAGCTGAGCCGCGTGACCCGGCGCTATGCGATCCTGTCCTACTACTCGCCGGGTCTGCGAACACGTTGGCGATGGTTCGCCCGACGGATCCTGGGCCGCGCCGAACTCCGGGACCGGCCCGCGCCGTGGAAGCAATTCATGGCAGAGGCCGCTGCCGCCGGGCTTCGGCCCATACGGCAGAAGACATTGCGACGGTTCCCCTTCGCCGCAGTCTTCGTACTGTTCGAGAAGGGCTGAGCCGCCGCGCACAGAGTGCCCGCACCGCCGGGTGCATTCCTTCGCGGGGCCGGATCAGCAGGCGATGGCACAGGCCCGCGGCTGGCGGCGTCGCAAGGGGTGGCCCCCCGCTCGCCGCGAGGCCCCTGCAGCAGAGGTCTACCGAACCCGAACGGTGATATCATGGATGTGAACGCTCCGCGCGATACACACGATTCCGCACCGCAGCGGCTCTCCGGCACCGACGGCCAAGACGAGAAAACGCCGCCCGTACGAAGGAAGCGCCGTCGCTGGCGCCGCCGGCTGGCGATCCTTCTCGCCGCCCTGGTGGCGATCATCGCGGCGGCCCCGTGGGCGGCGTCCACCGCAACGGCCACGCGGGTGATCGTCTCCGCCGTAAATGACCGGCTGGTGGGAAAGGTCGGGCTGCAGAAGCTCTCGCTATCCTGGTCGGGGCCGCTGACGCTGACCGGCATCCAGGTGACCGACGCGCAGGGGCGCAAGGTGCTCACCGCCGATGCGGTATCCTGCACAGCCGGCCTGTGGCAGGCGATCCGATCTCCGACGCGTTTTCGGCAGATCACGATCGAGGCCGCGCGGGCAAGCCTCTTCGTCGATGAGCACAACGAGATCTCGCTCGTCCAGGCGCTGAGCCTGCGCAACCCAGGCCCTCCGGGCAAGTCGACCGCGCTGCCGCCGCTGACCGGCCGGATCCGCGTCAACGGCGCGGCCGTGCACCTGGCGCCCGCGGGCCGGCCGACGTACGACGTGTCCGACATCAACCTGAACGCCGACCTCGACACCCTCAGCCGCATCGTCGGCACGATGAGCGCGAAGCTCCCGGCCGGCGCCGGACTCGAAGGCGAGTGGACGATCGAGGGCCTCGTGGCCAACGGCCAGCTTCGCCCGTTCAACGCAACCGGCAAGCTCAAGATCCAGACCACCGGCGACGTGGACCTCGGCAGCCTCCTGCCGGTGTTCCTGAGCGGGGTACAGGCAGCGGGAAAGGCCAACGTAAACATCGAGGCGGCAGCCGTGTCGGGCAAGGCAACGGCCAACCTGCGGACGCGCCTCTCGGATCTGCAGATCGCACGCCCGGGCGCCGTCGAAGTGAAGCCGACGAATCTCACCATTGCAGGTCAGCTCACCGCCACGCAGGATCTCGTTTCCGGCGATGCCGAGCTATCCGGGCCGCCGGGTCGTGCGCAAATGGGTTTCCGCTACGCCCCGTCGGGCGGGCCGGTGTCCATGTCGGCGGACCGGATCGCGTCGGCGGCGCTGACCGGCGAGTCGATCGCGCTGCCCGAGTTCGAGCTGAGAGCGAACTCATCCCTCGACCTCGCGGCACTGGCCCAGTCGATCCCCGGCCTGCTGCGAATCCGCCCGGGCGTGACCGTCACGAGCGGTTCGCTGGCAATCGACAACCTCGCGGTGCAGGGCGGTAAGCAGCCGACGCTCCGCGGGGCGATCGCCCTGACGCGCCTGACCACGACAAAGGGCGGCGGGACCACGCCGTGGGACCCCATAGCGCTCCGCCTCGATGCGGGGCTGGAAGAAAAGACGGGCCTGGTCCTCCGCAAGGCGGAGTTCGGCTCCGGCTTCGCCAACGTGACCGCCTCCGGCACGGCCTCCGCCCTGCACGCTGACCTCAAGACCGACCTGGCCAGGCTCCACCGGCAGGTCAACGAAATCCTCGAGGTCGCCCTGCCCGACGTATCGGGCCGGTTGTCCGCGGCCATCGACGCCAAGCGTGCCACGGCGGAGCGCGTGACTCTCGCCTGCGACGTGGGCGCCGACAGCCTGCGGTATCGCACCCCCAACGGCGACGTGGACGTCGCAAAGGCCGTTCTGAAGCAAACGGGCGAGTTGGTCCTCGCCGACTCGAAGCCCGTCAAGTACTCTGGGGCGAGGTTCGATGTCGATCTGGACGGCAAGGCCGTCGGTGCCGGCTCCGGCTGGTTCGATATGACGGCCAACACGTTCCACGCCGAACTCGACCTCAAACAGGCGGACCTCGCCTATGTCGGGTCCAAGGCGGCAGCGCTCGGCATCAAGGAACTCGCACGCTACGGCGGCACAGGCCGCGTTCAGCTCAAGGCGGACCGCGCGTCCGGCAACGGACCGATCGTGGCGGACGGCCGTGCCGTCGTGCAGAACGCCGCCGCGGATGGCGCGCCGCTTACGGAGAAGGACGTGACGCTGGAGTGGTCGGGGTTGCGATATGCCCCCGCATCGGAGGAAATCGCCGTGGCCAAGGCCGACCTGGCGAGCGGGCCGGCACGCGCCACGGCCAAGGAACTCCGCGTGCAGCTCGGCAAGGCATTCTCGGCGGCGGGGAGCCTGAACGCCGACGCGGACCTGCCGCAATGCCTGGCCATCGCCGGCCGCATCGCCAAGTGGAAGGAGCCGCCGAAGATCGGCGGGCGGCTCACAGCGTCCATGTCTTGTACCTCGAGTGCAGACTCCGTCGGCCTCATTGGTGATTGTCGCGTCGATTCCCTCGAGATCGGCGCCGGCAAGGAAACCGTCCGCCAGAAGCAGGCGGACCTCTCGTGCGACGCGATCGTTGATCGAAAGCAGAAGGTCCTCAGGCTCCGGCAGGTACGGCTCGCCTCCGGACTGCTCAACGCGCAGATCAGCGGCACGGCGTCCGACTACTCGAACGCGTGCGTCCTCGATCTGTCGGGCTCCTACGAAGGCTCGTGGGACACCATCACGCCCCTGATCCACGAACTCGCCCCGGCCACGAAGGATACCCTGTCGCTGACGGGCAAGACGGCCAGCGCCTTCAGGATCACGGGGCCGGCGCGTCAGGTCGATGCGGTTCCGGAGTATCGGGGCGTCTCATCCGCCGTGAAGATAAGCTGGACCTCGGCCCAGGCCTATGGTGCCTCGCTCGGGGCGGCCTCGCTCTCTCCGGCGATGCGGGATGGGACGATCGACATACCGATCACCGCGATCCCCGCATCCGGCGGGCAGGCACGTCTCGGCGGAACGATCGACCTGCGCACGGCCGAGCCCACCTACCGCCTTCCGGGCGACGTCGTGGTGCTGAAAGATGTGCGGATCACTCCGCAACTGGGCCGTCATATTCTCGGCCGCGTGAATCCGATCTTCGCACATCTCGCCGCCGTCGAAGGCAGGGTCTCGCTCTCACTGAAGGACGTCGCGCTGCCGCTCGGCGAGGAGATCAAGCGCCGCGGCGCCGGGCAGGGGCATCTGGACCTGGCGGACCTGAAGATCCGGCCGGGTGGTTTCTCCGCCCTCCTGCTTGAACTCGGCGGGCTGGGCGGGCAGGACATGCAGGCGGTGACGGTGAACGGCGTCGACTTCATCATGAAGGACGGCCGGGTCGTGTACCAGAACATGCAGATGACCTTCCCCAACGATTTCGATCTGATCTTTCGCGGGTCGGTCGGCTTCGACGACACGATGGAGATGTGGGTTTCCGTGCCGGTCAAGCCCGCGCTCCTGGCGAAGTTCGGTGTCCGCGGTCCCCTCCAGGAGTACGCAGAATCCCTTGCCGGCACCCGAATCGAAATTCCCATTCGCGGCACGCGGCTCCAGCCGCAGTTGGACCTGTCACGCGTGGACATCAAGCCGCTCGTCGAGAAGGCGATGCGCGAGGCCGTCAAGGGCCGGGCCGGCAAGCTCCTCGACAACCTCGGCAGGCCGCAACGGCAGCCCGGCGCCTCGCCACCGGCCCAGGAAGCACCGCCGGCACCGGGTCCGAAGTCGAAGGGCCTGCTGGAAGAACTGCTCCCCGAAAAGAACAGGAAGCCGCCCGCAAAGAAGACCGACCGATGACTCCTCCCCGCCAATCCGCCGTCCAGCGCCGTATCGAGCAGCTCTTGCGCGTCCCGGGCGAAGAACTGGGCCGCTGGGCCCGCTTTGTCCGGTTTCAGGCCCGCCTCTGGCGGCTCTGCGCCAAACGACTCTGGGCGGACAACCTGACGGCCATGGCCTCCGCGCTCTCCTTCCGCACGATCTTCGCGCTGGTGCCGGCGCTGGTGCTGGCGTTTCTCGTGCTGAAGTCCCTGAATGTGCTCGAAGATGGGAAGAAGAGCCTGCGGAAGGTCCTGGAGACGTCGGGCTTCGGCCAGATCGCGCTGGTCGGCGAGGATTCGGCGCCCGCCGCCCAAAGCGACTCACCCGTGCAGAGCCGGCCGGCGAGGATCATCAACGTCGCCGACCAGATCGAAGCCGCCGTCGACAGCGTAGAGTCCAAGCTCACGGTGGGACGCCTGGGGCCGATCGGGGTCGTGCTGCTGGTCTGGACGGCCCTGACGCTGCTGACGGCCATGGAAGATTCCCTCAACCGCATCTTCGGCGCCCCCCGGGGCCGTTCCACCGTACGGCGCATGCTGCTCTACTGGTCCGCCATGACGCTCGCCCCCCTCATGCTGGTCGCCGCCGCGTTTCTGGGCCGCCAGGCAACGCAGTTGCTCGAACATACGACCGGCATCTCGCGGGTGCTCGGGGGCATCGGCTGGGCCGGCGCCATTCTCGGCGGCATCGCCCTGGTCGCCGCCGTGTACAAGCTGCTCCCGAATACTCACGTCCCGTTCCGCGCAGCGATCAGCGGTGCCGTCGTGGCCGTGCCACTGTGGCTGGCGGCGAAGTGGGGCTTCTCGCTCTACGTGCGGCGCTTCGTGGCCACGGGCAATCTGTACGGAACCCTTGGCGTGCTTCCGCTGTTTCTGGTCTGGCTGGACTACTCCTGGTTGATCTTCCTGTTCGGGGCCCAGCTCGCACACACCGCCACGAACCTCGACCGCCTCGAATTCGCCGGAGATGCACGACGCCTCGCGCTGCGCCCGTGCGACCTGCTGGCGGTGGCGCTGGTCGTCAATCAGCAGTACCGCGACGGACGCGGCCCCGTACGCATCGCGGAGATCGAGGAAAGGTTGCGGCTCCCCGCGGAGTGCGTTCGTATGCTCCTGGATCGCCTCAGCGCGCTCGGTATGCTCTGTCCCGTGGAATCCGGATCGACGACCGCGTACCTGCCCGCACGTCCGCCGGACAGAGTGCGTCTGCTGGATCTGCTTGAAATCTCGCCGCCCGAACCCGGCGACGACACGAGCACACGCTACGACGCACCGCTGGCGGGTGCCGTGGAGCGCGCCCGCCGCGAACTGCAATCGGCCGCGGGCACGATGACGCTGGCCGCCCTCATCGAAGACTCGAACGCCTCGGCGGCGACCGACGAACCTGCCCGCTCCACCCGTGATTCGTGACGACGGCCGCGACTCTGCGCCGTCAGACACGGCGACGCGAACTCCGCTGCCGGCAGGTGCTTGACAGGCGTTCGTCCGCCGCGTACGAACAGGCCGCCGCACGCTCCGGAAGGTCGCGATGAGTCCAGGCCCGGCCCGCCGACCCCGGTGCGAACGCGAGGAAGAGGACCGCAGGGCGGCGAATCGGAACCTGTCCGCGCCGCCCCGCGCGAAATCGCAGCATCGGCCGCGTCAGATCGCCGTCGGCAGCACATCCGTAAACGCCTGCGATCCGACCGGTGTGAACGTCGTCAAGTCAGGAGTCGTCGTCCCGAGGCCCGGAAACAGGAGATCACACATGGGCATGCTCAAGGAATTCAAGGAGTTCGCCATGAGGGGAAATGTCCTCGACATGGCGGTCGGTATCATTATCGGCGCGGCCTTCGGCAAGGTCGTCTCGTCGCTGGTCAACGACGTGATCATGCCGCCCATCGGCAAGCTGATGGGCAACGTGGATTTCTCCGGCCTGTTCATCAACCTGAGCCGCGACAAGGGCCCCTTCGATTCTCTTGCCGCGGCGAAGGCGGCCGGGGCGGCCACGCTCAACTACGGCGTGTTCATCAACACCGTGCTTGACTTCATCATCGTGGCCTTTGCCGTTTTTCTGTTGATCAAGGGGGTCAACATCGCACGGCGGAAGGAAGAGGCAAAGCCCGCTCCGCCCTCCGAGCCCCCCGCGCAGGAGAGGCTCTTGGCGGAGATCCGCGACCTGCTCAAGGCGGGCCGGTGAGCTCAGCCACGGTGGCCGCGCCTTGCATACCGATTCGTCCGCGGGCCAATTCAGCTCCAGCCCAGCCGGGCTGAGAAGCTCAGACCGACGGAGGCCGGCGCCCCGTGTCGGCCCGGGGCCGAAGGCGCTTGGGCGGGCATCGACGATTCGCGACATCCGAAAACGGCCCACGCAAGCGCAAAAACTGTGTCGCGAAGCGCCTTGCTCGCCTCGTGCGGGTCCTCTGCGATCCGTCCGCAGAATCGCTCAGACAAGTGACGGGTTTCTGCCGATAAGCCACGCGGCCCATGTTGGGCCAACGGGTTCGGGCGAGCGAACGACCCTGCCCGTGTTCAAGAGGCGGTTGCGCGGGTGTATGCGGCACCGCGCGACCGGCGTCAGGGTCCCGCAGGTAGGAGGCTACCGGTTATGTGTCCATTCTCATTGGCAGGCATTATTCTGGCGATTCTTGCGGCCGTCTTTGGATTGGGCGGCGGCGCTCCGCAAGGCTGAGGCCAGTCCGTACGATGTCGTGAAAAACGAGGCCTGTCGGGAAGGCCGAACCGTCGCCCGATTCATTCGCGGCGACCGAGGAACCGCGGCGACCGCGTGGGGCTGACGGCCCTTGCCTTCCCGGCAGGCTCTTGCCTTTTTTACGGCCCGCAACGCCCGGACGCAGGATCCCGAGAGCCGGGCGACCCCGCCGGCCATCGGCCCGCTTCCACGCTATCGACAGGCAGAATCCTCGCGACCCCTCGGCGAGGGCGTGATCCCCAGCGCGGGCAGCATCTGCGCCCCGGTCAGACCGGCGATACGCACGGTCTTTCGAGGCTGCGTATGCCCGGCGACGATCTGGATGGCACCTCGTCTGATGCCAAGAGCCTTGGCGAGAACCTCGATGACGGCCTGATTGGCCTTGCCCTTTTCCGGCGGAGCGGCCACGGCGATCTTCAGTGCGTCGCCCAGCACGCCCATGATCCGATCCCGCGACGATCCGGGCACCACCTTGACGGCAACTTCGACGCCGCCGGGCGTATCGCGATAGGCCAGCATGCTCATGGAGTTGGATCCTGCCTGTGGCTGTCGATCGTTCCCGGTCGGCACCGGCCCGTTCGATGTTCGCCGTCGGCGCCGTGCCGGGATACCCCGTCGGGCCGCTTCGCGATTGCCACGATCGCGTTCAAGGCCCTGCCGGCCCGCCGCGCATCATCAGTATACTGCGAAAAGCACAGCGGTGGCACGGGCAACGGGATCCGGCCGACCGGTCACGGGGAAACAAATCGGGAAAGACGACAACGCGGTGTGCGGCGCTCAGACTTCGACGCTGAGCGTCGTTTCGGAATCCTGGGACTGCCCCTGCGGTGGAACACGGCTCGGCATCTTCGGCGCCGAGCGGCCCGCGCCGGCCTGCTCCTCCTTGAGCTTGTCCATCAGCATGGCCCAGGTCTCGCGTTGATGACGGAGGATCTTCAGGGCGTCATCGGCGGCAGCCACGTCGCGGTGGATGCTCGCCTCCACGAGCTTGCGGTAGATGAAGTTGTAGAGCGCGGCCATCTGCGCGCACAGCGAGGGGTTCACCTCGGGCCGCAGCCCGCTCTGCATTTCCAGGACGATCTTCTGCGCCCGGCTGAACCGCTGGTAAACGGTCTCATAATCCTTGGCCAGAATGGCATCCCGCCCCTGTGTGGCAAAGCGAATCGCCCCGTCATACAGCATCAGTTGAAGCTGCTCAGGGGTAGCCGTCATCACCGCATCGTGCAAGTAGGCATCCGAACCCGAAGTATGCATGGCGCGGGTGTTATCGGCTGCCGCGGAGGGTGACTTTCGTTTCGTTTTCACCTGCTGCCCGAGGAAGAAGACCCTGCGGACCAGTTTATCGAGACCAGGCCGGACAAGGCCGTCTGCTGCTGCTGTAGCATCGCCAGGGACTGCTCCATCGCCTGGAATTGCGCCTCCAGCCGCTGCTGCTTCTTGGCAAGCAACGCGTTCATGTCGGCGATCCGATCGTTGAAAAGCTGCACGCGGTCTTCGAGCTGCTGCTCCTGTCGCGAGAGCAAACCTGTCTGATTGGCGGTCAGATCGTCAAGCACCTGCTGGATGCGATAGCCGAGGCCGAGGTTCTGCACCTTGTCGTTGACCTTCGTCTGCAGCGTGAAGAGCTTCTCGACGGAGGCGGGGTTGTCCGTGAGGGCCTTGCGCAGACGGTTTTCGTCGAGCTCGAGCCTGGCCTGATCGCCCACGTAGAGGCCCACGGACGTCAGCCGGGTAAAGCCCGGGTCCGCGCCGGCCACGGTCGCGTTGATCAGACTGTAGAGCCGGTTCTGCACCGCGCTCACCGTCCCGTCGCCCAGCAGCAGCCCCCGCGTGTTGGTCGTCGCGTCGTACTTCGTCAGATCCTTGATCCGGTCCACCACGTCATTGAACGCCTTGACGAACGTCTTGACGCTCTCGACCACCTTGTCCGCGTCGCGCGCCACCGTAACCGTGACCGGCGTCGAGGACGTCCCGGTCAGGTTCAACGTCACGCCGTCGATGAAGCTGGTAATCGTGTTCGTCGACGACACGATGGGCATCGTGGCGGAGGAATCCGCGCTGCCGAAGAACACGACCGCGTCGCGGGCCTCCACCAGCGTGTCAAACGAAAGCCCCGTCGTCCCGCCGTCCACAAGCAGCCGACCGGCCGTGCCGCTGACCTTCGAAAGCAGCGAGAGTCGATACGGGTTGCTGCTGCTGCCGTCGTTGATCAGCGTGGCGGCCACGGGGCCCGCGGCATCGTTGATGCGGGCCGCGAGCGATTGCAGCGTGTCGTTGGGGCCGACCGCGATGCGAAGCTCGTAGCTGCCGTCAAGGGTGTTCTGCCCGGCCGCCGCCTCCTTGCGGATGTTCAGGTCCGCCGCCGTCGTCCCCCCGGATTCAACCACCTTCAGCGTACCGCTTCCTCCGGCGCGGTCCTCGAGCAGGATTCCGTCCCCGGTGGAGTTGATGCGGGCGACCACGTTCAGGCCGACGAGATTATTGATCCGCTTGAGCACGTCGCCGACCGTGCGGTCCGTGGCGGACGACAGTTCGACAACCTGCTCGCTGTTGAGGCTGTTGACGATCTTGAACTTGCCGTACGCAACGCCCCGCCCGCCGTTGAGCTGCGAGAGAGGCGTCTCCTCGCTGATGTACTGGAGCTGCAGGTTTCCGCTGACCGCCTGCTGCGAGCCGCTGGAGGCCAGATGCAGATCGGCCGCCGTGGTTCCCACGATGTCCCCGATCGTCAACGCCCCGGCGCCGCCGGAGACGTCCCGGATGACGATCCCGAGTCTGGAGCTGCTCAACTCGGCCCGGACCTTCGAAGTTGCGGTCGTCGCGTTGATCGCGTCGAGAAGGTCCTGCACGGTCTCGGCGCCCTGGAGATCAAGGGAGGTGACCGTGCCGTCGGCGGCCGTGATCTGGACGGTGCCCAGTCCCACGCCCGCCCCGCCGTTGAGCGATTTGAGCAGAACCGTGTTCAACCCCGCCGCGATCCGCTTCGAGGCCGTCTGTCCGGTCCGCGCATCCAGGATGCCGAGGTCGTACGCCGCCTTCGAGTCATTCAGGGCCTGCACCTGCGTCTGGCCGGCCCCGGTCGTGGTGTCGTTCAACACGATCCGCACGCCGTCGTCCGAAAGCGCCGCCCGAACCTTCCCGTCGTTTCCGACGGCGTAGTTGATCGCCCGGAGCACGTCGCCGACGGTACGGATGCGGTATACGGGCGTTCCGCTCACAAGCGCGGCGTCCACATCGGCGGCAATGCCCAGATCGCGCGCCGCATAGCCCGACACGTCCTCGATGCGCAGATTCGAGGCGGCCTTCTGCCCCTCCGCCACGGACGCGTCCGTGATCGTGATGCTCGCGTTCACCAGACTCGCGTTGATCTGGAGCGCCGTTCCGTCGGAATCCGCGGCGGTGTTGATCGCATCGACCACGTCCTGGATGGTCCGCGCCCCGCTGAGGTCGATCGTGCCCGACCGGCCCGCGCGGTTCGTGATCCGGATCGTCCCGAGGCGCACGCCGTTGCCGCTGTTGAGTTCCTCCAGACGCGTGGTGAACCGAAGCCGCCCGGAGAGGTTTACGGCAATGCTCTCGCCGCTGCGCGTGGTGATGGCGAAGTCGTCCAGCGTCCCGTGGCGGCGCACGCCGTTGCCGTCGTTCAGAACGCTCAGTGCGCTTCCCGCCCCGAGCCGGAAGACGGGCGAGCCGACGATCTGATCGTCGGCCGCCGAGGCCGCGATTCCCAGGTCGGATGCCGTCCGGCCGCCGCCGAGATCCGCGACCGTCAGCAAGCCCGTGCCGCCCGACGCGTCGGTCAGGACGATGCGGTCGTTGCGCACCGCGGCCTTCACGGAGATGTCCGCCCGGAAGTTGATCGCCCGGAGAACATCGTCGACGGTGATGGCACCCGTGAGATCGATGTCGGCGGATCGGCCGCTGCGGTCCGTGATGCGGATCATGCCGCGGTGAACGCCGGCCCCCTCGTTAAGCCCATCCAGGGGCGTGGCCGGATCCAGCGCACCGCGGCCCAGCTCGATCGTCAGCGTGCCGGCGCCCACGGGGGTGGCGTCCTTATCGGGCATGCCGGCGGAGATCAACTGGCTGGCCGCGGCCAGGGACTGGACCCGGAACGCGTACAGACCCGGCATCGCCGTTCCGGTGGCCGTGGCCGTAACCACGTCGGTATTCGAGCTGACCGCTCTGGCGGTTCGGAAGAACGAGGCCTCGTCAAAGGCGGCGGCGGCGCCCTTTACGGCGACCAGCAGCGCCGAGAGCGCCATGTACGCCGTCCGCTGAGCGGTGGCATCCTGAACGCGTTTCTGGAGCAGTTGAACCGGGCGGGACTCGATCGCCATCAACTGCTGAATAAGCTGGCTGGTGTTTATACCGGATATGAGGCCGACGCCCGTGGATATCCCGCTCATCCGTACGCCCCCAATACTCGTGCGGTGCGCGCCGACGACAGACCACCCCCGGCGGCATCGCGCAGCACCACAGGGCCGGCGGCAACGCCGGTAACCCTAGAGGAATATCGGTATGCTGCCCCGGGGGCCTTGACGCAGAACCGGTCGGGCGCAAAAAAACCGCCCGGAGACGCATCCGTGCAGCTCCAGGCGGCGGACCTTTCCGGTGGGGTTTCGGCTCTCGCCGGCGGATTACCCTCTCAGCAGGGACAGCACGGCCGAGGGCAACTGATTGGCCATGCCGAGGATCTGCGTCGCGCTCTGGACGAGGATCTGGGCCCGCGTCAGCTTCGAGACCTCGCTGGCGTAGTCCGCATCACGGATCACGGACTCGGCCGCGGTCACGTTCTCCAGGGCCACCCGCTGGCTGTTCACGTTGGTCTCAATCTGATTCTTCTGGAGACCGCCGATGCGGCCGCGGATCGTGGCGATCTGGCTGATCGCCTCGTCCACAATGGCTTCCGCCGCCGCATAGTTCCTTCCGATGATCGAGTTCGCGCCGCCGGACTTGAGCGTGTAGAGGAATCCGACATCGTTGGTGCCCAGGTTCGACGTGGCGATCGACGGGATGCCGATGTCCACGCGACCGGCCGTGTTCACATCCGGGCCGATCTGGAACTTCGCACCGCCGCCGCTGATATAGAACGTCGTCGTGGTGGCGCTCTGGGCGAATGCCGCGGCGAGATCCACCACGACATCAAATCCGTTTCCTCGCAAGCTGGCCTTCTTCCCCTTGACGGAGGCCTGCTGACCGTTGATCAGAACCTCCGCGTCCTCGCCCTTGGCCAGGCTCGTGCTGCCCTCCGTCGCAATGAAGTTGCCCTCCAGCGCCTTGACCGATACGAAGGCGTCCGAGCCGAAGGCGGTGCTGTTGAGGTACAGGTGGGCGCCCGAGGCATAGGCGGAGACGCCCGTCATGGCCCGGGAGCCGTTGAGGCTCGCGGCGATCGCGCTCAGCGCGGTGCCGTTGGCGAACGAGAAGGCCTCGACACCCTTGGCGCCGGTCACTTCGATGGTGATGTTGCTGTTGATGCCCGAACCGGCCGTCAGCGTGTACTGCAACTGGGCCGTCTGGGCGGACTGAAGCACCTCGACCTGGACGGCCTTCGTTCCGTTATCCGGCAGCCGTGCACCGAACACCTGCACCTGCAGGACGTGGTTGGCGTTCGTGCCCGAGAGCGTATACGACATATTGCCGTTGACCAGCTTGTCGCCGCCGAACTGCGTCGTGTTCGCAATCCGGTCGATGCTCTCGAGAATCGAGTCGATCTGGAGCTGGTTCGCCTCGAGCTCGGTCTGCGAGATCGCGCCGTCGTTGGCGCTTGTCACGACCAGGCCCTGCAGATCGAGCAACAGGGCCGACACCTCGTTCAGCGCCCCCTCGGCGACCGAGAGGACGTTGATCGCGCGGGTCGAGTTGTCGATCGCCCCCTGAATCCCGCGGATTTCGCTCCGCAGGGTCTCCGATGCAATCAGACCGGCCGGATCGTCCTTGCCGCGGTTGATGCGCAGGCCGGTGCTCAGACGTTCCAGCCGGGTCGTCAGATCACTCTGATTGGCGATCAGGCGATTGACGGCCTGAAGGGCGGGAATGTTGGTGTTGATTCGACTCATGGTATCCTCCGTGACGATCGGGGCAAGTGTCCGTTCTTGCGCCCCTCTGGCCGCAACCCTGCGACCGGAGTGTTCGACCGCCGTCGCGGTCGAACGTGGTCCCGACCCGCCAGCAGCGGATTCCACCGCCCGACTTGCGGGGGCGACCGACGCGAAGTGATCCGCATCGATCGCGACAGCCCTGGCCGAAAGTCCTTTTCGGCCTCTCACATCCCTTGCGGGACGTCGCCCCATATATCGGCGGGGCCCGAAGGAACTTGAGATGTCTCGCTTTTTCCGACCGCCCGGCCCCCCGGGGCAAAGGCGATCATAACACACGGGACTTCGTCAGATTGCCGGGCGCTACTTTAGGTAATTCCGATATCGATGCCGGGAAGTCGTTCGGCCCGCAGACAACCCGGTTATCGGGCGATGCCGGCTGCTCCCAGGGCGGACGGCGAGCCATGCACGGCGATTTTCTCGGACCTATGCCGAGGACAAGAGAGCCGGCGCCCGGAAACCGGGCGCCGGCCTGAAATCACCTGCAACCGTGGAGGCGGCTCGACTCTGTCGGCATCCTCATCTCGACCGCTTACCGCAGCAGGGCGAGGATGTTCTGCGGCGCCTGATTCGCCAGTTGCAGCGTCGAGGTCGCCGCCTGCACCAGGATCTGGGACCGGGTGAGGTTGCTCGTCTCCTCGGCAAAGTCCGTGTCGCGAATCGCGCCCTCGGCGGCCGACACGTTCTCGTAGGCCACCTTGAGCGAGTTGATCGTCGAGGCGATCGTCGTCTGCTGCGTGGCACCGAGACGGCCCCGCAGCGTGGCGACCTGCTCACTGGCCAGGCGGACGATCTCCTGAGCGGTCGCGTAGTTCCCCGACGTGAGCTGATTCGTCTGTCCGCTGCCCAGCGTGGACAGCCGGCCCGTGACGGAATCGCCCAGGTCCGCCGACTTGATGCTGCGGATGCCGACCGCGACCTGGTTGGCGGCCGATACATCGGGCGTAATGTTGAACTTCGCCCCGCCGGCGGTGATGTAGAATGTCTTGGGTTTGTTCGTCAGAGCCCCGGCGAACGCGGCCTTCAGCGTCACGTCCACGTCGAGCCCGGACGACCGGACCGACGCCTGCAGGCCCTTCGTATTGGCCGTCTGGCCGTTGATCGTCACGACGGCGTCGACGCCGTAATCCGTGGTCGAGCTGCCTTCGGTCGCAATGAAGTCGCCGCCGGAGAGCGCCTCGACCTTGACGAACTCGTCCGCCCCGTACTTGACGCTCCTGAGCTTCAGGACGGCGCCGCTGACGGACGCCGACACGCCGGTCGCGTCCCGGAAACTGTTGATCATGCTCTTGATGCTCGTCAGCGAGCTGCCGCTGGCGAACGTGAACGTCTCGGTCCCCTTGCTGCCGCTGATGCTGACGGAGCGGCTGCCGTTGATCCCGCTGCCGGAGGCCAACGTGTAGTTCAGCGCGCCGGTCTGTGCGGAGGTCGTTACGTTGATCACGACGGCGCGGTAGCCGCTGCCGGCCAGCCGCGCGGAGTTGATCGTCAGATCGCTGATCGCGGACGTGCCGACGCCGGACGTCGTGTAGTCGAGCGACCCGTCGAGCAACCGCGTTCCCGCGAACGTGGTGGTCGTGGCGATCCGGTCGATCGTGCTCAGGATCGAGTCGATCTGCTGCTGGTTCGCCGCGAGTTCCTCGTCGCTCAGGCCCGATTCGCTCGCCGACCGGTCGACGAGGTTCTCCAGGGAGACCAGCAGGCTGCTGACCTCCTGCAGGCCGCCCTCGGCGACGTTGAGCATGTTGTCCGCGCGGCCGGCGTTGTCGATGGCCGCCGTGATGGCGGTCTTCTCGCCGCGCAGCGTCTCAGACCCGATGAGTCCGGCCGGGTCGTCCGACCCGCGGTTGATCCGCAGGCCCGTGCTCAGGCGCTGCAGCGTGCGGTTCATCGACGCGCTGTTCGTCGACAGCACGCGTGCCGCCACGAGCGACGGAATATTGGTGTTGATCGTACTCATTGCCTACGCGCCTCCAAGAATGCAGGCCGGGCCGGTTGCCGGCGGCGGCACACCCGTGTACCGCGATCCGCGCCAGGCTCCGCCCGACATGCTTCCGCAAAGCCCGGCTCGTAGCCGGCCGTGCGGGCCAGTGATTCCCTGTTACGGGCCGCCCGCGTTCGGTATGCAATCGAAGAACATCCCCGAATCGGCGGCTTTTGCTCCTCCGTGACGCCCTCATTCCCGGGACGTGAATCCGTTTGCCGATCCGTCCGGATTTGCGTTCCCCGCGGGCGATCACCCGCCGGTCGGCGGATGACAGTGCACGAATCGTCACGGTCACCGGGGCGCTTTAGCACAAACGGAGGCCGCCGTCGCACCGGCGGAGGCGTGCGCGCGTTATCGTGACGCGGCCTCTGTCCAATAAGAAAACGCGCGGGCCTTGCTCCCGCCCGCGCCCGCCTTTTACCGGACAAGATGCGCGAACGACCGAGAACGCACGTACAAGAAAAATCGGCGATCGGCCGCGAAAACGAAGGAGATCGCGATGGAGAAAGGGCCGGAGCGACGCCGCATTCAACGGCGCGCTCCGGCCCGGAAACTCACCCGCACGGGTCGTGCGATCACTGCCCGCGGAGCAGTGTGAGTACGGTCTGCGGCGTGCTGTTCGCCATCGACAGGACGCTCGTGCCCGCGCTGATCAGGATCTGGTTCCGCGTCAGCCGCGAGGTCTCCGCCGCAAAGTCCGTATCGCGGATGCTGGACTCGGACGCGGTCAGGTTCTCCTTCGTGATCGAGAGCTGATTGATGTTCGTCTGCAGCGTGTTCTTCTCGAACGCGCCCAACCGGCCGCGCAGCACGGATATCTGCCGGATCGCTTCCTGAACGATGAGGGAGGCCTCCGCCGCCTTGCCGTCCAGGAGCGATTTGCCGCCGCCCTGGACGATCTCGGAGAGGTATCCCACCGTCCCGTTGCCGAGCCGGGACGCCGCGATCGACTGCACCGCAAGGTTCGTCTGCTGGTTCGTGTCGACCCGCGGACCGAGCTGAAACAGCGCCCCCCCGGCGGTGATGGCGAAGTTCGTCGACCCGACGCCGAAGGTCTCATCCAGCGTCAGGCCGAGATTCAGCGACGATCCGTTCAGAACGAGGTTCAACCCGTCCGCCGTAGCCCGCGCACCGTTGATGGCCGCGACGGCATCCCGTCCCGTCTCCCAGTTGTCGGGCAGACCGTCACGGTTCACCGTCGTAAAGGTCCCCGTCCCCGAGCTCGGGAGGGCCTCGATCGAAATGAGGGCCTTCGAACCGTACCCGACGCTGGTGAAGACCACGCCGGAAGCCGGATTCGATGAGTTGATCAGGGCCGCCCGGACCCCGGTCGCATCGCTGACCGTATTGATCGCGTCAACGATGCGCGAGGCGGTGGTGCCCGAGCCGAAGGCCACGGTGGCGACCCCGATACTTCCCTTCACCTCGATGGTGATGGCTCCGTCGGTGATCGCGCTGTTGCGGAACTCGAGCTGCGCCTTCTGGGCGGAGGTGGTTACGGCGACGTTGACGGGGACGTACGCCTGCTGGCCGAACTGGGCGCCGAACACCTGCAACGTCTGCACGATTTTCTTGTCCACGCCGCTCGTCACATAATCGAGCGCCCCGTTGAGCAGGTGCTGCCCGGCGAACGTGGTGGTGTTGGCGATCCGCGTGATCGACTCCACGGCGGAGTTGATCTGCAACTGGTTGGCCCGGATTTCCTCGTCGGACATGGCGCCCTTGTTGGCGGCCTGCACGACGAGGCCCTGAATGTCCACGAGCAGCGCGGCCACCTCGTTGAGGGCCCCTTCGGCGGTGGCGATCACGTTGATGGCGCGCTGTGAATTGTCGATGGCCTGCGTGACGCCGGCGATCTCGGACCTCAGGTTCTCCGAAACGATCAGGCCCGCCGGATCGTCCGCACCGCGATTGATGCGCAATCCGCTGGAGAGTCGCTCGAGAGACGTCTGAAGGTCGCGTTGGGATCGACGCAGATTCGTCTGCGCCACGAGGGCCGGCACATTTGTGTTGATTCTAGCCATGTGCAATCCTCCTTGATTGAGTCCTGGCTACACGCCCGCTCGCGGCGGGCTTCCCTCGCGAAGGCCCCGGCCGGCAGGGTCCTCGCGAAGAGCCGGCGGTCAGCGCTTCTTGCGCGAACCGGATCGATCCTTCGATTCGCCGGCGACACTCGCGATGTCTTCCGGCTTCACCATGGCCGCCGCGCGATTCTCGCGCTGGATGGCCTCCCATACTTCCTTACGATGTACGGTCACGTCCGACGGGGCGTTGATCCCCAGCCGGACCTTGTCCCCGCGAATATCCACGACCGTGATCTCGATATTGTCGCCGATCATGATCGTTTCATCGCGTTGTCGGGATAGCACCAACATCCTCGGCTCCTTCCTTGGCCATGCCGATGCTTCGTAGTCAACCCGCTCTCGTCGGGGTGAAGGCCGGGACGCCCGGTCAGACGACCCGGTGGACGATCGGCGGTCGATCGGCCCACGAGACACTCGACGAGGCGGCACACTGGACGCGGATCGGGTGGCCACTCGCTCGAACAAGCGGGTCTGTCAAATTATAGACCCCGCCCGTCCCTTCCGGCCACCGACCCCCCCTCACGCCGTCTTGGCCGCTGCCAGTCCCTTCCGTGGGAGCGTCATCAGCGGCTGGCGCGTGGAGAATCGTCGATCCGACAACACCAGTTGTCTGGCAACGCGCGTTTCGATGTTGATCACCAGCGGGCCCTGCATGTTCCCGGTCAACAGGTCGTCGACCTTGTTGACGATGATGAACACCTGGGCCCCCGAGGGATCCGCCAGTCCGATGGTCTGGAGGTCCTCCGCCTTGATCGGAACGGCGTAGTCCGGGACGAACAGGCGCGGATCGCAGACCACGAACGCCAGCTCGGGGCGGTCCACCGCCTGCAGCCAGTAAAACCCGCTCTTTTCGCCCGTCTGGATCAAGGCGTAATCGTGATTGTCCGGGAAGCCGAGCACGCCTCTCGGAAACCGGATCAACCGCGTCTCGTCCACCTCCACCGGTCCAAAGCGCGACGTCTGAATAATCATCGCGACACTCCAACAGCGATCCATCCGTTGCGGATCTATCGCAAGGCGGCTCAACCCGGCCGCGTCGGGCACCATCCGTAGCGCCCGGAACACCGCAGAAGGGTCTTGTGACAATGCCGAAGACGGAGTCCCCCGCGCACCGCGAATCGGGTCGTACGCCTCGCCTCGCCGGGCACCGGACACTCTGCGCTTCGCACTGCCGCGCACTCCTCGGGCCGCCTGCAACACGCGGCTTCCTGTTCCGCAACCCGCCCTCACCTCGGGCGGGTGATCCTGAACCTGCCGAACCGGCCGGATCGTGGGCCGGGCGACAGGCCCCCACGCCTCTTCGCCCTCACAATCGCGTCCTCCCCCCGCGAGCCGCTCGGCACACCCCTGTCGCGACGCCCCCGCTCGCGGGGAGGCGACCGCTCCGTTATGTCAGAAAATCCAGCAGCGAGATGTTCAGCATCCGCGACGCCGTCAGCAGATTCGCCTGCAACGCCGTCTGCGCCTGCTGGAACTTCGTCACCGCTTCGGTGTAATCGAGATCCTTCACCTCGCTGAGCAGCGCCTTGGTCGCCTGGACCGCGTCCTCGGTGAAGGCCACACGGTTGTGCATCGCCTGCGAACGCGCCCCCACGATCCCGCGAAGACGCGCCAATTCCGGCGCGAACGCCTCCAGCTCCTGCGCCGCCTGGTTGATCGCCGCCGTGTCGTTCCGACGCAGACCGCTCTCCAGGTCCATCAGCGCGCTGAACACGCTGTCCGCACGGACGCCGGCCACGTCGTCGCCGATCAGGAAGTTCTCTCCCGCGTTCGCGCGGCGGTTCAGCCCGAGATCGTCGATGGCAAACGAGCTGTTCAGGCGCTCGACCGACAGGATGCCGGTCCCGCCGCTGGTGTCGTCGATCCGGATGCCCGGGCCCGTCGGATTCAGGACGGCCTGAATGGATGCGCCGGCCGCGGCGGCCGCGTGGTTGATCGCATCGAGCACATCCTGGACCGTGACGGCGCCGCTGACGCTCACATCGACGGTCGTGCCATCCCTGCTCGTAATGCGGAAATCCGGCCCGCCCGCCGTGGCGCGCACGCCTTTGCCGTGATTCAGGTCCGAGAGCAGGCCGGTGGCGTGCAGACTGAGGATTCCGAGCGCATCCGCCGTGCTCCCCCCCTGCTCGGTAACTCGCATCTCCGTGCCGCTGACGAGGTTGATCACATCGATGCCGGTGGCACTGCCGTTGATGACGGCCTTCGCCCCGACGCCGGCCGTATTGATCGCGTTGAGAATATCCTGAAGCGTCCGGGCGCTACTGAGGTCTACCACGGCGGACAAGGCCCCGTTGGTAATCCGGATCGGACCCGGCGTGACCCCCGCGCCGCCCTTCAGGGCCTCGACCGGCGTAGTCCCCGTGAGGCGCGCGTGGAGGTTGTCGCCGACAATCACGCCGCCCGCGTCGGACCGGAGAATCCCCAGGTCCGCCGCGACGGTCCCGTTGCCGGACTCCCGCACCTCAATGGCACCGGCGCCTCCGGTGTCCAGACGCAGCCCCGTACCGGCCAGGCTGGCAAGGTCGCCCGAGCCGCCGGCCGCCTGCCAGGCGCTGTTGATGAGGTCGACCACGTTGCCGAGCGTATCCGCGCCGGTAAGGTCAACCGTAAAGGCGGTGGCGCCGCCGCCGACGAGCACCTGCAACTGGCTGCAACGTACGCCGAGGGAGGTGGCGCCCTTGAGATCGACCAATCGCGTCTCACGCCGCACGGCCGGCTCCAGGTTCTGATACCCCACGATGCGCCCGCCGGTCATGCGGAAGAGTGTGTCGCCCGTGAGGTTGATCACCGCGTTCTCGGGGCCGCCGATGTCCGTGCCGAGGTCCGTCGTGTCTCCGAGGTAGGCCACGCCGCCGTACTGCCGTGCGAACGGAGGCGACGTCGTGCTCTTGCCGCCGTAGAGATACACGCCGTTGTAGGTCCGATTGCCCACACTGATGAGCTGATCGATGATCGAACTGATGATCTCCGCCTGCGATGCCCGTTCGTCCGCGAGGACCACCGAGCCGACCATGCTGCTGGCAATCGTCTTGGCCTGGGTGAGCAGATCGCTCACCTCGCTCATTCCGTTGTCCGTGGCTGTGAGGAACGCATCGGCGTGCCGGACGTTGGCGAGGATCTGGTCCTGCCGCTCCAGAAGCTCGCTGAGGTTCAGCGCGCGGGAAGCGGCCACCGGGTCCTCGCTCGGGGCGTTGAGCCGGTTGCCGCTGGCCATCCGGTTCTGCTCGGCGAAGAGCGCCATGGTGTTCCGCCGCAGCGAGTCGAGCACCGACAACGTCTGCAGGTTGTTGCTCACCCGGGAGAAGTTGATCGTGTTGATCGCCATGCGTCCGCCAATCCGCTTTCCCGTTCGCCCGCCGCCGGGCGCCTCGCGTCCGGAACGGCCCGGCCTGTTCGCCGGTTACTTCAGCAGGCCCAGCATCTCGTCGATCAGGTTGTTCACCACACTCACGTATCGCGCGGCGCCCTGGAAGCCGCGTTCGAACTTCACGAGCTGAATCGCCTCCTCGTCGAGGCTCACGCCGCTGATGCTCTCCCGCTGGGCCTGCAACGACGTCAGGATCGAGTCCGCCGCCTGCTGGCCCGCCCTCGCCGCGTTGCCGTTCACGGCGATCTTTCCGGCGACGAAGTTGTAGAAATCCACGATGCTCCGCCCGTTCAACGAGGCGGCCGGCGCCGTTCCCACCCGCGCGAGCGCATCCGCGTTCGTGCCGTCCCCCGGCAGGTTCGACCGCGCCGCCGCCAGCAGGGTGGCATCCGACGCGACGACCGGGTTCAGCGCGATGTCGTTCGCGGCCGCGCCCGTGAAGAACGTGTTGATCCCCAGGGCGGCCAGCACATTCGAGCTGTCCTCGCCGAAGGTGACTTCATATCCGTTATCCGCCGTGATCCGGAGCCGCCGGTCCGCGGTGACCGAAGCACTGAGGTTGTCGGTGCTGGCATTGATCGCTTCGGCGAGCGAGGCGAGCGTCGTGTCCGCCCCGATGCCGTCCAGATCGACGGGGATCGTGGTCGTCACGCCGGTGCCGGTGGTCGTGTTGCGCACCGTGATCTGGAAGCTGCCGTTCCGGGGCCTGAGGGCGAGGCCGGCCGCGTCGCTGTTCAGCGCCGCATCGACATCGAAGACGCTGAACGTGCCCGTCACGTCCGTCAGGCCGCAAAGGCCCTGCCCCTGCGAATGAACCTTGTTGACCTCCTGGATGAGGGCGGCCGCCAGCGTGTCGAGGTCCTTCAGGTGGCCGAGGCTGAAGGTGTCGCGCGACTCGGCCAGCCCCTCGAGTCGGCCGCCCAGCACCCGGATGGGGCCGTCGTCGTCCGCAAAGACGGGGATGACCCGCTCGATGCCGTCGCCGATCTCCGTCTCCGTGGTAAGCCCGCGGCAGGTGCCCCCCTGCACGAGGAGCTCGTTGCCGACGTAGACATTCACCGCGCCCGTGTCCTGCGGCTCGGCCTGGATGCGGACGATTTCGCTCAGTTCGCGGAGTTTGGCGTCCCGCTGATCGCGGAGGGCGCCCGCCATGCCGCGCTGGCGCGTCTCCGCGTCGACGATCTGCTGGTTGAGACTCGCAACCTCGCGCGCGATGCCGTCGGCCTGGCGCGTGACATCGGTGATTCCCTGGTTCAGCTCCTCCACGAGCGAGAGCACGTCCGTCCGCTGGCGGCGGATCTCGTCCACCAGCGACTGGCCCGCGGTGATCACCATGCCGCGTGCGCTCACGTCGTGGGCATTGTTCTGAAGCGACGAAAAGGCCGCGAAGAACTTCTCCAGAAGCGTGGAGAGATCCTGGTCCGTCATCTCGTTCAGCACGGTCTCGAGCCGGCCGAGCGCCTGCCGTTCGACCGCGGCCGAACTCTGATCGCCCAGACCCGCCCGGATGCGGCTCTCGAGGGCCTCGTCGATGTTCCGCTTGAGCGCCACCAGGGCAACGCCCGCGCCGGCCTGAAAACCCTCCGGCGTAACCCCGCCCATCAGGGGGCTCAGCACGGGCGTCTGGCGCGTGTACTCCGGACTGCTGGCGTTGCTGACATTGTTGCCCACCGCCAGCAGGGCGCTCTGGTAGCTCATCAGAGCGCTCTTGCCGATCTGCAATGCCGATGTGATCAGGCCCATATGTCCGTCGTCCCGCTCGTCCGGCCCGGCGTCGGACCGGCGTCCCGGCGCGTCGCCCGCGCTATCCCACCGCCTCAAAGACGGCCGTCCCCGGCCGCGTCTCCGCCCGGCCCGTCCAGGAGTACACCCCCGGCACGCCGTTCGTCCGGGCCATCACCTGGTACACCTGGCGGAAATGCTTCAACATCTCCTGCGACACGATCGCGGCCACGCGGTTCCGCTCCGCCGTCTCGACGACCGTCTCCCGCAGTGCCGCGCCGGCAGCCAGAAGCCGGCTTCGCAGCGGCTCGGCGGCGAGGTCCGCCAGCTCACGAATCGTCATCGCCCGCGCCCGCGACGCCGGCAGGCCGTTCGCCTCGCCGATCAACTGCAGGATCTGCCTGCGAAGCCCCTCCTGCTCGCGGATCCGCTGCGCGAGGAAGTCCTCGCGCGCCGTCGCGGCATGGATCGCGTCCGTGTCGGCCTTCCGCATCGCATCGAGCTTCTGCTGCACCACGAAGCCCAGCTCCGCGTGGAGGCGCCGGAGTTCGCCCAGCACCGTCGCCACCTGCGCCATCCGTTGTTCGTTCGTCGCCGCCATGCTCACACCTGACCCGCGGGTCGTTCGGTTTCCGCGCTGCTCGCGCCGGCCTCGCTACACCAGTTTCTTCATTCGCCGATACAGAGCCTCGTTGATGCCGAGCCTGGCGTTATGGCTCATCCGCTTCGCCAGCGCGTCGTGCAGTTGCGCGGTGAAGATCTCCTCCCCGCGGCCCCCGTGACCGTATGCACCTTTCAGCCGGCTGTTCCGCATCGCCTTGAACACCTCGCCGAAGAACAGCGTGCCCACCAGTTCGTCCACCGTGTTCTTCAGTGCCGCCTGCTTCGCCGTCGGCTTTGCGCTGACCGTCGCGTTCGCAACACCCACCGTGCTGACCGGGGCGATAGCCATGAGTCCGTCAGTTCTCTGATCCGTTACGCCGTCCCTATCCTCGCCCACCCGTCGCCGCGGCGGCGATTCCTCCGCCGTCGCTCGCTTCCACTCTGCGCCGTCTTCATTCCTCCACGATCAGCTTCGCATGGAGCTTGCCCATCCGACTCAGTTCCTCGATGATGTGGACGCGGTCCGCCGCCGGAAGCTTCAGACTGTTCAACGCATCCACCAGGTCCTGCAGTTTCGTCCCGCCCCGACGCGCGGGGTCGAGCGGCGCAAACTGCTTCTCGGTGACCTGCGGGTTGTCCGCGGTCGGTTTCGGCTCCGGCACCGTCGTCGTGATCGTCATGCCCTTGTAGGTGATTACCACCGGCGAGATCTGAACGTCCCCGCTGATGATCACCGAACCCGCCTCGCGATTCACGATCACGCGGGCCTCCGACGGGGGCATGAGCAGGTCGAGCGTCTCGATCCGCGCCAGGAAGGGGGCCGGGTTGCGCCGCGCGGTCTCCGGCACACGCACGAGCACGTTGTTCCGGTCCACCGCCATCGCGATGTTCCCCGCCATGCCGTCCCCGGCCCGCGTCCCGTTCTGCGCATCGGGATCGGCGGCGTCGTCGTTGATCATCTGGGCCATGATGTTGGCCAGCGCCCAGCTCGCGTGCGCCTCCTGAATGACGAGGGTGACGTACGGCTCGTCCGGGCGCACCCATTCGAGCAGCCCTTTCGCCACGGCCTCGCCGCCCTGTCGCGCTTTGCGGTAATGCTCCAGGTCACGGCCCAGCGCCACGTAGTTGTGGATGATGCTGGACTCGATCGTCGCCCCCTGGCGTATGATCGCCGTCGTCGGCCGCTTCGGATCGCTCACCACCAGCGGTCCCGACGCGAAGGCCAGCACGTCCGGCCCCGCCCAGTTCGCATCCGGCCGCGCCGAAAGCAGGCTGGCCGGCAGCAGCGGCGTCAGCACCAGCCGTCCCTGCGAAAGCGCCTTCGCCGCCCCGACGGAGCTGATCTGCACGTCGATCCGGTCGCCCTCGCGTACGCCGTTCTCCGGCAGCGTCGCCTCCACCATCACAATCGCCACGTTCTTGGCGTTCTTCAGCTCTTGCGCAATGCCCACCGGATTCGCGAGCCGACCGAGCAACCGGCTCAACGGCCGCATCGCCGGCATGAAGTCACCTCCGTCGCCCGTCCCCGGCAGGCCCACGACGAGGCCCATCCCCATGATCTTGTTGGGGAACTCGCCCTGGAACCGGGCCACGTCGCCGATCTTCACGGCGAACGCCGACGAGGCCGCGATCAAAACCGTTGCGAGCACCAGCGGCCACCGCCTGAGGCCGGAACGGTCATCGGCTTTCCGTCGCGTCTTCATGTTCGTCGTCACAGCCATCGTTCGTTGCGCTCCGGCCCGTCAGAACGGCCGCAGGAAGTCCACCAGTCTCGGAATCCACCCGCGGCGCGTCGTGTCGCGCACGGCCCCGGTCTGCACCTCGTTGATGTTCAGGTCGTGAATCTGCGTGCTGAGGATCGTGTTGTCGGGCGAGATGTCCGCAGCACGGCAGGTGCCCGTAAGCGTCAGAGTGAGTTCCTCCTCGTCGTGCTTCTCGTGCTTCTTCGCTTCGATCACGACGATGCCGTTCGGCTTGACGTCCACGACCTGGCCGGTAATCCGCGTTGTGAAGGCGTCCTGTCGCTGGTCCTGGGCCGTGCCCTGAAACTTGTTGTCCCAGTTGAGCACCGCGGAAGGCGTCCCGTGCACGGTGAAGTCCTGGCGCCCGAGCTGAGGACCGGGGTAGAACTTGAGCCACTGCTTGAGGTCGCCGGCGACGTTCCACTTCTTCTCATTGTTCGCGGTGGCGTTGCTCTGGTAGTTCTTCGCCTCGCGGACGATGATCGTGATGAGGTCATGCGGCCGGATGGGGCGCGGCCGCTCGATGGCGACGCCGATCAGCGACCGCTGTTCGATCAGATGCGTACTGAGCGGCACCACGTCCACCCGGCGGCCGGCGGCCCAGACGCCGTCCTCCGCCGGCGGCGGACTCGACTGAAACGCATACCCGTCGGCGGGCGGCGTGCTACGAGCCGCGCTCGCCTGATAGAGCGACGAACTCTGCGCACCCGCGAGGCCCGGCCACCCCAGCCACGCCGCCGCGATCGCCAGGCCGAAAACGATTCGCCCGTTCATGGATGGCTCCCTCCCGATGACGCCGGCGCCGCCGGGGCGGCATGCGAGGCGGTGCGTCGGCCGATCTCCGCCGTCTGAGGCCCGGTTACGGCCGCCAGAAACACCTCGCCCGTCGACTCGTTCTTCACGTCGATCATCTCTCCGTATGTGCCGGCCCGCAGCGCCTTGCCCGCGCTCTTGATCACCAGATCGCCCTGCCGCACCCACACCGTGACGATGTCGCCCCGCTTCACGAGCGGCCGCGCGCGGATATCACGAGCGGTCAGCATCGCCCCGTTCTCGATGTACCGGTTGGCCTCCTGGCCGATCACGGATTGCAGGTCGCTGATACCGACGTCGGCCAGCCGCGAGAACCGTCGCTCCGCAAGGGCCAGGTGCTTGGCCTGAATGATCTCGCCGCGGTTGATCGCGGTGCGCGCGACGACAACCGTCCTGACCATCGCGACTTCCGCAACGACGGGGATGGTCTCGACGAGCTTGCCGGCCTCGAATACGTCCGCTTCGAGCGACACCAGCCCCAGCACATCGTTGCCGCGCTGCCGGATGCGGAATTCGTACGCGGGCGAGGAAAGGGCCATCGCCCGCTGCACGGCCGGGCTGAAGCGGATTTCCGGGGTTCCCCCCTGGTCGGCGAGTCGCGCGGCCAGGTACTGTTCCAGTGCGGCCCCGAGCGTGCCCGCCTCCGGCGGGCGGTTTGACCGGCGAGAGGCCGAACCGTCGGCGGAGGCTCCCTCGCGGGCCGGCCGGGTGGCCGCACCGCGACCGCGGGCGGTACCGGCCGCGGGCTGTGTCGTCGCGTTTGCATCGGCCGGGTGAACGATCTGGCAACGGGACGATCCGCGAAGGATCACGCGTGCCGGGGAGATCCCCGCCCGGGCCAGTGCCGCCGCGACATCCTCCAACGTGATCACCGTCGAGGAGCCGGCCGGCGGCGTAACGGCCACCTCGCAGGCGCGAAGCAGCCGCACGGTCGCTTCGTCTCCCGGCAGGATCCGACCGACGTCGTCGAGCGTGGTCCGTTCCGATGTGACGACTGCGGTCGGCCAGAGTTGCACGGTCACGGGGGTCGTCGCCGCGACCTCCGCCGCGCGGGACTCGGCTGCGCTCGCCCCGGCGGCGACGGAGAAAGCCGCCACGACCGCCATCACGAACCGCGCGCGCCGCACGGCGACGCGTCCGACCCTTCCCGCAGAAAGAATCGTACGGCCGCTTCTTCGTCCATGTCCCGCGTGTTGGCAATCCTTGCACGTCATGGCTGCGTCCTGCGCCGCGCGTTATCCGTGATTGACGAGTCTGCTAGAACCTCCGCAGATTGGCGACGACCTGAAGCGTCTGGTCGGCGCTCTGAATCGACTGCGAATTCAGCTCAAAGGCCCGTTGCGTGAAGATCAGGTCCACCAGTTCACGCACCGGGTCCACGTTGCTCTGTTCGAGGTTTCCCTGAATGATCTCGCCAAGGGCGTCCTGCTGCGGATTGCCGGTCACCGGCGGACCGGAGGCATCCGTCTCCAGGAACAGGTTCTTGCCGATCTGAAGCAACCCCCCCGGGTTCACGAACCGCGCCAGTTGAATCTGGCCGACCTGAGCCAGTTGCGGGTTGCCCTGCTGGCGGACGAACACCTGGCCGTCCGCACCGATCGTCGGGTCGCCGATCATGTCGGTGGGCAGTTGAATCGGCGGCTCGAGCCGCGAGCCTTCGCTGTTGGCCAGTACGAGTTGCCCGTCCTGATTCACGACGAAGTTGCCGGCCCGCGTGTACGCCGTGACTTCCTGCCCCCCGTACGTCGTCTTCACCTGGAAGAACCCCTGGCCGCCGATCGAGAGGTCCAGCGGCCGGTCGGTCTGAACGGGGTTGCCCGGCTGGAAGTTGAGCTGCGTGCCCGAGACCTGGGTGCCGAGCCCGACCTGGATTCCGTAGGGGATCTTCTCCTGCAACGCGTTCATGCTGCCCGGCTGCCGCCGGGTCTCGTAGAGCAGATCTTCGAAGTTGACCCGGCTCTTCTTGAAGCCGACGGTGTCGATGTTCGCGAGATTGTTGGCGACGACGTTGAGCTTCGTGTCCATCGCCTTCATCCCGCTCGCGGCCGCGTATAGGGCACTGATCGCCATCGTCCAGAGTTCCCTGCGTGTTTCCGTACGTTTCCTGCCGGCGGGATCTTGGGAGCCCGAACCTCCCGCTTGATCCGACCGATCGACTCGTCCGTTCTCCCGCTATGGCCTCGCCGCCCGCCCGGGGGCTTTCATGGCCCCGGACCGGTCATGCCAGCTTCGCAATATCGTTCGCCGCACGCCCCAGCATCGTGTCCTGCATCGAAATCATGGTCGCGTTCATCTGGTACGCACGGGCCGCCTCGATCATCCCGACCATCGCCGTCGTCGGGTCAACCGTGGACGCCTCCACGGCACCCGCCAGGACGCTCGCCGACGCCGGCCTGGCCTGCGCGCCCGCCGCGGCCTCCAGGAGATTCGAGCCCGTCTTCCGCAGGGCCGTCCTGTCCGCGAAATCCACGATGCCCAGCCTTCCCACCGGCGACCCGCCCGCCAGCACCGTGCCGTCCTGAGCCAACCGGACGTCGCCAATCTGTTCGGGCGGCACCTGGATCGCCTGGCCCGCGTCGTTCAGCACGGGCCGTCCGCCCGAGACCGTCACCAGGTTGCCCTGCGCATCCACGGCGAATCGCCCGTCCCGCGTATAACGAACGCCTGCGGCGTCGCGAACGGTGAAGAACCCCTCGCCCTGCAGCGCTGCATCGAGCGCCCTGTCCGTCGGGACGATCGAACCCTGCTCGAAGCACGTGTACGTCGGCGCGACGAACGTCCCGCCGCTCATCCTGTCCAAGGTCGGCTCGGACATCGTCGGATCGCCGAACGCCTCGCGCGATGCAACCGCACGCTCCGTAAGCACGGCGAGGTCCCGCTTGAACCCGACCGTCTCCACGTTCGCGAGATTGTTCGCGGTGACGTCCTGGCGATACTGATTCGCCTGAAGTCCCGCCGCCGAGAGCCACAACCCGTACACCATGGATCCGCGCCCGTTACGTCTGTTCGTCCGCTGTCCTGTCCGTCCGCCTAAGTGCCCGCGCCGCCCGTGCCGGCATGGCATCCCTCCCGGCTCGGGTTCATGAGGGCCGCGCCGGCGGCGGCTCCGCCCGACGCAAATCCGCCTCTGCTGCCTGCGCGATGTATCCGGCCCGTTCCGCGAGATGCACCGCCGTCGCGATCCGGGCCGCCCGCACAATGCGCGCGCCAAGACCGGCCCAATCTTCCGGCCCCGTCCTGCAATCCATTGCCTGACGCTCTCTGGCCATGATTCCTCTCGTCGGGCGGCGTCCCTGTCGTCCGGTCGCGTCCTCCTGACGCGTACTCACTCGCCACGCCGCTCCGCATCGTCGCCGGCCGTCTCCAACCGCCCGCTGGATGCAGAGTCCACGCGGCCGACGGCCCGTAAGCACGCACGATGCCAGAACCCCCGAGCAAGCCTCCAACAGCGCCCGCACAGGGGTCGCGGATCAGCGCAACACGTTTTCAGATAATGAGTTACAGTTTCTGGTGCCGTGCATCAGAGGCGGGGCCGCCCCGGCGCAGGCGACGGGTCTCGAACGCAGGATTTGCCTGCCCGGCGCAAAACCTGCCCCGCCGTGCGAGCCCGGCCGTCAGCCGCGGCATCGCCCGCCGTACGGATTCTCCGCGATGAGAGCACAGGGACTGCGGCGGACTGCGCTATCGCCGCATTCGGCCAACCGCATGGCCGCCACGATCGGGATCGCCTCGCGGGGCCGGCTATACGGGGATCATCCGTTTGCTCGTTCGCCCGAGGTCTTCGCCAGCGAGCGGATACGGTCGTACGCCCGACAGAAAGGGCAACGCCGTTCGACGCTTCGCATGATCCGCGCATAGAGGCTCGCAGGCCATCGCCGACGGGCCATGCACAGCGGGCAGACTGAGCAGACTGCCGCCAGGAGTCGTTCGGTGTTATGGCTCATCCGGGCACCTGGGCCGCCTGTCGCTCCAGCGCCGCATCGAGGCGCTGACGCGCGTCCGTGTTCTTCGGGTTGATCCGTAACGCCCGATGGTATTCATTGATCGCGTCGTCGAGGCGGCCCTGGCTCTCAAGCACCAATGCCAGATTGTAGTGTGCGTCGAAGTAATCGGGCTTGAGCCGCACGGCCTCGGAAAACTGCGCGATCGCCTCCTCCGTTTTGCCCTGGCCGTGCAGCAGGGCGCCCAGATTGTTGTGCGCCTCCGCGAAATCCGGCGAGAGGCGGATCGCCTCGCGAAGCTCGGAGATCGCCTCCGGTATGCGGTCCTGCTTGGCAGCGGCGACGGCCAGATTGTAATGAGCTTTGGCGGAGGAGGGCCGCAACCGCACCGCCTCGCCGGCATGAAACGCGGCTTCCTCCGCCTTGCCCTGCGCCAGGAGTTCCGCCGCCAGATTGCAGTGCGCTTCCGCGTGCGCCGGGCGCAATCGCAGGGCGGCGCGGTACTGCTCTACGGCCCGCGCTCCTTCGCCCGAGGCCGCCAGCGCGTCGGCGAGGCGGAAATGAGCGTCCGCGTCGTCGGGCCGCAACCGCACCGCCTCCTCAAACTCTTTCGCCGCTTCGGCATATCGATGCCTTTTCGCCAGCGCATCGCCGAGGTTGTAGTGTGCCCTGGGCGAATCGGACCTGTGTCGCACGACCTCCGCGAGCTGGGCGATCGCCTCGTCGTCCCGCCCCTGCATGGCAAGGGCCAGTGCCAGATTGTTACGGATCGTGAGGACGTTGCGACTGTCGGGGGCCAGGTTCAAAGCCGTCGTAAAGTGCTCGATGGCCGCGTCGGCCCGCCCGAGACTCAGAAGCGCCGTCCCCAGGTTGGCCCACGCCTCCTGCTGGTTCGGATCGAGTCGCAACGACTCGCGGAACTCCCGGCATGCCTCCTCGTACCGGCCCTGCGCGGCCAGGTACGCCCCCAGCCCGAAGTGGGGCGAAGCGGCGCGCGGCGCCATCGCAATCATGTGACGATACAGTGCCGCCGTGTCACGCCATGGCTCCAGCGCCCGCCGCGTGCCCACGGCCTCGGCGACGGCCAGCACCGCGAGAATCGCCGCCGTCGCGAGAGCGGCCGTACGACCCCGGTCGCGCGAAAGCGCCCGATCCCACGCCCGCCGGGCTGCCCATGCCAGGATCAACAGCAACCCTACCGAAGGCAGATAGGCAAACTTGTCCGAGGCGACCACGTTGCTGAAGCCGATGATCTGCATCGTGGGCAGGATGATCACGAAGAAAATCAGCCCACCCGTCACCAGCGCCCGCGTCCAGCGCAGGGAGATCGCCAGCACGCCGATCAGGATGACCGTGCCGATCACCCCCGCCAGCACCATCGGATTCGCCGGCCCCAGCGGCACCGGGTACGGATAGTGGCAGGAGAGGTTTGCCGGCCAGACGATCTTATAGAGATAGAAGACGATGTTGTGGCAGAGGATCAGCGGCACCCGCCACGGGGAGAACTCACCGGGCAACGCCACCGACGCCGTGCCCGCCTGCGAGATGTACGTAATGACGGCCGAGACGCCGCCGACGATCAGAAACGGCACTTTTTCAATGACGGCTCGCCAACCCAGCCGGCCCAGCGGCCAGAAATCCAACAGCAGCATCGCGGCGGGCAACGGCGTGCTCGTCGGCTTCGACATCAGGGCCAGCACGTACGCTGTGAGCGACGCGACGTACCAGGACCGTCCACCCGACCGCGCATAGCGAACGTAGAGGACCAGCGACCACAGCGAAAAAAACGCCGCCAGAAGCGTCTTTCGCTCGCCTACCCACGGAATCGGCTCGACGGTCAACGGGTGGAGCCCGAACAGCAAGCCGATCCCCCCCGCCACAAGCGCCCGGCAGGAGGGCTCTCCGAGCCGGCCCCTGCGCCTTTCCCGCGCATCCCCGTCGTCCGGATTCCTCGTTCTCCCGTATCGCCCCATCGCCCCCGTCAGGACGTACAGGAGCACGACGATCAAGGCGGTGTTCGCCGCGTGCAGCGCCAGACTCGTCCGATGGAAGGGCCGCAGGTACTCCGGACGACCGCCCATCGCGTAATCCAACATCAGGGAGATCATCGCCAGAGGCTGGTAATAACCGGGCACGGTCGAAGGCGCCCGCACCTCCGTGAGAAACCGCCGGGCGGATGCCCATCCGGGGTGGCGGACGAGATCGTTCTCGACCAGGTATGCCGAATCATCGAAGGAGAGCGCCTGGGCGGAAAGCGCCGGCCAGTGGACGGCAACGACGGCGACCGTCACCACGACGATCACGCCCGCCAGGACGCCCACGCCCGCTGCCACGCCCTGCACGGCTCGACCGGCGGGACGAGCCCCTTCGCCGGACGGCGCAAGCCCCTTTTTCTGTCGTCCGCGGACCATGACAGCACTGTACAGCAAACCCCAAAAACCCGAAAGCCAAACCGCTCGATCGGGCGCTGGAGAGAAAAGATCGGGCAATAGAGAGAAGGGATCGGGCGCCGGAGAGAAGAGATCGGACGAGGGAGAGAAGAGATCGGGCGATGGAGAGCCCTCCCAAGGCGGCCTTCAACCGCAACCGAACGCGGGGGCTCCGGCGGCCGTCATGCTGAGCGAAGCGAAGCATCTGGCTTGTCTGCGCCAATCAGCCAGATTCTTCGTCGCTGCGCTCCTCAGAATGACGGGTGGCGCTGCCGCCGCAGTGCGATACATACGCGCGAGGTACGCCGCGCGCAAGACACGTCACGCGCAAGGTACGCCGCGCGCGAGGCACGTCGCGCGCGAGGCACGCAAAAGCTGCGACGCAAGACTCTGCCCACACAGCCGTTACGACGCCGGGGGGAGACCGGCATCGAGGCGAATCGTCGGCCCGGTTGTTCTCGCTTTTCGGCCTTGCGGCGACTACGATTCCGCAGGTTGCCCGGATAAGCCCGGCTCGGTACCGGACATGCCGGTGCCAGACCGGCACGGCGCGATTCTGGTCCCGGTGGGGACAACGGAGAACTTTGCGTCATGGCGGAGCAGTCACGAACTCGGGAAACGCAACTGGCGGTGATCGGCGCCGGCCCCGGCGGTTACGCGGCCGCATTTCGGGCCGCCGACGGCGGGATGAAAGTCACCCTCATCAGCGAGGATGCCGACCCCGGCGGCGTCTGTCTGCAGCGCGGATGTATTCCGTCCAAGGCGCTGCTGCACGTGGCACGGCTGATTTATGAATCGCGCGAAGCGGCCGACTGGGGCATCCGGTTCGGCGAGGCGGCCGTGGATCTCGATGCGCTGCGTGCATGGAAAGATGGCGTGGTCGGCAAGCTGGCCGGCGGCGTGATGGAACTGGCCCGCCGGCGCGGCGTCGAGTTCCTCCACGCGCGGGCGGCATTCGAGGACTCGCAGACGCTGCGTCTCACATCTGTCCGGTCGAAGAGACCGGGCTCCGGAGAGCCCTCCCGCGCCGGGGGGTCGGGCCCGGTCGAAGAGATCGGGGCGGGTGCGCCGGAGAAGAGTCGGGCTCTGGAGAGCCCTTCTGCCGCACAGGAGGCGGCTCCCGCGGGCGAGGGCGACCTTGGCACGCTTCGTTTCGAACGGGCCATACTGGCCACGGGCTCCTTGCCGGTGATCCCGCAGGTGTTCGACATCGGCGATCGGCGGATCATGGACTCTACCGCCGCCCTCGCTCTGCCGGAGGTGCCCGCACGACTCCTTATCGTCGGCGGGGGATACATCGGGCTGGAGATGGCAACGGTCTACGCGGCCCTCGGCAGCCGCGTGGTCATCGTGGAAATGACGGACGGCCTGCTGCCCGGCGTCGACCGGGATCTCGTCCGCCCGGTGGAAACGATGCTGAAGGCCCGCTGCGAGGCGATTCACCTCAAGACGAAGGTGGCCGCTGTAAAGAAGGGCGACGCCGGTATCGTGGCAACATTCCAGGGCGAAACGGGCGCGCATGAGGAGACGTTCGACCGCGTGCTCGTGGCCATCGGTCGCCGACCGAACAGCCGCGGAATCGGGCTTGAGAAGACTCAGGTCGCCGTGAACGCACAGGGGTTCGTGGAGGTGGACGCCTGCATGCGGACGGCCGACCCGCGCATTCTGGCCATCGGCGACATCGCAGGCCAGCCGTTACTGGCGCATAAGGCCACACACGAGGCGAAGGTGGCGGTCGACGCCCTGCTGGGCGAGCGGGCGATGTTTGACAATGCGGCGGTCCCGGCCGTCGTGTTCACGGACCCGGAGATCGCCTGGTGCGGGCTTACGGAGACAGAAGCGAAGGCCGCCGGCCGCGAAGTCGGGATTGGCAAGTTCCCCTGGGCGGCGTCGGGGCGCGCCCTGACGCTCGGGCGGACCGACGGACTGACCAAGATCGTGTTCGATCCGCAGACCCGGCGGGTGCTCGGCGTCGGCCTGGTCGGCGTGGGGGCCGGAGAAATGATCGCCGAAGGCGTACTGGCCGTGGAGATGGCGGCCGTCGCCCACGACATCGGATCGATCATCCACCCACATCCGACGCTCTCCGAGACGTACGGCGAGGCCGCCGAGGCGTTTCTGGGCAAGGCGATTCACATCCTGACGCGACGGCGAGCGGCGACGACGACGTAACCGTAATGCTTCGGCGGAACGGGCCGAAGGCCGTCGCGGGCAAAGGGGCGCGGCGCCGGAGTGCGACCTCGCCCGAGGCCGCATCGGGGTGACGCAAGAGCCGGGCTCCCGGAAGAATCAGGCCCCGGAGAGCCCTCCTACGTCCGGCTGGCGACGATGATCCCGCCGGCACCTTGGGCGAGAAGACGGTCGACCAGGTCGTCGGCGAGCGACTGCCAGTCGCCGCCGGGAACCTCCGCCCGGGCCCGCGCGAACCTCGATCCGTCCGGCATGGCCACGACGGCGTCGCCGCGCAGCCGCTCGTGCGAACGGCGGGTCCACGCCCCGATCGGCGTCCGGCAGCCGCCTTCCAGCCTGGCGATGAGTCTGCGTTCGCAGGACAGTGCAACACGGGCAGCCGGATCATCCAGGGGAGCAAGCAATGTGCGAAGTTCGTCGTCGTCCCGGCGTCCCTGCACGGCGAGGATTCCCTGACCGGGGGCGGGCAGCATCTCGTCCGCATCCAGGATCTGCGTAACATACCGATCGAGGTTGGAGCGTCGCAGCCCGGCCAGGGCGAGAAGGGCCGCATCGCAATCGCCCCGATGCACCTTGTTGATGCGCGTGTCCACATTCCCGCGCAGCGGAACGAAACGAAGGTCCGGCCGGAGGATCGTCAACTGGGCCTGCCGCCGAAGGCTGCTGGTGCCGATGACCGCCCCCTCGGGCAGGTCTTCGAGCCGCCTCTGGCCGCGGGAGACGAGCGCATCGCGCGGGTCCTCGCGCGCCGGCACGAGCAGGAGGTCCAGTTCGGCGGGCGTCTCGGTGGGCAGGTCCTTGGCGGAGTGGATAGCCAGGTCGATCTGCCGGGCCAGCAACGCCTGTTCCAGCTCGAACGTGAAGATCCCTTTCTGGCCGATCTCGGGAATGGCCTCGGCGGCGCGCTTGTCGCCGGTGGTCTGAATCCGCCGGATCTCCACGGACACGCCCGGACACGCGGTCCGGATCTGCGCCGCGACCCATTCCGTCTGCGACACGGCCAGAAGCGAACCGCGGGTGCCGATGATGACCTTATCGCGGGGCATCGTTGTCCGTCGTCAGACTACGCCATCGCCTCGATAATCGCGTCGGCGAATTGTTCCGTCGTGGCCGTGCCGCCGATGTCCGCTGTGCGCCTGGCCGGGTCGTTTTCGGCAAGCACGCGATTGTACGCCGCCTTGATCCGCTCGGCGCAGGCCGTCTCGCCGAGGTGGTTGAGCATCATGACGCCGCTCATGATGCAGGCCAGCGGGTTGGCGATGCCCTTGCCGGCGATGTCGGGTGCAGAGCCGTGGACGGCCTCGAAGACGGCCGCGTCGTCGCCGATATTCGCCCCCGGCACGACACCCAGCCCCCCGACGAGGCCCGCGCAGAGGTCGCTCAGAACATCACCGTAAAGATTCTCCATCAGCAGCACGTCGAAACGCGCCGGATCGCGCACAAGCTGCATGCAGCCGTTGTCGATGATGAGTTCCTCGTACTCGATCTCCGGGAAGAATGCACTGTGGACGCGACGGGCGCAATCGAGAAACAACCCGTCGGACATCTTCATGATGTTGGCCTTGTGAAAGACGGTGACTTTCCGGCGATGATGCTCCCGGGCGTATTGGAAGCCGAACCGGGCGATCCGCGTGCAGGCGGTAAGCGTCGCGATCTTGAGGCTCTGAACGACTCCCGGGACTACTTCGTTTTCGATGCCGGAGTAAAGCCCCTCGGTGTTCTCGCGGATCACCACGAGTTCGACATTCTCGTAGCGCGTCCGGATGCCCGGCAGGGATCGCACGGGGCGCACGGCCGCGTAGAGGTTGAGCCGGCGTCGAAGCTGAACGTTGACGCTGACGTGCCCGCCCCCGACGGGCGTGGTTACCGGACCCTTGAGAGCCACCCTGTGTCCCCGGATCGCGGCGATCGTCCGCTCCGGCAGTACGTGGCCGTACTCCGCTGCCGCCGCAGCGCCCGCGGGAAGCACTACCCATTCGATCTTCGCGCCGCTGGCGTCGATCACCCGCCGGGCCGCAGCGGTGACCTCGGGACCGATCCCGTCGCCTGGCAGCAGACATACCGTGTGGCTCATGATGGCAGGCCTCTGTTTCCACGCAAACCGCACTGACGAGCCCGGTGCACCGCCGCGCCGCCTGTGACCGGATGGGATTATAGCCGAACCGGGGCGGGACGGCATGAAGAGGTCGCCCCGGTGAGCAGCAAGGGAAAGCCTATCCGGCGCGTTCGGCGCGCCGCGGGGACCGAATCCGGCAAGAAGCGTGGGTGCATGGCCGTACTTGCGGTGCGTGTATGGCGAAGGCGTGGGAAGCCTGGCTCAAGCCGGCCCGGCAGATCGCGAAGGCAAGAGCGGGATGAGCGCCCGGTCCCAGCGATTGAATGCGTAGAGTCTTGCGTCGCGCCTTTTGTGCGCCTTGCGAGCGGCGCGCCTTGTGCGCGGCGCGCCTTGTGCGCGGTGCATCTTACGCGCGGTGCATCTTGCGCGCAATGCGCCTTGTGCGCGGTGGATCTTGCGCGCGGTGGATCTTGCGCGCGGCGTGTTTTGCGCGCATGGATCGCGCTGCGGCGGTGCCGCTACCCGTCATTCTGAGGAGCGCAGCGACGAAGAATCCGGCTGAGTGGCGCAGAGAAGCCGGATGCTTCGCTTCGCTCAGCATGACGGGATCC
>CAZZFA010000053.1:0-37691 GCA_964653435.1 uncultured Planctomycetales bacterium | reverse complement strand
TTCGTCGCTGCGCTCCTCAGAATGACGGGTGGCGCTACCGCCGCAGCGCGATACAGGCGCGCAAGGCGCACCGCGCGCCAAACACGCCGCGCGCAAGGCGCGCAAAAGCCGCAACCGAAGACTCCAATCGCCACCTGTGCTCAACAAGGCCGCTCGGCCTTCGAATCCTCCGCGAGGTCATCACCGCCGGCCTGCGGAACCAACCCGTTCCCTCCCCTCATCCCCGGCGAGGCGTAAACGGCTGCCTGCCGGAGGACTATGCCGTCGGGTGTGAGACCCGCTGCCCGCCAGATTCCGAGCCCACGCTCCCGGATCGATTCGTTCCCACGTCAGACCCCGTCGCTCCCGCCTGATCAGCCCGACAATCCGAGCATACAAGCTCGGTATCCTCTTCATCCGCCCGCCGCATCCTCGCACTACCGTACCGATGGCAGGAATCGGGCGCGATGGTGCACGCGCGGCGCCATCGCGATGCGCGCCGGTGCGTCGATTTGACACCGTGAGGCGGCTCTCTACGATGACCACGCGTTACGCGGTTGTTCCTGCGGTTCGTGGTGAAGGAGCCGGGCATGGCGTTCGCATCGGGTCCCGTTACGTTCAAGCGTTTCTTCGTCGCCGGCTCGGCGCCTGAGCGCGTGAGCCAGGACCTGCTCGACCGGGTCGCCCGGCGGGCGATCGGCAACGGCAGCGTCGCCGCCCGGGACGGCAGCGAGGCCGGCTGGGTCACGGGCGATCACATCCTCGACACGAAGTTCGACTTCGGCAAGAACGCGATCGCGGAGTGCCTGTATCTGGCGATGCGGGTAGACGCGAACAAGCCGCCGTCGGAGATCGTCCGCTCGTATCAGAAGATGCACGAGCAGGCCCTGCTGGAGAAATCGGGGCGCGAGTTTCTCAGCCGGCAGGAACGCCGCGAGGCCCGCGAGGCCGCGAAGAATCAGGCCGAGAAGGAGGCCAGGGCCGGCCGATTCCGCCGGATGCATCAGTATCCGATGCTGTGGGACCTCACGCGGAACCAGGTATACCTCGCCGCGACAGCGCCGGCGGTGGTCGATCGGTTCGCCGTCCTGTTTCAGGAGACATTCGGGCACGCGCTGACGGCGGCCACTGCCGGCGAGATGGCCTCGCGCTTCGCCGGCGCCGCCAGACTGACCGGAGCGTACGAAGAGCTGCGCCCCGCCCAGTTCACCACGCCGCCGGACGGTGCCGAGCTTGACCGCGGCGCCGCCCCCGGCGACGAAGCGCGGAGCCGGGACTACCTCGGCACGGAATGGCTCACATGGTTGTGGTACCGGTCGCGGCACGAGGAAGTGGAGGTCACGCCGTCCAACGGCGGGGATGAGGCGATCGGGCGGTTCGAGAAGTCGCTTCAGCTCGATTGCGCGTACCGGATGACGGGCTCGGTGGCGCTGCGCACGGACGACCCGTCGCACAGCCCTGAGGCCGTGGCGGCCCTGACCACCGGCAAGCTACCCGTGCGGGCGGGCCTTCAGATCGTGCATCGCGGCGAGGCGTACGCCTGCACCGTCCGCGGCGACATGATGCATTTCAGCGGGGTGCTGCTTCCGGCGGCCGCCGAGCCGGATAACCCGCGTGTCCTCTTCGAGGAGCGAACGGCCAGGCTCCGCGACTTCCTCGATGCGGTCAGCGCATCCTACAACGGCTTTCTGAAACAGCGGCTCTCCTCTCGCTGGCCCAAGCTGCTCGCGGCGATCCGCGCGTGGATTGCCACCGGCTCGCCCCCCGGGGCGGACGGCACGCTGACGGGCGTGTCGGCGGCATCCTGAGCGGGCGAGCGATTGACGGGTGCACGCCCGCCCCGCCCGGCGTAGAATGACGCCGATGAAGGTCGCACTCGCTCAGCTCGATCCGCTCGTCGGCGACATCGCCGGGAATACCGGCAGGATCATCGCCGCCCTCCACGAAGCGAAGGCCCGCGGCGCGGAGCTGGTCGTCTTCTCCGAACTGGCCGTCATCGGCTATCCGCCGAAGGACCTTCTGCTCAAACCGAAGCTCATTCGCGACAACGTCGCCGCCGTGGAACGGATCGCCCGCGAGTGCCGCGGGATCACCGCCATCGTCGGCTTCGCCCAGGAGAACGAGGAGCCGACCGGCCGGCACCTCCGCAACTCCGCCGCGCTGTGCGCCGACGGCCGGGTCGTCAGCGTACACCACAAGTCGCTGCTGCCGACCTACGACGTCTTCGACGAGCAGCGGTACTTCGAGCCGGGCCCCGACATCCAGGTCGCCGCGCCGGTAGCAGCGGGCGGCACGTCCGCGCGGCTCGGCGTGTGCATCTGCGAGGATCTCTGGAACGACGAGAACATCCTGGGCCGCAAGCTCTACCACATCAGCCCCGTGCAGAAGCTCGCCCGGGCCGGGGCGGACCTGCTGGTGAACCTCTCCGCATCGCCCTACTACCTCGACAAGCACGACACGCGGATCGAGCTTTTCGGCAGGCAGGCCCGCGAACACCACATCCCGCTGCTGTTCTGCAATCAGGTCGGCGGCAACGACGAACTGGTCTTCGACGGCGCCTCGACGGTCTTCTCCGCCGACGGCCGGGTCATCGCCCAGGCGAAATCCTTTGCCGAAGATCTGCTGCTCGTCGATCTCGACGCCGCCGGACCGCAGCGCATCGAAGCACACCCGAAGGCCGAGGCGGCCCTGTACGACGCGCTTGTGCTCGGCACCCGCGACTACGTGAACAAATGCGGATTCCGCGCCGTCGTGCTGGGGCTTTCCGGCGGGATCGATTCCGCCGTCACCGCCGCGATTGCCGTCGCCGCGCTCGGCAGCGACCGCGTGCACGGCGTGGCGATGCCGTCGCGCTTCAGCAGCGAGCACAGTCTCGCCGACGCCCGCGAACTGGCGGGCAACCTGGGCATCGACTTCCGCGTCGCCGCGATCGGCACGATGCACGAGGTGGTCGAGCGGGAGCTGCAGCCGCTGTTCGAGGGCCGCCCGGCGGACATCACCGAGGAGAACATCCAGGCCCGCCTCCGGGGCATGATCCTCATGGCGCTGTCGAACAAGTTCGGCTGGCTCGTGCTCACCACGGGCAACAAGAGCGAGCTGGCGGTGGGCTACTGCACCCTGTACGGCGACATGTGCGGCGGTCTGGCCGTCATCGGCGACGTGCCGAAAACGTGGGTGTACCGTCTCGGCCGATACATCAACCGCCGCGCCGGCCGCACGATCATCCCGACCGGCTCGCTGACCAAGCCGCCGTCGGCCGAGCTACGGCCGGACCAGACGGACCAGGACACGCTTCCGCCGTACGACATCCTGGACTCGATCATTCACCTGTACGTGGAGGAGGAGCGCAGCGCCGACGAGATCGTCGCCGCCGGATTCGATGAGCCGACCGTCCAGGACGTCGTCCGCATGATCGACCGCAACGAATACAAGCGCAAGCAGGCGGCCCCCGCCCTGAAGGTCACGAGTCGAGCGTTCGGCTTCGGCCGGCGGATGCCGATCGCCGCGAAACACAACGGTTGACGTGCCGTCGCCGCCGCGCCACGGCGGCCGCGCAGACGCTCTGCCTGCCGCGATCGCCTTGGATCCGACACAATGACCGTGGAGCTTCGGTGCCATGGTCGCCATCCTTTCGCCAGATGCCGTGTCCAACGTCCGGATGACGGCGGACGGGTACTTCCAGGCTGACCTGCCGGAAGGCTACCGATATGAACTCGTCGAAGCAGTGGTGGAGATGTCACCCCGGCCCGGTACGCGGCATGACGACGTCCTGGAACGTCTCGCCGAGTTGCTGTGTGACTACTGCCGCTTTCGGTTCGAGAGTTTCGTTCGTTTCCAGCCCCCCAGCGCGGGCGTGGCCCGCAACCCAACATGGCGGCGCCGGACGCACGTAGCGTGCGTCGCGTCATTCTGAGGCCCCCTTGGGGCCGAAGAATCCGGCGTCCGATTTGCGCAGATCCTTGCACGCGCAAAGCCCCCGCAAAGCTCAGGCCGGATTCTTCGGTCGCTCCGCTCCCTCAGAATGACGTACCGCCCCTGGCCCGGAATTCGGCGCCGGCCGACAAGAATCCAAGCGATAACAGTGTAGGGGCGACTGAACCTTTGCGGCGCTGCTCGCCGCATGCGAAACTGTCTTACCGAAAACGGCAGTAGCGGCAGCGATCCGTCCGCCTGCCCGCGCGACTCGATTGCCGCCGACTTGGCCATACTCCGCCGCCGCGATATGCTACGGCTGGTCATAGGAGATGCGCATGCCTGCGGAGAACACGAAGGGTCGTCGCTACATCAAGGACCTGGGGCCCGGCGAGCGGATCGAGGATCAGGTTTTCCTCGTCACGAGCAAGGACCTCCGCCAGACCACCAACAATTCGCTTTACATCCATGTGGTGCTGGCGGACCGGACCGGGCAGCTCCTCGCGCGGATCTGGCAGGCAACCGACGCGCAGTTTCAGCAGATTCCCGAGGGCGGCTTCCTCCGCGTCCGGGGCCGCACGGAAAGCTACAAAGGCTCGCTGCAGTTCATCATCGAGGGGATGCGAGGTGTCGAAAAGGGGGACGTCGACCTGAGCGACTTCGTCCCGGCCACGGACAAGGACGTCGAGGCGATGTGGAAGCGGGTCAAGGAGATCCTCCGCACGATCCGCAATCGCGACCTGCTCATGCTCATCAAGCAGTTCGTCGAGGATGAGGAGATCGTCGAGCGTTTCAAGCGGGCGCCGGCGGCCATGCAGCTTCACCACTCCTTCCTCGGCGGCCTGCTGGAGCACACGCTGAACGTGCTGGAGCTGGCCCTGGTCGTGATCCCGCGATACCCGGAAGTCAGCCTCGACCTGGTTCTCGCCGGCGTCTTCCTGCACGACATCGGCAAGACGACCGAGTTGTGCTACGACACGAACTTCCACTACAGCGACGCCGGGCAGCTCATCGGCCACATCGTACAGGCCGTCATCTGGGTCGAACAGAAATCCCGCGATGCCGCGAAGGAGACCGGCCGGCCGTTCCCGGAGGACATCAAGCTCGCGCTGCAGCACATCATCGTGAGCCACCACGGGCAGTACGACTTCGGCAGCCCGAAGCTCCCGGCCACCCCGGAGGCAATCGCCGTCCACTACCTCGACAACCTCGACGCCAAGCTCTACTCGTTCCTCCATGAGATCCATCGGGCCGACAAGCCGGACGACAACTTCACCGACTACGTCCGCAGCCTCGAGACGAAGGTGTATAAGAAGGATGTGATGGGCATACGGAAGTAGGTACCGACGGAGGTCCCCCAGTGTTCTTACGCACCGTTGCGCTCACTGCCGTCCTCGGCCTCGCGGGCGGCGCCGCCGGCGCGGAGGTGGCGCCAAACCGGGAAGCAACGTGGCTGCGATGGCTGATCCCGTTGCCCAAGGAGATCCGCATCGAGAGCGAAGTTGAGGTGCCCACGTCGGGCATCTTCGTGCGCGTGCGGGCGAATGCCACGGACGTCGAGAAGGCCGGCGCGGACCGGATCCGCGAGCTTCTCCACGGCGGGGCGATATCGGCAGATAAGGCGAGCTTCGAGTTCGTGATCGGCGCGGCCGACCCGGACGCAGGATCAGGAAGCATCCCGGCGAGGGAAGCAGCCAGGCTCGCGCGGCTCCCGAACGGCGAACAGGCGTACCGCATCCGGCCCGACGGCAAAACGCGACTGATCCTTACCGCGACCGATCCGCGGGGCGTCTATTACGCATGCTGCACCCTCCGACAACTGCTCGAAGGCGCGATTCGGGGCGAAACGATACGCGTGCCCCTCGCGGACGTCACCGACTGGCCGGACCTGGCCGAGCGCGGCGAGTGGGGCGGCAGCGCGAACCGGGATATCCCCTGGCTGGCCGCCTACAAGATGAACCTCGTCGAGTCGCACACCTCGCTCCAGGTGGCCGATGACGGCAAGTGTACCGCCACGGCCGATGCCGAGCGGCTGGAGGCGGCGAGGCTCGCCGCCGTGAAGTTCGTGCCCATCATTACCCATCTCGATCAGCTCGACCGCACGGGCGTTTACAGGGCCTACCCACAGCTTCGCGGCAAGGGCGACACGGCGCGGCGTACGGGCTCGAAAGAGATGGTCGCCCCCTGCCTCTCGCAGCCGAAGATGATCGAGATCCTCGCCGGCTGGATGGACTCGCTGGCCCGTCAGCCCGGCGTAACGGACATCTGCGCGTGGCTATCCGAGTTCCCCCTGCAGTGCGGGTGCGATGAATGCCGGAAGGTCGGGCAACACGTACTCGAGGCGCGGGCGATCGTCCGGGCGTGGCAGGCTGCGCGGCGGGAGCATCCCCGGCTGGGCCTGCGAATTCTTCTCACGCAGGGCAGCTACGCATCCAACGACAAGGTGCTCGCCGAGGTTCCCGAGGACACCGGCGTGACGTACTATGACGGCGGGCGGACGTATGACTCGTCGAAAGAGCCGATGATCTACCCGCTGCTCGAGGCGTTCGCGGCCAAGGGGCGATGGCTCGGGTGTTATCCGCAGCTCACGGCCTCGTGGCGGATCGTCTGCCCCTGGACCGGGCCGCAGTTCATCCGCTATCGCATGCAGGAGTTCGTCGACAAGAAGCTCAAGTGCCTGTGCGGCTACGCGACGCCCAACAACCGCTTCTACGCCTTCAACGTCATGGCCGCCGCCGAATGGTCCTGGAACGCCCACGGCCGCAGCGAAAAGGAATTCGCAGCCGCCTGGGCTACACGAAGGCACATCGCCGACGCGGACGAGGCCGCCGACTGGGCCCTCATGATCGGTCAGGTCGGCTGGGACGTGTACGGCTCGCAGATCCCGTACCCCTGGTTCTGGAAGATGGGTGATGTCTTCTCCAGGCGCAAGGCGCTTTCACTCGGCACAGGTATGCTCCGCTACTTCCCGACCATGGAGCACATGGACCAGGACCTGCGGACTTGCGACAAGGCCTTGCAGATCGCGGAGAGACTTCGGGAATCCGACCTGATCCTGGAAACGAAGGTCATCCAAAGCTACGTGCAGATGGCCAAGGCGCTCTATGAGATCTCGCAGGATCTCTCCCGCGCCGCGTCGCCGGACGAGACAACCCGCGCGCGTCTCGTCGACGCGTTCGGGCGATGGACAGCCGCTGCTTCGCAGAACGTCGAAAGCCTCAAGCAGTGGGAGCAGACGGTTGCGCCCGGTCTCGGCGGGGTCCGGTTTCCCGACACGATCCGAATGACGGAAGACGTGACCCGAGCCCTGTCGAAGACCCTGGAACCCCTCGGGGTGCGTGCGACGACCCGGCCGTAGCTCACCCGGCACATCGAACGGTTTGCCCTGCGGGCGTATCTCGCATATGATCCCGGCGGCGTGGCGAGTCTGCCTCTCGGTATCCCGCCTCGAGGTGAATCCGTGCGGGGTCTGACGTACGACAACGCCCGAGTGTTCATCATTCCGTATCCGGCATTCATTACCTGGTGACCCAATGCCCGACCCGACATCCGAACGCATCCTGAAGTACATCGGTGCCTCGACCTACCACCCGCAGAAGGTGCGGGCCCTGGCCCGGTCGATGGGCATCGAGGAGCGGGAATACGCCGAGTTCCGCGAAAGCATCAAGGCGCTCATGCGAGCCGGCCGGATCGTGCTGGGCGGCGGCAACGCCGTCATGCTCCCGCAGACGCCGGGCATGATCCTCGGCACGTACCGTGCGAACCCCCGCGGCTTCGGCTTCGTCGTGCCCGAGTCGCCGGACGAGCACGGCGACCTGTACATCCCCCCCGGCGAATCGGGCGGTGCGATCACCGGCGACACCGTCCGCGCGCGAATCCTCCGCAAAGGCAAGCGGGGCGAGCGGATGCTGCACGAGGGACGGGTCGTCGAGATCGTGGCGCGCGGCAACAGCCAGTTCGTCGGCGAACTCCGGCACGAGGCCGGGCGATGGTTCGTCTGGCCCGACGGCAACACGTTGAACGCCCCCATCGAAGTCGCCGACGTGACGGCCAAGAACGCCCGCGCGGGCGACCAGGTCGTCGTCGAGCTGACGGAGTACCCGTGCGGGGCCCGGCCGGCACGCGGCGTGATCCTGAAGCGCCTCGGCCGGCGGGGCGAGGCAGCCGTCGCCGTGCGCAGCATCATCTACCAGCATCACCTGCCGGAAACATTCCCGGAGGAGGTACTGGAGGAGGCCCGCCGCGTGACGCGATCCTTCCGCCTCGAGGACGAACTCGCGGTCCGCGAGGATCTCCGCCGCGAGGTCGTGTTCACGATCGACCCGGACGACGCGAAGGACTTCGACGATGCCATCTCGCTGCGGCGCCTCGGGCGGGGCGAGTGGGAACTCGGCGTGCATATCGCCGACGTCAGCACCTTTGTGAAGCCCGGCGGCCCGCTCGACCGCGAGGCGTACGAGCGCGGCAACAGCGTCTATTTCCCCGGATGCGTCGTGCCGATGCTGCCGGAGATCCTCTCGAACGGCCTGTGCAGCCTGCAGGAGGGCCAGCCGCGCCTCGTCAAGAGCGCGTTCATCCGCTACGACGCAAAGGGCCGGCCCCTCGCCGCGCGGTTCGCCAACGCCGTCATTCAATCGAGAAAACGGCTCACCTACCGCCAGGCCAGCGCGATCCTGGAGGGCCGGACCGGCGGATTCCCCCGGGAGGTCGTCGAGACGCTCCGCGAGGCGGAGAAGCTCGCCCACGCCATCCGTCGGCGGCGGCTGGCCGACGGCATGCTCGTCCTCGACCTGCCCGAGGTCGAGCTCACGCTCGATGAGAAGGGAAACGTCGTCGGCGCCGAGCCCGCCGACACCAGCTTCTCGCACACGCTGATCGAAATGTTCATGGTCGAGGCCAACGAGGCCGTCGCCCGCCTGTTCGCACGGCTCGGCGTTCCCTGCCTCCGCCGGATCCATCCCGAACCCGATGCGGAAGCCGGCCGGCAACTCGGCCAGTTCCTCCGCTTCCTCGGCTACAGACTCCCGCGGGTGCACACCCGCAAGGACCTGCAGGCCCTGCTCGACGCCACCCGCGGCAAGCCCGAGGGCTTCGCCGTCCACATGGCCGTCCTGCGATCCATGGAAAAGGCCGTCTACTCGCCCCGGAACATCGGGCACTACGCCCTGGCCAGCGAGCACTACTGCCACTTCACCTCGCCGATCCGCCGCTACCCCGACCTCATGATCCACCGCCTGCTGGATCTCCACATCAACGGGCGGCTCGATTCGAAGAAAGACCGCCGCGCCGTGCCGTCGCACGCGCAGCTCGTCCAGGCCGGAGCTCACTGCAGCCTGACGGAGCGGCGAGCCGAGGACGCGGAACGGGAAATCAAGAAGGTGCTCGTTCTGCACCTGCTCGCCCGACGGCTCGGCGAGGAGTGCGACGGCATCGTCACCGGCGTGGCGAACGTCGGCGTCTTCATCCAGTTGACCGAGTTCCTCGTCGACGGGCTGATCCGCATGGGCGATCTGCCGGACGACTGGTGGGAGGTGAACCGCGATCGGGGCATGCTCATCGGACAGCGGAGCGGCCGGAAGATTCGCATCGGCGATCGGATGCGGGTACGAATCGCGGGGGTGAATATCGCCGCGCGCGAGCTGGACCTGGCGCCGGTCGAGCCGAAGGCGGCCGGCAGGATCGGCAAGCGCGCATCCCGCCCGTCTCCGGACGGACAGGACGCTGCCCACCCGAAGAAGCCGGCCCACCATGCAGCCGGCGGCCGAGGGGCGAGACGCCGACGTGGCCGCCGATGACTCCATCCGCGTGTTGATCGACCCGCCCCTCGACGGGCCGACGAACATGGCCCGCGACGAGGCCCTGCTGCGGCGCGTGGCCTGCGGCGAGACCGCCGCAACGATGCGGCTGTACGAATGGCAGCCGCCGACGCTCTCGCTCGGCTACTTTCAGGCGTACGACGACGTATCGCAACAGCCGCCGGCCATACGGTCCATGCCCGTGGTGCGGCGGCTCACGGGCGGAGGCGCGATCGTGCACGCCGACGAATTGACCTACTCCCTGATCGTACCCGGCGATTCTCCGCTGCTGCGGGGAGGCCCCGTGGGCCTGTATGCGCTGGTGCACGACGCGGCCGTCGAGATGCTCGCCGCGCACGGCATTCCGGCGCGGCGGGCCGATCGCTCCGAACCGGCCAACTCGCAACGCGGCCCGTTTCTCTGTTTCGAGCGGCGACACGGCCTCGATGTGGTCGTCGGGCCGCATAAGGTCCTCGGCAGCGCCCAGCGCCGCAGCAGCGGCGCCGTCCTGCAGCACGGGTCGCTTCAGCTTTCCGGATTGCGGCCGTCGGCCGGTGCGGGCGTACCCCTCCCACAGCCGAGGGAACTTGCCGGGGCATTCGTCGCGGCCGTGGCCCGGCGAGCGAATCTCCGCCCGGTGCGGGTGCAATGGTGTGCCGAGTGTCTCGCGCTGGCGGACGAACTGTTCGGCAAGTATGCCGGAGCGGCCTGGACCCGGCAACGATGAGCGGAGACGGACTCAGGAGGACGAAACCGGGCAGCCGGGCGGCACATCAAGCGCCGTGCCGTGCGGGTGCAGGGGCATCCGCTCCTCCGACGGCTGGGTTACCGGTGCAGCCCTTCGCGGCAGGGGCGGCAGCGGCGGCCCGGGGGCGACGAGCCGCTGATCGACCGCCCACGAGATCTCGCAGCCGGTCTCCGCGTCCACCAGACGCACAGGGTGTCTCGGCCAGATCGTAAGCTTCTCCACCGGCCCCCGTTTGAGTTGCCAGATCCACGGGGCCGTCTTGATCGCCGTCATTACCAGGCCGTATGTGCCCCAGAGCTGCGTGCCGAATCGCTTGCGCCCGACACGGTCGCGCCCGTACTCCAGCCAGCTCGTCAGGATGTGTACGGGATTGTAGAACGCCGCATACGCCGCGAGCAGGTTGAGCTGGCGCTTCCACACATCCTTGTGGCGCGTATCCATCACATGGTTGCCGTCCCGATAGGCGTCGGGCGCGGGGCGCCCGCCGACGCGAAGCAGGAGCGTTCCCCTGGGGATCGTCTCGTCGAGCAACCGCGTGCCGATCGCCGCGCCGAGGTAGGTGCACTGATACGACACGGCCCCCGCCTGGTACACGTATCGGGCCTGGTCCACGACGCCGCGCAGGTCGCGTCCGGAAGAGAGCGGCTGGTCGTCGTGATGGATCATCATGACGTGCGGCTCGATCCGGTTCTTGCGGAGCTCGGCGAAGAGAGCGACGGTCTTCTCCGCGGACTGCCCCTTGTTGATCATGCCGGTATGGAGGTCCTCGATGCCGAACCAGATCCCCCGCAACCCGCCCGCACTGCACAGGGGGAGCAGGTCGCGGTTGCGGTAGACGTCGGCCTGCGTGGCCTCGGTGAGAAAGCGGGCCTTGTCGCGGAACTTCCGTCCGTTGATCCGCGCCTTCGACGTCGCCTCGAAGATCCGCTCGACCGTTTCGCGGCGAGCAAAGAAGTTGTCGTCCGTGCCGAAGAAGTAGCGGATGCCGAACGTCTCCGCCGCGTCGCGGAACTCCTCCACCACACGCTCAGGGCTCTTGTACCGCCACGTCCGCTGGTTATACGACGGGATCGGGCAGAAGTCGCAACGGAACTTGCACCCGTGCGTGACGACCACGGACAGCAGGATGTTCCGCATATTCCGGCCGAACCACCGGTCCGGCAGGCTTCGCCCGGTGAGCTCCTCGCCGCGGTGCTTCGGCTCCAGGAGCCGCAACGCCGCATGCGCCATCGGAAGCTCGTCCAGATCGCGGACGAGCCGCTGCACCCCCGTGCTGATGGCCACCGGCTGCGTCGGCGGGCAGCCCGGCGCGCGATAGGCAAGCCCCGGGACGGCATCGAGCAATCGCTCGCGCCGGACGCGCTCGAAGGCCTGACGCATCGTTTCGCCGCTGCCGCGATGCGAACAGATGAGCTGCATCAGCTCCAGCAGGACGTACTCCTCGCCGGTGACCGCGACGTCGGCGTGAATGGCCGCGTCGGGCCCGATCCCGAGGAAATGGTGCGGCTCATAGATGGCCTTCGGCCCTCCCGCAATGATGAGCGGGCGATCCTCGCCCAGCGTCCACATGTCGGCAATCATCCGATAGGCCGGCTCGCTGTGAATCTGCATCGCCGAAACCATGAACACGTCCGGGGGCCGGCCGTCGAGCCGAGCCCGGGACGGTCGGAAGTTCGGCGTCCACTGCTGCAGAACGATCCGGATGCGCCGGAAGCCCGCGTTCATGAGCGCCGCGGCAATCGCGCGCGGGCCCAGCGGCGGCATCCGCTTGTCGGCCATGAAATACGGAAGCAGCCGCGTGCGCCAGTCATATGCGTAGGCGATGAGGATGCCGATGTCGTGACAATGGGTTTGCCGCCGCAACTCAGCCGTCAGGCGGCCGAACTGACCGTCGGGCAGGAAGATGTCGCCCTTCGCACGAATGGGCAGTTCCATGTCCGTTCGTCTCCGCCCGATGTTCGCCCGGGGTACGCGCTGACACACACATCCGACGACCGCAGTCGCCTTCCCCTTCTACACGGCTGCCGCCTTCGCTGCAGTCCTGCGAGACGGCTTCCCGTTCGATCGAGCGGGGCTTGCGACCCTTTCTTCGATAGCACGTGCGATCTTCCCGTTCTCGGCCGCCTGCGGACCCGTCTCGCCGGAAGCGCGGACCAGCGAGCGCGGATCGCTCTGGAAGAAGCTGCCCAGCCCTCGTAACCGGGCATACCGCCGCTTGAGCAGGGTCTCGATGCGCACGCGCTTCAGATCTCGCAAGGTCGCGACGATCCATTTCTCCAGGTTTTCCGCGGCGGCCAATGGATCCCGGTGTGCGCCGCCGAGCGGCTCAGGGATGATCTCATCAATAATGTTCAGCTTTTTCAGTTCGCGGGCGGTGAGCCGAAGCACCTCGGCCGCCTCCTTGGCGCGTTCCCCGGTCTTGAACAGGATGGCGGCGCAACCCTCCGGCGAGATCACGCTGTAGAAGGAGTGCTCGAACATGGCCACCCGATCACCGACGCCGATGCCGATCGCCCCGCCGCTGCCGCCCTCGCCGATCACGGCACAGGCGATCGGAGTCCGCAGGCGCGACATCTCCATCATGTTGACGGCAATGGCCTGGGCAATCCCCCGCATCTCCGCCTGGTCACCCGGATAGGCCCCCTGCGTATCGATCAGACAGACGACGGGGAGCCCGAACTTTTCCGCGAACTTCATTTTCAGCAAAGACTTGCGATACCCCTCGGGGTGGGCACAACCGAAGTTGCACTTGATCCGCTCGCTGGTATCTCGCCCCTTGTGGTGCCCGACGATGAGGCATTTGATCCCGCCGATCCGGCCGAGACCCGTCATGATCGCCCGGTCGTCGCCGTAACAGCGATCTCCATGCAGTTCACAGAAGTCCTTGACGATCAGGCCGATATAGTCGCGAAGCAACGGACGACGCGGATGCCGCGCCACCTGAACCGTCTCCCACGCCGTAAGCTTCCCGTACGTCCGCTTCATCATGCTGAGCAGACGGGCACGCATCTCCCGGATATCCGCGGAGAGGTCACGACCGGTCTCGGCCTGCCGCTTTTCCAACTCCGCGACTTCCTGCTCGATCCGGGCGAGCGGCTTCTCGAAGTCCAGGTATCCGTTGCCCGCCGCGGGCAGACTGCCTGCGGGGGAGGTCGTTGGCATTCGACTCATGCAACCCTCTTTGCCTGGTCCCGACGAGAGGCCGCGCCTCCTCCTTGAGCCCGCGCCCGGGCCCCCCGCCAAAGCATACTAGCTTATCGATTTCGCAGCGCAAGGCAAGCGGCGAATTGACCGCAGCCCCGCCGGCCGATAAAGTGACGTCATATCAGGATGAGCCGGATTTGTGCAACACCTTATACATCAACGAGTTACGTAGAATCGCCATCGTCGGCGTCGGTTTGATGGGCGGCTCGCTGGGCCTGGCAATGCGAGCAGCGGGTGCCCGGGCACGTCGCATCGGCATCGGCCGTCGCCAAAGCACGCTGGACCTGGCGCTTTCCTATGACGCTGTGGATGAAGTCACTCTCGACATGGCTGAGGGCGTTCGGAAGGCCGACCTTGTGGTCGTCTGCACCCCGATCGGTGCGATGGAGTCGATGTTCAAGGCCATGGCCGAGCACCTGCCGGACGGCTGCCTGGTTACCGACGTAGCCAGCACCAAGGCGCAGGTCTGCCGGATCGCCGAGCGAATCCTGCCCCGGCGCGTGCGGTTCGTCGGCTCGCATCCGATCGCCGGCTCCGAAAAGACGAGCGTCGAATACGCCCGGGCGGACCTCTTCCAGAATGCGGTGTGTATCGTTTCGCCGACCCGCCGCAGCGACCCCGTCGCCGTGCGAAACCTCATCGGCCTGTGGCGGGCGGTCGGCGGGCACCCGTATACCCTTTCCCCGCGAAAGCACGACCAGGTTCTTGCCCGGGTCAGCCATCTGCCCCATGCGGTGGCGGCGGCGTTGGTCCTGCTGGCCGATGCGGGCAAGGGGACCCGGTACGCGGGGACGGGCTTCGGCGATACGACGCGGATCGCCTCAGGCGATCCGGCCCTCTGGCGAGACATTTTCGCCAGCAATCGTACGGCGGTCCTGCATGCGATCGACCGCCTCGAGCAGGAACTCAAGCGATTCCGACGCATGATTCAGACGGATAACGGCAAGGCGCTGCTTGCCTGGCTCAGCAAGGCCAAGGCGGCCCGCGATGCCTGGGTCCGGCAGCGATACGCGCAGAAGGAAATCGAGCCGTGACGCAGGCCGCCGGAAATGTCTGCTGCATCGCGGTTCGCCCGCGATCCGCCGAGCACGACGTCTGCGGCCGGAGCGTGTTGCAGGATGTGCATGACTACGGCCTGACCGGGGTCTGCGAGGTCCGGTCCGCGAGGCTCTTTTTCCTCAGGGGCGATCTGGACGCCGAGGCCGTCGAAAGGATCGGCGCCGAACTGCTGGCCGACCCGGTCACCGAGGTCTTCGATGTGGAACCGACCGGGCAGACGGGCAAACCCGCCTCGACGCAGGAACCGGTCATCGAGGTTCACCTCAAGCCGGGCGTCATGGACCCGGTGGCTGCCTCGACGATCACGGCGATTCGCGACATGGGCCTGTGCGTCGAGGCCGTGCGGACGGCGCGCCGGTACACAATCACCGGAGCGGCCGGTCCCGACGAACTCGAATTCATCGCCCGTCGGATCCTCGCAAACGACTGCATCGAAGAGGTATACATCCACGGTTTCGAGCGGCACGACGAGCCGGGCGATGTGTTCCGCCGCGCGCCGATCCGGCCGTTCGAGCTGCGGCACGTCGCGCTGCGCGACCTGGACGCCGACGCGCTGCGCCGGCTCTCGCGCGAGGCGCACCTGTTCCTTTCGCTCGAGGAGTTGCGCGCGATTCAGTCGCATTTCCGCGAGGCCGGGCGCGACCCGACCGACCTCGAGCTGGAGACGCTCGCCCAGACCTGGAGCGAGCACTGCGTGCACAAGACGCTCAAGAGCGCCGTCGTCTACCGCGGCGAACCGATGCCGAACACGTGGAGCGCGGCCTCTCCGAGTCCGCCAAGCAGTCTCGGAGAGACTGCACTCCGGAAAGAAACGTCACGGCGCGGCGAGGTCGAGATCAAGTACGATAACCTGCTGCGCGACACGATCGCGCGAGCGACGCACGAGTTGATCGCCGACGGCCGGGCGACCTGGTGCCTGTCGGTCTTCGAGGACAACGCCGGCGTCATCGGGTTTGACGACCAGTACGGCATCGCGTTCAAGGTGGAGACGCACAACCACCCGTCGGCCATCGAGCCGTACGGCGGGGCGGCCACCGGCATCGGCGGCGTCATCCGCGACATCATGGGCTGCGGGCTCGGCGCCAAACCGATCGCGAATACCGACGTCTTCTGCGTCGGCCTGCCGGACTTCCCGATCGATCGGTTGCCGACGGGCGTGCTGCACCCGCGGCGAATCCTCAAGGGCGTCGTGGCGGGCGTCCGCGACTACGGCAACCGCATGGGCATCCCGACCGTCAACGGGGCCGTCTACTTCGATCCGCGATACCTGGGCAACCCGCTGGTCTTCTGCGGGTGCATCGGGCTCATTCCGCGGGACAGGATCAGGAAGCGGGCGAACCCGGGTGACCTCGTGGTGGTGGTCGGCGGCCGCACCGGCCGCGACGGCATTCACGGAGCGACGTTCTCGTCGGCCGAGCTGACCGACTCGCACGCGGATGAGTTCTCGCACGCCGTCCAGATCGGCAACGCGATCACGGAGAAAAAGGTCCTCGACACGCAACTCCAGGCCCGCGATTACGCGGGCGGCTGCCTGTACACGGCGTGCACCGATTGCGGCGCGGGCGGCCTTTCCAGCGCCGTCGGCGAGATGGGCGCCGAGATCGGCGCCATCGTCGATCTGGAGAAGGTTCCGTTGAAATACGCCGGCCTCCGCTATGACGAGATCTGGATCAGCGAGGCGCAGGAGCGGATGGTCCTCGCGGTGCCGCCGGCGAACTGGCCGAAGCTCAAGGCGATCTTCGACGCGGAGGACGTCGAGGCGACGGTCATCGGCACGTTCGGCAACAACGCACGGCTGACGATGCGATACGAGGGCCGGGTGGTCGGCGACCTGTCGACGGAGTTCCTGCACCACGGCCTGCCGAAGACGCAGAAGACGGCCATATGGAGTGCCGGCACTCCAAAGCTGCGATCGGTCCGGGAGGGACCGCACGCCACAGCCGACCCCGTTGAGGAACTCAAGCGGCGCCTCTCGGATCTGAACGCGGCGAGCCGGGAGTGGATCATCCGCCAGTATGACCACGAGGTGCAGGGCGGCAGCGCCGTCAAACCCCTGATGGGGCCGCATCACGGCCCGTCGGATGCGGCCGTCATCCGCCCCCGGCTCGACTCCAACCGCGGAATCGCGATCGGCTGCGGCATGTGCCCGCACTTGGCCGACGTCGATCCGTACTGGATGGCGGTGCACGCGATCGACGAGGCGATCCGCAATGTCGTCTGTGTCGGCGGCGACCCGGCCCGCACGGCCATTCTCGACAACTTCTGCTGGGGCAATTGCGAGGACCCGCAGGTGATGGGCGCGCTCGTCCGCGCCTGCCAGGGCTGCTACGACGCGGCCAAGGCGTACGGCGTGCCATTCATCTCCGGCAAGGACTCGCTCAACAACGAGTTCGCCCTGGCCGCGGAGGACGCCGAACGCCTTCGCGAATACTTCCAGACGCACAACGTCGAGCTGGCCAACAACCGCCTCCGCATTCCCGGCACGCTGATGATCAGCGCGATCAGCCTCATCGACGACGTGACGAAGTGCGTGACGGCGGACGCGAAGGCGTGTTACCAGAAGGGGCGCGAAGAAGAGAGCGCATTCTTTCTGCTCGGGCTGCCGGCCGAAGACGGCCCTGGATTCCCGATTGCGGCGGCGGCGAAGATGCACCGCCACGTGCATCAGTGGATCCAGGAGGGGGCACTGCTCGCCGTGCACGACTTCAGCGAGGAAGGCTACGCCGCGTGCGTGGCGGAGATGGCGATCGGCGGGAGTTGCAGCATCGAGCTGTTTGTCGGAGCGGGGCCGCGGCTGGAAGACCCGTTTGCACCGTGGGCGACCGGCTACGTCGTCCAGATGCGCGACGAAAGCGTGCTGAGGGATTGCCCGTTCGTTGTCGGGCAGGTCGGGCTGGGCGTCGGCCGCGAGGCGAAGGCGTTCACATTCGTTCCGGGGGGCCGGAAGCTGCGGCTCTTCCCGAAACGGCCGTACAAGACGGCGAGCGTGAGCATCGAGGAGCTGCGCGAGGCGTGGCGAGCGCCGTTACGGTGGTGAGCTGAAACGGGTAGGGTGGGCTCTGCCCACCTCAATTGGGATCTGGTGGGCTGTGCCCACCATGATGTGGATTTGCGGAATGGGTGGGCAGGGCCCACCCTACACATATGCGCAAACGCGTAATCATCCTCCGGGCCGCCGGGATCAACTGCGACGAGGAGACCGCGTACGCGTGGGAACTCGCGGGGGCGAAGGCCGAGCGCGTCCACATCCAGCGCGTGATCGACTCGCCGGCGATCCTCGACCGGTACGACGCCATGACGATCCCCGGCGGCTTCAGCTACGGAGACGATATCGCCGCGGGAAAGATCTTCGCCAATCAGTTGATCCACCACCTCCGCGATGCGCTGCATCGGTTCGTCGAAGCGGGCCGGCCGATCCTGGGCATCTGCAACGGTTTTCAGATCCTCGTCCGCGCGGGCCTGCTGCCCGCGATCGACGGCGAGCAACGCCAGAGCGTCACGCTGACGAACAACGACTCCGGCCGATTCGAGACGCGATGGGTCCACCTCAAGACCTGCACGGACCGCTGCGTCTTCCTGCCGCCGGGCACGCGTCTCGCGCTGCCGATCGCCCACGGCGAGGGCAAGCTCGTCCCGGCGGACGCGGCGACGCTGGCGGCGCTGCGAAACGGCGGCTACGTCGCCCTGCGTTACTGCGACGAAGCGGGCAAGCCGGGCCCGTTCCCGATCAACCCGAACGGCAGCGTGGACGACATCGCGGGGCTGACGGATAAGACGGGCCGGATCCTCGGCCTCATGCCGCATCCCGAACGCCACGTCCACCCGACGCAGCACCCGGCGTGGTCCGCCGCGCGCGCAGGAGGGGTCTGTGACCCCGACTCATCCCGTATCCCAGGCGGCCGGATCATCTTTGAGTCGGCGGTACGGTATCTTGACGCCCGTTGATCCGTCCGGCGCTACCCCGCGAGCGAGTTCCCGTATCCGATCACGGCAATCGCCGCCAGGATCACCGCCAGCCCGGCGTACATTGTGTTCAGCGGTTTGCCGCGGCCTTCGCGCCACTCGCCGGTGACGATCCCCCAGAGGTTCGAGGCGGCGATGCAGCAGCCCATCGTGATCGCCCAGCCGGCCGAGTTGCCCAGCGCGCCCATCATCGCCGCCGCCCGGCCGAAAAGCGTGATCGAGAGGACCCACGTCACGCCCATCAGCACGGCCAGGAACCAGTGGCTCGCCGTGCCCGGAAGGCGATAGCCGGCCCACGTGCGATTGCGCGTCAGCAGGACCGAGCAGTAGACGGCGTTCGTGACGAATCCGCCGAGCAGCGCCACGGCCCAGATCGCATCCGATGCGCCGCCCTGTGATGTGCCGAGCGACCGGGCCGCCTCCTTGAGCGGGTCGGCGTATGCGTGCGCGAAGTTGATCATCGGGTTGAAGATGCCCGAGAGGATGCAGAGCGTCAGGCCCTTGAGGAACGTTCCGGTCGAGGCGTTCGTGCCGGGGCCGTCGGCGGCCGCCCCGCCGGTGCGTTCCGCAGCCCTCTTGATCTGCGCCTCTTTGCGGCTGCCGGCGAGGGCGCTGACGATCACGCCGGCGACCATGAGCGCGATGCCGGCGGCGACGATCCTGCCGCCGGCGGTGAGGAAGACGGCCGGCTTCGTGACCATCGGGACGAGCGAGCCGAGCGCGAGCGTCAGCCCGATGCTGATCGCGAAGGCCAGGCTCATCCCGAGGATGGAGATGCTCTGCCCGAAGGTGACGGCGCCAAGCCCCCAGCCCACGCCGAAGAGGAAGATCCTCGTCAGCGTCCCCGCGCCGGTCTGCGCGTAAACCGACATCAGCCCGGGACAGGTCGCCCCGGCAATCGCCCACGGCACGATCACCAGGGCCGTGACGGCCCAGACGAGCCACGTCGTCTCCCACGCCCACCGGGCGGTCCGTTTCATCGGCAGGCTGAAGCTTCCCATGAGCACGCCGCCCGCCACAGCCAGTATGAAACCGAGAGTCGCATTCACGAGAGGTCCCCTTCGCGGACACGCGACCGAGCGGCCCACTCAGACCTGAACCTGCACAACCGCCCGGCCGGTCCGGGCATCCCGAAACCGGGTGAATTCCGTCTCAAACACCTCGCGCAGCTTCTGGGCCGCGAGGAACTCCTCCGCCGGCCCATCGAACGAAATCCCCCCCTTCTTCATCGCCACAACGCGGGCATCGAGCATCGCCGGAAGGTTCAGGTCGTGGCAGACGACGACCAGCGTCTTGCCGGCCCGCGCCAGTTCGCGCAGCAGGCGAATCAGCTCCGCCTGATGTCTCGGATCGAGCGAGTTCGTCGGCTCATCCAGCAGGAGCGCAGGGGATTCCTGCGCCAGCGCGGCGGCGATCCACACCTTCTGCCGCTCGCCGCCCGAAAGCGTGTCGGCCGTGCGGTCGAGCAGGTCGCGGATATCGCACCGGTCGACGGCCGTCTCGATGGCGCGGCGGTCCGCGGCCTGCATGGCCTCCAGCGGATCCCGATGCGCATACCGCCCCGTCTCGATGATGTCACGCACCCGAAAACCGAGGAACCCTTCGTAGATCTGGGGGACATAGGCGATCTGCCGGGCGATCCGCCGGCGCGACAACCGCTCGATCGGCTCGCCGTCGATCTCGATGCGGCCCCTCTCGACCGGCAACAGGCCCAGCAGCGCCAGGAGCAGCGTAGTCTTGCCCGCGCCGTTCGGGCCGACGACGGCGACCGTCTGGCCGCCCTCGATGCGCAGTGACACGTCGCACAGCACGAGCCGGCCGCCCCGACGAACACAGAGATCCCGAGCCTCGATCCGCATGAATCACCGCCAGTCGGCCAGCGCCTCGGCAAGCTGATAGTACACGATGTTGATCCGCGGGCTCGGCACGAGGTCGTCGTCCGTGCCGTACGATCGTACCGCGCGGCTCCGGATCGCCTCGATCGGGCCGAGGCGCGACCACGCTTCGTACACCGCCTCCATGACCGCCGCCGTCGCGTCCGCGCGGGTCTCCAGAATCACATCCGGGTTGATCGTAACGATCTGCTCGAGTGACAATTCGCCCGATTTGCCGGAAACGATACCGGCGGCGGCATTGTGATGCCCCAGCCGTTCGAGCAGCTCGCTCAGGAACAGCCCCGGCCCGGCCACGAAAACGCTCCGCGCCGGCACGGGCAGGGCCCCCTCCACGACAAGCACCCGCCGCGCCCGCCGCGCCCGCGCCGCCATGTCGATCAGGGCAAGATCATGCTGCAGGTTCCCGATGAGCCGGGCGGCGGTGGCGCGACGGCCCGTGAGCTCCCCCACGCGCTCGATGCCCGTGAAGATCCCGCCGAAGCTGTCGTCGGTAATTTCCTCGAACCGCAGACGCAGCGGCGCGAACAGGGCGGCGAGACGCGGGGCGTTCTTCGGGATGAGAATGAGATCGGGCCGCAGCGACACGATGGATTCGAGGTTGGCGTCCACCAGGGCGCCGACGGTCGGCACGTTTCGCGCACGGAGGGCCGCCGGATTCACGCAGTACGGCGTCCGCCCGACGAGGCGGTCGAGCAGCCCGAGGGCGCAACACGTCTCCGTGATGCTGGGCGCCATCGAGATGATGCGGGCCGGTCCGTTGTCGCGCTCCCCCGGGTCGACGACGGGCTCCGCGACGTAGTCGCGCGGCCTGACAAGATCCGCCGACGGCCTCGACGCAGGGACCGGCTGAATGGATTCGGTGATCCGCGATCCGATCAGCCGGATCGCGATCGTCCCGCCCACCCCGATCACCACGACCAGCCACAGGACGCTCGATCGCCTCATACGGGCATTGTAAGCAATCGGGCGCGGTTTGCAGAGGCAACCCGTCGTGAAGCGAACCGCCCCGCCCCGCGGATGAGCGGGCGGCGAAGTGGCGATCACGGACGAGGCGCATCCGGCTTGCGCGCGGCTTGACCCGGCCGTTGCAAACTCACATACTGACAACGTCGGGCGCGGCGGTGCGCAGCGCCGATCCGTCCGAACGGGACGGGCGGCGGGCTGTTGCGCAACAACGACGCCCGCACGGTCCATCGCGAGGAACGAACGTTGCCCGTCACCTACAAGCAAGCCGACCCCGCCCCCGTGCGGCTGCTGGTCCTGGATGTGGACGGCGTGATGACCGACGGCCGCATCTGGGTCGACGAGGCGGGCAACCAGGTGCGGGGCTTCTGTACGCAGGACGGGACGGCGATCCGCCTCTGGCAGCGGGCCTCGCATGAGGCGGCGGTGGTGACGGCGAAGTCATCGGAGGCGGTGGCCCGCCGGGTGCGCGAGCTGGATATCCGCCACTATGCGTACGGAGATGAGAACAAGCTGACCGGCTACCTTCGCGTGGTGCGCGAGGCCGGATGCGAAGACCGCGAGGTCTGCTACGTCGGCGACGACGTGCTCGATCTGGCGGCCATGAAACGATGCGGCTATCCGATCGCGGTGGCCAACGCGGTGCCCGAGGTTCGTGAGATCGCCGCGTATGTGACCGTGCGTCGCGGCGGCGACGGAGCCGTGCGGGAAGTGGTGGAGCACCTCCTGCGGTCGCAAGGCCGCTGGGAAGAGGCGCTCCGGACGTTCGGAGCGTAGCACACCTTCCCCCGCCGGCCGAGCCGCCGACCGCGCGGCCTCTGAGAACAAGGACGAACGATCGTGTTCAAGAAGATCATCCTGGCCGTCTCCACCTTTGCGATCGCCATCCTGCTTTTCGCGGTGTACCAATGGCAGGATACGACACCGACCCGGGAGGAACGCGCGGCGGCCCCGACCACCAACCCCGTCGGGCAGATCGCGCCGGAGGGCCAGCGGCTGAAGATCCGCAATGTGGACGTGCCCCCCGGCGAAAAGCCCTTCGTGGTCGTGTATGACAATCACGGTCGGCCGAAGATCCGCTTCCGCTCCGAGAAGTGGCACGCCGTCTCCGAAAACGAGTGGCACATGACCCGGCCGGAAGTCCGCCTGCTCCTGCCCGGCGGCCAGCTCGTTCATGCCACGGCCGACGAAGGCCAGGTCGTCGTCGCCAAGGAGGAGAACAACAACTACGACCCGAAACGGGGCTGGCTCCGCGGCAACGTGCATATCGTGATCGATCGCACCGACGAATCGTGGCGCCAGCAGAACCCCGACCGCACGCGCCCGGAGCAGCACCCGGAATACGTCGTACACCTGTGGCTGGACGACGTCGATTTCCGGCTGGATATCGCCCGCCTCCAGAGCCGCGGATCGGTGCGCGTGCAGAGCCGCGATGCGACCGTCGAAGGTACCGGCCTCGTCCTCGCATGGAACGAGGTGGACCGCCGCATCGATCTGCTTGAAATCGCCCGCGGCAAGCGGATGGAGCTTCGCCGGGATGCCGGCTTCATCGAGTTCGCGATGCCGGGCACGGAGCGGCGGCCGACGCTCCGCCGCACGGCGACGGCACAGACACCGCCGACGATCACCCATACGCCGCCGACATCCTCCAGACCCGCCGAGGCGGTTGCCCGCCGCAGCAGAACACAACCCGCCGGGGCAGCGGCAGAGGACATCTTCGTCGATATCACCCGTGACCAGCGGCTGCGGCCCAAACGAGATCAGATCGACACCTATACCGCCGCGTTCGCCGGTCCGGTAACCGTCACACAGAAGCACGGCGAGACGGAGCTCGGACGGCTCACGGGCGACGCGCTCGAGCTGCTGTTCGACTTCGGCGAGGCACAGAAAGAGGCGGCGGATATGAAACCCGGCCCCGCCGACGCCGCATCGGGCGGTACGCCGACCAGTGCGCCGGCGGTGGCCCGCGCGGCGGCGCCGCCCGCCGACGAACCCCGGATCGAACTGACCTGGTCGGGAACGATGACCCTGCGCCCGGCGGCGGCCACCCGTGATGAACAGGCGGCAAACCGCTTTCACGCGGTGGCCACGGGGCACGTCCGGGTCGCCAAGGGCGACAGCCGCGCCGACTGCGATCGGCTCGAGTTCCACAACGAGACGGAGCAGGCCTGGCTTGCCGGCTCGCCGGTGCGGATGCGCGACGGCGACTCGCGCGAGATGACGGGCGAGAAGATCTTCTACGATCGTCGCGCCGGCCTCGCCCGGATCGACGGCCCCGGCACCATGACCGACACCCGCGAGCTCGCCGGCGGCATCGGCGTCGCCGGCATCGACGGAAGCGAGCCGGCCGCCCGGTCGCCGGCCGGCGCCCGGCCCGACAAGTCGGCCGAACGTGCCGTCGTCCGCTGGAGCCGGAGCGTGGAGCTGACCTTCGGCACGGCCCGCCGGTCGCGCATCGAGCCGCGAAGCTCGCAACCCGTCATGGAGGAGCGCGAGTTTCTGCGCCGCGCGCATTTCGTCGGCGACGTGGACATGTCGCAGGCCGCCCGTTCGCTGAAGGGCGACGAGATCGAACTGGTGTTCACGGAACCGGCGGCAAGGACCGGCACCGAGGATGAGCTGAGCCGCGAGATCGCGCGGGTCCTTTCCGACCGACCCGATCGACAGACCGAGATCGCCGGCCGCCTTGGCACTGCAATCGCCGAAACGCTCACGGCTCCGCCCGAGGCGCTACCCGCTGCGGCGGAGCGGCTCGGCCGCAGCCTCGCGGGCTTTGCCTCCGTCAAACCCGACGCCCGCGATGCCGTAGCGCGGGAGCTGGGCGCGGCGGTGGTCCGGCTCGTCCGTGCGGAACCCGCCGCGCAGGCCGCCGCGGCTTCCGACCTCGCCGGCCGGATCGCGCGGCTCCGCCCCGGCCGGCCCGAGGCACAGGCGGCGCACGCCGCTCGCCTGACGCGGGCGATCGGCCGCCTCGTCGCCCCCGAAGCAAACAGCCCGGAGCTTGTTTCGAACCGGCTCGAGAGGATGTTCGCACGCGGTCATGTCCGGTTTCAGAGCGCCGACGATGTCGTCACGGCGGACGAGCTGACCGTGGCGATGTCACCGGACGCGGAGGGCCGGAGCGTACCCGCCCGCGCGGAGGCGCGGGGCGCGGTTTCGGCCCGACAGAAAGACCGGCAGATTACGGCGAAGGACCGCCTCATGGTCGAAATGGCGTCCGTGCCGGCGCCGCCGCTCGATCGCCAGACGATGGCCGCGCGGGCCCGGGCCCGAGGCATCGATCCGGCCGCGCTGGACTGGAATGTTCTGGAGGCCAAACAGGAGAACCGGCGCGAGGTGGCGGTGGTCCACCTGGAGGCCTTCGGCGATGTGCGCGCGATTGATCCGGCCGAGAAGCTGAACCTCTCCGCGCAGGAGCTGCGCTGCTGGATACCGGACGGCCGGCACATCGAACAGGCCGCCATTGTGGGCGCGGACGGGCGCGAGGCCGAGGTCGAGCTGGGCGACTACTACGTCCGCGGACCGCAGGTGAAGACCAACGTCAAGACGCAGTGCGCGGAGGTTCCGTCGGCCGGGCTGCTGCGATTCCGAAGTTATGAAGACCTCAACGGCGAACACCTGGACAAACCCGTCCCCGTCACCATCTCGTGGTCGAAGCATATGGTGTTGGACGGCGAACGGAACGCCGGCGTCTTCGTCGGCGGCGTTCACGCCGTGAGCCGCGACAGCGTGCTCGACTGTCAGGAGCTCCGCATCGCGTTTGCGGATGTCCGCGAGTCCCCCGCCACGCAACCGGCGGCCGCGCCGACCACCGCGCCCGGCGTCGATCGGTTCTGGGTTTTCGATCCGCTGGTCAGACAGCTTACCGAAGGAGAGAAAAAGCGGCCCTCCGATCAGCCGGTCGCGGCCGTGCGAAAGCGCCCGGTCCGGATCGTGGCGGTCGGCGAAGCTCGTGCGACATCCACCACGTTCGACGAGAAGGACCGCGTTCGGATCCTCAGTCGGCTCCAGATCGACGGTCCTCAGATCGCCGTGGATCTGGAGAACGATGCCATGACGGTTGCCGGCGCCGGCCATCTGTTGATCGAGGATTATCGCACGCCGCAGGCCAGACGCCGCGCCGCGCCGGGCAAAGCCGCCGCGGGGCGTGATCCGTTCGGAGCCGGTCTGAGCGTCGAGAGCCCGAGCCAGACGCTCTTCACCTGGCAGAACGCGATGTCGTACTTCGCGCGGCGAAACCTGGCCGTCTTCGATCGCGACGTGACCATGACCCATCTGAGCGGGGCACTGATCAAGATGGGGCCGCAACTCGCCCAGGCCATGAAACTCGATATCGCCGGGCTTCAGGCCGCCAGGGGACGCCGGGCCGGCCTGCGGTGCGACAACCTCATCGTCGAGTTTCTCCGCGACCCGGCGTCAAGGAAACGCTCCGACGACCCCACGCCGCTGGCCGGCGCCACCGAGCTGCGGCAGTTCCGCGCGTCCGGCAACGCCCGCCTCGAGGAGGGTACCCGCTCGATCGACGGCGATCTGATCACGTTCAATCGCGTGACGAACATGGTTCGCGTTTTCGGATCCCCGACGACGCCGGCGCTGATGCTGGACCAGTACGAGCCGAGCGGAAAGTGGCAGCGATGGTGGGGCGAAAGCCTCACGTACAACCTGGAAACCGGAGAGGTCGCCGCGGAACACTCCGTGGTCTCGGCCTCGGGCGGCTGAGCGGCAGCGGCATCCGCGTCCACAGATTACCCGGATTCGCAGCCGAGGCGCACGCGCGACAAATTCATCAAGCCGCACTGCCGGAGGATCCTCGCCCGCCGCCAGGTATCGGCACACGAGCCCTCGCGCAAGGGGCTTGCGGAGCGGGGCGCGCGATCCTTCTTCGCCGCCGAACCTTCCGCGGGCGCTGCCGTAACACAGTCTGAAAGACATACCGGGCGGAAATCCACACGCAGGCCGACGCGGCGGCCCGCATGGCGCGCCTTTTTCGGCCGTCCTGCGCTTGTCTTGTTGTCACCGGCGGGGAATAATCAGTTGATGGGAGTGCGGCGCAAGAGTACCGGGGCGATCCCTTCTTCTTCGCCGCACACGCAGGCAGGCAAATGCGAACGCAGGTCGCGTGTCGAGAATGCAGCGGAAAACCGGAGAGTCGGCCGCCGGGTTGCAGCCGTAGAACGTCGCAGCGCCGTTGCCCGATCCCGTCTGCCCCAACGGCGAGACGGAGACATCGGCACGGGTCGCAGCCCGGAGTGAATCAGGCAGGGACGTGAGAGATGGTCGCCAGTCGGGGTTCGGACAGGCCAGATTACGCCGGAGCGGAATGAGGCGGTGTTCGAGCGCACGGACTCTCGCTGCGGTGCGGCGAGAGGCTCGGATGCTTTCCGGAAGGGGCAACGAGGGTGCAGGGGGGGCGGCCGGGGTTGCCCCGGCTCGTCGTTCGCGGGGGACCTGCAACAGCCTCTCGGGGAACAGAAGCAGGGCGCCGAGCCGGACGCGCAGGCATCAGGGTCGATCCGCTGGCAGCCGGGCCGATCCACTCGCGTGCGGTTCCGCGACCCGGCATCATTCGATTCATGGGACGGCGTTTCGCAATGCGCGTCCCGGGGAAGAGCCGTGGCCTGCGGTCAGGGGGACCGCAGGCCACTGTGTTTGTGTCTCAGGACAGTACTTCCTGCCTCTCCGCGTCGAACGTGAACATCTTTCCTTCGCGCCACGACCGCACACCCAGACACAGCGCCGCCATCACCCTGTAGCCCATCTCGACCGGATAATGCGGCTTCTGGCGCGAGCGCATGCACTCGATCCAGTTCGTGTCGTGGTCCGCGCGCGGCTCGGGCTCGACGCGAAGGGGCTTCACCTCCTTCTCGAACGGTCCTTGCGGCCGCACGAGGACCGCCGTGAATCTCCGGGGGGCTCCGCCGTCGGGAGTCTTCTCGAATGTCAGCGTGGCATGCTCGCCGCGGATCGCCATCTCCACGCCGTCCGTCGTCGTCTGCGTGCAGAAGAGCGTCGCGACGTACTCGCTCGGGTATTCGACCATCATGTGGAACGTGTCGGGCGTCTCGCGGTCGTGATGCACGTAAACGCCGCCCGCCGCCGAGATCCGCCGCGGGAACTCGGGCCCGACGACAAGCTGCAGTGCGGAGAGCACGTGTGCGATCAGGTCGTGCGCGAGCCCGCCGGAGTAGTCCCAGTACTTGCGATAGCGGAAATACCGCTCGGGCTCGAAGGGGCGTTTCGGGGCCGGGCCGAGGAAGGCATCCCAGTCGAGGTTCTTCGGGCTGCAATCCCTGTCCATCGGCCAGTTCCAGTCGCCGCGGGGGTCGTTGCGATAGACGCCGCCGGTCGCCCAGACGATCTTGCCGAGCACGCCCTCGCGAACGATCCTGTTCGCCTGCCAGAAGACGTCGTCCGATGTTCCCTCCGCGCCGACCTGCACGACGCGTTTCGTCTTCGCGGCGACCTCGACCATCTTCTTCGCCTCGTCGAGGTAGAGCGTCATCGGCTTCTCGACGTGCACGTCCTTGCCCGCCTCCATCGCGTCGATCGCCATCTTCGCGTGCCAGTGGTCGGGCGTGGCGATCAGGACGCCGTCGAGGTCCTTGCGCTCGAGCAGCTTGCGGTAGTCGTGGTACACGTCGCAACCCGCGGCGGCCTTGGCCCGCTGCTTGCGCGGCTCGTAGATGTCGCAGACGCCCACCAGGCGGATGTTCAGTTCCGGCCTCTCGGAAAGCTTCCGATAGTTGCGAATGTGCACGGTGCCCATCCCGCCGCAGCCGATGATGCCGATCCCGATGCGGTCGTTCGCCCCGAGAACGGCGCCGCGGGCCGGCCCGGCAAGCCGTACGGCCCCCAGCGCAGAGGCGGCATACAACGAACGTTTCAGAAAATCCCGACGCCCGATCGTTCGATTCCCGGCCAAGATTCATCCTCCTGTGTGGCGTGGCGGACAAGCCGCGGATCGACTGTGCCGGCCTCGTCCGTCACGGACGACGTTGCTATAGACCGCCCGGTGCTGGGTGTACGGTCGGCCACTCCACCTTGAACGAGTAATCCCACTCGTCGAAGTACAGGTTCTCGCCGTCCACCTCGACCTCGCCGCGCTGCGAGTCCACCGGCTCGCTGCGGAAGCTGTTCTTGGGCGGCACGAACGGGCAGCCGTAGTCGAGGTTCATGATGCAACGGTGCGCATCCATGTGGCCGAAGAAGAACTCGCGGACGCGCGGGTCGTCGGAATCCTGCAGGCCGTACGTCGGGTCCGCCGGCAGCCAGCCCCACGGCTCGACGTAGAACTCGGCCCAGTCGTGCATCGTGTAGCCCTCCGGCTTTGTCTCCCAGCCGGTCTGCCACCGCGCGGGGATCCCGGCCGCGCGGCAGAGCGTGATGAACAGCATCGCGTGTACGCCGCAGTCGCCGCGGAGCTCCTTGACCGCCATCTGCGAGATGCTCGGGATCGTCGAGTACTCCACCTCGTAGCGGTACCGCATGTTCCTGGCGACATAGAGCCAGAGCCGCCAGGCCTTCTCGAGCGGGTTCGTCACGCCCTGCGTCTCCTTCGCCACGATCGCCCTGATCTCCGGCGAGAAGAGGATGTGCGGCGGTCGCTCCGCCGTGTACGTGCGATACAGCTCGCTGCCCGTGTCGCAGGGCCTCGCCTGGGCCGCATCGAGCCGTGGACAGTACGCCGCGCAGGTCCACTCATACACGACCTTCGCGCCGACCGGCTTGCTCGGGTCCTCCACACGCTGCTCGAAGTAGAGCGTCCGCTGAAACTCGCCGTTCTTCGCCTCGTCCCAGTTCGGCGAGATCGTCGCGACTTCCGGCGTCGATTCGATCAGCCGGACGCCGCCCTGTTGGCGGTATTCCTGCGGATAGACCATCCAGATCCGCACGAGCGAGCCCTTCTTGAGTCGGCCGGGCTTCGGCTTGAGCGTGAGCGAGTAGTTGACGCGGTGGCGGACCGGAAGGACCTCGGCCTTCCCCGTCTTCTCCGCCGCCGCCACGATCTCGGTGACGCGCTGCACGAGTGCCTGGTCGGCCTTCTCGTTCGCCGCCGTCCTGGCCGCGCCCTCGGGCGTGCCTCGCCAGCGATCCCGCGCCTCCTTGCAGAACCTGAACAGGTTCGACGGCTCCCGCTCCCAGTAGAGCACTTCACCGTCCAGCACGCGATGCTGAAGCTCGCCGGCATCGCGCCATCGCCGAACGTCCGCCACGGTAACGTCCGGAATCGACTTCCTCAGCTTTTCGAGCATCCGCGATTCGGTCATGGAGTATTCCAGCCGGATCCGACGGAGGATCTCGATCTGCTCATCGCGCCGGCGGGCGACATCCGAGTCCGGTTTGTCGCTTCGATCCGCCAGGATCTTTTGCGCGTCTGCCAGCCGGCCGGCCTCGGTGAGTTCCCGGGCCTGAATCAGTATGGGATCGCTCAAGGCCCTGCCTCCCTGGCCGTCCTCACCGCTCGCCTCATGCGCAGCGCCGATCGCCAGGAGAAAAACACCAGCGGAAAGGAAACGCATCCTGCACCTCATAACCGCATTGTCGCGAGTCTCTCGGCGGCGCGCCAGACGAACATGGCGCAGCCGCCCCGATCCGAACGGTCTCAAGCCCCGCAGACGCGACCGACGTCAGCCCCGCAGCGGCGATTGAGCCTTTGCGGTGCTCCTCGCCGCAGGCGAAACTCTCTTACCGAAAACGGTGCTACGTGCTCGCGTAGACGACCTTCCCGTCGCACACCGTAGCGACGACTCGCAAATCCAGCAACCGCTCCCGCGGAATCCGCAGCGGGTCGTCGCTCAAGACGGCAAAGTCCGCGAGCATCCCCGGCGCAATCCGGCCGAGCGAGTCCGCGTCGCCGGCGGCGTAGGCCCCACCGACCGTGTACGCCCGCAGGGCGTCCCGGATGCCGATCGCCTGATGCATCTGCCAGCCGCCGGTCGGCGTCCGGTCGAGCCGTTGCCGGTTGACCGCCGCGTGCAGCCCGACGATCGGGTCGAATGTCTCCACGGGCACGTCGCTGCCGAATGCCAGCGGAACGCCCGCTGCCCGCAGCGAGCGGATCGGATACGTCCACGCCAGCACGTTCGACCAGTGCGTCTCCGCCGCCTCGATGTCGCCGACGATATGGCACGGCTGCATCGACGCGATGATCCGCAGCCGGCCCATGCGCCGCGCGTCGGCCGGCCGCACGCATTGCGCATGTTCGATCCGGTGCCGCAGCGGTCTGCGCTCCAGCCGCCGCGCCGCCGCGAATGCCTCGAGCGTCTCATGAACGGCCCGGTCGCCGATCGCGTGGACCCAGCACGGCAGGCCGGCCTTCGCCGCCTTGCACACCAGATCCCGCAGCGCCTTCCCGACGCACACAGGCACACCCCGGTAGCCCGGCCGCGCCGGATACGGATCGAACATGTACGCGCTCTGCGAGCCGAGCGATCCGTCCGCGTAGCACTTCACGCCGCAGATCCGGAGCATGTCGTCTCCCAGGCCGTTGGTCAGCCCCACCGCGATCGCCTCGTCCAGCCGTTCCGACGGAATGGCAAAGCGAATCCGCAGGCCCAGCTTCCCCGCCTGATGCAGCCGCCCGAACCAGCGCAGGGCCTCCGCCCCTTCGACGGCGTGCGCGCAGGTGATCCCATACCGGTGAAACTCCCGGATGCCTGCCACCATCGCCCGCTCGATCTGAGCGTCCGTGAGCGTGGAAGCTATGTCCGGAAGCAGGGTGATCGCGTTTTCCTGAAGGATGCCGGTAGGACGGCCGCGATTGTCCCGCAGAATCGCCCCGCCCGGCGGCGCCTTCGTTCTCGCCGTGATCCCGGCGGCCCGCATGGCCGCCGTGTTCACCCATACCGAATGGCCGTCGCGGCTCTGCACCTGCGTCGGCACACTGCCCGTCACGGCGTCGAGATGCGCTGCCGTCGGGAACCATTGCTCCGACCCTCCTCCGCGGCGACCCCCGGCCTCCGCGTGAGCGGCCTGCTGCCAATGGTTCTTGTCAAAACCGCGGGCGATGACCCACTCGCCGGGGGCGCGTTGCCTGGCCGCCACGGCGATTCGCCGCAGGGCGTCGGCCAGCGACCGGGCGTTTATCAGATTGACGACGTCGGGCCGCGCCGCCCACATGTGAAAGTGCGTGTGCGCATCCGTAAATGCGGGCATCACCACGCAGCCGGCCAGATCCAGCACCGTGGTCCGGCGGCTGCGCAAACGCTCGATCTGCCGCCGGGTTCCCACGGCGTACACCCGGCGCCCGTGGACGGCCACGGACGCGGCCTGCGGCCCACCGGCGGGCCCCATCGCGAGGATTCTTCGGGCGTGGATGATGAGGGTTGCAGCCATGCCGAGATTGTCGCGAATGCCCGTACCTGCGTAAAGTCGGCCGTCGAAGCCGGCCCGGGCTGCCGATCCCAGTGTTTGTAACATATTATTGAATATAAGGTTAGGATGATTCTGCTTCCCGGTTTTGTCATCGCGGATACTTTGTCCGTCAGGACCGGCAGGTCGCGTGATTGCCCTTGCAGGATTCGCCGAAAGGTGTATACTTAAAGGCTCGGAACTTTCCGAAGGGATAAGGATGAGTGTGACGCTATGTGAACCTGCGAAAGGATGTTCTCGGGAATGATCAAGGTAAAGGCGCGAGGCAACGAATCCATCGAGCAGATGCTGCGGCGTTTCAAGAAGATGTGTGAGAAGGAAGGGCTCACGAAGGAAATCAAACGCACCAGCTACTACGAGAAGCCGAGCGAGCGTCGCCGGCGCCGGGTTCGCAAGTCGATCAAACGCTACGAAAGAACCTTCCCAGTCGCCTGAGTCGAAAGCCACACATATCGCCGCGGAATGACCTGTCCCCGGGCGGTGGGGGTGCGCCTCGTACGGCGGCCGCCGTATCGGGCGGGGCCGTTTCGTGTGCGACGCAACCGGGCTCCGTCGCACGGCCGTTTTCGCACGGCTGGAGAAACTCGCGCACGGGAAACAGTAGCGGGACGCCTCTCCGGCCGCGTGGAGAACCGGCGGGGCGAACCGTGGGGCGCGGTGCGGCGCGAGTATTCCCGGCGCATCGGGTTTTTGCTATACTCCGCGACCTGTTGTAGCTGATGTTGGCGCGCCGGGGCGAGTCTTCGCCCGTCGGGCACGAGTGTCCAACCTCGGCGGGTGTCAACAATACTCTTTTCGGAAGCGGGTGAACCGTGAGACGTATACCGACATCTGTGCTGGTGATCCTGGTATTTGGGTTTCTGGGGGCCTCGGCATGGCTCTATGCCCAGCCTCCGGCGATGGCCGAAGCGGCGGCTCCCGCCGAGGCGCAGGGGCGGACGCCGGAGCAGGTTCAGCTCTGGCAGCCGCTGGTGAGCGACAAATTCGCGACGTATGAGAAGGTCGCTCTCGTCGCAAACGTGTTCATCGCCCTCGCCGGGCTCGGGTATGCCCTGATGCTGGTCGGTCAGGTCCGCAGCGCCGACCAGGGCACCCCGCGAATGCAGGAGATTGCCCGCGCGGTTCGCGAGGGCGCCAACGCGTATCTCTACCGGCAGTTTCGCGTCGTCGGGGTGTTGATCGTCGTCATTACGATCGTGTTGTACCTGGCGGCCAACGCCTCCGGCTCGCCGCGGGCCATTGCCGTGGGGCGCGCCGTGGCCTTCCTCGTCGGCTCGACGTTCTCCGCCACCGTCGGCTTCGTCGGCATGCGGCTGGCGACGACCGGAAACCTCCGCGTCGCGGCGGCGGCCAAGACGAGTTTCGGCCGCGCCCTTCAGTTGGGCTACCGCAGCGGCACGATCACCGGAATGCTCACGGACGGCCTCGGGCTGCTCGGCGGCTCGCTGATCTTCCTTGTCTACGGCGAACAGGCGTACGAGGCGCTGCTCGGCTTCGGCTTCGGCGGCACGCTGCTGGCGTTGTTCATGCGAGTCGGCGGCGGCATTTACACCAAGGCGGCGGACGTCGGCGCGGACCTGGTGGGCAAGATCGAGGCCGGCATCCCCGAAGACGACCCGCGCAACGCCGCCACCATTGCCGACAACGTCGGCGATAACGTCGGCGACTGCGCCGGAATGGCCGCCGACATCTTCGAGAGCTACGAGGTGACCATCGTCGCGGCGATGATCCTCGGTATCGCCAGCTTCGGCCACAAGGGCGTCATCTTCCCGCTGCTGGTTCGCGCCATCGGCGTGATCGCCAGCATCATCAGCACGTACAGCGTCCGCACGGGCGACAAGGGCAGCGTCGCGGCCGCCATGAGGGGCGTGAATCGGGGCTTCGTGCTCGGCTCCACGATCAGCGTGCTGGGCTTCCTGATCCTCGGCTTCTTCTACTTCCGCTTCGACCCGAGTTACCCGAACTGGGACAACATCAAGGACTACGTGACGAATCTGCCGTTCTGGGCCAACCTCGGCATCCAGGGCCTCGACATGCGACCCGCCTGGACGTGTCTCATCGGCATCGTGCTGGCCGTGGCCCTCAACAAGTGCACCGAGTACTTCACCGGCACCGAGTTCTCGCCGGTCAAGAGCCTTGCGAAGGCCTGCCAGACCGGCCACGCGACGAACATCATCCAGGGCTTCGCCGTCGGCTACGAAAGCACGGTCATGGCCGTCCTCATCATCGCCGGCGCGATCCTCGGCAGCGTTCTGATCTACCAGGGCACGAACGCGACGTTCGTGGCCTACGGCGTGGCCATGTGCGGCATCGGCATGCTCACCCTCACCGGCAACACGATCTCGATGGACGTGTTCGGCCCCGTCGCGGACAATGCCAACGGCATCGGCGAGATGGGCTATGACGAGAAGGAAATGGGCCCCGCCAGGTACAAGGAGGCCCGTCAGATCCTCGCCGACCTCGACGCCGTCGGGAACACCACCAAGGCGATCACGAAGGGTATCGCGATCGGGTCGGCCGTCATCGCGGCGGTCTCGCTCTTCAACAGCTACATCGTCTCCGTCGGATCGGGCGGGCAGGGCGAAACGGCCGGCATCGGCAAGGAGGTCTACGCCACCGTCGCATCCATGCTCACGATCTCCAGCCCGACGCTCTTTATCGGCATGCTGATCGGCGGCGCCGTGCCGTTCCTGTTCAGCTCGATGACGATCCGGGCGGTCGGCCGCGCCGCCTTCCTGATCGTCAAGGAATGCCGCATCCAGTTCCGCGACAAGGCCATCTGGGAAGGCACCAAGAAGCCGGACTACGGCCGCGTCGTGGACATCTGCACGACCGCCGCGCAGAAGGAACTGATCGGTCCCGGCCTGCTGGCGATCCTCGTGCCCGTGCTGGTCGGGTTCGGTCTCGGCGTGGTGGCGCTGGCGGGGTTCCTGGGCGGCATGATCGTCTCGGGACAGTTGCTGGCGGTCTTCATGGCCAACGCCGGCGGCGCCTGGGACAACGCCAAGAAGACGATCGAGGATGAGCCGCGCACCGAGACCACCGGCAAGGGTTCGGAGAAGCACAAGGCCAGCGTGACCGGCGACACGGTGGGCGATCCGCTGAAGGACACGGCCGGTCCGGCGATCAACCCGCTGATCAAGGTGATGAACATGGTCAGCCTGCTGATCATCGGCCTGATCCTGCCGTACGACGGCTTCGTGATCGCGAAGCTGCGGCAGCACAACGTGGAGGTCGTTCAGAAGGGCTACGACGCCCTCTTCTGGGGTGCGATCCTGGTCGGTCTGGCGGGTCTGATCTGGGCGCTCTGGCAGTCCAAGCGCGAGACGCCCGAGGAGAAGCAGTTCGAAGCCGCGGCCGAGGCAGGCGCGCGGGGAAGTTGACGAGGTCCGCTTGTCCGGGGCGACGAAGAGAACAATCGAAGGCCGGCGGTTTGCCGCGGAGGTCGCGAGGATCGCGCACGACGCGCATGCGGAAGACGTGGTGGTGCTCGACCTGCGCGACCTCACGGCCATCGCCGACTTCTTCGTGATCTGCACGGGTACCTCGGACCGCCAGATGCGGGCGATCGTCGATCGGATCGACGAGTTCGCCGAGGAGCACGGGCAGAAACGCTTCGGCCTCGCCGGCTACGAGAATGCCCAGTGGGTGCTCGCGGACTATGTGGACGTTGTGGTTCACGTCTTCGACGCCGAGCACCGGCTCTTTTACGACCTCGACCTGCTCTGGGGCGACGCCCCGCGCGTGGACTGGCACAAGCCCGAGCAGGACTGACGCGCGGCATCGGCATCGGGTACGCTGTCGGCATCCGCACCGGACGCCCGGCACTGCGCCGAGACCCGTTCGACCGGCGGCTTGTACGCCAGGGGGCGGTCCGTGGGATGACGATCCTGACACCGGAGCCGCGGATCCGGCGGTATCCGGTGCGAACCATGTGGTGAGGGATCATGAAATCCTTCCGCAAAGAGCTTGTTTTTCACACGAAGCAGCGGCGCGAGTACATCAACATCACCGATCAGGTCGAGGACGCCCTCCGCGAGAGCGGCATCCGCGAAGGGCTCTGCCTGGTCAACGCGATGCACATCACCGCCAGCGTCTATATCAACGACGCGGAGAGCGGGCTCCTCGAGGACTACGACGAGTGGCTCGAGAAGCTCGCCCCGCACGAGCCGATCTCCCGGTATCGCCACAACCGCACCGGCGAAGACAACGGCGACGCCCACCTGAAGCGGCAAGTCATGGGGCGCGAAGTGGTTGTCGCGGTGACCGACGGCAAGCTGGACTTCGGGCCGTGGGAGCAGATCTTCTACGCCGAGTTCGACGGACGCCGGCGAAAGCGGGTGCTGGTAAAGATCATCGGGGAATGACATAATACAGGCGCGCAGACGCGGAGAAGAAGGCGGTTCCCGGGCATCGACGGACCTGAAGTTCGGGTGCACGTGGTTTCCCCAGACTTGCGTGCCCGGCCGACCGCCCTTCTCCGCGTCTTCGCTTGTCTGTGCGTCCGGAAGGGAAACCTGCCGACGCGTTTCTTCCGATGCCCGTGCCGAGACACGGCCGTGATCGAAACACGCGGATCGTCACCCCGCTTCGGCGCCCACATGTCGATCGCCGGCGGCCTGCACAATGCCTTTGCGGAGGCCAGGCGCGTCGGTTGCGACTGCATGCAGGTCTTCGTGAAGAACCAGCGGCAATGGCGCTCCAGGCCGCTCACCGACGACGATATCCGCCTGTGGCACGTGGCGGCCGGACAAACGGCGATCACGCCGGTCGTCGCACACGACACCTACCTCATCAACCTTGCCTCGCCGGACGATGCGCTGTGGAAGAGAAGCATCGAGGCCTTCGTGGACGAGCTGACCCGCTGCGAGCCGTTGAGCATCCTGTACCTCGTCACGCACCCGGGCTCGCACGTGGGTGCCGGCGAGGCGTACGGCCTGCGCCGGGTCGCCCGGGCAATCAACGAGATCCAGCGGCAGACTCGCGGCTTTCGCGTGCGGGTGCTTCTGGAGACGACGGCCGGTCAGGGCACATCGCTCGGCCACCGCTTCGAGCACCTTGCGGCGATCCTCGCCCGCGTCCGCGAGCCCGAGCGGGTCGGCGTCTGCGTGGACACCTGCCACGTCTTCGCCGCCGGCTACGACCTGATCACGCCGGAAGGATACGCGGCCACGATGGCGGAACTCGACCGCGTGGTCGGCCTGTCGCTCGTTCGCTGCTTCCACGTGAACGACTCCCAGCGCGAGCGAGGCTCCCGCGTGGATCGTCACGAGCATATCGGCCGGGGCCGGCTTGGCCGCGACGCCTTCCGCCACCTCGTCAACGACTCGCGATTCGCCGGCCGGCCGATGATCCTCGAAACGCCCAAGGGCAGGGATGCCCGCGGTCGCGACCTCGACCGCGTGAATCTTGCCGCGCTCCGGCGGCTGCTCGCCCCCGGTCGCCGCGCCGCCGGGCATTCCGGCGCGTAGCCCCGCCCGGCGCCCGGCTTCGGCCGAGGCATGCCGCACCATGCCGCCGTCCCGCGCAGAGTCCTGTTGCCCTCGCGGCGGGTGCATGGCCGTGGTTGCAGACGGTGGGCAGCGGGCATTCACCCGGCCCCGGCTCAAGCCCGCTGGGCGGCAGGCGTGGAAGGGAATGAAGCCCGTGCCTCCACCGGCCGAAGGCGGCGGCCAAAGGCCGGTCGGCTGAACCAGCCGATGGTGACGTGGCCCGGCAAGGACTGCTGAAGGCGGCCTTGTCTGCGCGGCACACCGTCGGCTTCGGCGGGCACGGGTTTGCCACCGCCTTCAGGCTTGGCAG
>CAZZFA010000052.1:0-38541 GCA_964653435.1 uncultured Planctomycetales bacterium | reverse complement strand
GCAAGATCCACCGCGCGCAAGATGCACCGCGCACAAGGCGCATTGCGCGCAAGGCACGCTGCGCGCAAGATCCACCGCGCACAAGATGCGCCGCGCGCAAGATGTACCGCGCACAAGGCGCGCCGCTCGCAAGGCGCACAAACGGCGCGACGCAAGACTCTACGCATTCAATCGCTGGGACCGGGCGCTCATCCCGCTCTTGCCTTCGCGATCTGCCGGGCCGGCTTGAGCCAGGCTTCCCACGCCTTCGCCATACACGCACCGCAAGTACGGCCATGCACCCCCGAACGTCTGATTCTTTGAGTCCGCGAGTCGTCGCGAATACGATACGTACCGATGAGTCTGTTTGACGAGTTCCGGCTGGATCGATCGAAGTTCTCCGTCGGGCGGCTTCACGAGCCGAGCGACGAGAAAGCGTTCTGGCTGAGCAAGTCGCCCGAGGAACGGCTGACGGCTCTGGAGTACCTGCGCCAGGTTGCCTATGGCTACGACCCGGATACCACCCGACTTCAGAGAGTTCTTGAGATTGCTCAACGAGAACCAAAGAACGTCGCTGACCGGAAGAACCCGCAGTAGACAAGACCACGCGGCCGCGCGCTGATCGTGCGACCGGAACTCGCCCAAGGTGAAGAATGGCCTGTCGCGATTGGGCAACGCTGGGCGCAGGGCGGATCGTTTCCGGGCTGGCCGTCGGCCTGACGGTGTCATCGATGGTTCTGGCGCTCGTGATGCCGTCGCGTCAACCGCCGCCGGTGCTGGTCCTCAGCGAAACGATTACATTCGGGGCGGGGATCGCGCTGTATCTGTTCCACGTCTGGGGCTGCGTCTACCTCTGGCTCCATCCAATCCCGGCGGGGTGTTGCCCCGCGTGCGGGTACAACCTCACGGGCAACGTGTCGGGGGTCTGCCCGGAATGCGGCAAACCGATCGACGCTACTACTCAGAAGTGCGAGAGCCCCGAGAGGAGCGGAACCAGAGAGTAATCCGGGCGGACGATCTGCCCGTACTGCCGGCTGCAAACCCCGGAACGGTCGGACCCTCACCTCCGCCCGAAGGCCGGACCTCTCGCTTTCAGGGAGAGGGATTTGTGGTCCGCTCCCCTTCTTGTCTGCTACTTCTTCGCGTTCTCTGTGTTGTACCCCGCCTTCTCCGCGTCGAGGAAGTAGAAGACCGCGACGCGAAGCATCTCCAGCTCTTTCGTCCGCTCGGGCGAGAAGCCGAGGGCCTTGTAGTCGAAGAGCCCCTTGACCGTGTGGCATTTGGCGCAGGCCGGGCCGTCGGCGGCAACATTCCTGTGGAAACTCGCCTTCACGCGGGCGATCTCCTCTTGTGTGAGCCGGTTCCGCGTCCGCTCGTACTCCAGGGCACGCGGATCGGACGCGGGCGTGAAGACAACCTCGCGGTTCCCGTCGCGCTCGCGGTATGGAGCGATCAGGCGAACGTAGTTGTCCATGCCGACCAGTTGGCCGTTCGCGTCGCGGCGGATGCCGGCGGGCGGGGCCTTGGCCAGCGGACTGTCCTTCATGCCGTGATCGAACCAGTCGTACGTGATCGTGCTGATGTCGTTGATGTCTTTGCGGTAGTGGCATGCCTCGCAGGTCATGAACTGGCCGTGCATGTTCATGTACGCGCGGATCTCCGTGCTGCGCTGATGTGCGAGGTCCGTGTGGCATCCGGACAGCAGACAGGCCGAACGGTTTGCCGGTGGCAACGCCGCCGCCGGCTCATACCTGTGGAATTGTGCGTGCAGTTCGCGGCGGGCGGCCTGGAACGAATCGGCGTAAAGCGGCGAGTGCCGGTCGAGGCCCTTGACGGACTCCTTCGCCAGCCGCGAGGCGTACCGGGCGATGCCCTCCGGCGGATGCGGCCTGGCGGGCCGGGTGGCGCCGTAGATGAGGACGGCGATCACGCTGACCGCATAGAGGCCCAGCAGACCCTTGACCACGGGATACTGCCCGAGCCGCGCCGGCGGCGGGGAGCCGCGGACCTGCTCGTACAGGGCGGGATGCTCGTGGCGCATCTCGTCCTCAGACATGGTCCCGTCGAGCCAGACCCAGCTCATGGGGAACTTCGCGGGGCTCAGGTGCACGTTGAAGACATGCCAGATGGCGATCGCCAGGAACGCGAGCAGGGCCTCGTCGCTGTGCGCGATCATTGTGGCCACGATCCAGCGGGTCGGCAGGAACTTGCCGAAGAACTCGGGGAACCACATCACGACGCCGCTGCCGACCATGATGAACATGCCCCAGAAGACGGCCCAGTAGTCGAACTTCTCCATGTAGCTGAAGCGGCCGAACCGGGGGCGCTTGTCCGTGAGGCCGAGGTAGTAGCCGATGTTCTGGAAGAACTGCACGAAGTCCTTCGGCCACGGGAGGATGTCGATCTGGCGGATTCGCATGTTTGCCCGGAAGTACCGGCGGAACACGTCGACGACGTGCCAGATGAAATCGGCCGTCATGACCACCGCACCGACGCGGTGAAGCGCGCGACAGACCTCGATGCCGCCCATCGCCCGGACGATCCAGTTCATCCAGGCCCAGTCCGGATACTTCAGGGGGAAGCCCGTGGCCACGCACGTGATGAAGCTCGTCACCATCAGCACGTGGTGGACGCGGTAGACTTCGTCGAATCGCTCGTAGCGTCGTTCGCCGGCGGCCGCTCCGCCGTTTGCCGTCAGGGTACTCATTGGCCCAGCCTCCTCCTGCGCCGGGGTTCGGTCACATAGGTGCCATAGAGACTCAGGAGGATGTGGGCGACCAGGGCACACATCGTCCCGACCGTCAGATACGTGAAGCCGCGATCGGTGTATCGCACCACGGGATCGCTCCGCTCCTTGAACGGGATGTGGAAGGCGGTGTTCGCGAAATTGAGGTTCGCGCTCGGGTGGCAGCCGTTCGTCTGCCCGCCGCCGCACGTCCGGACCAGGGCGGCCTGGTTGACGGTCGAAGCCGCGTCTTCCTTCGGCAGGATGCCATGCCGGGTATGGCAGTCGGTACAGGTGGCCATCTCGTTGTCGCCACGGGCCATCGCCTTGTAGTGAAACTGCTCGTGGAAGCCGCGTGGCAGATCCGGTGAGATGCCGAACGGCTTCATCATCGCCGCGTCCGCATGACACGACGAGCAAAGCTCGACGATCTGCATGCCGGGCGGACGCCCCTCGGGTCTTGGATGGATGTCGTTCATGTGGCAGTATGTGCACTCGGGCTTGGCCGCGAGGCGCGCCTGCGTGTCGTCGGGCCGCGGGGCGTGGATCGACCGGGCGAACTCGGCGACCACCGCCGCATGCGAGTACGGCCCGCCGGTCTTGGGGTCCTTCACCGTATGGCAGACAGTGGCGCAGTCCACCTTGTGCGGGCCGGGGCCGTGCGGAACCTGCTTGACCGTCGTGTGGCAGCCGAGACACGGCACATCCTTGTGGACGGTGTGCTTGAACCGTTCCTGATCGACGTAGCTGATCTTCAGGCCGCTGTTCGTATCCATCCACGCGAGTTTCCTGTAAGCGTGGCAGACGAAGCACTGGTCCTCGGTGGCGTCGACGAACGTGCCGATCCTGGCCAGGTCGGGCGAGTAGCCGGTCAGGTTGTACATGGGGATCGGGCCGGTCCGCGGCGCGGCCTCGGAGGCGGGCTGTGTCGCGAATGCCGACGGCGGTGCAGGGGAGGCCGGCGTCGCGGCAAAGGCCGCCGCGGCGAGGATCGTCGCGACCCGGGCCATCGCCGCGTTACCCGCGAAAGGGACGAGGGCACTCCGGTTGCCGCCGGCGGTGGTATGTGCATTGCAATCGGGCGCGGAGTGGCTGCCTGCGGTGCTGGCGGTGGGTTGTGACGTCGGGGCCGCGGGGCCGGCCGGTCGGGCCGTCGGGGCGGCCAGGGGGTCGCGGATCACGTCGCCGAAGAAGAACGGGGCGTCCTTGGAGTGGCAGTCCGCGCAGCCCTTGGCGCCGAGCGAGTCGCCGACCGCCCGCACGTTGTGGCCGATGGGCCAGAAGTACGGCTCGGCGATCTTGTGCGGCGAGGACTTCAGCTTGCCGTCGGGGCCCTTCTCGAAGATTCTGCCGGCGTTGATGTACACCAGCGGGGCGTTCGCATATGGCGTGTGCTCGAGCGCCTTGGCCAACCATGCGAAGGCCGCAAAGATTTCCTGTTCCGTGTTGAGGTCCAGGGGGTGCTGGAAGGCCGCCCCGATCGGATCCATCGGCAGCGGGATGATCGTATCCTTCTCCCCGCGCACGGCCCACCAGATCGGATAGGCATAGCGGTATACGCCGATCTTCCCGGTCACCTCGTCGCGCTTGAAGGCGGGCGAATAGATCGCCGGTATCGTCTTCTCCTCGATCGGATCCTCCGTCGGCAGGCCGAGCCCGTGCGCGAGCGAGGTCTGCGTCCGGTACGGCTCCTTCCGCGGCATCGGACCGGCGTGGCAGGCCGTACAGGTGATCTTCTCGAGGTGAATCTTCGGCATGCCCTCATGCTTCGGGATCGGGGCGCCCAGGCCGCCGACCGCATGACAGCCCTCGCATGAGCGCCGGGCGTTGTCGGGATCGTGCGCGAGGTCGTCCGGGCCGCCGTCGCCACGGGTGATCTGGTGTCTGATGTCGTTCGCATGGCAGGCCATGCACGTCATGCCGCTCTCGGTGTGAACATCCCGGGCATGACGCCACGCCTTCTTGCCGGGCGCCACCAGCGTGCGGGTGTCGTGGCAGAAGAGGCAGTTCGAACTCGGCGCCCTCCGCCGCACGTCGAGCGTCACGGTCCCGTCCACGTTGAAGATCGAGGGATTGTATTTCACTGTGCGGCCGGTCACTTTGCCGAATCCGGCGCCCGCCGTCGGGGCGCCCCGGAAGTTCTCGGACGCGATCTGCGTCGCGCGGACCGGGCCACTGATCGGTGTCTGCAAGTGGCACAGCAGGCAATCGATCTCCAGGTCGCCGCTGCGAGTCCAGCCGGCCCCGAAATACGGGCTCTTGGGATCCCTGGCGAGAGCAGGCTCGGCCGCCAGTATCTCGGAGTTCCTGTCTCCGTCCTTGTCCACCTCGGACACCCCGCCGCCCGGCAGGTGGGCGCCGAACATCACGGTGAAGTCGTACGGGGTCATGCCCAGGTCGGCCGGGGTGCGCTTCGCCGCCTCCGCCCACGGGCGATAGGAGATCGGAATCTGCACGCGCGCCATGTCGTCGGCCAGGAACCACGGCTCGCCATGCCGGCCACCGGTCTGGCCGGGGCGACCGGCCTGGAAGTGGTAGCCGCTCAGGATCGCCTTGTAGTCGTGGCAGAGGCCGCAGGTGTATCGCGGGCTGTACGGCTCCTTGCTGTCGGGCTTGAGCAGCTCGCCGTTCGGCCCGAGCAGCTCGATGCGGTGGACGTAACGCGATTGACTGTCCGTCCGAAGCGGGATCTGTGCGTGAGCCACAGACGCTGCGAGCAGACACAAAAGCACGGCATGGGTGGTTCGGCGAATCATCGTTCCTCTCGCTCGCGGGGATAGAAGGTACTCGGGGGGCGTGCATCCTGCGCGCCGGATGGCCGGCGCGACGCCCGCCCGCCATGCCCATGCCCGGCGACTGTACGCTGCGGGGCCGACATGACCTGGGCCGGGGGTGCCGGCAACCGTAACCGGATAGGCATCCGCATGGATCTTCCAACCTGGGAACAAGGATCAGATCTCGTAGTCCGAGGCCGGAATCTCGACGTAGCACTTCTTTTCCATCGCCTCATCCGCGCGGATACAGGCGGCGGCGGTATCGAGCGCCACCTGCGCGTTGCACGCGGGCTCCGCGCCGGTGCGGATGCAGTTGAAGAAGCTGTCGATGGCACACCCGTACGCGTAGAACGGGTTCCTGCGCTCTTTCGGACCGACCGGGGGCCCCATGCAGCCGTCCAGGGCCCACGGCGCCGCGTCGGGCGAGGGCGACGCAAGGGGATTCAGCACGAGACTGATCTGGGCGTTGCGCGTCCTCCGGGCATGCTCCTCCCACGCGACGGCCCTCTCGGGATTGGGCTCGCGGTACAACTGACCGCCGCCGGTGGTAACGATGAGGGTGCGGTCGGTGCCCATGAACTGCTCGTAGAAGCCGTCGAACTGGTTTGTCGTGATCGCTTGGAACTGGAACTTGAGGCCGTTCGGGTAGACGAAAATCACCTGGATGTTGTCATAGACCTCACGCCCGTCCTTCCAGGTATCGATGCCGCCGATGCCGATCACGCCGATGGGGCGGGTGCGGAAGAACCAGTTCACGACGTCCACCTGGTGGCTGAGCAGCTCCGCGGTCAGGCCGCGCGAGTAGTCCTTGTAGAGCCGCCAGTTCACGAGATGCTCGACGTCCTTGTAGCCGTACTTCTTGATCAGATCTTCGCTGATCTTCCTGTCGTCGTCGGTGATCGGGCGTGACCATCGCGAGGCCGGGTTTGCCCGACCGTTGCGGTTCCACTGGGCCCGGACGTGCGAGACCGTGCCGAGGGCCTTCTCCTCATTGATCAGCATATCCGCCGTTCGGTAGTACGGGTCGTAGTGCCGGTGGTGGCCGAACTGAAGGACCTTCCTGGCCGCCTTGGCGGCACGGGCCATCTCCTTACACTGCTGGAGGTTGATGGCCATCATCTTCTCGCAATACACGTTGAGCCCGGCCTGAAGCGCGGCGAGCGTCATGCGATGGTGAAGGAACAGCGGCGTGGCGAGGATGACGGCCTGGAGGTCCTTTTCCTTCTCCAGCATCTCTTCGTAGTTGTCGTAGCCCTTGGCGCCCTTGCCGGCGATCTTGAGGCCGAACTGCACCTGCGAGGGGCGTATATCGCACACCGCCTTGCAGACCGCGCCGGGCTGTCTGACGGCCTGTTGGATGAGCATGGAGCCCTGGTTGCCGATACCGACCATGGCGAACTTGATGGGTTCGACCTCGCCGGGAGGCGGCCGGATGACCCCCTCTTCCGCCGCGCGGGCCTGCATCGCACGAAGGGCCGCAGTGAAGGCCGCCGCCGCTGCCGCGGACTCCGTCAGGAACTGCCGCCGATCGAGCTTGCGCTTCGGACTACTCATTTTGAGATCTCCATTCGTGGTTCAGGGGCTTGCCAACGACGACTCGTTGCCGTTGGCGGCCCCGTTCATCTCCCGAAAGCCTGCCTCTGTTTCCGTTTCGACCGGGACGTCTGCCGATCGAACGATCCAGGCAAGCTTCGCCTCCTCGGGCGTCGTCCTGCATTCGATAAAGGCCACACTCACGCCGCGGTGGGTTTTCGCCAGGTCGGATGTCCGGTCTGGCCCAAGGACGAAAAACGCGGTAGCCAGCGCGTCCGCCTCCGTGGCCGTGGGCGCGACGACCAGTGTAGCAAAGTCCGGCGCGACAGGCCAGCCCGTACGCGGGTCCACGATGTGGCCCAGGAGCCGGCCTCGGTGCAGGTAATACTGCTCGTTCTGGGCGGATATTCCGATCGCGCCGGCGCGAAGACGAAACGCGGACACGTCGCGGCTGGTGTCGAGCGGATTTCGAGGTCGGAACTCCCAGCCCTCGCCGGCGGGCGCCCCCGGGGCGGTGCCGATCACCCGCATGCTGCTGTCGGCGCCGCAGACGGCCGCGTCCGTGATGCCATAGCGTCTCAGGACATCCATCGCGGCGTCAACGGCATAGCCCTTGCCGATCGCGCCAAGATCGATCTCCGTGCCGGCATGGTCGAACCACACGGTTCGCTCCTCCGGGTCGATGTGAACATGATGCATGCCTACGTGGGTGAGGGCCTGCTTGATGCGCTGCCGATCCGGCCGCCGACCGCCGGCCCGCCATTCGCGCCAGAGCCGCGTGACCGGTCCGGCGGTTACGTCGAAGGCGTTGTCCGTCATCTGGGAGATCCGCCCGGCAAGCTGGAGCAATTCGATGGTCTCCGGGCCGACGCGGACCGGTCCCGAGGCCGCGTGTGCATTGACCCGCGCGACGTCGGTGCTGTCGATGAAGCGACTCAGGCAGTACTCGATGCGTTCGACCTCGTCGAGGGCCTCATAGGCCGCCACGGCGAGGCGATCCGGGTCCGCTCCGCCGAGGATGGTCTCGAAGCGGCAGCTCATTGCGTTTCGGCTGAGGCGGTGGGTGTACTGCGCGCGCATATTGCGACCGTGCGTGTCCTCCCGTTGTGATACCCGCCTTCCGAAGCCCGGTTGCATCGGCGAGGCGTTGTGCTAGACTACTCCGCCCTATGACACTTCATACGACGCCCACGCGCCGCCGACCTTCCGATTTCGCCGGAAAATCGCGCCACCCCGTCGTTTGCATCCTGCTGGCCGCTGCCTTGGCCGGTTGCCGGAATCAGGAGGTTCCGCCGGAGACGCTCAAGGCGATTGTCGTCGGTCCAGTCGAACTGTACGGCATGCATTTAGGGTCGCAGGCCACGCCTCAGCAGGTCACGTACGCGCTGATGCAGGCCCTGCGCGATACCGCGAAGGCCGGGCAGCACCACGATCGTCAGGCCTTCAAGAAGGGTATCGAGACTCAGCTTCGGCTCTGCGCCCCGTCGCGGATCTACAGCAACGTGGACGTCAGCGCGGCCCCGGCCGCGGCCGCCTCGCCGGAGCAAAGCGCGGTGGTTTACAAGATTGTCAAACTCTGGGCGCCGATCGCGGCTCGCTATGTGGATTCCTTCGATGCGGATGCGGCGAAGGCCGTTGCGGCCATGCGGGCGGTGTCGCTGAGCGACAAGGATGTTCGCGTTTCGTACGATGTGGTCGATCCGACCGATCAGAGCCGGGTAATCTTCCAGGTGTACCTGACACAGGAGCCGGGCACGGAACCGGGACACACCGGCGAGAAGTTCTGGCGCGTGTACCGCCTCGACTATGCCCCCTACGGCCGGGGCGAAGCTGCGACCAGGCCGGCGGCGTCCCGTCCCGCGGCGACGCATCCGGCGACGGGACCTGCCGCCTGACGCGACGCCCGCACGGGCGCCGGCCGTCGAGAACGGGACTCGGGAACGTGAGAAGGCAAGAGATCGGACAAGCGGGACAGTTGTTGTTGGCGGCTTCTTCAGGCACATACCGCAGGCGCGAGGGCCGGGTGATCGGCCCGGCGGCGTCCTCTTGGCCCGGCCGTCGGGCGCTGTTGCGGTGTGCCGCCCCGGGGTCACAATGAAGACCGATCTGGAAATCGCACAGAGTGCCGTTCTCAAGCCCATCCGTGAGGTGGCCGCGTCGATCGGCATCCGCCCGGACGAGCTTGAGCTCTACGGTGAGCACAAGGCCAAGATCAAGCTCGACATCCTGCGGCGCATGGACGCGGCGGCCGGCGGTTCGCCCCGGCTCGGTAAGTACGTCGTAGTGACGGGTATTACGCCCACGCCGCTGGGCGAGGGCAAGACCGTCACCACGGTCGGCCTCGCGCAGGGGCTCGCGCGGCTCGGCCACAAGGCCGCCTGCTGCATCCGCCAGCCGTCGATGGGCCCGGTCTTCGGCATCAAGGGCGGCGCGGCCGGCGGGGGATACTCGCAGATCATCCCGATGGAGGACTTCAACCTCCATCTGACCGGCGACGTTCACGCCGTCTCCAGCGCGCACGCGCTGCTCAGCGCGATGATCGACACGCTCCTGGTGAAGGGCAACCCCGCCCGGCTCGACCCGACCAAGGTTACCTGGCGCCGCTGCGTGGACATGAACGACATGGCGCTGCGCTCGATCGTCATCGGGCTGGACGGCAACGGCATTCCCCGCGAGACGGGCTTCGACCTTACGGCGGCCAGCGAGGTGATGGCGGTGCTGGGGCTGGCGAACTCCCTGGCCGACCTTCGCCGGCGGCTCGGGCGGATCGTGATCGGCTACACCCATCAGGACCTGCCCGTCTTCGCCGAGGATATCAAGGCGGCCGGGGCCATGGCGGTGCTGCTCAAGGATGCGATCAAGCCGAACCTCCTCCAGACGCTCGAACACGTCCCGGCATTCGTCCATGCCGGGCCGTTCGCCAACATCGCGCCCGGAAACAGCTCGATCCTGGCCGATCAGATCGCCCTGCGGTGCTGCGACGTGGTGGTAACGGAGGCCGGCTTCGGCGCCGACATGGGCTTCGAGAAGTTCTGCGATATCAAGTGTCGCGCCTCCGGGCTTGCGCCGGACGCGGCGGTCATGGTGGTAACGGTGCGGGCGGTCAAGGCGCACAGCGGGCGGTACCGGGTGATCCCCGGACGCCCGATCGATCCGAAGCTCTTCGAGCCGGACACCGGGGCGTTGCGGGCCGGACTGCCGAACCTGCAGAAGCACCTCGAGAACGTCTCGAAGTTCGGCCTGCCGTGCGTGGTCGCGATCAACCGCTTCGCGACGGACTCGCCGGAGGAGATCGACATGCTCATCGCCGAGGCCCGCGCGGCCGGCGCGTTCGACGCCGTCCTCAGCGATGTCCACGCCGGCGGCGGCGCCGGGGGCGAGGCCCTGGCGGCGGCGGTGGTCCGCGCGGCCGACTCGCCGAGGCGGGCCTTCCGTTATCTGTACGACCTCGACCAGCCCATCACGCGGAAAATCGAGATCATCGCCCGCGAGATCTACGGGGCCGCCGGCGTCGAGTACGACAAGGCCGCTCAGGCCGCGATCGAGAACTTCACGCATCTGGGCTACGGAGACCTGCCGGTCTGCATGGCCAAGACGCAGTACTCCCTCTCGCACGACCCCACGCTGCGGGGTCGGCCGACCGGCTTTACGCTGCCCGTCCGCGACGTCCGCCTGGCCGGCGGGGCGGGATTCCTGTACCCGCTGACCGGGACAATCCAGACCATGCCCGCCTTCGGCCGTCATCCCGCCGCGATGGACATGGATATCGACGACGACGGGCGCATCCGCGGGATGTTCTGAGCGGCGCGGCGAATCCGGCCGCCGATCCGCCCGGCGGACCCCCTCAAGAGCGGGCGGGGTTATTGCCGATGTCGTTATAGGAACGATGGGCGTCCTGGCGACTATTCTTGCGCGCGCGGGGAGCAAGGGCCTTCCCGACAAGTGCGTGCGGCCCTTGTGCGGCCGGCCGATGATCGAATACACCATCGACCACGCGCAACGGAGCCGCCGTCTCGACGCGATCGTGCTGACGACCGATTCGCCGCGGGCCGCCGAGATCGGGCGTCAGCGGGGCATTTACGTGGTTGACCGCCCGGCGGAGCTGGCGGACGACACGGCCACGGTGGATGCCGCCGCCCGGCACGCCCTCGAGGCCTACGAGGCCGAAAACGACTTTTACGCCGATGCGATCGTGCTGCTCTACGGGAACATCCCCGTGCGGGCGGACGGCATCATCGATCGCTGCATCGAGCATCTGTTCGCCACCGGCGCGGACTCCGTTCGGACGGTCGCCCCCGTCGGCAAGATGCACCCGGACTGGATGCATCGCCTCGACGGCGATCGGATGATTCAGTACCGCGAAAACAGCATCTACCGGCGTCAGGATCTCGATCCCGTCTACTACCATGACGCCGCCGTCATCGCCGTGACGCGAGGCTCCCTCTACACGCCCCCCGCTCACGAGGAGGACTACCACGCCTTCCTCGGGCGGGACCGGCGGGCCGTTGTCCAGAACCCGGAAGACACGGTCGATGTGGATTCATTGGTGGACTTCTATCATGCCGAGGCGATCCTTCGCGTTCGAAGTGAGGCCGCCGATCATCCGGCGGCCCCCTGCTCCGTCCGGCGCCCCGTGCTTACCGGTGCGGCGGCGTTCCCCGCTCACGAGCGCCGCTGACGAGCCCGCCATCCGCATCGGCGAGGCGGTGATCCGCTCGCAGGGCGCCCCCGTGTACGTGATCGCCGAGGCCGGCGTCAACCACAACGGCGACGTCCGTGCCGCCATGAGAATGGTGGATGTCGCGCGCGAGGCCGGCGCGAACGCCGTGAAGTTTCAGGCCTTCCGCGCGACCGCGCTCGTCACGGCCCAGGCCGCCGTTGCCCGGTACCAGCGCGATCGCGCAAATGTTCGCACGCAGCTCGACATGCTGCGATCGCTCGAGCTGCCGCCGGAGATCTTCGCCGCCATCGCCCGGCACTGCCGGAGTATCGGCATCGAGTTTCTCGCGACCCCCTTCGGCCCGGACGACCTCCGCATGCTGGTCGATCTCGGCGTCCGCGCGGTCAAGATCGCCTCGCCCGATATCACGAACGTGCCGCTCCTGACGGCGGCCGCCGAAACCGGCCTGCCGATGATCGTCTCGACGGGCGCCGCCGAACCCCACGAGATCGACGCGATGGCGGACCTGCTCGAACGACACGGCGCCCGCGAACGGCTCGTGCTGCTGCATTGCGTGAGCAGCTACCCGGCCCGGGAGACCGACGCCAACCTCCTGCGGATTCGCACGCTCGCCGATCGTTACGGCTGTCCCGCCGGCTTCAGCGATCACACGACTTCCGTGGAGATCGGCGCGATCGCCGCCGCGGCCGGCGCCGCCGTCATCGAGAAGCACTTCACGCTCGACCCCTCCCAGCCGGGGCCGGATCAGTCCTTTTCGCTCGACCCGGCGGCCCTGAGCGCCTATGTCTCGGGCATCCGGCGGGCCGAGACCGTGCTCGGCCGCGCGGAGTTGCGCCTCCTGGATGTCGAGCGCGAGGTCCGCCGCCTGAGCCGCTGCAGCGTCGTGGCCGCCCGGCCGATCGCCGCGGGCGAACCGATCTCCCGCGACATGCTCACCGTGAAACGCCCGGGCACGGGCATCCCTCCGGCCGATCTGGACCGCGTCGCGGGCCGAGTTGCCCGCGTCGACATCCCGGCCGATACCCCGGTCCGGTGGGAGATGCTCCGATGACACGGCCCGCACGCCGCCGCATCTGCGTCGTTACCGGGACGCGCGCCGAGTACGGGTTGCTGCGGACCGTGATGCGGGCGATCGACCGGCATCCCCGGCTCGAACTCCAACTGATTGTCACGGGGATGCATCTGCTCCGCAGGTTCGGCCACACCGTGGACGCCATTCGCGCGGACGGCTGGCGGATCGACGCGATGGTCCGCATGCAGAGCGGCCGGGATGACGCGATCGCCGAGGCGGAGGCCGCCGGCCGCGGAATACAGGGAATCGCCCGCGCGTTGCGCCGGTTGCGGAGCGACGTCGTCCTGGTGACCGGCGACCGCGTGGAGGCTTTCGCAGGCGCGGCGGCGGGAGCGTGCGCCAGACGATGCGTGGCGCACATCCACGGCGGCGACCGCGCCCCGGGCGACGTGGACGATCTCCTTCGCCATGCGATCACGAAGCTCGCGCATGTCCACTTCGTGGCCACGGACGACGCGGCCCGCCGCGTGCGCCGACTGGGCGAAGAGCCCGGCCGCATCTTCCGCGTGGGGGCTCCGGGGCTCGACGAGATCCGCGCGATCCGCAGACCGTCGGCGGCGCGGCTTCGGGAAATGCTCGGCGGCGACGTCGGCGACTACGCGATGGTTGTGCAGCACCCGTGGGGCCGCCCGGCGGAGCAGGAACGTCGGGACATGCTCGCCACGCTCTCGGCGGTGCAGGCCGCGGGGCTGAGCGGCGTCATCCTGTATCCCAACAGCGACCCGGGCCATTCGGGGATCATTCGGGCGATCGAGGAATGGGTCTCCGGCGGCGGGGTTGCGGGTTCCGAGGCCCTGGTTTCGGGCGGGCGCACGCGATTCCCGAAGGTGAAACCCGATCCCTGCGACAGGAACCCTGTTCGCTGGTTCGTGGCGCGATCGCTGGATCGGGATACATACATCCGTCTGCTCAAGGGCGCTCGTGTGCTGGTGGGCAACTCATCCAGCGGCATCATCGAGTCGGCGGCGGCCGGCGTGCCGGCCGTTAATATCGGACCACGCCAGCAGGGGCGCCTCAAGTGCGGTCCGAGCGTGATCGACTCGTCGCCCGGCCGGGCGGCCGTGCTGCGGGCGATCCGGCGGGCCCTCCGCATCCGCGTTCGCTCCGATAAGAGCGTGTACGGCGACGGCCGCGCCGGAGAGCGGATCGCGGCAGCCCTGGCTCGCCTTCCCCTGAACGACGCATTTCATCGCAAGCTCATCACCTGCTGAACCGAAGAACGAAACGAGCCGCGCTCAGAGGCATGCGCCGCCGTCGGGCACCGGTTTGCAGCTAAACCGGGCCGCGCCGGCGGACGATTTATCGGTACGCGGTTGGCACCCGCGACCGCGACGGAGCGATCACGTGACTACACAAACGCTTGCAGACCCGCCATCGGTCGTCCGAAAAGCGCTGTCGCTCGTGGCCGACATCGCGACGCTTCCCGAAGTCACGGTCAAGATCATCAGCATTGTCGAAGACCCCCGCAGTACCGCGCGCGATCTGCACGACGTCATCAAGACCGATCCGGCCCTCTCCGCCCGTCTGCTCAAGGTGGTGAACTCGGCTTTTTACGGGTTGCCCGGCCAGGTCGCCACGATCGACCGCGCCATTGTGCTTCTGGGCCTGTCCACGGTGAAAAACATCGCCATCGCCGCCTCCATCGGCCGCCTGTTCACGGGCGAGAGGATTTCCGAGAGCTTCACCGGCAGGGACATCTGGCGCCACAGCGTGGCCGTCGCCGTGCTCACGCGGCAGATCTACAGGCACGCCTTCGCGCATCAGCCGGACGCCGACGAGGCGTTTCTGGCCGGGTTGATTCACGACCTCGGCCTGCTCGTCGTCCGACAGGCCTTCCCCGAGCAACTGGCCCAGGTGATCGACACCTGCACCAGAGAAGGCGGCAGCTTCTGCGCGATCGAGGAGCGAATCCTCGGTGCGAACCACCAGCTCTTCGGCCAGCAGCTTGCGGCCCGCTGGAAGTTCCCCAACCGCCTGCGAATCGTGCTGGGGTATCACCACATGGCGGAAGGCCTCGCCCCGGAGCACCGGGCCATGGCCGCCGTCGTGCAGATTGCCGACACGGTTGCCGCGCAGGAGAAGCTCGGCTTCCCGCTGACCGCTGCGAACCAGGCGATCACGCCGGAACAACTGGCGGCGATCGACCTCGCACCGGAAGCGCTCGAGGAGTTCCGCGCGGCCCTGGCGGAAAACGTCACCTCGGCCGAGGCTACCCTCTCAGACTGAGCTGCGGGAACGACGAACGACCGACCGTGAGCGCGCAGGGTGCGCGGCCGCGCACCATTCGATCGCGTCGTCCCCTTCTTTCAGGGTCGATGCCACTCCCGGCACTCCGGGCACAGGGGCATGCCCGTATACTCGCCCCGCCGGTGTCCGCGTCGCAATCCGGCCAGCGCCGCGCCCGTCCAGATCTGGCCGATCGGCGATTCCTGCAACCGGCCGATCGCATGCTCGCCGCGGTAATCCTGATCGCAGACCGTGATGCGCCCGTCCGCCAGGACCACCGCCCGGGACCATAGACGTGAGCACGGCAGCCGGCGCGGCGGGGCCATGTTCATCACGGCCAGGTGCGCGAAGGGGCCTCCGTACGCCGCCGGTCCGACGATCACGGCGGAACCCGTCTTGCGGATCCAGTCGTCGTAGAAGGCCTCCATCTGGCCCAGCGTTCGGCGCGTCTTGATCATCTCCGGCACAATCAGCGGGTACGGTACGCGCCGCGCGGCCTTCGCCTGCATCAGGGCCTCGATGTTCGCCAGGACCGCGGCGTATCCGTCGAAGGCGTGGAGCTCACGGTACGCTTCCGGCGAATGCGCATCGAGCAGGACGGACACCACGTCCACGCGGGCCTCCAGCAGCGCATCGATGCGGGCTGTATCGAGATCAAGACCGCTGGTGCGGACGGCGATGCCGAAGATCCCCGCCGCCCGCGCACGCCTCACGATCCGGCCGAACTCCGGGTGGCGCAGCGGCTCGCCGAAGCCGCCGAACACGATCAGGCTGTCGTCGACTCGGGCCAGGTCCTCGAAGAGGCGCTCCAGCACGCCTTCCTCGAGCGGGCCGCGCCGTCCGACATGAGGACCGCGCGGCCGCAGCGTAGTCTGCGGCAGGGCGTCGTCCGTGGTCAGCTCGATCTCCACCTCTCGGGGCAACGGCCCGGGATCCCAGCCGTCGTGTTCGCGCAGCCATTGTCCGATCGTCCGGGCGTCGGGGCCGGCCTCGCCGTCCGGACCGGAGGCCGCCGAAGACCACAGCGACCGGAGCCGTGCGTATCCGCGGTCCGTGTCGGCGATCAGCCGGCCGCGCGCGTGTTCGATGTCCGGCCCGGGCCGGAAGCAGCAACTGCGGATCAGCAGATCGCGCTGCGGGTCGTCCGGGCGGTACGCGAGCGTCCGGCCGGGGGGCCAGCCCGCCCGGCCGAGATCGGCCAGCAGGTCCGTCATGAAGATCGGCGCCGTCAGGCCCGGCGGCGACGGGGCGAAGGTCAGCCGCAGGTCGCCGTGGATCCGCTCGAAGTGCTCGATCATGGCATCGGCCATCGCCGGATCGATGAGCGCCGCCGCCGCCGGCACCGGCATGACCGCGTCGCATTCGTGACGGCGGGCGATTGCCTCCAGCAGAGGGACGTTTGCCGACTCGTCCATGGCGGCGAAGCCGGCGAGCCCGCCGCGCCACGCATCGAGCGACCATTTTCGGGCGGCGGCGACCAGGCCGCCGGTCGAGGCGTCCGCCGCCCAGTGCGGGCGCGGGGCGTCGTGCGTCTCCAGGGCGACGTCGAAGCGGGAGGCGATCGGCTCCGCTGCGGCCTTCTGAGAGGCCTCGACCGCCAGACAGATCCCGGCGAGCCGTTTGCACCGTTGCAGGCGGCCGAGGGTGCGGCCGAGGACCGTGTTCTCCACGGGCACGCGCTCGCCCTGTGCCCCGGGGGTCTGTCCGGGCCGGTCGGGCAGCTCGTCGCACAGCCGGCTCCGCGTGCCCAGCGGCGAACGGTCGAAATCCGCCTCGAGTATCGCGAGGACCTTCACCGGCCGGTCCCTCCGGGCACAAGGCCCTCCGCGATCGCCTGGTCGAAGCGCCGCTGCGCCTCCTCCAGCACGCCGAGCAGGGCTTCGGCGCCTTCAATGATCGACTCGACGAAGTCGATATCCCGCGCGAGTTGCCGTTTGGCGCGGTCTACGCCCTCCACGGCGTCAAGCTCCATCCGGCGGTCCGCCCGGAACCGGCGGAGCTCGCCGAGCTGCGCCATCAGGCTCACCATCTGGTATGTCTGTTCCTGCTGCTGGATCCGGGCGCGGAGGTCGTCGACGCGCGCCAGCTTCCGGTTGAACTCCGCCGGCCGGTCGGTCAGGTGCACAAGCTCCTTGAGGACATCGAGGCACGCCCGGGAGTGGTCGCGGAGTCGACGCACCTCCTCGGCCCGCCGGCCGATCGCCTCGCGTCCGCGCGGCAGCCGGCCGGGGTCGTACCACACGAGCTGCCGGCGGTAGTCGAAGCGCTCGGGAGGGATCGTCCGCGAGCAGAATTGCGCCGCCACGTCGGCCAGCGTCATCACGGTCGTGCCCGCCTTGCGGGCGCCGCCCTCGGTGGCGTCGATCAATCGTGCCGGCGAGGCGGCGAAATCCTTTTCGAACTGCTGCAGGTACGTGAACATCTGCTCGTCGGTGTAGATTTCCTGTCCGTGGATGTCCCGGATCTTCCGCAGGATGTTCCGCGATCGCGCGATCCGTTCCCACTCCTTCATTTCGATCGTATTGAAGCGGTTGAGCTCGGGCCGCCAGGTCTCGTGAATCGCGACCCCGGGGGTGTAGTACGTGTTGTCGCTGTAGCCGAGATCCTGCCCCACGAACACGATCGGGTCGCACCCCATGTACTCGGCGAGATAGAAGGCCAGATGCGCCACCGTCGCCCCGGCCCGCAGCCCCTCGCGCGCCGCCAGGTCGTCGCCCACGCACTGGCGCGCGAACGAGTTGTCCAGCAGCGAGATCATTCCCCCGTATGCGCGGTACGTGTCGATCACGTGCCAGGTAGCCTTGGGTTCGGCCACAAGGTGTACGTCCGCGACGGCCTCGGCCGAGAGCCCCTCGAAGAAGTTCTTCGATACCTCGTGGAAGTCGAGCGACGTGACGAAGTGGGGGCGGATGCCCCGCGCCAGGAGCGGCTTGAGCGTGGTCTGCACGGCCACGAGGATCGCCCGGTCCTGCAGCGCGGCGAGCCGGTCGATGTTCCGGGCCAGCGACGGCCCGGCGGATACGATGATCGCGGGGTAGCCCGCGAAGCGGCCGCGGAGCGTGTCGATCGGCGGCGTGCTCAGGTAGGTCGGCAGATTGCAGGCCACGTTCCGGCAGGTGATCCGCGAGTTGGCGACGACCGTGACCAGGCACATGCGTGCATAGGTGATGTAGTCGGCCATGGCGGCCCGCGCCGCCTGCTGAAAGGCGCCGGCCAGCCGCTCGCTCGGCGGGTGGGAGACGAACTGCGTCCCGAGCATGATGGTCGTGCCGTGGGGCTCGAGGCGGCGGTAGACGTAGTCCTTGTCGAGCCGCGTGAGGAACACGCAGCGATCCGAGTCGAGCACCTCCGAGAGATCGACGCTGTAGAGGGCCGCCGCCAGCACGTCGAGACTGGGCTCCGTCACCACCAGCAGGGCTTCGCCACGGGTCCGCTTGTGGAGCGCCTTGAGGTGGTAGCCCAGCCCCAGCCCGTTCAGAACGAAGCAGTGGTATCCTTCCAGGCGGATGTTCGCGACGAGTCGCTCCGCCTCGGCTGCCGGGTCGTGCCGGCTGTGAAGGTACACACGACGCCCCTGCTCGTCCGTCGCGGAGGCCGTCGGCAGCCCGCTCCGGGAAGGCTCGACCGTAACCGTGCGCGGTTCGCCCCAGTCGTCGATCTCGTATGCCAGGCGCGGGTCCCTCCGCCACAGGGCGCGGATGTTCCCGAGGTAGATCTCGTTGGAGAGCGCGACGACCTGCATGCCCTTCTATACGCCGCCTTCGCCCGACCCGTCAATCCGCGAACCGGCACGTCACCCGCAAGGCGGCCCGCAGCCGCCGCAGGTACTCCGACCGGCGGATTTCCACCGCGCCGAATCGCTCCAGGTGCGGCGTAAGGAACTGCACGTCGAGCAGACGGTACCCGCGATCCCGCATCCGCTCGACCAGATGCACCAGCGCCACCTTGGACGCGTCCCGCCGACGATGGAACATCGACTCGCCGAAGAACGCTCCCCCCAGCGCCACGCCGTAGAGCCCGCCGGCCAGCTCGCCCTCGCAGTACGCCTCCACGCTGTGGGCCAGCCCGCGCTCGTGCAGGGCCGTGTAGGCCTCGATGATGTCCTGCGAAATCCAGGTGCCCTCCGGTCGCTCCGCGCAACCGCGCATCACGTCGCGAAACCGCCTGTTCACGCGGACCTCGAACTTTCCCTGCCGGCAGAGTTGGCCGAGCGTATGCGACACGTGGAAGCGCTCCAGCGGGATGATCGCGCGCGGATCCGGACTGAACCAGCGGATCCGCCCCTGCACGTCCATAGGGAAGATCCCCTGGCAATAGGCCGAAACGAGCACCTCCGGCGTCAGCGGTATCGGCTTCATGATCGTCGCGGCGGAGCGGGTGAACCAGGCCCGGGCCGCCCCGCCCCGGCGCATTATAGTGTTTGCCCCGCCGGTCCCCAGGGGCGTCGCAGTCCGATAATCCGGGGCTTTTTCCGTGCCTCCGGGCAACATCCGGTGCTATGGCGACCCAGCTAAGGATTCGTTCCAACCCCGCCGATAAGTCCACTCGACACCCGGGTCGGGTGAGAGCGAGGAGGACCGATCATGAACGCCATTATGCGAAAGCGCGCGTGGCTGAGGTGGGCCATGCTGTTGCCCCTGGCCACCCTGTGTGCGGAGAGCAGTTGCTCGTTTACCGACGCGATGCGCGAGGCCGCCGACGGCCTGACGAATACCGCCAACAGCCTCGACGGGAAGAAAACGAACGACTTCAACCAGTTGGTCGACGACATTCAGAAGCTCTTCGACTGATAGCCTTACACGATTCCGTCATGGGCCGTCGCCGAAGGAAGCGCGTTTTCCCGCGCCTTCCGCCGGCTCGTGCCCGTGACGGAATCCGGGAAGCTTCTTTCGCGTTTTCGCTGCGCGAGTCTCGTCCCGCCGGGGCCTCGCCGCCGTGGCGGAGCTGCGATCCCCAGCCACGCCGCGCACGAAAACGATCTCTGGAAAACGGTCGGCGATGTCTGCGGAGCGAGGCGGGCCGACTCCGACCTTTGCCCGGGCCTGTCCGTGCGATATGGACGGGCCTTTCTTTGCGCGGGAAGGGGCAACCGGTGCGTCCGTGCCGCGTCAATGGGCTTCAGCGCCTGCGCGGCGGGAGTTTGGCGGCGGCCTCAGGACGCCGTAGGCTGTGCGCATGCGCGTCGGATGGGTCTACGATCGCTTCTTTCTGCGGCATGACACGGGGCCGACGCATCCCGAGCGTCCCGAGCGGCTGGAGGCTGTCAGGGGTGCTCTGGCGAACTCCGGGCTGCTCGCCCGGATGGTACCGCTGCCCTTCGAGCCGGCCGCGGCCGAGGTGCTCGGCCGGGTCCACGAGCCCGCCTACGTGGAGCTGGTACGGTTGGCGTGCGAGGGCGGGATGACGTTCCTGGGCGACAGCGAGACGCGTATCTGCCCGGAAAGCTACGAAGTTGCGCGGCTGGCCGCCGGCGGCGTTCTGGCGGCCTGCGACGCGATCGCCGCCGGCGCCGCCGAACGGGCATTCTGCGCGGTCCGCCCGCCGGGCCATCATGCGGCACGCGACCGGGCGATGGGGTATTGCCTCTTCAATCACGCGGCGCTGGCGGCGGAGCATCTGATCCGGCGGCACGGCCTCGTCCGCGTGGCCATCGTGGATTGGGACGTCCACCACGGCAACGGTACGCAGGCCGTCTTCGAGGACCGCGACGATGTGTTGTTCATCAGCCTGCACGAAGCGCCGCCTCAGTATCCGGGCAGCGGCCGCGAGAACGAAACCGGGCGTGGGCGCGGCGTCGGGTTCACGCTGAATATCCCGATGCGCCCCGGCAGCGGCGACGCGGAGTATCGCCGGGCGTTTGCCGAGAAGGTCGTGCCGCGGCTCGACGCCTTCGCGCCCGAGTTCGTGCTCATCAGTGCGGGGTTCGACGCGGCCGCCGAGGAGCGCATCGCGAACATCAACCTGGAGCCGGCGTCCTACGACTGGATGACGCGGGAGCTGGCTGCGGTGGCGGCTCGGCACGCAAAGGGGCGAATCGTCAGCATTCTGGAAGGCGGCTATGACCTGCCGTCGCTGGAGCGGTGCGCCGCAGCGCACGTGCGGGCGCTTCTGGAAGCGGACTGAAGCGGTCGTCTCACGGGTCCGGTCCGCCCGCCGGCACGCATTCCCGAACGGCGGCGGGAGGCGACGGCGCCGGGTTATGTGTGTTCCTTCCCCGCGTACGCCCGGGTCCGCGTATCAATGCGGATCGTGTCGCCCGTCTTGATGAACAGTGGCACGCGGACCTGAAGGCCGTTTTCGAGTGTGGCCTCTTTGGTGACGTTTGAGGCGACGCCCACCGAGTGTTCCGGCGCGGCGGTCATGGCGACTTTGAGGGAAACAATCTCCGGCATCTCGAGCGAGGCCGGACGACCCTCGATGAAGGCCACCCGGTACTCCTGCCCATCCACGAGAAACGGCGCGCAACCGTGCAGGTGCGTCTCGTTCAGCTCGTATTCCTCGAACGTCTCGCAATCCATGAAGACGCGAATCGCGTCCTTGGCGTACAGATACTGCATCCGCCGCCAGGCGTGATCCACCTCGACGACCGGCAGAAGATCGTCCAGCGTGCGGTCGACCGGCCGCCCGTCGCGGATGTCGCGAAGGGATACGTGGACGGTGGGCTTCTGCTTGCCCGTGTGACGCTCCTGAAAGTCGGCTACCTGGTAGACGTGATTCTGGTGGCGGATCAGCATGCCTCGGCGGAGCGGGATGTTGGCCATGGCACAACCTCCTGTAATCCGACGAGCATGCATTATACCCCATACGGCGGGGTCGGTACAGCCCCGGGGGCGCGCTGCCCGGTATGCGCCCCGTTTCAGCGGCGCGGTTCGCCACATTCTCCTCAGCGCAGCACGGGCTCCTCGAGGGGGACCGGGCAGACGTCGCGCCGGCGGCAGGTGGCGCAACGGCGGCCTTCCCAGATCGCGTTGAACTCATCGAGAACCGCGTCGATCAGCGCCGGCGATCGCGTCCAGACGCCCACCTCGAAGTTGCGCTTTCCCGCGGCCTTTGCACCGAGACCGGCGCCGGTGAGGTTCGCGCTGCCCACATACATCGAGCGGCAATCCACGACGACCGCCTTGGCGTGGACCCGGGGGCACCGGCGGATGGCGATGCCGGCCGGCAGCTTTCGCCGGAGTTCCTGCAGGGCCGCGCCGCTGGGAACGCCTCCGTGCAGGAGGCGGATTTCGACGCCGCCGTCCGCCAGACGGCAAAGCATCTCCACGATGGACCGCGCCCGTCGCCGCCCGCCTGCGGGGACAAGCATCGCCTTGAAGTCGGCCGTGGCGATGTCGAGGCTGGTTTCGGCCTTCAGCATGCCGTCGCGCACCACACGATCGAAGTGTTGCCCGTCGACCACCAGCTCGGCCTCGCCCCGGGGCGGCCGGCCCGCGCCGAGGGCCGTTTGCGATGTCCGATGTGCGCGCGGCATACCCGTACATCGGCCCTTTGCCCGCAGAACCTCCAGAGCGGCCGCCGGCGCTTCGCCGTGGCGGGACAGGGACGCTACAATCACACGGACGACCCGGGCACAGGGACACGTATGACGCAGTTCGGCAAGCTGATCATCCTGCTTGGCGTGATCCTGATTCTGATCGGCGCGGCGGTGTGGGCGCTGGGGCGGCTCGGCTTTCGCGGGCTTCCCGGCGATATCCGCTACGAGTCGGATCATGTCCGATTCTACTTTCCCGTAGTCACGTGCCTGGTGCTTTCGGGGCTCCTGACGATGCTGCTCTGGCTCTGGAGGTGGATCAGTCACCGGTAGGCGCCCCGCTGCCGGGCCGGTGAGATATGCGGCTTGAGAGGCATTCCGGGCATGTTGCCCCTGGCCGGAGCCCGGATCCGCACGCAGGAGGCGGCCACTTGATGCTTCGCGACTTCCGTTTGGCCGGACCCGGGGTGTGTGCCCTGCTCGTGGCACTGTTGCCGGCGGCCGGCACGCGGGTCGAGGCGGACCCCTCGCCGGCGCCGGTGCTCGGTTACATCAACCACATTCCGCCGGAACCCGGCCGGGACCGCGAGGCCCGGCACGCCAGGGTGGCCGCGCGGCGCCGAGGTACGCCCGTCATCGTTCATCGGGGCGCCAACGAGATCGCCCCGGAGAACACGCTGGAGGCGTACGCGGCCGCCATGGACTGCGGCGCCGACGGCATCGAGATCGACATTCGCCGCAGCGCAGACGGCGTGCTCTACCTCTTCCACGACGATACGCTGGACCGCATGACCGACGGGACGGGCAAGGTAAAGGGCCTGACGTACTACGAGCTCCTCGGGCACCGGTTCCGACGGATCTTCGGCCCGGCCGGCGAGGACACCCGCATCCCGACGCTGGCGGCCGTGCTCGTGCTCGCGCAGCAGCGGGCGGCGCTTCTGCACCTGGATGTGAAGGAGCCGGGCCTCGAGGACGACATACGGAAGATGTTCGACGCGGCCGACGTGTGGGACCACGTGGTGGAGGTCAACACGTACAACACCGAGACACTGCGGCGCAACGCGAAGCTCCGGTTGATGTCATACAAGGGATGGTTCCCGCAGGGGCCGCCAGCGCAGGACCCGCAAGCCGTCCGAGCCTTCCTCGCCCGGCCGGGGAAGATGATCATCTGCGAGGACCCCCGCGCCGCCGTCCGCGCGTTGAATCGCAGGCCCGATGAACCGGTTCCGCTTCCCGGCGGTCTGCGGGCCGAATGGTTGCCGGCGGGAATCCGTACGACCCGCCCGTCCACTCGGCCAACGTCCGTGGAAGCGAAGAAAGCCGAAGTCATGGCACCGGCACGAAACCCGGATGGAGCCGGTCTCAGATGTATCCCAGATCGCGCAGGCGCTGCCGGATGAGTTCCTCTTCCTTCGGCGTGTAGCGAGAGGGTTCGACGGGCGTGAGGTAGCCGAGGATTTCGGCCGTGCGGAGGATCGTCGCGACGCAGGCTTCCGGGCTCTGGCGATCGGTTTCCACGGCGACCTCGGGCTTGAGCGGCTCCTCGTAGGGTGCGTCGAAGCCGGCCACGTTCTTGATCTCGCCCCGTTGCGCCCGCTCGTAGAGCTTGTGCTCGTCCCGCCGCGCCAGCACCTCCAGCGGGCAGCGGCAGTAGACCTCCATGAACCGGCCGAGGTCCGCGCGGATGGCGTCACGGACATCGCGGTAGGGCGAGATCGCCGAGACGATCGCGATGACGCCGTTGCGGTTGAGCAGCTTGCACTCGTAGCCGAGCCGGCGAAGGTTCTGCTCGATGTCGGCCCGCGTAAAGCCCAGGTCGCGGTTGAGTTCGCGCCGGATCTTCTCCGAGTCGAGCCATTCGACGCGCAATCCGCGCCCGACGAGCGCATCGCGGAGGCGTTCGGCCAGCGTGCTCTTGCCGGAGCCGCTCAGACCGGTGAACCAGATCGTGAAGCCCGTATCTGCCATGAAGACCGAATCCTACAGTCTCAGCCCGATCAGCGGCCAGTATAGCCAGGCGCACAGCACGAGCACCAGGACCGCCAGGATGTTCATCAGCATGCCCCGCGCGACCACCTGACCCACGCCGTAGTAGCCCGAGGAGAACGCGATCGCGATCGCCGGCGCCCCCATCGGAAGGCAGAAGCCCAGCCCGGCGGGCAGCGTCACCATGTACATCATGGCCATCGGGGAGACGTGCAGCGTGCCGCACAGCCCCAGACCCAGCGGCAGCAGCATCGCCACGACCGCCGCGTTGCTCATTCCCTCCGTGAAGATCACCGCCACGATCGCCACGACCGTCAGCAGCGCCAGTTTGTTCGCCGCGAGGTACGGCACCAGTTGCGTCGCGAGCCAGTCCATCGCGTGCGTGTCCGCCAGCGCGGCGCCGAGTGCCACCGCGCCGCCGTACATGACGAGCACGCCCCAGTTCACGTAGTCCTGGATGCTGTTCCATTTCACGATCCGCAGGACGAACACCATCACGGCGGAAACGACCGCGATGACGCCGAGTTCCACCCGGTAGCCGAGCAGCGGCCCGGAGACCTGCGGGACGATGATCCAGGCCAGCACCGTCAGGATCGCCAGGACCGCCAGGCGCCGCTCGCGCCCGCTCAGCGGACCCAGCAGGCGGACGCGGTCCGTCAGCATCCGCGTGGCCGGCGCGATCGAATCGATCTCGCGCTTCATTCCGACGGTGATGATGTAGAACGCGGCGGCCGTAAGAATGATGACCAGCGGCATCGCCGTGGCGGCGTAGGCGAGGAAGCTCGGTGTGGCGGCATCGGGGTGAAACTTGCGGAGGATTTCGACGGCCAGGACCGCCCGGGCGCCGCCCAGGTAGGTGCCGACGCCTCCGACAACCGGCCCCCACGCCAATGCGAGGAAGAGCGAGCGGGCGTACGGGCTGCCCGGCCGCCGGAGGTTCAGGGCCTCGGCAATCTCCAGCACGATCGGGAACATCATGGCCGCGACGGCGTGCTCGGGCATCCAGAGGGAGAAGAACGAGCCGCATACGAGTACGCCGCCGACGAGCCGACCCGGCGTCCGGTCGAACCAGTGGAGGAACTTCAGCGTGAGGCGCTTCGACAGTCCCGTGTCGATCATCGCGGCGGCGAGGATGAAGACGCCCAGGATGAAGAAGACGGCCGAGTTGCCGAAGTACGCAAAGGCCTGATTGTGCGACATGACGCCGAGCAGCGGGAGCAGGGCGATCGCCAGCAGGCTCGTGGCGGCCAGCGGGATCAAATCGGTTACCCACAATCCGAGGCAGAGGACAAAGATGCCCAGCGCCCGCTGTGGCCCGCCGGGCGCCACATGATCCGGGTGCGCGGCGGGCAATTGCGTATAGGGGATTCCCTCTTTCGGGTGCGTGGGCTCCACGAACCGTGGTCCGAAGAGCAGGGCGAGCGCGGCGAGGGCGATCACCCCGGCGACGACGAGCTTGATCGTGTTCGTGCGGGAATCACTCATATCAGACCGCGCCGGTTCGCTCAATGATAACAGGAAACGGACGGGTGTCACCAGGGCCGGTGTCGGCGGCGCAGGTGCTGCAGACGAAGCGGCACGCAATCGCGTGCCCCGTACTGTTACTGCGAGAAACGCCGGCGACGTGCGCAGATTCCAGGTCGGGGGAATTGTGGGCTGCGGCCGAAGGCCGCGCTGCGCCTTCAGGCCGGAGGGCTGAGGCGGGCGAACGGTCCGCCGCCGCGGAGGGGTGGGGCACCGGCGCGTTGCCTGCTTTGCCGACGGAGTGATAGAGTCTTGCGTCGCGGCTTCTGCGCGCCTTGCGCGTGGCGCACCTTGCGCGTTTGTAGCGCGCTGCGGCGGTAGCGCTACCCGTCATTCTGAGGAGCGCAGCGACGAAGAATCCGGCTGATTGGCGCAGGCAAGCCAGATGCTTCGCTTCGCTCAGCATGACGGCCGCCGGCGCGGCCGTGTTCGGTTGCGGCCGAAGGCCGCATTAAGGTATTCATCATGTCGGATACGAATGCGGTGAAGTGGTTGCGGGCGCAGGGTGCGGCCTTCGAGGTGCTCGAATACGAGTTCACCGAGGTCGGGGCGGATCACGCGGCCGAGGCGGTGGGCAAACCGCTCGAGGCCTGTTGCAAGACCCTGATCGTCAAGGCGCCGGGCAGTGGATTCTGGGTGGCCATCGTACCGGGGGACCAGCAGTTCGACACGCGGAGGATGGCGGCGGCCATCGGGGCGAGGCAGGCCGACCTCGCCGATCGTGACGAGGCGGAGAAGATCAGCGGCTACCGCATCGGGGGGATCTCGCCGTTCGCGATGCGCCGCAAGCTGCCCGTGATTATCGAGGAATCGCTGCTTGCGCTCGATCGGATTCTCGTCAACGGCGGGCGGCGCGGCGTGCTCGTCGAGATGGCCACGGAGGATGTGGTGCGGTTGCTGGACGCGAAGCCGGCGGGGATCTGCAGTTAGAGTCTTGCGTCGCGGCTTCTGCGCGCCTTGCGCGCATGTTATCGCGCTGGGGCGGTGGCGCTACCCGTCATTCTGAGGAGCGCAGCGACGAAGAATCTGGCCGATTGGCGCAGAGGAGCCGGATGCTTCGCTTCGCTCAGCATGACGGCCGTCGGCGCGCCCGTGTTCGGCTGCGGCCGAAGGCCGCCTTGGGGGCGTTTTCGGCCGGTGATTCGTCGATCGCCGGCAGACCGTCAGGGCGGCGGTCACGGCCGTCCCGCCGACACGGCAAGCCGCCGCTGCGGAGCCGTGGCGCACGAGGCGCGGCGAGATGCGTGTGGCCGAAACGGTCGTGACACACGTCGCCGGCTTTTCTGTCGCGGGGAGTTGGTGTAGAAAGGTGCGCCGTCGCGGGGCAGGGAGCCGGTGAGGCGACATGCGAATCCCACAACCCTTTTCGGGTCGAGTGTTCCTGGCCGCTCTGACGGCGCTGGCAGCCGCGGGCGGCTGTCTGGCGCCGCCCAGGCCGTTGATCGGCCCGACGATCGATCGCGGCGGCGGGCAGCTCATCCCGCCCGACGCGCGCGAGCCGGCCTACGCGCCGACGGACACATGGACACCGCGTTTCGGTCGCATGGGAACGTACCTCCGAAGCCGGCACACGGAGATGAGCGAGACCCTTTCGGCCGAGGCACAGCGCCCCCTGCTCACGGAGGATTTCGAGACGTTTCGGCCCGAGGCCCCCGGCCCCTGGCAGGTGCTGGGCAAGCCGATCCTCCACGTGCTCACCGAGACCGGGCGCGGCAGCTACCTCGAACTCGAAGCGCTGCCGGGGGAGACCCTCGCCGGCCTGCAACGGGAGATGCCCGTCGAGAAGCTGCGCGGGCAGGTCGTGCAGGTCCGCGTGCTGACCCGCCTGACGAGTGCCGCGCGCGCCCGCCACTTCGGCGCGCCGCAGATCCGGTGGATCGTACGCACGCGCGACGGGGGCCGTCATACGTTCCCGCTGCCGCTGATCGGACGGGCCTCGCCCGGCTGGGAACTCCAGGAGGCGCTGACGTACTTCGATGCCGCCGTCGAGGGCGTCTGGCTCCAACTGGTGCACATCAACAGCAGCGCCGCCTGCGGGTTTGACGACATCACGATCGGCGTGGTCCCGCCGGAGGAGTTCGTATGGGCCGGGCGCGTCGATGCCGGCGGGCCGGATCGGCAGCCGGGAGTCGCAGTCTCCCCGGCCGTGTCCGCGCACGGCGAGGCCGACGGCGAGCCGGCGGACGCGAACCTCGTGCTCAACGGCGATTTCGAGGTCGGCCCGAAGGGCTTCTGCCTGTGGGCGCTGCGCCAGTGGCCGGGACGCGGGTCGTATCCGGCGGCGCAGTACTGGTACTTCGACACCGACGCGGCCGTCGGGCGGGTCTCGCTGGCGGTCCCCATGACCGACGCGGCGGCGAACGTGGCGCTCGGCCCGTTCGATCTTACTCGCCGGGGCAGCGGCCGCCGGCCCGCGCCACGGTATCATTTGAGCTTCTACGCGAAGGCGTCCACGCCGGCCGACCTCGAGGTCGATTGGCGCATCGTGGGGATGCCGGCGCGGACGCAGTCATTTCACATCGGCACGGAGTGGGCGCGGCATCGGCACGTATACCTTACGCCGGCGGCGATCCTGGAGGATGACCCGCGGCGCCCGGTGACCGCCGAGCTGGTCTTCCGCATGACAGGCTCGGGGCGGCAGGAATCGGTAACGTACTGGCTGGACGGCGTGAGCTTTGGCGCGGCACAGATCTCCGAGGCGTTCGCCGGGCCGGCGCCGATCGAGGTCGGGATCTTCGGGCCCGCTCCCGATCCGACCGATCTGGGCGAATTGCTGCAACTGGCCGAGCCGGCGGCCCTCGCCGTGCGGCTGGCGAACTACGGGCGCAGCGCCTACAGCGGTACGGTCGCGGCCGATCTGCTCGACGCCTTCGATCGGCCCGTGTGGACCAAGACGATGCGCCCCTTCGTGGAGGCCGGCGCGGTGTGGAACGATCAGATCGTGCTCACCCTGCCGCGAGGGTACTACCGGATGAAGGTGACGGCGTGGTCCGAGTCCATCGGCTCTTCATCGATCCTCTCGCAGGATGAACGGGCGCTGGCCGTCATTGACCTGCAGGATCCGGTGCCGCGCACCGGCTACTTCGGAATGACGGCAGACGCGGGGACGGTCTCGGCGCGGACGACACAGATCGGCTCCGGCTGGGTGAGCATGCCGTTCGATGCAAGCTGGACGTCCGGTCTCGCGGGCCCCGGCGCATTTGCAGGCTGGCGGGCGGCGACGGAACACTGCGGTGCCCAGGACCTGAATGTGGTGGCGCGGCTGAGCGGCCTGCCTCGCGAGGCGGACAGGCGGGAGGAGTGGTACCGCCGGTGGCGCCAGGCCGGCGGCGCGCCCGTGGCGGCGGTGTACCTGGACCGGGCCGAACTGGCCGCGGTGCCGGCTCGCGGGGCGACGGCCTCTCCCGAAGAGGTCCGGCGCTGGTTCGGCGCGACGGATGCGGACCCGCCGGCCGTGATCGTCGGCATCTCCGGCGCCGAGACGCCCGCCGCGACGACCAGTGCGCCGACGAGCGCCCGGGCTGAGACGTCGCCCCCGCGCGGCGTGCCCACGACAAACCCGACGTCACGGATGTCGGACGGATATGCCTTCCGTTGCTTGGCCAACGCCCGGATGCCGGAGACGGCCGAGGGGCAACTCGAGCAGTTCGGGAAACGGCGGCCGGCGATAGGGACGGCCGGTTGGTGGGACCTGAACGTGGCAGCCGAGGCGGGCTCGGCGTATTCCCATCGCGCGCGTGTCGTGACGGACCCGGCTGCGCCCGCCGTCGTCCAGACGCCGGAGAGCGACCCGGTGCGCAGCGCATCGTGTCTGGTGCGGGCGATGCTGATCCGCTATCTGGCGAACGCGGAGTATGCGTGCGCGTCGGTCAGCGCGTTTCGCGCGTGCGACTCCCGCATCGACCTCCCGACGGATTGCTTCAACGAATACGATCATGCCCCGCGGCCGGCGCTCGCCGCGTGGGACTGGGTGACCATGTTGCTCAACGACGCGACGCCGGTCGGTTGGTTTGACAAACCGTGCGACGCACGGGCCCTGGCCTTCGAGCGGCCCGGGGGGCAGGTCGTCGCGATCCTGTGGCGTCCGTTCGGCCGGACGCCGCAGCGGCTGACGCTCAAGGGCCTGGCGAGGTACGCAAACGTGTACGACCTGTTCGGCCGCACGGAGACGGACGCGAAGGCGGGCGAGGACATCGTCGTGACCGTAAACGAGATGGTTCGGTACGTCGTGGCGACGGGCGAGGCGCGGGAGGCTTTGCTCGCGGCCTTGGAAGCGGCCGAGCCGGACTCGCCGTGATATCGTCCGCTCGAGGTCGCGCCGCTCGTCGGCCACAAGCGTGCCACGCCAGGCGCAAAAAAACGAAGCAGGTCGGACAATGGAAGTTGGCGCTCCGGCGAACCGGATTCAGCTCGCCTTTGGCGAATGCCCTGACGCCCCGGGTTTTTTCACTTCGTTACCCGGTACTTGGGCCGGTCCTGGCCTGCTTCTACGTGTAATATAACCCCAATTCGCCGCCGGGGCAAGAAAAAACGCTTCCAAAGTCGAAGTCGCCTGTCGAAGCAGGAATCGTGCGGCCTTCTCCGTCGGCGCGCCTGCGCCGCGGGCCGTCCGGCGCGTCGGTTGCGAGGGGCGGGTCGCCGCGTATGATTCCTGCCATGAAGACTACAATGTTTTCCCTGCTCGCGTCCCTGCTGTTTCCAGTGGGCCTGTCCGCCGCCGCCGGCGAAATACCGCACCCCGAGCACCCGCGGCCGGACTTCCGCCGCGAGCCGTGGGTGAACCTCAACGGTACCTGGCGGTTCGACTTCGATCCTGACGACGTGGGCGAGGCCCAGCGCTGGTTCGAGCCGGGCAAACATGAGTTCGGGCGGGAAATCACCGTTCCCTTCCCGTGGGAGAGCAGGCTCAGCGGGATCGGCGACACGAAGTACCAGGGCCTCGCCTGGTACGCCCGCGAAGTCGTGCTGCCGGCCGGCGAGGGCTGGGACGGCAAGAACGCCTGGCTCATCGTCGGGGCGTGCGACTTCGAGGCGAAGGTCTGGGTCAATGGCAAGCCGGCCGGGGAACATGTCGGCGGCTACATGCCGTTCGATGTCGATCTGTCGCCGTTCGCCAAGCCGGGCGAGAAGGCGTTCATCGTCATCCGCGCAAAGGACACCACCGGCCCCGACCAGCCGACCGGGAAGCAGACCGGCTGGTACACGCGAACGAGCGGGATCTGGCAGACCGCCTATCTGGAGCCGCGGAGTGTTTCGCACATTCGGAGCTTCCGGTTTACGTGCGAACCGGGCGTCGAGCAACCCGAATCGGACTGCCCGATTCGTTACGACTTCGAGATTGCCGTGCCCGGCCCAAACCAGACCGTCGAGCTGGAGATCGGCGGCAAGGTCGTCGGCACGGGAGCGGCGTTCGTGGCGGCGAGCATCGCCAAACCGAAGTTGTGGAGTCCCGACCACCCGAACCTGTACGAGGCGAAGCTGGTGCTCCGCGAGGGTCTCCGCGTGATCGACGAGGTGCGAACGTACTTCGGCCTCCGCCGCATCAGCGTCGCCAGGGCCCCCGGGCGCGACTACAAGTACATCTGCCTCAACGGCAAGCCGATCTACCTCGCCGGGGCGCTGCACCAGTCGTTCCACCCGGACGGCATCTACCAGTACCCCGACGACGCGGCGATCCGCGGCGACTACGAGTTCTGCAAGAAGATCGGGCTCAATTTCCTCCGCATCCACATCAAGAACGCGATCCCGCGCGAGCTGTACTGGGCCGACAAGCTCGGCGTGCTCATCATGCAGGACATGCCGAACTTCACGCACAACAACCCGAACTCCCATAAGCTCTGGGAAGAGAACCTCCGCGCGGCCGTCGCCCGCGATTTCAACCACCCGGCGATCTTCTCCTGGTGCGACTTCAACGAGACGTGGGGCATCGGCCACGGCGGCTACAGGCCCGAGACGCAGCAATGGGTGGCCGACATGTACCGGCTGACCAGGAAGCTCGACCCGACGCGCCTCGTCGAGGACAACTCGCCGTGCAACTACGACCACGTGATCACCGACATCAACTCATGGCACTTCTACATCAACGACTACGCGGCGGCGAAGAAGCACATTCAAGAGGTCGTCGACAAGACGTTCCCCGGCTCCGAGTTCAACTACGCCAAGGGCTACAGGCAGGCCGACGCCCCCCTGATCAACAGCGAGTACGGCGGGATCGGCGCCGGCTCGGGCGACCAGGACGTGAGCTGGTGTTTCAAGTTCCTGACCAACGAGCTGCGCAAGCACGACAGGATCGGCGGCTACGTCTACACGGAGTTGTCGGACATCGAGTGGGAGCACAACGGCTTCCTGAACTACGACCGCAGCGAGAAGACCTTCGGTTATGACTTCTGGTTCCCCGGCTTCTCGCTGAAGGACCTGAACAACCCCGACTTCGTCGTGCTCGACGCCGAGCCGTGCATTGTGCTCAAGCCGGGCGAGAAACGCGATGTGCCGGTGTTCATCAGTCACTGGTCGGACCGCGAGGCAAGGGATCTCACGCTGCGATGGCGCACCGACTGGATCGATCGCTTCGGCTCGCGCCACAACGGCGAATGGAAGACGCGTCCGGCGGCATGGAAGCCGTACGCCGTAACGTCGCAGGAGGCGATCGGTATTGCCGCCCCGGAAGACCCGAAGGCCCCGGACGCCGGTCTCCTCGGCGCGTTGCTGGTCGAGCTGACGGATGCGCAAGGCGGCGTCGCCAGGAACTACCTGAACATCTCCGTCGATGCCCCCTCCCCGCGTCTGGAGGCGCCGGATGAACGGCGGATGTTCGTGCGGTTCAAGCCGGGCGATTACGCGACCTGGGACTGGCCCGGCCAGCCCATGCCCGCTGTGAACGGAGTAGCCGCGGAAAAGGTTTGCGGCACGGGTTCCGGTTCCGTCGAATACGAGCTTCGGTTGCCCCGGGGATTCTCCCCGGAGGATCTCGGCATGATCCGTTTCATCGCGGAACTGTCGGCGCGGGCCGGCGATGAACGGCTGGACTGGCCCGCGAGGAAGACGCCGATGGACTGCCCGCAGACCGACGGCCGGAAGTGGCCGACGGAGGTGCGGATAACGATCAACGGCGTTGAGATCGTGCGGCAGGTTCTGCCGGACGCCCCGGCCGACGCACGGGGGGTGCTCTCGCACCGGCGCGGTCATCACCCCGGTACGTACGGCTGGATCGTCCGGGGCGATCTGGCGGGCGAGGAGCTCAAGCGGGTCGCGGCGGCGATGACGCGCGGCGCGCCGATACGGGTTCGCTTCGAGGTGCCTGCCGGGGCCCAACGCCGGGGCGGACTTTCGATCTTCGGCGAGGGGCTGGGCGGCTGGCCGCTGGACCCGACGTTGATGCTGATCCTGAAGCGGCCGCATAAGCTGGGCGCCGGTTTCACATCGGACCTGCCGATCGCCGTGAACCGCGCGGTGCTGCGGGAGCAGTCGGTCATTCCGACTGCCGAGCAGGGCGGCCACGAGTGGCGGTACACCGTGGACAAGCCGGCAGACGACTGGGCTTCGCCCGGGTTCGACGATGCCGGGTGGAAGACCGGCAAGGGCGGTTTCGGCACCCGCGAGACGCCCAACGCGATCATCGGCAGAAAGTGGACGACGCCCGACATCTGGCTCCGCACCGAAGTGGACGTGAACGATGCTGCCGCGATCGCCGCCGGCCGGTGGCGGCTTTACCACGACGAGGATTGCGAGATCTACATCAACGGGACGAAGGTGCTGGAGCGCTCCGGGTTTGTCACCGGGTACGTCGAGGAGCCGCTCAGCGCCTCCGCGCTGCGTTTGCTTCACGACGGTCGGAACGTCGTCGCCGTTCACTGCCGCCAGACCGCCGGCGGGCAGAACATCGACGTGGGCCTGACGCTTACTCGTCGGCCCGACGCGAAGTAGTCGGTATGGAGTCTCGCAAAGTGCGGTCTCGCCGAGACCCCAAGGCGGCCTTCGGCCGCAACCGAACACGGGCGCGCCGGCAGCCGTCATGCGGAGCGAAGCGAAGCATCCGGCTTCTCTGCGCCAATCAGCCGGATTCTTCGTCGCGGCGCTCCCTCCGAATGACGCACACGGCCTGGCCCGGAATGCCGCGCTGGCCGACAGGAATCCGGGCGATAACGATACAGGGCGGTCTCGTGGAGATGTCACGGCAAACATGAACCAGGAAGAGGCGTTGAGATTGCTCCGCGGCGGGCGGGAGGGAATCCGGGAATGGAACCATCGACGCAAGGACGGCGAGGACGTCCCCGATCTGTCCGGCATCGATCTGAGCGGCGCCGCGCTCGCCGGGGCGATGCTCGGCGGCGTCCAGTTGAGCAACGCCGACCTTCACGCCGCCGACCTGAACAATGCCGACCTTCAGGCGGCCGTGCTGATCGGGGCGAACCTGCGCTGCGCCGACCTGCATGACGCCCGCCTCAGCCACGCGAGCCTGGTGGCAGCGGACCTGCGCAACGCGAACCTGAGCGGTGCTGACCTCGGCTCGACGCACCTCATTCAGGCCTGCATCGCGTCCGCCCGGTGCTCGCAGGCCCGATTCCACGCGGCCGATCTCAGTCACGCCGACCTGCAAGGGGCCAACCTGACCGGTGCGGACCTCAGCAAGGCGACCCTCATCGAGGCTGACCTGACCGGCGTTTCGCTGAAGTCCGCAAACCTCGATCAGGCCTGCGTGACGGGCGTCCGGTACGACCGCCGGCGTCTGAGCTGCCGCGGCATCCGCGTGGACGGCTGCTATGGCAACGCCGTCTTCCGGCGGGATGTCCAGGACGAAGACTGGATCGAGACGTTCCGTGCGCAGTCCCGGCGACATTACGTTCTGTGGTTCCTCTGGTGGCTCTTCACGGACTGCGGGCGGAGTATACTTCGTGCGTGGTTGGCGGCGCTTGTGCTGGTCATGTGCTTCGGTGCCGTGTACGACCGTTTCCCGGAACTGCTGAACACGTCGCGCAGCGCCGGCACGGTCTGGACGCCGTATTACTTCTCCTTCGTTACCTTCAGCACGCTCGGTTTCGGGGATGTGTCTCCCGGTTCGCTGGTCGGCGAGGTGCTTGTGACGGCCGAGGTGATCCTCGGGTACGTGACGCTGGGCGTGCTCGTGTCGATCCTGGCCAACAAGGTGGCGAGGCGAAGCTGACCCATCCCGCGCGCCCGCGTTCCCGATGCCGCCCGAAGGGAGCCCGGGCGGCGTTTGCGCCCGCGCCCCCGGCGTTGACAAGGAGGCTGCGAAAAGGCTATCCTTGTCAAGCTGTGCCGCAGCGGCGCGATCGCTTGTGGCGGTTTGGGCGCCGCGGGTACGGCCGTAACCCTGCGAAGCGGGCTCCCAATGATACGTAAGTCTTTTCTGATTGGGATGTTAGGATCGCTGCTTGCCGCGGTATCGGGACAGGCCGTGCCCGAACCGTCGCTGGTGCCCAAGAGCTGGGAGCTGAAGTTCCGTTATCGCGATCCCGAGCGGATTGCCGTGATGCTCCCGGGACGCAGCGAGCCGGTGGTGTACTGGTACATGCTCTACACCGTCGAGAACGATACGGAGGAAGCCCGCGATTTCTATCCGACGTTCACGATCGTGACGGATACGCTCAACGTGGTCGAGAGCGAGATCGGGGTCAGCCCCGAGGCGTTCCGGGCGATCAAGCGTCGGTGGGAGGATCCGTTGCTGCTGCCGGCTTCGCAGATCAACGGCAAGCTGTTGATCGGCGAGGATCGGGCCAAGCGGGGTGTGGCGATCTGGCCGGACTTCGATCCGCAGGCGCGGGAGTTCACCGTGTATGTCACGGGGCTCTCGGGTGAAACGACGCGGGTCGCGAACCCGGCATTTGATGCGAGCAAGCCCGTCGGGCCGCGAAACCCGAGGGTGTTCATTCTTCGCAAGACGCTGGAGATTCCGTATCGCCTGCCCGGAGGCATCGAGGACCGGGCTCGGGCCGTGCCCGAGCGCCTCAGCCGTGAACCGCGGTGGGTGATGAGGTAGAACGAGTGACGGGGCACGCAAGGGCGTGCCCGACGAGCGGGCCGCGTTGGGTTCTGACGGGGCGGTTGCCGCCCGCGGGAGTAAGGTGTCATGGCTCATAAAAAAGGACAAGGCTCGACCCGTAACGGTCGGGACAGCAATCCGCAGTTTCTCGGCGTGAAGGCGTTCGGGGGGCAGCGCGTCAAGACGGGCACTATCATCGTGCGGCAGCGCGGCACGCCCTTCAAGCCCGGCCTGAACGTCGGGCGCGGCAGCGACGACACGCTGTTCGCCCTGGAGGACGGGATCGTCGAGTTTCGCGGGCGGCGCGTGGATGTTCTGACATCCTGACGGTGCGGACTCCGATCGTGGAACGACCCCGGGATGGTCGCGCGCGGCCATCCCTTTTTTGTCGCCACCCGGATGCGCAGGGGCCCGCGGCCCCCGGACCGCCTCGGGGCGCGCAGCGGTTGCCCGGGGCGGCCGCGGGGCTGATGGAACAGCGAATCGCGAAGCGGCATGTTTGTCGATGAAGCCGAGATCTACGTCCGGGCCGGTAACGGCGGAAACGGTTGCGTGAGCTTCCGGCGGGAGAAGTACGTCCCGAAGGGCGGTCCCGACGGCGGAAACGGCGGCGACGGTGGCAGCGTATACATGGTCGCGGACGAATCCGTCTCCACGCTGCTGGACCTTACCGGGCGGCATCATTGGATCGCCGAGAACGGCTCGCCCGGCATGGGACAGAGGATGCACGGCCGCAATGGTCGCGATTGCATCATCCGCGTTCCGCCCGGCACGCTGGTCTACGATCGGGATACCGGCGTGCTGTTGAAGGATCTGAGCCAGCCGAACCTCCGGGTTTGCGTGGCGATGGGCGGGCGGGGCGGTCGGGGAAACGAGTGCTTCAAGTCCCCGACGAACCAGGCCCCGCGGCGGGCCGACCCGGGCGAGGAGGGCCAGGAGCGCTGGTTGCGGCTGGAGCTGAAGCTTATCGCGGATGTCGGTATTGTCGGGCTGCCGAACGCCGGCAAGAGCACGCTGCTGAGTCGCCTGAGCCGGGCCCGGCCCAAGATCGCCGATTACCCGTTCACGACGCTTGAGCCGCAGCTCGGGATCGTCGAGCTGAGCGGCTACCGCCGGTTTGTCATGGCGGATATTCCCGGTCTGATCGAGGGTGCTCACGAGGGCGTCGGGCTCGGTGATGCCTTTCTGCGGCACATCGAGCGGACGCGCGTCCTGCTGCACCTGATCGACGTCTGCCCGCTCGACGGATCGCCCCGGCCGCAGGAGGCCTACCGGGTGATCCGTGAAGAGCTGAGGAAGTACTCGCCGCACCTGGCGGCCAAGCCGGAGCTGATTGTAGCGAACAAGATGGACCTGACGGACGCGTCGAAGCACCTCGACGAGCTTCGCAGCGCGATCGACGCCGAGGTGCTCAGCATCAGTGCGGTTACCGGCCGTGGGCTCGAGCCCATGGTCGAGCGGTTGTGGCAGGTGCTGACCCAGGCGAAAGCCGCGCCCGGCCCGGCCGGCGGCGGGCCGGAATCGTCGCCAGAACGCGTGGAGCGGCCGGCCACCGCGGCGGAAGCATCATCCGATACGAAGAGGGCCTCATCGTGAGCGTGATCGTACAACGTCCCGGTCCCCCGCCCAGCGCCTTGCTGATCGACATCGGCAACACGCGCGTGGGCATGGCCGCATGGTACGACGGGCGGGTTCGGCCGTCGCGGCGCCTCACATTCGAGGAGATCGAGGCGGCGCCGGCCTGGCTTTCGCAGGGGTGGAAAGACCTGCCCGAACTGAGTCGCCGGCACGTGGTCATCAGCTCCGTCTCGCCCCCGCGGCTGGAGGCCCTCGCGCGGCTGATCGCCGAACACTGCGAGGAGGCCGAGCCTGTCCTGATCGGCCGGGACATTCCGCCGCCGATCGAGGCCAACGTGCCCGAGCCGGAGAAGGTCGGCGTGGATCGCCTCTGCTCGGCGGCGGCGGCGTACCGTCAGGCGAACCGCGCGTGCGTGGTGGCGTCGTTCGGGACGGCGCTCACGGTGGACATGGTCTCTGACGACGGCATCTTCATGGGCGGCGCGATCCTGCCGGGGATGGAGCTTTCGGCGCGCGCCCTGCACGAGCACACGGCCCTGCTGCCGCATGTGGAGCTCACAAGCCCGCAGGAGACCTGGGGCACCGGCACGGTCGAGGCCATCAGGGTCGGAATCGTCTGCGGGTTGCGGGGGGCGCTGCGGGAGATCGTCGAACGCTACGCCGCACATATCGGCAAGTGGCCGGTCGTGGTCCTGACCGGCGGCGACGCCGAGCTGGCCTCCGAGACCGTGGATTTTGCCGACGCCGTCATACCCGATCTCTGTATCCGCGGCATCGCGCTGGCGTTCGAGAAGGCGCTGGTAAGGGCACCGACTGCGTCGACCGAATGAAGAAGTCCGGCAGCGAGGATACCAGCGGCGCCCCGCCGACGGGAGAATGCCTCTGTATCCGTTGCCCCTTCCGGTTCGAGAGTTTCGTTCGTTTCCAGCCCCCCAGCGCGGGCGTGGCCCGCAGCCCGACATGGCGGCGCCGGACGCACGTAGCGTGCG
>CAZZFA010000051.1:3246-38764 GCA_964653435.1 uncultured Planctomycetales bacterium | reverse complement strand
GCCAAGCCTCCCACGCCGTCGCCAGAGACGCACCGCAACTACGGCCATGCACCCAGGCACGCATCGAAAGACAGGGATGCGCGACGGATTCCGCGAGTCCGTTCTCGCCGCGAACGGCCACAGGCTTGTGGCCGGGGGCGGGTCGACACCGAAAGCGGGCGTGCCGCCCGCCTTCCGCGGCGGGCGAAGGCTGCGCTGCGGGGCCGGAAACGAACGAGACCCACGAACCGAAAAACGGCTGCAGCGGCGGTCCATCCGCCCGGATCGGGCGCTCGTGTCGCGATCGTCGCCGTCGCGGGGAGTCGGCCCTGCGCGCCGACGGCGGCCTGTGCGGGGCGGCGCTCAGTCGAAGCCGGCGCACACGTCTCCCCGTTCGGCGTGGCAGTTCTCCGGCGTGTTGGCGTAGATGGTCGTGCCGCCGCCGATCACGCTCTCCGGGGTGGAGCGCGACACCCATACGCCGCCGCCCTCCGCCGCCGTGTTCTGGAAGACCGAGCAACCTGTGACGGTTGACTCGATCATCATGATGCCCCCGCCGTTTTCCACGGCCGTGTTGTCGTGGATCGTGCAGCCGGAAACCAGGCACTCAACGATGTTCAGCCCGCCGCCGTCCAGTATGGCCTGGTTGTTCGTGATGGTGCAGTTCAGGATGTCCGTGCGGTGGGCGTCGATACCCCCGCCGCTGTGCCGCTCGGTTGTGCGGTTGTTATGGATGACGACGTTCCGGACGACCCCGCCCATCGCGAAGATCCCGCCGGCGCCCTTCGCCTCGTTGTCCTCGACGCGGCCACCGGACAGGATACCGCCCGACAGGCCAACGGCCCCGCCCCACAGACCCGACGTGTTCGAAACGAACTCCGAGCCGTCCACGATTCCGGTTTCCTTGATATGCACCGCCCCGCCGCTGTCTGCGGCGTGATTCGCCGTGAACCTGCAATCCGACGCATGCCCGGCAATCAGAGCAGCCCCGGCGTCACTGTCCGTCGCCTGGTTGTTCGTAAACGTGCAGGCCCGCATCGTTGTGCTGATGGCGAGGTACACGGCGCCGCCGGATCGGGCCGAGTTGCCCTCGAAGGTGCAGTTCTCGACGATCACAGGATCCGAGGTATAGCCGACCATCCCGGTCGAGAGCGCGCCCCCGTAGCTGCTGGCCGTGTTGCCCGTAAACCGGCACGAACGCACGAAGGTCCGCCCGCCCCGTTCCGCGCGATCGCCCTCGCAGTAGAGCCCGCCCGCGATGGACGCGCCGTTATCCGCAAAAGTGCAGTCGGTGATCTCCGCGGTGTTGTAGACCCGCTGCACATTCATCGCGCCGCCGTCGGTGTTCGCGCGGTTCCCCGTAAACTCGCTGTGGCTCACCTGCAGGTTGCCATAAAGCTCCGGGATGTAGATCGCGCCGCCGCCGAAGCCGCTGTTGTTGCGAAAGATGCACTGGGAGAACCACACATCGAGCGAAGCCAGTCTGCTCGGATTCCTGGCCTTCACCGCCCCGCCCATTTCGTCCGTCGTGCAGCCCTCGAACCGGCTGTTGCTCATGTGAAGCTTCGCGTCGGAGCCGGGATAGGGGTCATCGAAGTAGATCGCCCCGCCGCCATACGGCGCGTGGCAGTTCGCGAACGTACAGAAGGCCACGTAGAGGCTGCTCTTGCGCCCCGCGATCACCGCCCCCCCGACACGGTTCGGCGTTCCGACAAACACACTGCGGCCTGCGTACCCGTTGCGAACGGTCATGTACTCGAGATACACCGTGCCCTCGACATCCACCAGTTCCGCCAGCCGGTGCGGCTCGGCCTCGCTGCCGCCGAGATCGATGATCGTTTCTTCCTGCGACTGGCCCGCCAGAGTCATGTGGCGGCCGTGGAAGTCCAGGTCGCGGTTGCCCTCCCCGCTGTACGTGCCGAAATCGACGACCACGCGGTCGCCGTACGTCGCGGCGTCGATCGCCTCCTGGATGGTGGCGTACTGCTGCGGCACATGAAGCTGCCGCGGCACAAGCGACTCGAACACGGCTCGCACCGTCGTGTCCCCGTAGATGGTCAGCGACGCCAGGGGCTCCGTTCCCGCCAGGGCCGCCTCCCAGTGGTGGAACGCCGAACCCGGGTACGCGCGAGCCCGCACGATCACCCTGTCTCCGCGCTGATACCCCGCCTTTCGCGGATACACGATCACCTCGCCGGAATCGGAGGGAAACGCCTCAGCCGTGATGTGGTACGGCCCGGTCAGTGTATCCGGGTCGGAGCCGTCGGCGTTCTTGTTCGGATCTTCCGCCACGACAAGCGCCGTGATCTGCTTCGACGCGTTGACGGGCTCTTCCCGGAGAGGGTTGCCGGCCACGACGAGGCTCTTGTCCTCACAGAGATAATCGATCCGATACCCGATCGTCTCGAAGCCTGCCTCCGGCAGCGTGTCGACCGTGACCGGATGGATGTACGAATACAACCCCATTCCCGGAATGAACGCCTCGGGGGTGTGCGTGAGCGTTCCTCGTCCGGCGGGATCCACGCCGAAGACCATTCGCGCCAGCATGACGTATTCGTTTTCCCACAGCGTTTCGGAGTGGCTCAGCTTGTAGAGATCGAATACATCGAAGTTCGCGTTGAAGTCCACCGTGTCGCCTCGGCGCAGCTCCACGCCGATCGGGTAGTCCGGCGACCGCATGTCCGCCACCAGCTTCACGTAGTCCTTGACGGAGATCGACGGTCCCAGCACTTCGAAGAACTTCACCCCGATCTCCGGCTGGGCGTAGACCTCGACCTCGACCGGCGAAATGGCGAGGCTCGGGGCGTGCGGGTTGAAGTCGAACCGGAGGTCGTTCAGCGGCGTCCAGCACCCGTTCGCGTACTCGGCGCCGGCCGTCAATCCCGTCGTCAGGTCAAAGCCGCCGCCCACCGTCCCCACGTCCCCGAATGTCGCCTGAACCCCCAGTGTCAGCGTGAACGTGCACACGTACTCCAGCGGAAAGCCGGCGACCGGAATCACGCCCCGCAGAAAATCGACCTCGGCAAGCTCGAAGTCCTTGCTGAGCCGGTCGGTGATCGTGCTCGACTCGACCTCGACATCGAGGTTCATGCGCATCGTGCCCGACCCGACGCACCGGAAGCGGGTGAGGCTCAGGTCGGCGATGTCGATGTCCACATCCAGTACCGGCGTGAAGTCGAACGTCAGGTCCTTGAGCGTAAGCGTGCAGCCGTCCGTGATCTCCAGCGCCACATCCTGCTGGCTCAGCCGAAGCGCGTGCGTCCCGTCCTCATTCTCTACGATGTCGAACCCGAACATTCCCCTCGAGCGCGTCTGAATGCCCTTCTGCAATGCCGCCTTGGACCGCGTCATGACGGCCCGGGTGTCCAGCGTGATGTGCGCGTTCCGGAACACGTCGGTCAGCGCGGCCGGCCCGACCTCAACTTCGCTGACGCCGTTCGAGGTCGTCACCGATCTGACTCGCGCCAGCGTCCCCCCGTTGCCGCCCGTCGAATGAACCAGAATCTGCCCCGGATACAACGCCGGCACGTCCGCGCCGGAAATCGAGAGCTTGCCGTCCTGCGTCGGCTGCACGTTCACACCGGCCGGCAACACCGTCACAAGGGGGGAGACATCTCCGTTGCCGCCCGTACCCGATGCGACAAAGACGGCCTCAACCGCGGTGTCACCCTCGAGCGTCAGCCGCAACGGGTTGTCCGTGCCGCCGGCGTGTCCCTGCCAGTGGTCGAAGCGGTAGCCGGATGCAGCCTGCGCGGTGAGGCTGACCTGTTCGCCGATCGCATAAGCCGTTCGGGCCGGTTCGACGACGACCTGCCCCGCGTCGGCCGGCGATACGGTGACGGTCAGCGTACAACTCTGCGCCCCGCCGTCGCCCGGAAAACCCCCGTCCCCCGGAGGGCACCCGCCCAGCGACGGCAACAGCAACAGAACGCTCGACGCAAGAACCAGAAGCGACAGGTGATGCCCGCCATGTGATTTGACAGTCCCTTTCATCTTCCTGCTCCTTCAGACTCGTTCGGACTTGTTCGCCCTGACACTCCACAGTTTATCTTCTCGCTGCCGGAAAAAGAAGCGGCCCGCGCGGCCTTCGGCCCATGAGTTGCCATATGCGCGGTCCGCACAGCAACAAGGGCGTATCGCCACCTTCTTGCGGATCGCGGGGGTTTCGCCCGATAACAGCGCAAAGCCGGACCGCACGCACTCTGCCGGACTTGTACCGATCATCACCCCGCGATACAGTCTTCCGTCGGATTGCCTTGGCAGGCCCGATGGCCTTTCGCCAGAGGGGCCGCATTGTAGGACGTCTATGAAAAAAACCGAACAGCGCAACGCGCCGCATCCCGGCACGAACGACGGCATCCCGGCGGGCGATTCCCCCCCCAAGCCCCGATGGCCGCTGGTCCTCGCGGCGGCGGCGTGGGGCACCTGGATGGCCTTCCTCGTTGTCATGCTCGTGATCCGGCTGCACGAGTCGCCCCGGGGCTGAGACGCTTATGGATGGCGTCGATACGGCCGCGATCGACCCCGCCGTCTTTGACCGCAACCTGGCCGCCCTGCGCGAGTGCGACCCCGCCCAGGCCGACCTGATCGCGTCGCTGCCCCTTCCGCAAACGGTGAGGCCCTGCCGGGGCCGTGACGGCACGACCACATTTCGGATCGTCGGCGATGACGGGCGGGAGCACTGGTTCGGCGGCACGAGCGCGCCGACCGTCAGTGCGCCGGCGCTGCTGAGCACTTTTGACACGGGAGCGGGCAATGTGCTGCTGTTTGGCATCGGCCAGGGGGCCGAGGCAGCCTGGCTCGTACAGCGGCTCGAAGCACACCGCGGCGTGCTCGTGCTCGAGACCGTGCCGCTCTGGCTGGCGCTTGCGATGAGGCTGCATGACTACGCAGAGGCCCTGCGGAGTCGCCGTCTCGTTTTCATAGGAGCCGAGGAGGCTACGGCGGAAAACCGTCTGGCCGAGTTCTTCGCCGGCCATCCGGGGTATTGTTTCCCTGAGCGGTTGTTGATATGGCCTTGGCTGGCCTCGTCCCTCGTTGAGCCGATACGTCTGATGGTGGAGCGTTCGGCGATCGCGGTCCAGCGCCAACGGGCGTCGGCGCTGGCTGCGATTCAGGCAAGCTGGCCGAAGGCCGCGACGTCTTCATCGCCGGACAGCCCCCGCATGGCAGTGGTCGCGCGGATGGCGACGCCGACGGCCCGGCAGTGGGTCCAGGACGCCGCGGCGGCCGGGCGGCAACTCGGATGGACTACGAAAGCCTTTACGGTTCACGGGCCGGACGATTGCCATATCCTTCGCTTGGCAAAAGAGTTACAGGCGTTCAGCCCCGAATGGGTGCTGGCGATTCGCTGCACGCGCGACGCGCTCGGCCCGGCGGTGGCGCCTGCTGTGCCCATTGTCAGTTGGCTCGACGAGGCGGGGGGCACCATTCCATCGGCAACGCCCCTGGGTCCGTCAGACCTCCTCGTCGTCACCTCGGCCGCTGCTCGCGAGCGGATCCTCCCCGAAGCGATCTCACGGAAGCAGGTCGAGGTTGTACCGCCGGCTGCACCCTGCCCGGCTGCCGGTCGCCCGCCGGATGACGATCGCCCCTACGACGTGGTGCTGATGGCGGACCTTACACCTGCCGACCCGGCGGAAGCCGGCATTAACCTTCACACACAGCAGGTGTTATGGGGGGAGAGCGCCAAGCTCATCCGGCTTGAGCTTGACAGCTTCACGAGCGAGAGGGCCGGGGCCATCCTCTCCGCGGCTGAGGCTCGCACCAAGATGGCCATCCGCGATCCGACGGTCCGCCGCATGTTCGAGCAGGTCATCGCGGAGATGGTCGGCCCGAGTGTCGTGGCTGTCAACCTGGTTGGACTCCTGGCGGCGGCGGGCATTGCCGTACATGTCTGGGGCGCAGGATGGGAGAAGTACCGCATCACCGGCATGCATCACCACGGCGGGCTGGAGCCTCCTCCGAATTCACGCGTAATCTTCTTCAAGACAAAATGTTACGTATCGTGCGGCACGGGGGGCGATGTGGGTCGCGACCTGTTCGACGCCGCGGACGCCGGGGCGGTGGTGCTCCGGCGAGCGCATCCGGCGGACAGGAAAGAGGGTGGCATTGGCACCCTGTTCGCCGATGGTCGCGAGTACGTGGCATTTCGGACGGCGGCGGAACTCGTTGGCACTGTCAGGACGCTGCTGGGCGACGAGCGGCGGCGCGAGGCTCTCCGCCGGGCGGCGGCGGAGCGGCTTGCACGTGACCACACGATGGACGCCCGGCTGAGAACGATTCAGGCGCTGTTGTGCCGGACGGGGGGTCGAGCGTGATGGTGCCGGCGGGGTCGTATCCGGCGGCGCAGAAACGGCGCGTTTGCGGCCCGGGCACGAGTGCGGGTAAAGTTCTCAGTACTGAAAAGCCGATACGTCAGGGGAAGGTTATCGGTCTGCGGGCGCAGTCTGCGGACGGCGCAACGTTACGGACGTGGGAATCACCGTCCCGCTATGGGTCATTGGAGGACCCCATATCATGCGTACTATTGCCATCGCCAATCAGAAGGGCGGCTGCGGAAAGACCACGGTCGCAATCAACCTGAGCGCGTGTCTGGCACGCGAGGGTCGTCGCACGTTGCTGGTGGACATGGATCCGCAGGGGCACTGTGCCCTCGGGCTGGCAGTTCCGGAGGAACAGATCGAGCTGAGCATCGTGGACGCCCTCATGCGGATCACGACGAACGAGCCGGTGGACCTCTCGCGTGTGATCTGGCAGATCACGGCGAATTTCGATCTGGTGCCGTCGAAGACGGACCTGTCTCGTTTTGAGCTGGAGATGCTCTCGTCGGAAGACCGCGAGATGCGTCTGGCCCGCGTGCTCGAGGGCGTCTGCGACCGGTACGATTTCGCGGTGATCGACTGCCCGCCGCACATCGGGCTGCTGACCCTGAATGCGTTTCAGGCGGCGGGCGAGATCATCATCCCCGTGGACACGGGCTATTTCTCCCTGCAAGGTCTGACGAAACAGATCGATGCGGTAAACCGCATCCGCGAGCGGAGCGGGCGGGACATGCGGGTTCGCGTGCTGGCGAACCAGTACGACGTGCGCACCAAGCTCGGTCGGGAAATCCTGAGCGAGCTCAAGCGCAAGTTCGATTCGCTCATGTGCCAGTCCTTCATCAACTTCAACACGAAGCTGAAGGAAGGGGCGAGTTTCGGCCAGCCGATCACGGAGTACGATCCGGGCAGCATGGGCTTCCGCGATTTCGTCCGGCTCGCGCGCGAGCTGATCTCGACGGGCGCGCCGGAGGCAGTGCCGCTCTCGATTCTGCGGCAGGCCGACGAGCTGGCGGCACGGGCCGAACGCCTCCTGGCGACCACCAAGCCGCTGCTGGGCGGCCCGACGGAGCAGAAGCCCCAGGCACCCTCCACGGACGCTCAGATCCAGGCGAAGATCGATCAGATTTACGGCGTGCGACAGACGGACGACGGCGTGCTCTTCGTGGCCCACGCCCCCGGTGCCAGGGAGGTCAAACTGGCCGGCGACTTCAACAACTGGTCCCCGGACGCCACGCCCATGGTATCGAACGGCCAGCCGCACGACTTCCGCGCCCTGCTGAAGCTTCCGCCGGGTCGGTATCGGTATCGCCTCGTGGTAGACGGACAGTGGACGCAGGACCCGTTCAACTCGTACGTCGAAAGCAACCCGTACGGCGAGTTGAACTCGGTCTTCGAGGTGGTGTAGAGCCGACGCGGCCTGCGATTCCGTTCGTTCGTCGATCGCTATCGCAGGGAGGGAACATACCTGCCGCCGGGTTGCCCGGCTGGACACGGAAACAGTGGCGCCATGCCGCGCGACAGGACGCACGCCGGTGCGCGTATGCCATGCCGTTTGCGCGCTCTGCGGGGGTTGCGCGAGCGGGGCATCCGTGTGCCGGAGGACGTCTCGGTCGTCGGTTTCGACGACGTGGAATGGGCGCGGTTCTGCGAGGTGCCGTTGACGACGGGTCGCTCTCCGAGGCGTGACCCCGCCGAGATGGCGGTCCGCGAGTTGATCCGCTGCGTGGATGACGGCTCCGAGGCCGCACGGGACGGGCGGTGCTGTGACATAGTCCTGACGCCCGAGCTCGTGGTTCGCCAGTCCACCGGGCCGGCCCCGGCCTGAGCCGGGGCGGCTTTCTCACCGCCACATCCAGCGGACCGGCTACACGGCGTCAAGCGAAACGGCGCGCGATGGCACGCCCTACCTGGCTTCGCGGGGCGCGTAGCGGCCGGGGCTGATGATGTTGTTCGGGTCGAGCGTCTGCTTGAGCTGGCGGACCACGTCCCAGAAGACGGATGAGTTGCGGGCAAGCTTCTCGAAGCCGGCCGGGCCCGTGCGGTAGGGGATGTAACCCGCGTTCATCAGCGTGTTCATGAGTTCGTCGTAGCATGCCGCCGCGCGGGCGGCCTCGTCGGCCTCGCGCTTGTCGAACGCGAGGTTCGTGACGCCGCACATGGCACGCTCCGTGATCAGGGTGAACGTCACGAGGGCCTCGAACCCGTGCTTCTCGTAGATGGGTTCGATGATGCGCATCACTTCGCTCGCCGCTTCGCCCGTGGCCGGTACGACCGGCGAGACCCACATCAGCCCGGCGTGGGCGTCGAGCGGGTCCACCGCTTTGCCGGGGTCCGGATCGCGGACGCGCCAGGCGGTGCCGCGCAGCGGTTCGTCGGATGGGACGCCCTTGAGAAGCTCATAGACCGGCTTGCCGATCTCGAACATCTCGCGGAGCTTGCGCCCGGCGCCGACGCGGTTCAGCAGGCGTATCACACCTTCGCCCAGGGCCAGGGTCCGGTCCGTGATGAACCTCGGGTGGTAGCGCGCCAGGACCCGGCGCACGGCCTTCTTCGTCGCCGCGACGGTCTCGCGCGTGCCGTATATGGCCGAGCCGGCGTTCCATGCGCCGATTCCACACTCCCGCCGCAACTGTGCCCGAAGCTCGCGGGGCAGGGGCGTCTTGCCGCCGGCACGCTGCCAGGGGTAGCGCATCCGGGCGGAAAGCAGGCGGAGGTCGTTGCCGATGTGGATCGCGCTTTGCAGCAGCCCCTGTTGTCGCAAGGACGCGAGGCGGTCGACGACGTCCGCCAGGTCGCCGTCATTCGGTGCAGAGAAGTAGAACGAGCAGAACGCCTCCGGCTCGGGCATGAGCCACAGACCGATCCGCGTGATGATGCCGAAGTTCGACTGCGCGAAGAGGCCGTCGAGGAACGGCCCGACGCCGTAGCGGTACACCCGGGCGGCTTTGGCATTGGCGTAATGGCCGAAGCCGGTCTGAAGCACGCGGCCGTCGGCGAGGACGACCTCCATGCCGCACGTCGTGAGGAAGTGGTCGCCGTAGCGGGTGTGGCCGAAGCCGCGGTCGAGCGTATTGCCGACCAGGCTGGCGTCGCGTCCGGCGCCGGTGGAATCGACCCACAGGCCGGTCTTGTGCTCGCGGAGATAGTCGGAAAGCTGGCCCTGTGTCACCCCCGGCTCGATCACCGCATAGGCCAGCCGCGTGTTCACCTCGACGATGCGGTTCATCCGCCCCAGATCGAGGATGACCTGGCCTTCGGTCGGCGCGCAGGCATCGCCGTAGCCCCAGTTTCGGCCTTTCGAGATCGGATAGAGGGGGATGCCGAACCGGGCGGCAATCTCCACGACCTGCCGGACCTGCTCGGTGGATTCGGGGTAGAGGACGGCCAGCGGTCGCGTCCCGGTCGGTGCGGTGCTCCGGGCGTAGCGATCAAGAATGGCGTCGTCGGCGCGGACATGCTCGGCCCCGAGCACCTGGGCCCACGCCTCGATGGCCTCGCGGATGCCTCGCATGTTATCGGCGGCCGGAGCATCCATACGGATCGCCTGCCTCTGTGTGCTGCCGCAAAGGACGGTGCCCGCCATATTCCGAGTATCGAATCGGGGGGGCGGGCCCATGAGCGTCGTTTCGCCGGGCGTGCGCGGCGCGGCCCGGTGCGTCCGAGAATCGCACCGTGCGGCTTTGGCGGCTTACCGTTTGGGAGCGAGGGTCTTGCCCGCCAACAGGGCATCCAGGTCCTTCCTGATGCTCGCCTTCATGTCCGGATCGAACCCCTCGTGCACGGCCTGCACGGTGCCGTCCTTACCGACAATGACGGTGAGGGGGATGCCCTTGGCCACATAGTTCTCAGCGGCGAGGCCCGTCTTGTCGAGCGCCACGGGGATTGTCCACTTCTTCTGTTTGAGGAAATCCCGGATTTTGTCCGGCGGCTCCTGCAGATTGATCGTGTAGAAGACGACGCCTTTGGCCTTGTAATCATTCGCAAGCTCGATCAGCACGGGCATGCTCATCTGGCAGGGGCCGCACCAGGTGGCCCAGAAATCGAGAATGACGATCTTGTCCCTGAGCGCGGCGAGATCGAACTGCCCGCCGTCCAGCAGGCTGAGCCGGATGTTCGGCGCGGGTTTGCCGGCAAGCGTCTCGGCCGCGTCCGGGGCATCCTCGCCGGGGGGCGATTCCGTGAGCGTGACGCCCGGCGGAGGGGTGAACCGGAAGACGTCGTCGGACAGCTTCACGTCGGGCGCCCAGTGATCAAACGTGATCGCGGCGTCGAGCTTGAGTTCGTTGCGGATGCCGGGCATCGTCCGCGCGAACCGGGCCACCTGCGCGGGGATGTCGGGTGCGATCCTGCGGATCAACGGCTTCTCGCCGGCCTGCACCCAGAGGTACCACGTCGCGTTGTCCTCCGAGAACTCGAGACGACGGCACGGCACGCCGCCGATGTCCTCCGTGCCGAGGTCGCGGCAGGCCGTCACATCTTCCATCAGGGCCTCATACGGTTTGTCGGACAGCAGGGCGTGGAGCAGCCCTCCGGTGAAGGTAGGCGACCCGAAGATAGGCGGGCCCACCACGCCGTCGCGCGAGATGACATCGGCGAGGTCCTTCGGCGCGCTTGCCTGACGGTATTTGCCTTCCATGGGCGTACAGATGGAGACCTTCGTGCCGTCGGAGACGATGGTGGTGCCCATGACGCTGTCCTTGAGGACCAGCGCGAGCCGGTCGGGCCGGCGGACGGAGAGGGTGTACGCGCTGACGACCTCCTGCTTGAGCCCGGGCGCGGTGAGTTTCATGGATACCGCCAGATCCACGCGGAAGCTCTGGAGCCCACGGATGTAGTCGGCCAGGTGGCGCACCACCGCCTGGGCCATCGGGTCAAGCGAAGTGGCGGGCTTCTCCTCCGCGCCCCGGGCCGCGCACGCCGGCACCAGGGCCGTGACCAGACAGAACATGGCATACGGGGCCAGCGATGAGCGTCTCATGAAAACCTCCTGCGCTTGACGCGTCGGGTGGATGCGGTCCGTTCCGAGTATAGTCGCGATTTCGCGCCGGGACGCAAGGCCGTACCCCGGCGGCGAATCCGCCCGTGTTTCCGCGCCCCGCATGGATTCCCGCGATTGACTCGGACGGAGCCGGGCGGTACTTTCCCTCGTGCGCGGAGCGTTGGCGCGTATCTGTCGCGCGCATCGGTCGGCGATCCGGTCTACGGAGGTTCAGCGATGTTCACGCCCCTGAATCGGCCTGCGTTGGCGGTGGGTTTCTGTGCGCTGGTCGCGGGCGCGGCCGGTTGCAGTTCCGTCGCCAGGCCCGTCGTGCAGAGCACGCTCCTGCAACTGGCGGATCTTGGAGTGACGACGCCCATGCCGGAGCCGAACACCGTGACGGCCGTTGAGACACAGCCGTCGATCGGCCGGTTTCCCGCGGGCGTTTCCGTGGCCCGCGTGAAGATGGAGGCGTCTCCCGGCGGTCCGTCCGGTCTGGTGGTCGATACCCTGACCGATCCGGAGGCGCTGTACTGGAACGAGTTGTTCGACAGCGTCGGCAAGATCCGCGAAGTCACGGTCATTGATCCGCAGTCGGTTCCGCAGCGGTACGTGACCGTGCCGCAGTTGCTCGCCTCGTCGCGGAGGCAGAAGTGCCGCCTCTGCGTCGTGTACGGGCAGAACGACGTTGCGTACAACGTTTCGCGCGTCGTCGGCGCCCTGTACGACGCGGATACGAACGAACTCGTCGCCGTGATCTTCGCCGAGCAGATCGTCGATCCGCAGGAGAAGACGCCGCCCCCGGCGGACTATCCCAAGGGCGATGAGCGGCACAAGGATGCGCACTGGCTGGCGGCCCGCCGATTCGAACAGCTTGTGCGCGGGTTCGTCCTGCAACTCATCGAGCGGGATCGCGAGCCCGGTGCGCCGCCGGCGGAAGCGGCAAGCCAGCCCGCGAGTACGACGCCGGCGGGGCGATGATCGCCGCCGCGGCTCCTTCATGCCGTGCTCCGAGGTCCGTCGGCAAGACGGGGCCTGAACATGCCGGATGTCCGCGGACGCCGCCTCGCCCTTCGCCTGTCGCCGCCATACCATAGATTCGTGAGACGGCCGGGGTCAGTGCTGATCGGTGTTCTTGCCGCGTGGTGCGCGGGGTGCGGAACCGAGGCCGACAACGCCTTGCTTCTGCCGGCCGACATTGCCTCGCCGCCCGACACGTCGCGCCTGACGCTCGTGGCCCGCCTCGTCCAGATCAGCGACACGCACATCGTCGATGTCGAGTCGCCGGCCAGGTTCGCGGGCGCGGATGAATTCGTGGATGTGGCGTGGCGTCCCTGGGAGGCGTACTCCACGCAGATCCTCGACGGGATCGTCCGCACGATCAATCGCCTTCACGCCGCCGGCCGGCACATCGACTTCGTGGTCCACACCGGCGACGCGTGTGATAACGCCCAGTCGAACGAACTCGGCTGGTTTCTCGGCGTGATGGACGGCGGGGCGGTCCGGCCGCTTTCCGGGCCGGACGATCGGCCCCCGGATGCCCGCCCCGTCCCGACGCTCGACCCGTATGCCCCTTTCCAGGCCCAAGGGCTCTACAGGGCCGGCGTCCACGGCGATCTGCCCTCGATTCCCTGGTATGGGCTGTTCGGCAATCACGACACGTACGCCCTGGGCGTCTTCCCCGTGGTGGAGGCCCCGGACGGCCATCGTACCGCCCCGCTGCCCCTGAGTTGCCGGCCCGGCATCCTGCTGCCCAGCGTGCTGGACCCGGTCGGTTCGTGGGCGCACGGCAATGTCACCCCGGCGAACCCCGGGCCGCCGGCCTTCCTGACGCTGCCGAGTTACGTGACGCCGGCCCCTGACCGTGCCTACTTCAGCAAGCAGGAGTTCATGCAGTCGATGTTCGCCACTGTCACCGGTCCCGCGGGGCACGGTTTCCTTCCGCAGGCCCGCAACGGCTTCAGCGCGTACAGCGTCTCCGTGCTTGCGGGTCTGCGATTGATCGCGCTGGATACGGCCGACGTGCCGCTGTCGATCCCCGGCCTGCCGTATCCCGAGGGTTGCATCTCGGAGGTGCAGCGGGAGTTCCTGCGCGATGAGTTGGACGCCGCGCAGAATCGCGGCGAACTCGTGATCGTCGCGACCCATCACCCCAGTCGGACGATCATGGCGGCGTACGGCTCTGCGCTCGCCCCCGGGGATCTGCGCGACATGCTCAATGCCTGTCCCAGTGTGATTTTGCACCTCGCCGGCCACACGCACCAGAATCGCGTGGCCGAACGGGGCAATTACGTGGAAATCGAGACGTGCAGCACGATCGATCCGCCGCAGGAGGGGCGTGTCATCGAGATCTGGCGCGACGGGGCGGACGGCTCCGTGGCGATCGGCTACCGCATGTTCTCGCACATCGACGATACGCTGCCCCCGCTGGGCGACGACCCGCTCCGCGCGATGCGCGAGCAGGCCCGCGCCATCGCCGTTCACGGCGGTGCAATCACGGCGCAGCAGAAGCCGCTCGTTGACGCGGAGGCGAATCCGCAGGGATCGCCCGCGGATCGGGCCGGGCTGATCCGCCTGCACCGCTGATCGGAAGTGGGTGCGGTGTCAGGCGGGTGAACGGTATCAGGGCCGGCGGCCTCGTCGCTGAGCGTACCACGTGTGTATGCCGACAAGGGAGAACAGCAGCGGCAGCGCGATGCCGAATCCCGGGCAGATCCAGATCACCGCCTGTCCCTCGTTTGTTGGCGTCTGTCCGCCGCTGCCTCCGCCGCTGCCACCGCTGCCGCTTCCCGGGGCAATGGCCGGATTGCCGTTGGGGACCAGCTTGCCGTCGAGGGCCCCGATGTACTTGCCGCTGCCCGGCGTGTTGAACAGGATCCGAACCGTGTCGCTGGAGGTCGCGATGACGTCCACATCGCCGCCGAGCGCATCGGTCGGCGAGGTAATCCGGCTGTCGAACAGCTCGCCGAGGTTCACGACCGCCAGGCGCTGTTGCACGAGGAGATCCACCTGGATCAGGTAGTACTCGATCGAGCCGGTGTCGGCGGGGTCGCTCTGCCGGGCGGTCAGCAGGAACGCGATGTCGCCCAGCACGTCCACCCCGCGCAACCGGTGCCCGCCCGGATCAAGATTGGCCGCGCCCGTGTTTCCGCTCCACGGCACGAGGGGGGAGATGGGGTTGGCTCCGCCGGTATTGGATGGGCTCGCATCCAGCCATTGCAGCGTGGCGAGGTCGGCCGCCCACAGCCCGGCCGGATCGCCCGCGAAGATGACCGCGGCTGTGTTGTAGATCCCGTTGACGTTTCGCACTCCGCTGAAGGCCAGTCCCTGCGGCCCCAGGTTTGTCCCGAGGCCGCCCGTGACGACCGGCGGCGAGATCGACGCGTCCACGCGGAGGTTCGTTATGTTGCCCTGTTCATCGAAGACGAAGGGGCCGAGGGCAATCAGCGACTGACGCTGGCCGACCGTCCGGGACATCAGCAGCACGCGCTGGTCCGTTTGCCAGTCCATCGCGGTTGCCACGTTGAAAGCCGGGATCTGCGTGATAAGGGTGGCGTCGTTGGTCGAGGCGGCCGGCGGCGTCGCGGCGAGATCGACCGCCACCTCCAGCGTCGCGGCGGCCTCGCCCTGCGACGTCTGCCAGTTCAGGATGATCGAGCCGGTGCCGTTGGCGCCGGTAGCGCGGTAGGCCAGCATCTGCGGCACCAGATCGCCCGGCAGCGGAGGCGTAAGCGGCGGGTCGATCCGGTACGTCCGCGGGTTGCTCACTTGGTAGAAACTCTGTGCCTTGGCCGGTGGGCAGAGCAACAGCGGCGCGACGGCCGTCAGGAGGCATACTGCCCGGCGTAATGGCCGGTCGGTCGCAGGCGGGCGGGGCATCATCGTTTTTCCTTTCCAGTTGATAGCTGTATTATCGGCCGAAACCGCCCTTCGCGTGATTGACGGCCGGGGTCGTCGTCGAAAAACCCGACCGAGGCTCCCGGCCGGCCGCCGGTTTGCGGCCGGAAATGGCCACCACCCAGGCGAGGTTCCGGAGGGGCTCCGAGAGCCGGCACCACCGTTGATCGATGCGGTCCAACCGACGGAGCACCCGGGCCGGCACCCGCCGGAGGCCCAGCCAGAAGAGCGGCAGCGCGATCAGCGACATGCACAGGTGATACTCGCAGCGAAAATCGTCGAAGCAGGCGCTCAACTGCTTCAGGTGCGCCGGGATCAGGGGGTGCTCGGTGGGGACACGCAGCCCCGGCGTGAGGTCTCGCACGAGATTGATGATGGGATTCGTGCCCAGCGGCTCCCAGAAGACCAGGCGGCCGCCCGGCCGCAATATCCGCGCGGCCTCCCGGGCGAAGCGGCGCACGTCCAGATGGTGTACGATGGCCTTCCCAAGCACCACGTCCACGCTGTCGTTCGCGAGCGGAAGGCGCTCCGCATCCCCGACCAGCGGGACCATGCTTCCCCGCCCGTCATAGCGGGGATAGTCGCGGACCTGCCGCACCGCCTCCGGCGAGATGTCCATCGCGATGACCCGGGCGCCGTGGCGCCGCATCGTCGCGACCGGGCCGCAGGCCGTGCCGCATCCGACGAACGCCACCGTCCTGCCGGTCAGCGGCCATACCGTCCGGAAGATGTCGTCCCAGGCCAGCTCATTGATCTCCTCGTAGAACCGCTCCCGGAACCCGCAGCCCTCGGTGTACTCCCGGTCCCAGAACTGCTGCTCGTAACGCTTCGCGTCCACCGGATGGCCCTCATCGCCGCCTCAGCCACAACATCAGCATCATCAGAACCCAGATCACGGACCCGTAGTAGTTCGTCTCGTCGGCTTCGTAACGGCGGACGAGCTCGTCGAGAAACCCCTCGCGGAAGACCCGGAAGCCGGCGGCCTGGGGGTCGGAGAACGCGGTCTGCATCCGCTCCCGCAGCCCGGCATGCCCGCGGAGCCAGACGCTGAAGGGCAAACCGAAGCCGTGCTTCTTCTTGGCGATGATCTCGGGCGGGAGATACCCCTCCATCGCTTCCTTGTAAAACGCGCGGAGGCGATAGCCGCGCAGGAGCCACCGGCCGGGCAGGCTTCCGGCCAGGGCCACCACATCCGGATCGAGCATCGGATAGCGCACCCGGACGCCCGCCCGCCCGGACATCTCCGTCACCTTGCGAATGTCGCTGTCGGAGACGACGAAGTGCAGATCGACGTTCAGGACGCGGTTTACCTCGCTGACGGCCTGCGCGCTGCGGTAGCACTGCCGGCGGGTCTGCCACGGGTGATCGGGGGCCACCTGGCGGAGGAACTCCTCGTGAAAGATCGCCGCCGGTCCGACCGTCTCCAGGAAGCCGTAGCTGAAAAGCCGTTCCGGGTTCGGGGTGTTCGATCGCCGGATGTACTTGCGGGCCCTCTCGATCAGACGGACGCGACTGCCGAACGGAAAGCCGAAGACGAGCGGTTCAATGAGGAGTTTCCGCAGCGGCCGGGGCACATGCTGGTATGTCTCGAAGACCTTGTCCGTGAGGTACTGCGGATTGCCGGCGAAGATCTCGTCGCCCCCGTCGCCGGCCAGCAGCACGTGTTTGCCGTGTTCGTTCGCGAATTTCGCGCAGTGATAGACCGGCACGGCCGAAGAGTTCCCGAACGGCTCGTCGTACTGATCGAGTATCGCGTCGATCGCCTCGAGCGTATGCTCGGGCGTGACGAGGTGCTCATGCAGGGCGGCGCCGAAGTGCCTGGCGGCGATCCGCGCATAGTGCAGCTCGTTGAATCGCGGCTCGTCGAAGCCGACGGTAAAGGCGTCCGCGCCGCGGCCCAGGTGCTCGCACATCTTGCCGAGCACGGTCGAGCTGTCGAGGCCGCCGCTGAGAAACGCGCCGATCGTCGCATCGTCCTTGCGCGGCGGCAGGCGCCGCGTCACGGCCTGCTCGATCACCGCGTGCGTTCGGCCGTACATCTCACGGCGGGATGCGCGGGCGTCTTCGGGAAATCGCAGCGGACTGTGGCCCCCCACGTACAGCCGGCCGTCGTACTCGACGTACTCCCGGCACGCGATCTTGCGAATGTTCCGGTATGCCGTCGCCGGCGCCGGGATCATGCCGAAGGCCACGTAATCGTAGACGGCCTGCGGATCGATCGCCGCCTGAACGCCCGGGCAACGGCGGATATGGTCGGACCGCGTCGCGACGACGAACTGGCTCTCGTCGAGGTAGCACCGCAGCGGCATGGTTCCGAATCGGTCTGCGGCGGCGAACAGCCGTCGCGGACGGCCGAGCCACGCCACCAGGGCGAACTGCCCGTTCAGCGTTTCCAGCATGGCCGCCCCGTTCCGGCGGTACAGATGCCAGACGATGGCGGCGGGCCCGCACAGCGTTTCGCCCGGCGGCGGAGAACCGCTCGAAGCCAGCTCTTTCGCGTTGTAGAGCTCGCCCCAGTAGATCACAATGTCGCCGTCGTGCTCGAACACGTCCGTGGGGAACGGGCCGGGCGAAGCAGCGGCGATCAGCGCGGGGGCCGTCCACCGCCATTCGGGCTTGCCCAGCACCGGATCGAGTGCCGCTCGCACCTGTCCGGGGCGCCCGGGATCGTCCGCTTTTCTATCGATCCACACAAACATGGCTCAACTCGCGTCACAATAGACTACGGGCTATGCCCCGGTTTCGTCGATGGATAGAATAACGGCATACGCTGACCGGGCTTACGCCATCGGGCGACCGAGGATTGAACATGAAACCGAACCGTAACCTCTTATCGCTGAAGAAGTTGCTTATGGCAGCGCTCCTCCTGCCGCTGGTACAGAATGCCGGGTGCGTCTTCGATCCGCAGCAGTTCGCTGCCTTCCTGTCCTCTCAGCTCTACCAGCTCGAGGCCACCGGCTTCCAGAACGGCATTGGGCAATTGCTCGATCATTGGATCAACAACATATACTGACGGCCGAATCCTGCGCATTCTCCAGCTCCGGACAGTCCCCGACCGCGCCACCGATTGCCATGAACTGCTTCAGCGTGGACGTTGAGGAGTACTTCCAGTGCGAGGCATTCGCCGGCCGGGTGACGGTCGAGTCCTGGCTCGAACATCCGTCGAGGTTGCGAGTCGGCCTTGAGCGTCTCCTTTCGTTGCTTGAGGCTCATGCCGTCCGGGCGACCTTCTTCGTGCTGGGCTGGGTGGCCGAGCGTGATCCACCGCTGATTCGCTCGCTCGCACAGGCCGGCCATGAGATCGCCTCCCACGGATACGGCCACCGGCACCTCTCCCGGCTGACGCCCGATGCCTTCCGCGACGACGTCGCCCGCAGCCTGGCCATCCTTCAGGATTGTACGGGCCGGCCGGTCCTGGGCTACCGGGCCCCGACGTTTTCCATCATGCGTTCGACCGCTTGGGCCGTCGATGTGCTCATCGGCCTGGGGCTTCGCTACGACTCGAGCATCTATCCCATCCATCACGACCGATACGGCGTTCCCGACGCGCCGGTTGCGCCGTTCTGGCTCACGACCCGGCAGGGACGCATTCTTGAGATACCGCCGCTGGCCGCAACGTGCGGGCGGCTGCACATTCCCGTCGGCGGCGGGGGGTATCTTCGGCTTCTGCCCGTCCGTCTGATCGACGCGGCGATCGCACGCGCGAACCGCGCCGGCCGGCCCGCGATGATCTACGTGCATCCCTGGGAGCTGGACCCGGAGCAACCCCGCCTGCCGTGCTCCCGCCTGACCCGCGCGCGCCATTATGTGAACCTCCGACGCACGGCATCCAAGCTGGATCATCTCTTGTCCAGACACCGGTTCGCTCCCGCCGTCGATCTCGCGGAAGGGCTTTCGCGGGACCGCGAGCTGGCCGTCTGGTCGCTGGAATCCGACACCTCCGGGGCGTGACGGTCCGTAGCCGTCCCGAAGGCTTATCTATCGCGGCGGGCGCCGATCTCGCCGCGAATCCGCAACTCCGTGAGCAATTCGCCGGCCAACCGTTTCTCCGGCAGGTCGTCCGGCGCGACGCTCAGAACATTCTCCAGATGCAGCCGTGCCCATTGCGTCGTTCCGGCTTCCTTGTAGGCCGCGCCGATGTGGTAGTGCGCAGCGGGCTGATCGCGCAGTTCCTCGATGGCGGCCGAAAGAGAAGCCAGGCCGCTGGCGATATCTCCGCGAAGGACCTGGATCCAACCGAGCGTATCGAGCATCTCCGGCGACAGCGGGCCGAGCGACGCCGCCCGTTGCATCCGATCCGCCGCCCGTGCGATTGTTTCCGCGTTGCGGCCCGCCGCACTTGCCAGGACGTAGGCTTCGTCGTTGAGCGGCCCGGGGTCCGTCGGATCCAGCTCGGAGGCGCGACGGTATTGGCCGGCCGCTTCTGCGAGCCGGCCCGCCCGCTCCAGTACCTTGCCTCGCCGGATGCACAAGCGGGCAGTCTCGCCCTCGGCGGATTCGATCTCGGCGAGGATCTTCAAGGCTTCGTCATACCGTCGCTGCGCGGCGGCTCTCTCGGCGGCCAGCTCCCGGCCGAAGATCGAGTCTTTGCACCGTTCCATCGCATGTTCGGCTTCCTTCGCGGCTTCGGCGGGCCGGCCGGCCGCCCGCAGTGCTTCCCAGGCAGTTTGCCGCACGAGGGCTTCCTCGGGCCATTCGTCGGCGAGGCTCTTCACCCACTGTAACGCCGCCTCGGTCAGGCCGCTCTCCATCATCGCCCGTCCGATGGCCAGTCGTCGCAAACGGGCCCGCACGCGACCGTCCGTCGCGGCGGCGATTACCCGCTCCAGGTCGCCGGCCGGGACATCCCGCGGGGGTGCTGATCGCAGGAGCCGCCGTGCGGCATCGGCGTCGCCGCGAGCCGCCGTGGCCAGAATCGCCAGATCGCTCCCCCGGCGTTTTCGCGGAATCGTCGGGGCGGAGGATGTTGTTGCGACGGGCGGCGCCCCCGCGAGGATCAGAAGACCCCGCGTGAGATCCGCCGGCAAGGTTGCGGCCGGGCCTGCCGAGAGAAGACTCGCGGCCTCGCCGTCCCGGCTCCGCGCCAACATCAATATCGCGAGGCGGAGCCGCCCCGTGCCGTCCTGCGGAGCCGCCTGCAGCCATGTCCGATACGTTTGCTCGGCGGCGTTGAGGTCCCCGGAGAGCCATTGCAGTTCGGCCAGGATGCCCCACCACTCGGTGCGCCGGGCGAAATCGTTCGTCCGGCGAACGATTGACGCCGCCATCGCGACCGCCGGCCGGACCTGCCCGACGGCCACATGCCGGCGGATCTTTGCCAGAGTGGCGTCGGGATCGTTCGGCTTGCGCTGCAGGACCTGATCGAGAAGCGCAATCGCCTCCGGGTCTTGCCCGCGGCGGATGGCGTTCTCGGCCATCACCCGGAGGGCGTCCGCGTAATAGGGAGAGTACGACGCTACGGCTCGCAGGGCCGCGTCGGACTCCCCGATCCGCCCCGCCGCGGTGAGGGCCTTGCCCAGACTGATCTGAACGGAATCGCCGGGATCCTTGTGTTGTTCTTTGAACTGCGTCAGACTCGCGACGGCCGCCGCATACAGCCCCAGCCGCATGAGCATCTCACTTCGGAGAACGGCGGCTCGCACCTCGCCCGCCGGCCCCGACCGGGACAGTTGCGCCAGTGTTTCGTCCGCTCCGGGGTAGTCGTGGGTCGCGGCGAGCAACGCCGCACCGTCGGCGAGCAGCTCGACGTCGCCCGGTCGCTCGCGGGCAGCCTCGCGGAATGCCCTGACAGCTTCGGCGGGGTTGCCGGATCGCCGGTGGATCTCCATCGTAAGCCGCGCGGGGCCGCTGCCTTCGGGGAACGACGCTGCATACCTGGCCGCCGTCGCGAGCGCGGCGGCCGTCTGCCCCACGCGGAGCTGCGCGCGGGCGAGCCGCTCGAAGTCCGCCGGCGTGAGCGACTCAAGCGGCATGAGCGGCTCGATCCTGTGCAGCTCCTGCTCGGCTTCCTTCAGCCGGCCGCTTTCGGCGAGAACTCCGAATCGTCCCCAGGCCGCGGCCAGCTTCTCCTGAGCCTCTTCGAGCCAGTCGAACGTTCTTACGGCGTCATCCGTCTGCCCGAGGCCTGCCCGCCAGACGGCCAGACTCGTGGCGATTTGATTCCGTGCGTTCTGCGGCAGTTGGTCCGGGCGATCCTGCAGGACCGGCGCCAGATGGCGGATCGCCTCCGCCGGGCCGGCGGTAGCCCGCAGGATCTGGCTCTGCGCGAATCGGACGAGCCCCCGTCTTGCCCCGTCCGGTCTTTCGAGGGCCTTCATCCCGTCGGCCGGCTTTTCTGCCCGGAGGTAGAGGTTCGCCAGTCTGCTGTAGCCCTCGATGTCGTCCGGTTCGGCGCTGATGTACGCCGCGATTTGCGATGCGGCGTCGTCGAATCGCCCCATTCGTTCCAGCGCGTCGGCCGCCAGCAGCCGCAACGAGGCCGGGCCGCCGCCGGCCTGCAGCGCGTTCTGGCAGATCTCGACTGCGCGCCGGAAGTCCCCGCGGAGCATGGCCACACCGGCCTGCTGCTCGGGCGTTGCGTTCTCGTCGGGCAGGAGCTTCTCCGCGGCGGCGAACGCTTCCTGGGCGGCGGCAAGCTCGCCGCGTCGCAGGAGGATGCGGCCCAGCAGCATCTGACCCGGGTAGGAGTGCTCGTCCGCCGCGAGGGCCGCCCGTGCCGACTCCATCGCCCCGTCGAGGTCGCCGCCCTGGAAAAAGACCTCTGCGATGCCCAGCCGTTGCGAGACGGTGATTCCCGGCGCCCGCAATGCTTCCGTGAGGAGCTTTCGTGCGTCCGCATGGCGGCCCTGGCGGTATCGAAGTCGTGCGAGCTCGACCCGGGCGTCCACGGCGGCGGCGGGCTCGTCCATGAGTTTCGTCAGGATCGCCTCGGCGGAGGCGGGCTGGTTCAATTCGATCAGGCGGCCGGCCCGAAGCAATCTCGCGGTCGGCGACTGGCCCTCGACGGCACCGGCGCGGGCCAGGCATTCCTGCGCCTGGCGGACCCTGCCGAGTCGCCAGTATTGCTCCGCCGCCGCTTCCAGCAACCGCGGCGTGCCCGGGCCCGCCGCCAGCGACGCATCGACCAGTGCGACGGCGCGCTCGCGCGTCGCGTATTGCGAAAGAAGATTCACGGCGGCGGGCAGAACGAGTTCTCTGGACGGCGAAGTGGCGATGGCCTCGCGCAGCTCGGCTTCGGCGGCGCCGATCTGTCCCGATTTGCACAGGCTCTCCGCCAGGCGCAGCCGCGCGGCATGATACTGCGGATTGAGCACGAGAATGCGGCGCAGCGTCTGCTGGGCCATGCTCTCATAGCCGGTGCCGGCCTGAGCCAGCGCGAGCGAATACTGGATCTCCAGCCAGTTCGGATAGAACGTGGACACGGGCTGAAGGATCTGCTTGGCCTCGTCGAACCGTCCCTGGGCCAGAAGCACCTGCGCCCTGAGCACCAGCGCCTGGGTGTCCTTGGGGTCGCGTTTGAGCACCTCGTTTGCCAGGCGATCCGCGGCGGTCGTGTTGCCTTCGAGCAGCGAGAGCCGGCCCATCATGATCTGGGCTTCCCGGCTGCCGGGGCTCAGATGCAGGTGATCCCTCAGAATCTGCCTGGCGCGGGAGAGCGTCTCGCTCACCTTCCGCTCGGGATCGCGCGCCTGCATCGAGAGCACCGCTCCCACCGCCTGCAACGTGACGCGTTCCGTTGCCTGACGTCTTGCCTTCAGTTGCTCATACACGCCGAGAACCTTCTCGTACTGACCCCGGCGCTGATACAGTTCCTGAAGTGCTTCGCCGGCCCGCGCACCCGTCGGCAGGCATTCGAACGCGCGCTCAAGGGCTTCGGCGGCCCGGTCCTCCGCATTGCGGGTGGCCAGGGCCTGTTCTTCGGCATCCTGATTGTGCCGCATCGCGACGCTTGAGTGTCCCGACTCCGTCGCCAGATTCCGCATCAGAAGCGATTTCGACTCGATGAGTCGATGGCACTCGGCGATGTCCACATATATCAGGCCGCGCTCCAGATCGAGTTCGCCGGCCACGCTTGCCGTGGGTCGGCTGCCGGCGGACACGGCCAGAGCCGCTTCGAGGTTGCGGATGGCCTGCTCCAGGTCTTCGCGTTTCGCCTGGCCGGCCTCGTATCCGAGCCGCGCGACCGCCTCGGCCCGATACGCCCTCATCTTCCAGACGATCGGTTCCGTCTCGTCGGGCTTGAGCCGCAGTGCGCGGTTGGCCGTCTCGCGCGCCTGTGCGTAATCGCCGAGGCGCACGAGCGATTGCGCCAGGACCCGCAAAGCCTCATAGGAGGTGGGGTCGCGGTGGAGCACGCTCTGGGCGAGGCGGCAGGCCTGAGCCGGGTCTCCCTGGTCGAGCGCAATCCGTGCGTTGCTCAGGAGTACACCGCTCGTGCGACTTCGCAGCCACCGCCAGCCGACCGTCGCCGTCAGGCACACCACGACCGCCGCTGTGACAAGAACTCGTTTCCCGCGTGCCAAAGCCGGCCCCCGCGTGCGTTCCGTATCTTCTCGCCTGTGGCGTATTTGACCGCTTGCCCCGCGGAATGGCAAAGTCCCGGCGGCGCGGAAAAAAAGCTCCTGGCTGATACCCGCAACCACGAGGGCGCCGATTTCAGCCCGGAGCTGGCAGCCAAAGGAAATCTGTCGGGACGGTCGCCGCGGCGACCGCCCTCGCTCATCGCGCCCCCTTGCCCGTAATCATCAGAATCGTACGTCCGAGGATCTTCATGTCCGTCGCCCAGCCGCGCGTCCGGACGTATTCCAGGTCCCAGGCGACTTTTCGCCGCGCTGAGTCAATGTCGCTGTCGTATCCGTTCTCGATCTGGGCCAGACCGGTCAGCCCGGGCTTGACTTCCAGACGATCCAGATAGTTGGGGATGTGCATCATCAGCTCGCGGATGATCTCGGGTCTCTCCGGACGAGGCCCCACGAGGCTCATATCGCCGCGCAGGATGTTGTACAACTGCGGCAGTTCGTCCAGATGCGACAGACGCATAAATCGGCACAGAGGGATCACACGCGGGTCGTCATCGGCCGCCCACACCGCCCCCGTATCCTTCTCCGCATCGGTGTACATCGTGCGGAGCTTGTACATCAGAAAGCGCTTGCCCCCGAGCCCGACGCGCGTCTGCGTGAAAAGCACCGGGCCGTGCGGATCGCTCAGCTTGATGATGACCGCACAGATCGCCATGACGGGCAGTGCGGCGAGAAGCAACAGAATCGACACGGTTACGTCGAACGCGTCTTTCAGAAGTGCGTAGCGCGTGCGGGCGTATTTGACGGCCAAACCGGCCAGCCCACCCGTCACCATTGCTACACTCAGCGGTTCCGGCATCCTTCGCTCCTCCACGGAAGCGAACCGTTGTCCCCTGTCAGTCCCGCTCGCCTGTCGCCGAAGTCGTCAGCCCTGTTGCAAGCGTTTCCCCCGAGCGGCGTGTGCGCATCTGCCCCTACAATATGCGCGTCATGTTCGAATGTCAACTTGAGCCTGTAAAGTCGGATTCCGATAACAACTTTTTGTGTTTCCCCAGTCGGTACCTGCTTGCCATTCGGTCGCCGCTATAGCTGTCTAAGCCTTCGGTGCTCAGCGGCGGTTGTCATGCATTGGCAGGCATCTTCCACGATGGCCTCGCTTCCTCCCCCGCGTTCCAAAGGATCCAACGTAGACACACGCGCCGACCGCCCGCGGGCTGTCCCTTCGAACGCGGCTCAGCGGATCCATCCGCTCACAAACAGTATTGTCACGAAGTCGGTCTTCGACGTGCTGCTCGTCGCCGTCTTTCGATCGCTAATCCACCGAGTGCGCTGGCGACCAACACGAGCGACAGCGGCTCGGGATTCTCCGCTTGCGCCGGCGCCGGTCGCGTCTTGCCGAGTTTCGGCGGGTTATTCGGTCCGCTGTAAACGTCCTGGAACGCGAGGAAGTCCGCCTGGTCCACATCGCCGTCACGGTCCCAGTCGGCGTCGAACCACGGCTTCTTGCTTGGCCGGTTCGGTCCGGCGTAACAATCCTGGAAGATCAGAAAGTCGGCCTGATCCACGTCTCCGTCTTCGTCGAGGTCGCCCCAGGGGAACGACGGACCGCCGAGCCAATACTGAAGCGGTTCAGCGGGCGCACCGCCTGTCGCACCTGTCGTGTTCGCAGAGGTGTTCGTCGGCAGCGCATAGAGCAAACCGGCTGCAACCAACACCACTCCTGCCGCGATCAACATGGGTCTCATACAGACTGCCTCCTCCGCTCGATCCGACACAAGAATAGCTCATCGCGGTCCGCTTGTCAATGAAAAATCGCCACATTCAGCGAAAAAAGCGCGGGCGCGCAACGTCCTATAAAATGGGGCATATGTGCAACACGCCCCAATTTCGATGCTCGCCTTGGTATCGCCGATCGCCTGTGCCGGGCACGGGATGCACCTGTTCGGGCTGACATTCGGATTCGCCACCATATGCGGACGCGCCGTCGTTTCCAAGGGCTTTGGTCCGACATGGCAGGATAGGCATCGCGTCGCGGTCGCCTCATCGAAGGATAACTGCCCTGGCGCAGATATTGTAAATACCGTCCGGATAGCTAGTTGCGCCGTGGTATAGCCTGTGGCACCGCGCCGTTGCCGACGACGCAGCAGCGCACCGGCGCCAATCAAACGTCCTCATGTGACATGACGGATATCCGTCTATCTTGTGGCGACCAGCACGGTTCTTGCCGGTGGCGTAGGCCGTGCGTGGCGTAGTAGAATATCCTCGTCCTGGCTGATGAGTTGAGATGCGAGAGCGGCTGCCGGGGTTGTCGAAGGGGATCGCGCTCGCAGAGCCATCCTGCACGTTGATTTGCCAGGGCGCCGGGGCGGTCCTTGAAGGAGCAAGTCATGAAGGCGCTGATGGTTGCGGTAACGCTGGCCGGTTCGTTGCTGGTTGCTGCGGCGGTGCCGACGATCGCGAATCGCGAAAGTTCGTCGCCGTCGCTGCCCGACCTCATTGCCAGGCAGCGCGTCGCGGTGGTCGCAATAGGGACGTACAACCCGCTGGGGCGGCCTACGCAACAGTTTCTCGGCACTGGATTCGCCTTGAGCGGCCGTCGTCTCGTAGCGACGAACTGGCACGTGATCCAGCCGATCGTGGCGGGTAATCGCGAGAAGGAGCTTCGGATCTTCAGCCTGTCGGACCGCGATTCGCGGGGTCGGCCGGCGATTCTGCGACGGCACGATGCCGAGCACGATGTTGCGCTGGTGGAGTACGACGGGCCGATGATTCCTGGGCTTTCCCTGCGGACTTCTGCGGGTCTGCGCGAAGGCGAGGACATCGCCTTCACCGGGTACCCGCTGGGGCCGGTGCTCGGGCTTCACCCGGCTACGCACACCGGGATCATCAGCAGCATAGGACCGCGTGCGATTCCGGCGGATGATCCGTCTCAACTGACGGCGACGATGAAGCACGCGCTCGAGAATCCGTTCGATGTCCTGCAGTTGGATGCGGTGGCGTTTCCGGGCAACAGCGGCAGCCCGGTATACCTGCGAAGCACCGGGGAGGTGGTGGGGATCATCAGCAACGCGCATGTTCGGATTACGAAGGAGCGGGGGCTGGTCGGGGCGACGGGGATATGTTATGCCATCCCCGCGGACCATCTGACGAAGCTGCTGGAATGAACCTGCCGATAAGGCTGGTAGCGGCGGGCGTTGTCGGCGGGGATCGACGGGCGGCGTGGCGCGTTTCAAGGAGCGACCGTGTACGAGGCGCACTTCGGGTTGAACGAAAAGCCGTTCGAGAACACCCCCGATCCGCGCTTCTTCTTCTCGAATCCGGATCACGATGAGGCCCTGGCGAACCTGATCTATGCCGTCACGGAGCGCAAGGGCTTTGTGTTGTTGACCGGCGAGGTCGGGTCGGGCAAGACGCTCCTGAGCCGGATTCTTCTATCGCGGCTGGGTCCGACGGCGCGTACGGCGATTGTGACGAATACGCACCTCTCGCCCAAGCAACTGCTCCGCACCCTCTGTCAGGAGTACGACCTGCCGACCGCCAACGCCCGCGACAAGGCGGAGATCCTGGAATCGTTCAACGGGTTTCTGCTTCAGCAGCTTGCGGCCGACCGGCTCGTCGTTTCCATCATCGACGAGGGCCAGAATCTGGCGCGGGAGGCGCTCGAGGAGATCCGCATGTTGTGCAATCTCGAAACGGACCGCGAGAAGCTGCTTCAGATCATTCTCATGGGGCAGCCCGAGCTGCGGCGCCGGGTCTCGATGCCCGATCTGGAGCAGCTCCGCCAGCGGATCGCCCTGTGCTACCACCTGCGACCGCTTTCCGCGCAGAACGTGGGCAAGTACATCGACCACCGGCTCTCGGTGGCCGGCAGACGGGGCGAGAGCCTTTTTGACGAGGCCGCGACGACGATGATCGCGCAGTACTCCGGCGGCGTACCGCGCCTGATCAACGCAATCTGCGACTGCTGCCTCGTACTGGCGTACGCGCGGCAGTTGACCCGTATTGACGAGGCGATTGTCCAGAACGCCGTGCAGAACCATCTGCCGATGGAGGCCAGGCCCCTTCGGCAGTGGGCGTGATCGCGGTATCCACGGGTCGGGGGCGGGCGAACGGGACCGGGAGCGGCGTTCGGCCGGCCTTACCCGGCGCGGCTGCCGGTTTCCCGGCGGCACGCAACGGCCGTTCGTGTCGGCGGATCAGAAGGGCACCCCGTCTTGCGGTCCGGGTTGGCGCCGTTGCGGAGCCGCTTCGGAGGGCGCGGCCACTCGCTGCACGTTGCACGGCGGCAGCGCGGCGAGAAAGGTTCGGCCGTACGGTTTGCGGATCACCCGCGGATCGAGGATCACGACGATCCCGCGGTCGTTTCGATGGCGGATCAGGCGTCCGAAGCCCTGTTTGAACTTCAGCACGGCCTCGGGCAACTGGTAGTCACGGAACGGATTGCCGCCTGCCTGGCGGATCTGCTCGATCCGGGCCTCGACGAGCGGGCGGTCGGGGACGGCGAAGGGCAACTTCACGATGATGACGCACGAAAGGGCCTCACCCGGCACGTCGACGCCCTGCCAGAACGTGTCGGTGCCAAAGATGACCGAACCGGCCTCGCGGCGGAACTTATCGAGCATCACGGATCGCGAGAGGCCCTCGCCCTGGACCAGAAGCTGCAGCCCCGCGTTCGCGAACGCAGGGCGTAACCGCTCCGCGGCCTGGTTCATCATGTCGTAGCTGGTGAACAGAACGAACGACCGGCCGTGCATGCGGCGGACGTACCGTTCAATCGCGTCGCATGCCGCCGGCAGGAACGCCGGGTTCGACGGGTCGGGCATCTTCGTCTCGATGTACAGCGTGACCTGCGTCCTGTAGTCGAACGGGGAGCCGAGCCGCAGGCCCTTCGCCTGTTGCAGGCCGAGCCGGTCCTGGATGTAGCCGAAATCCTCGCCGTCCCCGGCGCACAGCGTGGCGCTGGTCAGCACGACGCTGCGGACCGACTCAAAGAGCGATTTGTCGAGAACGTCGGAAACGCGGACCGGGGCGCGGTGGATCGAGCAACGGGGCGGGCGGCCGCCCTCCGCGTCGATCCAGTAGACGTTCTCCGGCTGCTCGGGCTTGAGGAGTTGTTCCAGCGTGTCGGCGAAGGCGGCGGTCCGGTCCATCAACGCCGCCAGCTCGAAGCGGTCCTCTTCGTTCCTCAGTTGTCCCCGCATGCGTCCGAGTTGCGTATGCACGAGTCGCAGCGCGGGGCTCAGCGTGTTGGGGATCGGGTCCGCCACGGCGAGCCGCCCGTTGCGTTTGCCGTGCGTCTGCTGCCACTCGACCAGATCGCGCCAGAACGCGGCCGCGACCCGTTGGGCTTTCTTGACGACGCGGATGGCCTCCGCGGCATGATACGCGACGAGAAACCCGCGCCCGGTGCGCTCGTTGTAGAGCGACTGAAGCAGATAACGGACCTGCGAATCGGAGATCTCGGCGCCGAAGTGCTCCGCCGCTACGCCTTCCAGGGTGTGGGCCTCGTCAATGACGGCAAACTCGTAGTCGGGCAGCACGGCCGCGCCCTCCGCCCGCAGCGCGAGGTCGCTCATCAGAAGCGCATGGTTGACGACGAGAATCTGCGCCTGGTCGGCGGCACGCCGCGCCGCCTGGTAAAAGCACTTCGCGTAAAGCGGGCATTTGATGCCCATGCAGTTGCCGTGTTCGCTGCGGACCCGTTCCCACACCGCCGGGTCGGGTTGCGGCTGCAGGTCCGCCAGCGAGCCGTCCTGCGTTTCATACGACCATTCGATGATCCGCTGCAGTTCCTGGAGCTGAGGTTCTCCGGCGAACAGGCCCTGCTGCCGCTGCGCCGCCTGCTGAAGGCGGCGAAGGCCGACGTAGTTCGTGCGGCCCTTGACGAGCACGGCGGAGAACTTCTGCGGCCAGACGGACTGGAGAAACGGCAGATCGCGCGTGATCAGTTGTTCCTGCAGCGCGATGGTGTGGGTGCTGACAACGACGCGCCGGTTCGTTCCGATGACCTGTCGGATCGCGGGCACGAGGTACGCGAAGCTCTTTCCGACCCCGGTGCCCGCCTCGACCAGAAGGTGGTGGGGGGCCTCAAACGCCTTCTCGACCGCGGCGGCCATATCGAGTTGTTCCGGCCTCGGCTCGAATGTGGGCAGGTGCTGCGCGATCAGGCCGTCCGGCCCGAGCGCCGCGTGGATCGATGGAACCTCCGCCGCCATGATGCTACCCGCCCGCCGCCGTCAGTTGGCTGATAAACCGGATCACGAACCAGATCGTCAGGGCGGAGGCGAGCAGGATCACAATCGTCGAGCACACGGCCACGAAGGTGGAGCCCTGCATGAGGCCGTCTTCCTTCATCGTGGCAATGATGTGGGGCCGGCCGAGGATGAGCAGGCACACGAGCACGGCGGCCTCGGTCGGCCAGATCGTGATCGAGTGCACGTAGCTGTAGATCCACACCCACGGGGCCACGCGGGAGTACCGTCCCTCGCGCCCGTGAATGAAATGTCCCGCGACGTAGTACGCCCGCCCGCCGTCCGGGTCCGTGCCGATGTAGCCGTTGCTCGCATCGCCGCCCAGTTCGGCGTAGAGGATCGCGTAGGCGGCGAAATTGACCAGCCCCAGGAAGATCACCCAGATGCAGATGCGATTTCGAGTCCGACGGTCCATGGCACGATCCGCGCGGTATCGGAAAGCCCGACCAGTGAGCCTGCCGTCCGTCCGTGCCCGATGATACGCGATTGCACGGAGAGGCAAAAGCCCCGGCCGGCCGACCGGCGACGTGCCGCGGCTGAATGGCGTTACCGGCCGGCCGCGGCGGCGCGCGACCGCTTCGTGCCGAAGCAGACGATGGCGCCGATCGCAAACGCAAGGATCGTGGCGGGTTCGGGGGCGTGGCCGCCCACCTTATCCGACAGGTTGCCCTGAGGGCCGACGGCCTGGAACCGCGCGATGGCGTAATGTGTACCAAGGCTTTCGTAGAAATCGGCGAACGCCGTCGCCAGCCCGCCCGCGGTCAATCCGGTTTCGCCCAGCGTCAGAATCACGGTTTGCGACTGGCCGGCGGTGGGGCCCCCCGTCGGCTTGCCGCCCTCGAAGCTGCCGTCGCTGGTGATCATGACATCGTAGCCGCCGGGCGCGTTGAGATACCCCGGCGAGACGGCCGCGTTGAACGTGAGTCGGTCAAAGTAAGGGCTCGTGCCGCCCGGCGCGAACGCGGGGACCAGGTTCAGCCAGGGAGGCATTTCGAAGCCCACGGCGGTAAGCGTCGCTCCGATGGCGGCCGGCGTCGTGTTGGTCATTGTCACGGCGAGCAGGTTTTCCGCTCCGATTTCGCTGAACGTCAGGGTGATCTCGGCGGTCGCTCCGGTATTCTCCGTCGAGCCCCAGACCGGATCCACGCGGATTACGATGGGGCCGGCCTGCACGCATGCGGCGAGGACCGGTACGACGACAGCGGCCTGCGACAGGGATCGAAAAGGAATCATGCTTTTTCCCCTTTTCTGCGCCCGGCGGCGTCGGGCGGTGTCTTCAAGAGTAATCCTAGGCGGGTCGCGGGCGAAGGGCACATACCGTGCGGAGAATCCCGGCGCCGATCGTGCAGATTTTCTTATGAGACCCGCCGCCCCGTTGCCGATGATGTGCCCGCGGCGGTTTTCGCGGACGTACGAAGGCGACGTATCATGGCCGATGCGACCGCCGCCGGCGGCCGAGGCGTCATCCGGCGGCCGGGACGATCGCCCGGAGCCGGTTGACGAAATCGTCGATGATCCAGTCGGGGGTGGAGGCCCCGGCCGTCACACCGGCGGTCGTTCGTCCGGCCACCATCTCGGGGCGGAACTGGTCCCATGTTTCCAGATGGTACGTCGGCGTGCCCTCGAGTTCGCAGAGGCGCGCGAGCTCGCGGGTGTTGGCCGAGTGCAGGCCGCCGAGGACGAACATGACATCGACTTCCTTGCAGAGTTCGATGGCGGCCTCCTGGCGGCGGATGACCTCCAGGCAGAGCGTGTTGATGACCTTGATCTCGCGGAACGGCATCGCCGCGATTGCCCCGACGATCTCGCCGACGTGTTCGGGCGTGTGCGTCGTCTGGGCGACGATTCCGAGCCGTCCGCGTTTCGGCAGGGCGACCTTCAGATCCTCCACGCGATCGACGACGATCACGTCGGGGGCGTAGCCGATCACGCCCTGGACCTCGGGATGGTTGCGGTCGCCGATCATGACGACCTGGTAGCCCTCCTCGTGGAGTTGCCGCACGACGGTCTGGGCGCGCTTCACGAGGACGCAGGTGGCGTCGACGATGTTCAGGCCGCGTCGGCGGGCCTCCTCGAGAGTTTCCGGCGTGGCCCCGTGCGAACGGATCAGGACGGTCGTACCGGCTTCGAGTTCATCGATCCGGGCCGACTGCCGGAGGCCGGCGTGTTCGAGTTTCTCCACGACCTGCGGATTATGGATGACCGGACCGAGTGCGACGACGCGGCCGGTCGGGTTGCTCCGGACGGTCTTTTCGGCCAGCTCGATGGCATCCTCGACACCGAAGCAGAAGCCGCGCTTGCTCGCCAGCTTTACGATCACGTCGTCACCTTCGGTCATATTCTAGCGGCGGGAGACCCTGGCGGCATCGCTCGCGGGCCTGCATGCGGATGAGTCGCCGCCGGACCTCGTCCATCAGGGCCTGGGCGTCCCATTCCGGGTGCTGATCCGGATGAATGGGCTCGCCGTACACCACGCCGACCCGGCCGAGCCGTGGAAACCTTCTGTGCCGCGGCCAGGCTTCATAGGCGCCTTCGATGAGCGTAGGCACGATCGGCGTATGCGTCTTCTTCGCGATGGAGCCGATGCCGGGCAGCATGGTCCCGATGCGGCCGTCCTCGGTTCGCGTGCCCTCCGGATAAGCCGTCACGAGGCGGCCGGCGCGGAGCCGCCGGATGGTTTCCTTGATCGCCGCCACGTCGGCCTCTCCGCGGCGGATCGGGAAGGCGTTCAGCGAGACGATCAGCCGGCGGAAGAACCGGTTCGCGAAGAGCGTGTCGCGGGCCATGTAGTCGCACTCGCGGGGCAGCGCGAGCGTCGCGAGCACGGGGTCGAAGAAACTCTGATGATTGCAGGCGAGGATGACGGCTCCGGTCCGGGGCACGCGCGAGACGCCGAAGACCCGGCCCCGCAGGAGAAGCACGAAGAACACCTGGCACCAGAAGCGGCAGAATCGATAGTAGAGTCTCATCGCCTTCGCCGGACTTCTTCGTAGAGCCGGTCGACCACGGCGGCAAGCGTCATGTTCGTCGTGTCGATGCAGACGGCCCGCCCCGACTGGAGCAGCGGGGCCCACTGGCTCCGGTCGTTGCTGTCGCGCCGGCTGAGATTGTCCCGCACCCGTTCGAGCGTCACGTCCTGCCCGTCCGCGATCATCTCGGTATAGCGCCGCTCGGCCCGCTTCTCGAGGCTTGCGTCGAGGACGAACTTCACGTCGGCGTCGGGGAACACCACGGCGCCCTGGTCGCGCCCCTCCGTGACGACCGAGCCCAGACGCGCGGCGATCTCGCGCTGTTTCTCGATCAGGATTTTGCGGATCGCCGGGTTCTTCGCGACGTACCCCGTGGCCTCGTTGACCTCGATCGTGCGGATGGATTCGCTCACGTCGTGCCCGTCGAGGATCACGCGGGGGTGCGTCGAGGCGCAATCAAGCTCGATCCGGGCGGCCCGGGCCGCGCGGACGAGCGCCTCGTCGTCGCGGAGGTCGATGTTTTCCGTAAGGGCCTTGAGCGCAATGGCCCGATACATGGCACCTGTGTCGAGGTAGGGGATCTCGAGGCGTGCGGCGAGCTTTCGCGCCGCCGTGGACTTCCCAGAGCCGGCCGGTCCGTCGATCGTGATGATCATCGCTCACGTGGAGAGTCTGGAGTTCCGAGTCACGGCTTCCGCGTCCGGAGCCGAAAACGCCGCGCCGCGCGACGACGAATCGCCCCCCGCTCTTCGCTCTTCCCTGTCTACCAGATTCCCGTGCAGCGTCAAGGCGGTGGCCGACGTGATTCGCACCCGGACGAACCGGCCGATGAGCGACCCGGGACCGCCGAAGACGACGATCTGATCGCCGCGCGTGCGCCCCGTGAGCTGATCGGATCGCCGCCAGCCGACCTCCTGCCCGCGGCTCTGCTCGGCCTCCTGGGCCTTGATCGCCGCCTTGCTGAAACCCTCGACGAGCACTTCGACGGTCTGGCCGATCCTCCGCGCGTTGTCCTCGCGGCTGATGCGGTCCTGCACCTGCAGCAGGCGGGTGTTTCGCTGTCGCTTGATCTCCATCGGCACGTCGTCGGACAGCGTGCGGTCGGCGGCCGTGCCCGGGCGCGGCGAGTACCGGAAGATGAAGCAGTTCTGATAGCGGACGCGTTCCATCAGGGCGACGCTCTGCTCGAACTCCGCGTCCGTCTCCCCGGAGAAGCCCACGATGAAATCCCCCGCCAGCGCCAAGCCCGGCACGATCGCCCGCGCGCGGTCGATCAGATCGACGTATTCCTCCACCGTATACTGGCGCTTCATTCGCCGCAGCACGCTGTTCGATCCGCTCTGCGCCGGAATGTGCAGGTATTCGCACACGCGCGGCAGGTCGCGCATCGCCTCCAGCACGTCGTCGGTGAAATCGCCCGGGTAGCTCGTCACAAACCGCAGCCGCTCGATCCCCGGCACCTCGTGCACCCGCTGAAGCAGTTCGGCGAACCGGACGGTACGGCCGTTTTCCGGGTATGCGTAGCTGTTCACGGTCTGGCCGAGCAGCGTGATCTCCTTCGCGCCGGCGTCGGCGAGACGGCGGGCCTCCTCGACGATGTTTCCCGGCGGGCGGCTCACCTCCGGGCCGCGGGTGAACGGCACCACGCAGAACGTGCAGAACTTGTCGCAGCCGCGCTGCACGCGGATGTACGACTGCCGCACGCTGCCGTCGCGGGGAATCGGGCGGGCCATGTCCAGCGCTTCGAGGTCGTACAGGGCGAGCGACCGCTGCTCCGCCGAGAGCGCGCGCGACCGGCTCTGCGCCAGGGCCGCGGGGCGGGTGTGCTTCTCCATGACTTCGGCGAGCAGGGCCGGCAGCCGGGCCAGTTGCCCCGGCCCGCAGAGCAGGTCCACGTGCCGGCAGCGCGCCAGCAGGTTGTCGCCGTCGCGCTCGGCCATGCAGCCGATCACCCCGATGATCATCTCCGGCCGGCGGCGCTTGATGCGCCCCAGCTCCCCGAGCCGCGAGTAGACCTTCTCCTCGGCGTGGCCGCGGACGCTGCAGGTGTTGATCAGGACGACGTCGGCGTCTTTCGCGTGCTCGGTCGGTTCGTAGCCGAGCGCACGGAGCTGTCCGGAGACGAGCTGGCTGTCCAGCACGTTCATCTGGCAGCCCATCGTTTCGAGGAAGTAGCGTTTGGGGGCCATCGCAGCGGGGGACGAGCTTTCGGCTTTCGGTTGTCTGTTGTCCGCAGTCAGTCGTTCGTTGTCAGGGCTTCGTTGCCCGCTATTGGTCGTCGGTTGCGCTTCTGCGCCTTTCGCATCGATCTCCGTCGTGGATTGTAGCGGCGGGGCGGCGGCGAGTTCAAACGCCGGGTGCGCTGGCCGAACGGCTTCGCGCAGACAGGCTGCCGGGGCGATCGCTTGCGCTTCGCAAGATCGGGGCGCTCGCTTGCGCTTCGCAAGATCAGGGCGCTCGCTTGCGCTTCGCGTTCTGGGGGCGCGGGCGTCTCGCCCGCCGTCGGGCGTGCAAGATCAGGGCGCTCGCTTGCGCTTCGCAAGATCGGGGCGCTCGCTTGCGCTTCGCAAGATCGGGGCGCTCGCTTGCGCTTCGCAAGATC
>CAZZFA010000051.1:0-3146 GCA_964653435.1 uncultured Planctomycetales bacterium | reverse complement strand
GGGGCGCTCGCTTGCGCTTCGCGTTCTGTTATTGCCAGGCCCTTCGCAGCACGCCGAGCCAGTTGCCGTGGGCGATCGCGCGGATGTCGTCGTCCGGATAGCCGCGGGCAGAGAGGACCTCGAGAAGCCGCGGCAGATCGGCAATGGAGTCGATGTCGGCGGGGCATTGCTCGCGGCCGAAGCCGCCGTCGAGGTCGCTGCCGATCGCCGCATGGCCGGCGTCGCCGGCGAGCTGGCAGACGTGGTCGATATGGTCGGCGACGGCGGCGAGTCTCACGTTCGCGTTGCTCTGGCCGTGGCGCCAGCCCGGGACGAGCATCCAGGCGTCGAGTGCGATGCCGATCACCGCGTCCCGACGAATGAGACGACGGATCATCACATCGCTGAGCTGCCTGTCGCCGGGAACCAGTGCCCGCGCGTTCGAGTGCGACGCGATGATCGTCCCGCCGAAGAGGTCGAGCGCTTCGAGGCATCCCGCCTCGGCGAGGTGGCTGACGTCCAGGATCAGGCCGGCGCGCACCATCTGCTCGAGCAGCTCGCGGCCGAGGTTCGTCAGGCCGCCGGGGGTGCCGGTGCCGCGGGCGTAGCGGTTTTCGCCGAACCACGCGGGGCCGATGATTCGCAGGCCGCGCTCCCGCCACTCGGCCGCCTCGCTCGGGGCAAGGATGGGCTCCGCGCCTTCCATCAGGAGGACCACGCCGAGGCGGCGATCCGCCGCGCCCGAATCCCATTGCGCCGCATGCGCATCGAGGGATGCGCGGTCACCGATGATCCGCACGTGGCCGGCGTCCTCGAGTCGCCGGTAGTAGTCGAGATCGCGCATGGCAATCGCGTGCGCCTGCTCCGGCGTGGCGGCTTCGCACTCACCCGGCGGATGGTCCGTCAGGCGGGCAAGGGCAAGCAGCGTGACGAACGCCATCCCCACATTGCCGTTCCGCATCTCCGGCAGCGATACCGTGGCCGTGCCCCACGGCCGGTGCGTGCCGTGCTCCGCCGCGCGGATGGCCGCCAGCTCGCGCGTGATGTCACGCCCGTAGCGGTGATGATTCAGGCTGAGATCCTGGTGGCCGTCGCAGATCCAGAACGTCGTCGGAGCGATCATCCCATCAGCTTACGCCAAGCCGCCGGTGCGGCCAAGCTTCCGTGGGATGTCCGCCGGCGCATCGGGCTCCTCTCGCGCCGGAGCCCGGTAGCCCGGTAAGACACGCCCTCGCGCGCCGTAACCCTGCGCCGTCGCAAAGGGGGCGGTGACAACCGACGCGCAACCAGTGGTCTCCGGGAAGCCCTGATGCTCCTGTGGAGAAGCCCGGTAACGGCGAACCTGTCAGAAACGGCCGGAAGTTTCCCAAAGCGGCCTTCGACCGCAACCGAACACGGCCGCGCCAGCGGCCGTCATGCTGAGCGAAGCGAAGCATCCGGCTCCTCTGCGCCAATCCGCCGGATTCTTCGTCGCTGCGCTCCTCAGAATGACGGGTGGCGCTACCGCCGAAGCGCGATACATATGCGCAAGGCGCCCCCCGCGCAAGGCGCGCAAAAGATGCGACGGAAGACTCTACCGGCCCTGGGAAGCCTTGCGGCGACGCGGTAGACTGTTGTGATAGTCAGCAGGTCTGTTGGAAAGTCGGTACGGCAATGAGTCGGGGCCACTTCAGGGGCCAAGCGGAGAGCGAAGCCATGTTACGGGCAGCAAGGACGGTAGCTGCGGTCGTGGCGGCTGCCATTGTCGTCGCGGACGTCAGAGCAAATCAGGCCGAGACGAATACCGAACTGGCGGCAGCGGTGCGAAAGCTATGCGACGCCGCCTGGAGGAAGGCGCCGGCCAGGCTCGACGTCACTTACTATTTGGAGTACCTGCGCCCTGCGGAGCCGGAGGCGGAGCTCCGGCGCTCCGTAGAAAGGATGTTGGAGCACCCGGACGGCAGCCGACTGACACTCGATGAACAGGAAACGGTCGATACCAACGTCCGGCGGATTCTGGCTGAGCGGTCCGGGCCGCGTCGAATCGTGAAGCGGCTCCGGCTCGACGACGGGCGATGGCGTGACGACTCGGCAAGGCTTGAGCCGGGGGCCGAACTTGGGCCCGGCATCGCTCTCACAGAGACAATCGTTACCGTGCCCCAGGGCACCCGGGAGGGCTACAGGGTGTTCAAGTACGAAGGCGGGGTCTGCGGGGCGCTTGTGGAGCCGGACACGCAGAAGTATGCGGTCTTGGTCGGTCCGGATGAGTGGCTTGGGTTGCCGCCACTGGCCAGGATAATGGCGCAGGTGACATTTGGGAAAAAGAACCCCGCAGGCGAAGGTCTGGTGCCCGACGAGGAGAAGATCAGGCAGTTCCCGGTCGGCGGCGCCGGCCCGTTCGAGGTCCGCGTCCTCCCGGCGCCGGCCGGTCGGGCACGGGTGGAGTTTGCGTCTCGCGGCGGCCGGACGCAGGCGATGATTGTCTGCGACCAGGACGACTACCGCCGCGTGTACCGCTTTGAGGCTTACGGATCCGCGACCGGGCGATTGACGATGCTGCGGGTGGCGGGCGGGTTTGACGCGAACGGCTTCCCTGCGTGGTTCCGCTCGGAGACATACGACGAGCAGGGGGTCGTTCGAGAGTTCAACGATCTTACGATCCTGAAGGTGGACCCGAATCCCGCGTTTTCCGAGGATGTCTTTGAGTTTCGCCCGCCTGCGGGCTACGCGATCCTCGACGCGCGAGTCTCGCCGCCTCAGACGCTCGCGAAGCGGGCACCGGACGCTGTCCCAACCGGTGAGACGCTCGGCCAAATCCTCGGCGGGGCTCCGCTGCCGGCACTGGTGCGCCCGGCGAAACGTCCTGACGTGCGGATCGAATTGCCCGGTAGCCGTCCGGCCACGCAGCCGGCGGGGGCGAGCGGGGCCGCCACGCGGCCGGCAGGCGGCGGGCGCTGAACTGGCAGGGCCCGACTCCGCACGCAGGGGGGGCGTCTGTCGATTGGGGCGGGGGGCCCGCGGCAGCACCGGGTCTGTGAGGCTCGCAAACCGGGCTGCCGCGGCGGGATAGAACGAGGAGCAAATAATCTCGAAAAAAAACGCTTGCCCCCTTGACACCCGATAAGATGTGTGGTAGACTGCGGGGTGGTGATTGGAAGATCGCGGGCGGTTCGGTGGAAGTGACGGAT
>CAZZFA010000050.1:0-40803 GCA_964653435.1 uncultured Planctomycetales bacterium | reverse complement strand
CCCCCCCCGGCGAAGCCCCGCGGTTACGCCGATGTGGTTGGCCGGACGGTTACGAATGCCGGCGGGTGTTCGCCGAGAAGTCTCCTCGGCGGGCTGAACCGGCTCGTCGATGCCACCTGCGACGAGGATCAGGAAAACCGCACTCACGATCGCGATCTGGCCAGCCGATCAGGCGAGCAGGGCGACGGCAAGAACGGATGGCGAACGGGATGGCGTGCGTTCACACGGCCGAGCGCTCCGAGCGTCGGGGCTGCGGCGCCGGCGCCTCCGCGTCGACCGGCGCAAACCGCACATTCCCTTCGTGCGCGACCGGCACCGTCGGCTCAAGCGGCGGGATGACACCCAACTCGGCGACATCCTGCCCGGCCGGCGAGGTCTTCGGCATGCGGCGGCCGAGCCACGTCGTGAGCGACACGTAGAAGAACCCCGACATGAACAGCGCGACGAAGACGATGCCGATCGTCACCCGACCGCTGCTGAAGCACAACCACACGCAGCCGAAGAGATACAGGCCCAGGGCAAACTCGATAAAGGGAAGGACGCTGCCCCGGCGTCGTGCGTGGAACGCCCCGATCCGCTGCCTCCACTGGCCGTCCGTGGACTGCGTCACGCCGAACTTGGGCGTACGTTCAAATTCCCCCGGCTTGCCGAAGAAGCCGGCGAGCGCCGCCTTTGCGTTGTTCAGCGAGATGCCGATGCCCAGGCTCATCAGGAACGGCAGATACTTGAGGCTCTCGGCCCAGGTGCGATGGACCTCGCGCTGACTGGCCGCGTAAAACGTGCTCGCGGAACATGTGGCCAGCAGGAGCAGCGAGGCATCGAACACGTACCGCGCAAGTCCCTCCGGGAAGAAATGCAGCTTGAGATAGACGACCGGGTAGAGCATCAGCGTCAGCAGCACGATCAGGATGTAGACGCAGCAACTCGTCAGGTGGAAGAACGCCTCGACCTTGATCTTCAGCGGGAGGCGCGACGCGAGCACCTTGGGCAGGAGCTTCTTGCAGGTCTGAGCTCCGCCCTTCGCCCAGCGGTACTGCTGGCTCTTGAAGGCATTCATCTCCGGCGGCAGCTCCGCCGGCGAGACGAGATCCGGCAGAAAGATGAACCGCCAGCCTTTCATCTGGGCGCGGTAGGAAAGATCGAGGTCCTCCGTCAGCGTATCGTGCTGCCATCCGCCCGCGTCATCGATACAGGCCCTTCGCCACATGCCGCCCGTGCCGTTGAAACTCATGAACCGCCCGGACCGGTTGCGGGCCGTGTGCTCGATCACGAAGTGCCCGTCGAGCAGAATCGCCTGCGTCCTGGTCAGCAGCGAATGATCGCGGTTGATGTGGTCCCAGCGGGCCTGGACCATGCCGACCTTCGGGTCGGTGAAGTAGTGAATCGTCCGAAGCAGGATATCGGGCGGCGGAATGAAGTCCGCGTCGAAGATCATGACGAACTCGCCCGTGGCCGTCTTGAGACCCTCGGCCAGCGCGCCGGCCTTGTAGCCCTCGCGGTTGTCGCGGTGCAGATAGACGACATCGTGCCCGGCCGCCCGCATGCGCTCCACCGTCTCCCGGGCGATCGCGACCGTCTCATCGGTCGAGTCATCGAGGACCTGAATCTGCAGACGATCGCGCGGATACTCGATCCGGCAGGCGGACTCGATGACCCGCCGGGCAACGAACCGCTCGTTGTACATGGGTAACTGCACCGTCACCCGGGGCAGTTCGCGAAAGCATGCCGTCAGCTCCGGACGGTTGCGCCGATACTTGTAATAGAGATGAACGAGGTAATACCGGTGCACCCCGTACACGCACAGCACCAGCATCACCAGCAGGTAGAAACCGAGAAACGCACCGACCTGAGGACTGAAGCTGTTCACGTGCTGACCGCACCCCATAAAGAATCGAGCATCGCACGCCGCGGGCCGCAAGTCAAGGGTCGCCCCTCAGACCGTCCGCAAAGCCCTCGCGAACCGTTCCGCGACCTCCTCGCCGCGACCGGGTTCGTACTTCCGGGCCGGCCAGCGGTAACCCAGCGCATCGCCGGCCGTCCGCGGGATCAGGTGGAGGTGAACGTGCATTACGGCCTGCCCGGCGGCCTGGCCGGTGTTGCATAGAATGTTATAGTCGCGAGTCCCGGTGACGGCCATCAACGCCCTGGCAAGCCGCGGGAGAGGCTGCATCAGTCGCCCGAGCAGATCGCCCGGCATCTCCTCCAGGCGCTCGCAATGATCCTTGGGAATGAGAAGCAGATGCCCCTCGGCCAGCGGTCCGATGTCGAGAAAGGCCAAAGCGACATCGTCCTCATACACCTTCAGACAGGGAATCCGTCCGGAGGCGATCTTGCAGAACACGCATGCGTCGGACTGACTCATGGTGCCGTCCTGCCGAACGAGGATCAGGCTCCGGCGGCGGGGGTATCGCCCGCAGCGGCCTCGGGGGCGGCCGGGGCCTCGACACCGGCAGCCGAGGCGGGCTTCTGCGACTTTCGGGCCTCCCCGGCGGCGACCGCCTTTGCCGCCGCCTTGTACCGGGCATCCGCCCGCTTCCTGCGCGCCACCTTCTCCGGGCGCGTAACGCTGCCCGGAGACTCCTCCTTGCCCACAAGCTGAAGCACGGCACGGGGACTGTTATCGCCCGGGCGTCCGGTACCCAGCCGCACAATGCGCGTATAACCGCCGTTGCGGTCGGCAAACATCGGCGCGACGTCCTCAATGAGCCGTCGGACGATGGATTCGGCGGTGAACTTCAGCCCGCCGCTGGCGCGCCCGAGGCGGTGCCGCCGTCCCGAACGGGAGCGCAGGACCTTGCGGCGCTTGACGAGCGGCATGTCTTCGTATTCCTTCTGATGATCGGCGTCGATGACGGCGCGGTCGCCGAGAAGCTGAATGACGCGGCGCCGGGCCGGCAGTTCACCGGCCTTGGCCCGCTTGGCCAGAGTAATGAGCCGCTCGCAGAACGGCCGGGCGGTCTTGGCCTTCGGCAAGGTCGTGGTCACCTGCCCGTGCTCGAACAGGTTCTGCGCCAGGTTGCGCAGCATCGCATGGCGATGCTCCGTGGTACGATTGAGTTTTCGATCCGCTACCCGATGCCTCATCTTGGATCTCCACCCGCCGTGCGGGTCGCGGATGCCGCCCGCAGCCTCTCCGCCTCCTGGGAAGCGATCACGCCGCCGCCGGCACCCTCACGAATCACGTTTGAATCCGCCTTTCTCACCCGACTCCCGCCGGCGCCTCCGTCGATTTCGATTGGCCGGTCCCCGTCCCCGCATCCGCCGCCGACGGCGTCTCCGGAGCAAGCTGCATTCCCAGACTCAGCCCCAGATCCGCCAGCTTGCGCTTCACCTCGCGGAGGGAAGTCTTGCCGAAGCTGCGGAGCTTCAGCAGGTCGGCCTCCGTCTTCTGAACCAGTTGAGCCACGCGCTCGATCTTGGCCGACTGCAGACAATTCGTCGCCCGGACGGAAAGCTCGAGCTGCCCGATCGACATCGCAAGTTTCTCGCGCAGCTCGTCGCCCACGGTGGCGGCTTCGACCGGCGGCTCGGCCGCGTGCTCCGTAATGACCTCCTCGCCGAGGTCGTGGTACTCCACGAAGGGGTTGAGGTGCTTGCGCAGAATCTTGGCCGCTTCGACGAGGGCATCCTCCGGCTTGATCGTGCCCTTGGTCCAGATCTCCATCACCAGGCGGTCGTAGTTCGTCCGCTGGCCGACGCGGGTGTCCTCCGTGCGGTACCGCACGCGCGTCACGGGCGAGAAGACCGAATCCACGGGGATCACCCCGAGTTCGCCCTCGGGCTCGGTATTCTCCTCGGCGGTGCGATACCCGCGCCCGCTGGCCACCCAGAGCTGCATGTCGAACTGAACGTCGTCGGTGAGGGTCGCCAGGACGAGGTCCGTGTTCACGATGGAAATCGCCGGGTCGGTCTGAATGTCTCCGGCGCGGACCTCCCCGCGGCCGCTGCGGGTGACGCGCATCGTCTTGACGCCCTCGCCGTCCAGGCGGACGATCAGGGACTTCACGTTGAGGATGATGTCGGTGACGTCCTCCAGCACACCGGGCAGACTCGTGAACTCGTGATCGGCGCCGGCGATCTTCACACGGATCACCGCGGCGCCCTCCAGGCTCGAAAGCAGAATGCGGCGGAGGCTGTTTCCGACCGTCGTGCCAAATCCCCTCTCAAACGGTTCAACCAGAAAGCGACCGTACGTATCAGTGCTGACTGCGTCGTCCCTGACGACCTGAGTGGGTAGTTCCAAGCCTCGCCAGCGGATTCGCATCGGGTCGTCCTCCTCGTATTTCGGGTTTCGCAACGGGCTCAATACCTGTCCTGGCCGAGATGCACACGAACGCTCTAGCGGCTGCAGACTTCCACAATCAACTGCTCTTCCACCGGGATCTGGACATCGTCGCGCGTGGGCAGACTCACCACGGTGGCCTCCAACTGCTCGGCGTTGAGCTGAAGCCACGGCTGGGGGGTGGCGCCTCCGAGGGCCTGGATGTTCTGCCGCACGATGTTACGGCTCCGATCCGCGGGCTTGACGGCGATCCGGTCCCCCTGCCGGACAAGGTAGCCCGGCCGATCGAGGCGCTTTCCGTTGACGTAGATGTGGCCGTGAACGACCATGGCCCGGGCGGCCTTGCGCGAGTGGGCGAAGCCCAGCTTGCACACGACATTGTCGAGCCGCCGTTCGAGCAGCGACAACAAGGCCGTCCCCGTGTTCTCCGTGGCCCGCTCGGCGCGGCGGAAGCACAGCATGAACTGCCGTTCGAGGAGCCCGTAGTACCGCTTGACCTTCTGCTTCTCGCGCAGACGCATGCCGTAGCCCGAGCCCTTTCCCCGGCGCCACGCATGCATGCCCGGCGGGTTCGATCGCCCCTGCTTCTCCATAGGGCACTTCGCGGATTCGCAACGCGCCCCCTTGAGCATCAGCTTGATGCCTTCGCGCCGGCAGAGCCGGCAAACCGGTCCGAGATATCGTGACATAGTTCCGATACGCCCCTGTTGAGCCGCTCCGTGCACGGGCGGCCAGCCCATCATCCGTTCGCGGCAATCAGACGCGCCGCCGTTTCGCCGGGCGGCACCCGTTGTGCGGAAGCGGCGTCACGTCCTCGATCGACTGAATCCGCAGGCCCGCCTGCTGGAGCGCCGTGATCGCCGATTCCCGCCCTGAACCCGGCCCTTTGACCTTGATCTCGACCTCCTGCACGCCGAACTTGCGCGCGGCGGTGGCCGCCTTCTCCGCCGCGCGCTGGGCGGCGAAGGGCGTACTCTTTCGCGTTCCCTTGAACCCGACGGTGCCGGCGGAGGCCCAGCAGAGGGTCTCGCCGGCCATGTCCGTGATCGTGATCATGGTGTTGTTGAACGTGGCCTTGACATGCGCGATCGCGCGGGACACGTTCCGTCGCGTTTTCTTCTTGACGGCCTTAGCCACGGTGCATCTCCTTCACGCCTTTCTTGCCGGCCACCGTCTTCCGCGGTCCCTTGCGGGTCCGCGCGTTGGATCGCGTGCGTTGTCCGCGGACGGGCAGACCGCGGCGATGGCGCATGCCGCGGTAGCAGCCGATATCGCGGAGTCGGGCGATATTCTGCTGGATCTGGCGTCGAAGCTGACCTTCGATGACGAAGTTCCGGTCGAGGATGCCGGCGATGCGGCTCAACTCGTCTTCCGTCAGGTCCTTTGCCCGCTTCGATTCGTCGATCCCCGCCTCCTTGCAGATCTTCTGCGCGGAGTACGGCCCGATGCCATAGATGTACTGAAGCGCGATGACCGTGCGCTTCTCGTTCGGAATATCCACACCGGCAATACGAGGCACGCGTCAGTCTCCTGTCCTAGCCCTGCCTCTGCTTGTGGCGCGGGTTTGAGCAGATCACGCGGACCACGCCGCGCCGCCGCACCACCTTGCAGTTCTCGCAAATCCGCCGCACACTGCTTCGAACCTTCATCACGCACCTGCCCGCCCTCGCGGGGCCGGAGCCGGCCCTAGCGGCCGTCCGTCAATACGTCCACACCGCCCGGCGTCACCGCCACGGTGTGCTCAAAATGGGCGGCCCAGAGGCCGTCCTTCGTCACCACCGGCCAGCCCGACGCATCCGCGTACCGCACATCGGGCGTGCCCATTGTCACCATCGGCTCGATCGCGATCGTCATACCCGGCTTCAGGAGAAAGTCCTCCCGACCCTGCTTGCGATCGACATAGTTCGGAACCTTCGGCTCCTCGTGCATCGAGCGCCCGATGCCGTGCCCCACGAACTCCCGCACCACCGAAAAACCGGCGCCCTCAACCAGCTCCTGTATCTTCGCCGCCACCTCGCCCCACCACCGGTTCGGGCGCACCTCCCGGATGGCCAGCTCCAGCGCCTCCTCCGTGACCGCCAGCAGCCGCCGCACACGATCACTCACGCGGCCGACGGCGAACGTGCACGCCGCGTCGCCGCAGAAACCGTCAAGCCGCACCCCGCAGTCCACGCTCACAATGTCGCCTTCGTCCAGCCGCCGCTCACCCGGAATCCCGTGCACCACTTCCTCGTTCACACTCGTGCACAGTGCCGCCGGAAACGGCGCCTTCGCCTGCGCATGCCGCTGCCCCTTGAACAAAGGCTCGGCACCCGCCTCGGCAATCATCTGCTCGGCAACCGCGTTCAACTCCGCGGTCGTCGTGCCCGGGCGGGCCAGGGGCTCCAGCCGCACCAGCACCTGGCGAACCAACCGCCCGGCCCGGCGCATCTTCTCGATCTCCGCCGCGCTCTTGAGCGTCGGCGCGTCTTTCCGCTTTCGGAGGCCGCGGACCACCCTCTGCCACACCTTCCCGCCGACGCCGCTACTCGCGATTACGAATCCCTTTCACGCAAGCGCCGTCAGTCGGCGCCCGCTGCCTGCGATAAGCTCCGCTCACCGCATAAGTTACAGTTCCTGGCGGCGCGGGTTACGCCCCGCGAAAACCGTTTATTTTAGCCAGATGCCCACAACAAGCAACCCGCCGGTCCCCCGGCACACCGAAAGTCTGTCATGCGTAGGCGCCCTTGATGCGCCCGCCCTCGTCACCCAGAAAGCCCTTGTAATTCCGCTTCACCAGCTCCGCCTCGATCCGCTGCACCACATCCAGGGCCACGCTGACGACGATCAGCAGGCCCGTTCCGCCAAGGAACGCGGAAACGCGGTAGGGGATATTCAGCCAGATGGCGACGACGGAAGGAATCACGGCGATGATCGACAAGAAGCCCGCACCGACATACGTGATCCGCGTCATGACCGTTTCGAGATAATCCGCCGTCCGCTTGCCGGGCCGGCGCCCCGGAATGAAGCTGCCGTAGTCGCGGAGGTTGTTGGCCATCTCCTTCGGCTGGAACTGGACGGTGGTCCAGAAGTACGCGAAGAAGAAGATCATTCCGATGTAGGTCAGCTCGTAGAGATACCGGCCGGGGCCGAAACTGCCCGCGAGGAAGCTCCAGAAGCCCGCCGTGTACCCGCCCCGGAAGACGTTGCGGAGCCAGTCGAAGATGATGCTCGGGAACAGGAGCAACGAGCTGGCGAAGATGATCGGCATCACGCCGCCGTGGTTGACCCGCAGGGGCAGGTACTGCCGCTGGCCGCCGTACACGCGGCGCCCGCGCGTATGCTTGGCCTGCTGGATCGGGATGCGCCGCTGGCCCTGCGTGATCAGAATCGCCCCGGCCACGACGCCGACGAACGCGAAGATGAGGAAGAGGATCTTGGGAGGCGTCAGCTCGGCGCCCGTTGCGGCGCCGCCCATCTTCATCTGGGCAAGACGGACGACGTCGATAATCGCGTTCGGCATTCGGGCGACGATACCGGCCATAATGATAAGGCTGATGCCGTTCCCGATGCCGTACTCGTCGATCTGCTCGCCCAGCCACATCAGGATGATCGTGCCGGTGGTCAGCCCGAACAGGCCCATGAGGATGAACCACATGCTGTCGGAGTAATCCTGAAGCACGTAGCCCTGCGAACGCATGTAGTTCACCCAGAAGGTGGCCTGAATCAGGCAGAGGAGCACGGTGGCATATCGCGTGTATTCGTTGATCTTTTTGCGACCGGTGTCGCCCTCCTTCTGAAGCTTTTCGAGAGCGGGCACCACGGTGGTCAGCAACTGGAAGATGATGCTGGCCGAGATGTACGGCATGATGCCGAGGCCGAAGATCGTGCTCTGCTGCAGGTCGCCGCCCGTGAAGAGCGCGAAATACTCGGCCAATTGCCCCAGCCCGGTCCCGCCGGAGGTTCGGGCGGCCTTGGCCATCGACTCCTGGTTCACACCCGGCAGCGGCACGTGGAAGCCGATCCGGTAGAGGGCCAGGAGCAGAAAGGTGAAGAGCACCTTGTTCCGCAGGTCCGGGATCTTGAAGACGTTACGCAGGGTTCGAAGCATGGGGAATACCGTTCCACGAAGACCTATCTGGCAATCGGAACGACGCTGCCGCCGGCGGCGGTAATCTTCTCCCGGGCGGTCTTGCTGAACCGGTCCGCCTCCACCGTAAGCTTCTTGCCCAACGAGCCGTCGCCGAGCACCTTGACGAGGACGTCGTCGCGCTCGATGAGCCCCGCGGTCCGAAGGGCTTCCTTCGTCACACGCGCGCCGTCGGGAAACTTCCGGTCAAGCTCCGCGACGTTCACGACGGCGACTTCCGCGCGGAAGGTGGCGTTGTTGAAGCCGCGCTTGGGCAGGCGGCGGAACAGCGGCATCTGCCCGCCTTCCGTGAGCAGCCGCCTGCGGTAGCCCGACCTGGCCTGGCTTCCTTTGGTCCCGCGTCCGCAGGTCTTGCCGTGCCCGCTGCCCGGCCCCCGCCCGACACGCTTGCGACGCTTCTTCGCACCGGCCAGTTTCGTGATCGTCGTCAGATCCATCGTCCGTCACCTCCGCGTCAGGCTTCAATCGGAACGCCGCGCAACCGCTGCACCACCTCGGCGCTGCGCAGTTGCAGCAACCCGTTCAGGGCCGCCTTGACCAGGTTCTTGGGAGAGTTCGACCCGAGGCTCTTGGTAAGGACGTCTTTGACCCCCGCCAGCTCGAGGACCGGACGAACGCTCGCGCTGGCAATGACCCCCGTTCCCTCGCCGGCCGGCAGCATAATCACCTTGCTCGCACCGAACCGCCCGACAACCCGGTGCGGAATGGTCGTCCCGCGAAGATGCACGGTGACAAGGTTCCTGCGGGCCGCCTTGGTGCCCTTCTCAACCGCCTGCGGTACTTCGTTGGCCTTGCCATAGCCGATGCCGACGCGACCCTGCCGGTCCCCTGAAACGACCAGAGCGCCGAAGCTGAACCGGCGGCCTCCCCGGACGACCGTTGCGCAGCGGTAGACCTGCACGATCTGCTCCTGGAAGGGGCTGGATTCCTCGTCGAACCTCTTCTTGGGTTGCCTCTCCATGAATGCCTCTGGGCCTATGGGCCTGTCAGTCTTCCGCAACTGCGGACCGCGGAATGCGAACCGCGCCGTGCGCCCCGGAACGTCCGGGCGCCGGTCGGGTCACATCGCGATCCCCCCTTTCCGAACCGCATCGGCCAGCGCTTTGACGCGGCCGTGGTACTTGTACCCGTTCCGGTCGAACGCTGCCGCCGTGATCCCCGCGGCCTTCGCCCGCTCCGCGAGAGCGGCGCCGACCTTCGCGGCGGCGTCCTTGTTGCCGCCGGATTTGACTGCGTCGCGCAGCTCCTTGCTCAACGTGCTCACCTGCACCAGGGTCCGCCCCGCGGTGTCGTCGATCAGTTGGGCGTAAATGTGTTGCAGACTGCGGAACACCGACAGCCGCGGGCGCTCCGGAGTGCCGAACACACGTTTGCGGACCCTTTTCTTGCGTCGAAGCCGTTGAACCGCCTTGAGTTTGAGCCGTTCCATGATCGTTCCTTCGGCGGCGTTCGGGGCGCCGGGGCCCTGCCGCCGACCTCTGAATTCCTTACGAGCCGGTGCCGCTGGCGTACGCCTTGCCCTGCTTGCGACGGACGTACTCGCCCTGATACCGAATCCCCTTGCCCTGGTAAGGCTCGGGCGGCCGAAGACCGCGGATCTCCGCGGCAAACTCGCCGACCAGTTGCTTGCTGGCGCCGCGGATGACGAACCTGGCGGGCTCGGACTCGCCACGCGCCGCGGGAACCTCCACATCGACCGTAAGCCCGGCGGGGATGTCAATCATGAACTGGGCGGGCTTCTGAAAACCCCGACCCATGAAGCCGACGTTCAGATGAAGCTGCTTGCCCTGAACTTTGCAGGAATACCCGGTGCCATAGATCTCCAGACGCCGCTCGTACCCTTTGGTCACGCCGATCACCATGTTGTTGATCAACGCCCGGGTCAGCCCGTGCATCGCGCGGTCCCGCTTCTCGTCGCTGGATCGCGTGACATGGATCATGGAGGTGCCGGCGTCGTACCGGACGCTGACACCCTCGGGATACTGCCAGGAAAGCACGCCCTTGGGGCCCGAGATCTGGACGCCGTGGTCCTTCAAATCGACCTTGACGCCCGGAGGCACGGGAACCGGTTTCTTGCCTATCCGCGACATGGTTTAGCGCCTCAGTACACCGTACACAGCAGTTCGCCGCCAATCTTCTCCGCGCGGCACTGGCGGTCACTCTTGATGCCGCGGCTGGTCGACACGACGGCGATACCCAGGCCGTCGAGCGGGCGGGGCACCTCGTCGACGCCGGCATACACGCGCCGACCGGGCTTCGAGACGCGCTCGATCGCGTTGATCACCCGTTCCCCGTCAGGGCCGTACTTGAGCTGAATCCGAAGCAGGCCGATCTTCCCGTCGTCAATCACCTCGTAGCCGGCAATGTACCCTTCGGCCTTCAGCACCTCGGCGATGCCGACCTTCATTCGGGATGACGGCATCCGCACTTCCGCCGCCCGCACCCGGACCGCGTTGCGGATTCGCGTGAGCATGTCGGCGATCGGATCACTCCACATGGTTCTGCATCCTTTCGCGCATCGCGTCTACCAGCTCGCCTTCCTCACACCCGGAATCCGACCCTCGTTGGCGAGGGTCCGGAAGCAAATCCGACAGATCTTGAACTTCCGATACACCGCGCGGCTTCGGCCGCAAATCTCGCAGCGGCGCACCACCCGACACTTGAATTTCGGTTTCTGATGCGCCTTGAAAACCCACGCCTTCGTCGCCATGCGCGTCGTCTCGCAAACAGAGGTCCTAGTTCGTTCGGAACGGCATACCCATCAAAGCCAGCAGGCGCAGCGCCTCGCGGTCGTTGCGCGCGGTGGTGACGATCGTCACGTTCATGCCCTGCTGGAACTCCACCTTGTCGGCGTCGATCTCCGGAAAGATCGTCTGCTCGGTAATCCCCATCGAGTAGTTGCCCCGCCCGTCGAAACTCTGCGGGTCGAGGCCGCGAAAGTCGCGAACGCGCGGGATCGCCACATTGATCAGACGGTCCAGAAACTCGTACATCCGCCGGCCGCGAAGCGTGACCTTCAGGCCGGTCTCGTTGCCGGCGCGGACCTTGAAGTTCGACACGCTCTTGCGGGCCTTGCAGACGATCGGCTTCTGCCCGGTGATCTGGGCGAGATCCCGCGCGGCGTTCTCCAGCCGCTTCTTGTCCTGGAGAGCCAGGCCCACGCCCATCGAGACCACGATCTTGTCCAGACGCGGCAGCGACAGCAGGTTGTCGCGATGGAACTCCGACCGCAGCGCCGGGACCACATCCTTCCGATATCGTTCCAGTAACCGTGCCATTGTCGTCTTTCCGCCGAGTCGTTACCGCTCGCCGGCCTTCGTCACCTCGCCCAGGACCGTGCCGGAGACCGTCACGCGGCGCTTGCCGATGACCTTGCCGCCCGGATCGCGGTCAACCGCGAAACGCACCCGCGCGGGCCGCCCGGTCTTCGGGTCGACCGGCAGCACGTTGCTGATGTGCACCGGCGCCTCCTTCTTGAGCCGGCCGCCCTGGGGATTGCGGCGGCTGGGGCGAACGTGGCGATACACCATGTTCACACCCTCCACCACGACAAGCCCCTTCCCGGGATCGACGCGGAGAATCTTGCCCCGCTCGCCCTTGTGGTCTCCGGCGATCACGATCACTTCGTCGCCGCGTCGTATGTGACAAGCCATAGCCGTGAATCCGTTATTCCGTTGATCCGCCACCCGGTCGCCCGGTTACTCGGGTTGTCCGTTCGTCGCCTCGGCTCCGGGAGCCTGGCATGCCCCGCACCGGCGAACACGATCCGCAATCGCCAATCCGAGATCCGCCATCCTCAGACCACCTCGTCCGCCAGAGAGATAATCTTCATGAAGCCGCGCTCCCGAAGCTCCCGGGCGACGGCCCCGAAAATCCGCGTGCCCCGCGGCTCGTTGTTCGGATCGAGCAGGACGACGGCGTTCCGGTCGAACCGCACGTAACTGCCGTCGCTCCGCCGCGTGGGGTGGTGCGTCCGGACGACGATCGCGCGGACGACGCGGGCCTTGTGGTTGCCCGGCTTCATGAACTCGGTGTTGGGCAACGCCTTCTTCACCGTGCAGATGACGATATCGCCGACCCCGGCCGTCTTGCGCCGCGGCTTGCCCGGACGGCCGGTGCTGCCGCCGAGAACCCGGATCACCATCGCCTGCTTGGCGCCGGTGTTGTCCGCCACGTCCACCATGGTGTTCTGCTGAATCATCGCTACATTCACTCACTCGCCGGGAGCCCGGCGGACAATCCGCACAAGCCGCCACGCCTTCGTCTTGGAATACCGCCGACATTCCGCCAACTCGACCAGGTCGCCGGGGCGCGCCTCGTTTTTCTCGTCGTGAGCGTACAGCGTCGTCCGGCACCGGATGAGTTTGCCGTACTTCGGGTGCGGCCGGGTGTACGGAATCCGCACGGTGATCGTCTTGTCGCCCTTGTTCGAGGCGACGACGCCGACCTGGACGCGCCGGACCGATCGTTTCCTGCTGTCTACGGATGCCTGCGTCATCTCTTGTACCTTCTCCACGGGGCCGCTGCCCGCCGCATCAATTCACGCCCTGAGACGCCCTGCCGCTGCCGGCGACGACGTTGAGGTGATACTGCGTCTCCTCAACGCCCGTCTCGCCGCGCTGGCGCAACTCGGTGAAGATCCGAGCGATATCACGCTTGGCCTTCGTCAACTGAGAAGGGTTCTCCAGCTTCTCCGTGACCGCCTGCGACCGCAGGTCGAACAGGTGACGCCGCAGCCGATCCAGCTCGGCATGCAGTTCCTCGGTCTTCATCTGTCGAATCTCGGCCATCTTCATTCCGCACCGTTGCCTTTCCGTCAGAGTCCGTGCCGCCGACGGACGAGGCGGCAGCGGAACGGCATCTTGTGAGAAACGCGCGCAAGCGCACGCTTCGCCACGTCCTCCTCCACGCCGGCAATCTCAAAGAGCATCGTCCCCGGTTTCACACACGCCACGTAGAACTCCGGCTCGCCCTTGCCCTTGCCCATACGCGTCTCCAGCGGCTTGGACGAAACCGGCTTGTGCGGGAACACGCGGATGTAGACCCGCCCCTCGCGATGGAGGAAGTGGGTCGCGGCGACGCGGCCGGCCTCGATCTGCCGCGCCGTGAGCCAGCCGCCCTCCAACGTCTGCAGCCCGTACTCGCCGAACGCCACGGTGTTGCCGCGCGTGGCGTTGCCGCGGATACGGCCGCGCTGTGCTTTCCGGAACTTGATGCGTTTGGGCATCAACGCCATGGTTCACATCCTCAGTCTGAAACCCGGCCCCCGTCACGCAGGACGACCTATCGCCGTCCGCGACGGCGCGGCACGCTCTCCTCGGCCGCGGCAGAGACTTCCTCGCCGAACATTCCACGATAAATCCAGACCTTCACGCCGATCGTCCCGTACGTGCACCGGGCGACCGCATGTCCGTAGTCCACATCCGCCTGCAGCGTCTGCAAGGGAATACTCCCGACGATCTGCTTCTCCTGGCGGGCCATCTCCGAACCGCCGAGGCGCCCGCTGCAGAGAATCTTCACACCCTTGGCGCCGGCGGCCATGACGGCCTCGCACCGCATTTTCATCACGCGGCGGAAGCTGGCCCGTTTCTTGAGCTGCTCGGCGATCGCCTCGGCACACAGCCGGGCGTCCAGATCCGGCTGCTTGATCTCAACGATGTTGATGCTGATCTTGCGGTCGATGAGGTTCTCGAGCTCCTCCTTGAGCTTGTCGACTTCGGCGCCCTTGGGGCCGATGACCAGGCCCGGGCGCGCCGTGTGGAGGATGACCTTGACCTCGTTGCGGGTGCGTTCGACCTCGACCCGGGAGACGGCGGCATACGGCGGCTGGCGATTGAGTTTGTCATCGATGTAGCGGCGGATCTTCTCGTCCTCGACAAGAAACTCGCCGAACGCCGCCTTGGGGGCGTACCAGCGAGAACGCCAGCCCTGCGTGATCCCCGTGCGAAACCCGATTGGATTGACCTTCTGGCCCACGACCGGCTCCCTATTCGCGCTCCGCCACCACGACCGTAATGTGGCTTGTCCGCTTGAGAATCTTGTGCGCCCGACCGCGATCCTTCGGCCGGAACCGCTTGAAGAACGCCCCATCGTCCACGCAGGCCTGCTTGACATACAAGGAGCGGAGGTCGGCCTCCTGCTCGTTGGCGTTGGCCATCGCGGAACGCAGCACCTTGTCGATCAACCCCGCCGCCCGCTTGTCCGTGAAGCGGAGGATGTCGATGGCGTCGTTCACCCGGCGTCCCCGGATGAGGTCGATGACAAGCCGCGCCTTGCGCGCGCTCGTCCGGGCAAACCGGTACACCGCCTTCCATTCCCGCGTCTGTGTTGCCTCTGTTGCCATCACTCAGTCCTTCGACTGCCCCGGGGCCGCCCGATCGACGCCCCCGAAGGCGTCCCTGAAACCGCCGCACCTCCGGCCGCCGCGTCCGGCGCCGCCTCAGGCCGGGCCCGGGGCCGCCGCCTTCTTCACGCCGCTGTGGCCGCGGAATGTGCGCGTCGGGCTGAATTCGCCCAGCTTGTGGCCGACCATGTCCTCCGTAACGAACACCTTATGAAAGGTCTTGCCGTTATGGACCTCGAACGTCTGCCCGACGAACTCCGGCACGATCGTGCATCGCCGGCTCCACGTCCGGATCGGGGAGCGGTCGCCCGTCTCCCGCGCACGCATCACCTTGCGGAATACCTTCTCGTCCACGAACGGGCCTTTTTTCAGGCTTCTCGACATATCAAGCCTCTCTGCGGACTACGGGATTCCGCCGGGCGGTCGTCCCGGCCGGACTCCCTCCGGCCGCTCACTTCCTCTTCGGCAAGACCAACTGCCCGTACCGCACGCTCCGACGACGACGCAGAATCCGTTTGTTCGAGACCTTTCGCGGGCTGCGGGTGTGGCCGCCCTTGGCCAGTTTGCCCCACGGACTGCACGGGTGACGCCCCCCGCCGCTGCGCCCCTCGCCGCCGCCCAGCGGGTGCGCGACCGGGTTCATCGACGTGCCGCGGTTGTGCGGACGACGGCCCATGTGGCGTTTCCGCCCCGCCTTGCCGATCACGATATTCTGATGATCCAGGTTCCCGAGCTGGCCGATCGTCGCACGGCACTCCACACGAACCTGCCGCATCTCGCCGGAGGGAAGCACGAGCGTGGCCCACTCGCCCTCGCGGGCAACCAGGCGGGCGGTGCCGCCGGCCGTCCGCACCAGCTTGCCCCCCTGACCGGGGATCATCTCGATGTTGTGAACGTCCATGCCGACCGGAATGTTCTTCAGCGGCATCGCGTTGCCGACCTTCGGCTCAACGCCCGGCCCGCTCTCGACGGAGTCGCCCGCCTTCAGCCCCGCCGGCGCCAGGATGTAGCGCTTCTCGCCGTCCGCGTACACCACCAGCGCGATGAAGCAGGAGCGGTTCGGGTCGTACTCGATCGCCTCGACCTTGCCGACGACGCCGTCCTTGTTCCGCTTGAAGTCGATCACGCGGTACATCCGCTTGTGACCGCCGCCGCGCCACCAGGAGGTGATGCACCCGTGGTGGTTTCGCCCGCCCGTCTTGTGCAGCGGCGTAAGAAGCGACTTGGTCGGCCGCCGTTTCTTGTCCGTCAGTTCGGCGAAATCGTTGACCATCCCGTGTCGGCGACCCGCTGACGTCGGCTTGTACTTCCTGATGCCCATGTCTGATTCGTCCGTTCTTCCGTTCGCCCGTGATTCCGTTGCTCCGCCGCCCCGTTACCGTCCGCCGCTAGAACAGGTCAATGTGGTAATCGGGTTTCAGAACGACAACCGCCTTCTTCCAGTGCCGGGTGGTTCCCGTCTTGTACCGGACCCGGCGCTGCTTGCCGCGGCGGTTCGACGTCCGAACCGACTGCACGCGGACGTTGTAAATCTTCTCAATGGCCTGCTTGATCTGGGATTTGTTCGCGTCCGCGTGCACCTCGAACGTGAACGACCCGCCGCGGGCCGGACGGCTGCGCGTCGCGCCGTGGGACAACTGGCTCTGGTGCGTGCCCTTCTCGGTCACGAGCGGCCGGATGATCGTGTGATAAATATCCATCGTGCTATCCCTGCGCCACCTTCGCGCCGCCCAGCGTCGCCGGGTCGGCCAACAGCGTCTCGAACGCCGACTTCGTGAACACCAGCTTCTTGCGCCGCATGACCTCGTATGCGCACAACTCGTGGATCGGCCGGATGTCCGTCCGGGCAAGGTTGCGGCCCGACTTGTACAGAACCTCGTTCGCTTCGCCGAGCGCCAGCACGCATCCGCGGTCGGCACCGACGGCCTCGAACGCTTTGGCCAGCTCGCGGGTCTTGGGACCGGTCAGCGTGATCGGATCGAGGATCAGAGCGTCGTTGTCCTTGATTTTCGCGAGAATCGCGCTGTTGCGCGCGAGGCGGCGGGCTTTCTTCGGCATCGGCTTGCGGAAATCGCGTTCCAGCTTCGCGAACGTGACGCCGCCGCCCCGGCGGATCGGGGTGCGCACCTGCCCCATGCGGGCATTGCCCGTGCCCTTCTGCCGGAAGAGCTTCCGCGTGGAACCGTCGACCATGCTCTTGCTCCTGGTACGGGCGCTGCCTTGGCGCTGCGCCGCCAGGTATGCGACGACGGCCTGCTTGATGAGCTTCGGACGCACGCGGCCGCCCAGGGCCGCCTCGTCGATCTGCATGCTGCCCGTCTGTCGGCCGGACATGTCGTAAACCGGTACGTCGATCATGATCCACTACCCACGAAAACGGCCGATGCACCGCACCGGCCGCCAATACCCGGAGTCTCTACGTCCTCGTCTTCGCCTGTCGGACCGCCACAAACCCGCCGTTGGGACCCGGCACGCTGCCCTTGACCAGGAGAAGGTCGTTTTCCTTGTCCACGCGGACCACCATCTGGTTGCGCGAGGTCCGCGACACGTTGCCCATGTGGCCGGCCATCCGCTTGCCCTTCTTGATGCAGCGACCGCGACCCCGCTGGCCCGCCATCGCCCCAATGGCGCCCGGGCTGCGGTGTTTGCGTTCCGTGCCGTGGCTGTTCGGCTGCCCGCCGAAACCGTGGCGCTTCATCACGCCCGTAAAGCCCGCGCCCTTGGTCGTGCCGACGATGTCCACGTACCGAATCTTGTTCGCCTCGAAGACCTCGACGGTAACCACATCGCCCGGCTTGACCTCGGTCGGCTGCGCGAGCCGGAACTCGCGAATGAACGCCTTCGGACCCGTTCCCGCCCGAGCGGCGTGGCCGATCATGGGCTTGGTGGACCGATGCGGCTTGACATCCCTGTAGCCGAGTTGAACGGCCTCATAGCCGTCCTTCCCATCGGCCTTCTTCACCTGCATGACGGTGCAGGGACCGGCCTGAATGACCGTAACCGGCACGATGACCCCGCGGTCGTCGTAGACCTGTGTCATGCCGATCTTCCTGCCCAGGATGGCCGCGATCATGACGAAAATCCACCCTTCTCGGAAACCACTCTTCCGATTCCGTTGCGCGCGATTCGTCTCACGCGCCAGTCAGTTCCAAAAGCCGGTGAAACGCGACCCTGTGTCGAGCCACGCCGTCCGTCGCCGTTATCCGTGCGAGCCGGAACCTGCGACGGCACCGTTACGCCTTGATCTTTACGAACACCCCGGCCGGAACCACCAGCCGGTTCAACGCCTCGACCGTCCGCGCGGTCGGTTCGTAGATATCGATCACACGCTTGTGCGTGCGCATCTCAAACTGCTCGCGAGATTTCTTGTCTATGTGCGGCGAGCGAAGCACCGTGTACCGCTCGATCCGGGTCGGCAGCGGAATCGGCCCGCACACGCGGGCGTTCGTTCGCTTCGCATGATCCACGATCTCCCGCGCCGACGCATCGAGGGCCCGATGATCGTACGCTTCCATCCGGATTCGGATTCGTTCGCCTTGCACGCCAACCTCGCTCGTACAACTACACGTAAGGGAACTACTTACGGCGTCGCATGCAGAGTCGCGTTACTCTAACGCCTTGCCTGCGAGCTGTCAAGGGCTTATCCGCAGAAATCTACCACCTCTCGCGTACGGCCGCCGCACCACCCGCGGCTTGACCATACACCCCGGCTCGCCCCCGGCAAAACCCACCCCAACCCCCCGACGCCTCGCCCAGCTCCCCGTCCTGCGCCGCAATAGCACTGTAAACCATAAACGACATTAATAAGCAGTGGCCTCAATCTCGGCTGCAACACCGGGCGGCGCGATGACGTACCGATATGGCTCCATAGACCATCCCGCACGGCCCTGGGTGAGGCTCCGAAGCACCGTCGCATACCCAACCATCTCTCGCAGCGGCACTTGCGCCTGTATCACCCTTCGATCGCCCCGCAGTTCCGTGTGAGTGATGATGGCCCGCCGGGCATTGAGATCGCCCGTTACCGCACCAAAGTAGACCTCCGGAGTCGTCAGCTCGAGGCGCATGATCGGCTCCATGAGCGCCGGTCTGGCCGCCCGGACGGCCTCCTCGAAGGCGATCCGCCCGGCGTTCTCAAAGGCCAGTTCGGAGCTGTCCTCGACGTGTTCCTGACCATCGAGAAGCGTAACCTTCACATGGATAACGGGGAAGCCGGCGATGACACCGCTTCGGGCGGAATCGCGAACCCCCGACTCGATGGCGGGGATGTAGCGCTGGCTGATCGCACCGCCGCGAAGCTGATTCTCGAACCGTACCGGCGCCTCGCCGGCGGCCGGTTCGTACGGCTCGACCGCCAGCTTCACGACGGCGAAGTGGCCGTGGCCGCCAGTCTGCCGGATGAAGCGGCCCTCCGCCTCCGCCCGTCCCGTCACCGTCTCACGATAGGAGACGCGCGGCTTGCCCACGTTCACATCGACGTTCATGTCGCGCATCAGCCGGTGGGTCAGCACCTCCAGGTGCAACTCGCCCATCCCGCTGATCAGGGTCTGGCCGGTCTCGGGATCGACGCGCGCGGCAAAGGTGGGATCCTGCCGGGCCAGGGCACGGAGGGCCTCGCCGAGTTTGTCGCGGTCGGCGGAGGACTTCGGCTCGATCGCCATGCTGATGACGGTCTCGGGGAACTCGATCTTCTCGAGAATGATCGGGTGTTTCGGGTCGCAGAGCGTATCGCCCGTCAGCGCGTCTTTCGGGCCGACGAGGGCGACGATATCGCCTGCCGCCGCTTCGGCGAGTTGTTCGCGGCGCTTGGCAAACATCCGAAAGATACGGCTGACGTTCTCTTTCTCGTTCCGTCCGGCGTTCAGCACGCGCGAGCCGGCCTTGAGCCTGCCCGAGTAGATCCGCACGAAGAAGAGGTCCATGGGCTTTTCGGCGACGATCTTGAACACGTACGCCGTCAGCGGCGCCTGCGGGTCGCACGGGCGGGCGATCTTCTTGCCGGGCTGGCCGGGCACTTCGCCCTCGATCGCCGGGATATCCAGCGGGCCGGGCAGGTAGTCGACGACGCCGTTCAGCAGGAATCGTGTCCCGATCTTGTTGCGGGCCGAGCCGCAGAAGACCGGATGCACCTTGTTGGCGATCGTAGCGGCCCGGATCGCCGGGCGCAGCTCCTCGGCCGTGGTCGGCTCGCCATGGACGTACTTCTCCATCAGCGCGTCGTTCGTCTCGGCGATCGCTTCATCAAGCTCGTGGCGCCAGTGCCGGACGTCATCGAGCTGATCCGCCGGGATGGGGCGCTCCTCGATCCGCATCTCGTCGCGGTCGGGAATGAAGTAGAAGGCCTTCATCTCCAGCAGGTCGATGATGCCCTGGAATGTCTCTTCGGCGCCGATCGGCAACTGCAGCGGCACGGGCCGGGCGCCGAGGCGATCGCGAAGCGACTCGACAGACCCGAAGAAGTCGGCCCCGATCTTGTCCATCTTGTTGATGAAGCAGATCCGCGGAACACCGTACTTGGTGGCCTGGCGCCAGACGGTCTCGGACTGGGCCTCCGCACCCTCCTTCGCATCGAAGACGACGACGGCCCCGTCGAGCACGCGGAGGGACCGCTCCACCTCGGCGGTGAAGTCCACGTGGCCCGGGGTATCGATCAGGTTGATCATGTGGTCGCGCCACTCGAAGCTGACGGCCGCCGAGTAGATCGTGATGCCGCGCTGCTGCTCTTCCGCGTCGAAGTCGGTGACGGTCGTCCCTTCGTCCACCTCCCCCATGCGGTGCGTGCGTCCGGCGTAGTAGAGGATGCGCTCCGTGGTGGTCGTCTTGCCGGCGTCGATATGCGCGGCGATGCCGATATTCCTGATGCGTGCGAGATCCATGTCCATCACTCAGTTCGCGCCACCGCACCCGCACAAGCCCCGCTCCCGGGGTAATCCCACTCGTGGAGCAGCTCCTGTACGGCCGGGCACGCGAAGAGGCAAGAGTATACAAGCTATCCCCAAGGACCGCCACGCCGTTACCGAACGCGCAGCGCCAGCAAGCGCCCACTGAACGCGCAGCGCCAGCAAGCGCCCACCGAACGCGCAGCGCAAGCAAGCGCCCACTGAACGCGCAGCGCAAGCAAGCGCCCACTGAACGCGCAGCGCCAGCAAGCGCCCACCGAACGCGCAGCGCAAGCAAGCGCCCACTGAACGCGCAGCGCAAGCAAGCGCCCACTGAACGCGCAGCGCAAGCAAGCGCCCAACGATGCGCATCGCCAGCAGGCGTCAGCGCCGCCCCGTACGCTGCGCGTCCCCGCTCTACTCCCGCCATGCTCGCCCTGCTTCCCGCCGAACGCAGCATTTGCGGAAGATCGCCGTGCATGGTTATCGTTCCGCAGTATGGCGGTTCCGAAGGCGTATTTCCTCACATGGGTCACCTACGGCACGTGGCTGCATGGCGACGAGCGGGGCTCCGTGGACGCCGATCATAACATCCCCGGCAACGAGTACGCCCCGCCCAACGCCCGTCGCCTCGCCTACCGAACGGCGCAGCTCAAGCATCCGCCCATCCGCCTCGACGAAGCCGCGCGGCGGGTCGCTCGAGACACGATCATCGCCCACTGCCGACTCCGCGGCTGGGAGATCCGCGCCCTCAACGTCCGCACGAACCATGTCCATCTCGTGGCATGCTGCGGTGAGACACCTGCGCAGAGTGCCCTCGATCAACTCAAGGCCTGGTGCACCCGCCGCCTGCGAGAGGCGGGATTGGCCGGTCCCCGCGCAGCGGTCTGGGCGGAAGGCGGCAGCAAGCGTCATCTCTGGGACAGCCAGAGCCTGAACAGGGCGGTAGCCTACGTGATGGACGGCCAGGGCGGTGACCTGGACTGACGCGATCGCACCGAACGCGCAGCGCAAGCAAGCGCCCACAGAACGCGCAGCGCCAGCAAGCGCCATGATGGAACGCGCAGCGCCAGCAAGCGCCATGATGGAACGCGCAGCGCAAGCAAGCGCCCACAGAACGCGCAGCGCAAGCAAGCGCCCCAAGCCAACGTGCAGCGCCAGCAAGTGCCCCCCACCCGGGCGGGCTACGGCTGGCACTTCAGCCTCGCGAATGAAGACTGCGTACGGAGCGCCCCACGAAAGGACCCTTCTGCGTGGTGCGATGGAAGGGCGCTTGCTTGCGCTGCGCGTTCTGTGGGCGCTTGCTGGCGCTGCGCGTTCTGTGGGCGCTTGCTGGCGCTGCGCGTTCTGTGGGCGCTTGCTGGCGCTGCGCGTTCCGTAGGGCGCCGCCACATTCTCGACGCTGACCTTCACGGGGGCGAGGTCGTCTCCGCCCCCCCCCGCGGGCACGAGGCGGAGCGCGCTCGTGTCGATGATCGCGACGTCGAAGAACTCCGTCCCGAGGATGGCCACCGGAATCAGGCCGCGGCCCTTGCGGTTGACCGGGTTCGGGCACGCCCCCGGCCGGACGTCCAGATACACGCGCCGGTACTCGTACGCGCATGTCCTCGATCGGCGGCGCGCCACTGCCCGTATCCGGCGCGAATGGATCGTCGAGAAACCGCGGTTTCCCATCGAGGTCCGTGGTGACACCGGCCGGAACGCCCGCGCTGTCCCCGGGATCCACGCACGGCGAGCCGGACCGCAGCCGCAGGTCGCCGTAGTCGTCATCCGCAGTGCCCCAAGACGGCCTTCGGCCGCAACCGAACACGGCCGCGCCGGCCCCCGTCATGCTGAGCGAAGCGAAGCATCCGGCTTGCCTGCGCCAATCAGCCAGATTCTTCGTCGCTGCGCTCCTCAGAATGACAGGTGGCGCTACCGCCGCAGCGCGATCCATGCGCACAAGGCGCAAAAGAACAAGATGCACCACGGCAAGGCGTACGTGTTCGCGCGATCCATGCGCGCAAAGGGTAAAAGCTGCGACGGAACACTCTACCGGCCGTCCGGGCCCGGGCTGGCGTTGCGGATGAAGAGCGGGTCGGCGGAGATACGGCCGTTCGTGCCGGTGGGGTCGGCCATCCCGGAGCAGTTGTACGCCGTATTGACGTACATGCAAATAACGCCGGGATCGGCATCGTGCCAGGCATGGGCCATAGCGTCACCTCGCCGCCGACGGACCCTCGCGGAACGCGTCAGTGCAGTGCGGGCGAGCTTAGTCCGCCCGATGCGGCTTGCCGACCTTGATCAGGGCGGCGCCGTGGGCGCGGACTTCCTGCGTGTACGAACCCCTGAACTTGCCTAAGTCCTTGCGTTGCCAGAGGTCACGTACGGGCAGGTTGTCCTTCGGCTTCAGACCGAGGTCCGACCACTTCACCGTGACCGACGCCGTACGACGGCCGCGGTTGAACAGGCCGACCGCCCATGTCCGGTCGCTCAATGGACGGGCCCAGACCTCCGTCCGGCCTTCCTGGGGCTGGCGGGGGGTGGCGCTTGCTGGCGCTGCGCGTTCGGTCGGGGCGCTTGCTTGCGCTGCGCGTTCGGTCATGGCGCTTGCTTGCGCTGCGCGTTCCGTCATGGCGCTTGCTTGCGCTGCGCGTTCGGTCATGGCGCTTGCTTGCGCTGCGCGTTCGGTCATGGCGCTTGCTTGCGCTGCGCGTTCCGTCGGGGCGCTTGCTGGCGCTGCGCGTTCGGTTATGCGGACGGCGGCCTTGCCGAGCGGGTCCTGATCGACGTCGAGAACCTCGTCGTTGCTGAGCAGGTCGATAGTGAACTCGTCCATGTTCGACATGTCGCAGCCGATCAGCAGTGGCGCCGCGAGCAGGCTCCAGAGCGTGATGTGCGTAATCTGCTCGTTACGACTCAGGTTGGTCTCGTGCAGCGTGGGTCCCCAGCCGACCCGGCCCACCACGAGCATGTCCGGATCGTTCCAGCCGCCGGGACCGGCGAACGGACTCCGCTCACTGTGGGCGAAGCCGATCTCCGACATGCTCGACCACGAGTCATTGATGTCGCCGGTCGTCCGCCACAGGTTGCCGCCGACCTCGCGGCCCCACTTCCACACCTCGCCCATGCCATACTGGCAGAGGCTGTACACGATGTCGCGATCGCACCTGTCGAGCGCTTCGCGCATCACGCGGTACGGCTTCTGCAGCACCGGCACGGTCTTTTCCACATCCTTGACGAGGTCGCCGTAGGAGCACCAGTCGTATTTCAGGTAGTCGACGCCCCAGGACGCCCATGTCCGTGCGTCCTGCTCTTCATGCTGGTAGCTGCCCGCGAACCCGGCACAGGTCCGCGGCCCCGGCGACGAGTAGATGCCGAACCGCAGCCCCTTGGCGTGGATGTAATCGCCGAGCGCCTTCATGTCCGGGAACTTCTCGTTGGCTCGGATTTCGCCGGCCTCGTTCCGCCCGCCCTCCCAGCAATCGTCGATGTTGATGTACTGAAAGCCGTGCGCAGCCAGGCCGCTGGCGATCATCGCATCCGCGGCCGCGCGGATTTTGCCGTCGTCCACGGCCTTGGCCCAGACGTTCCACGAGTTCCATCCCATCGGCGGCGTGAGCGCGAGTTTGTGCTCGCCGCCGACAATCCGCAGCGTGCGTTTGTCGGAACCCTTCGGGCCTTTCACATGCAGCGTGACATCGTACCGGCCGGCCTTCTTCAGAGAGCCGCGGATGATGCCCGTCTTCCGATCGAGCACGAGGCCGGCCGGCAGCTTCTTCGCGGAGAACTCGAGCGGCCCCTCGCCGCTGGCCGGGATCAGAAACAGGAACGGCCGCCCGGGCGTCGTGCCGACGATGCGCGGGTTGTTGATGCGCGGCCTGGGGTCGGTGCCGTGCGCGATCGGCATCGGCGGCTCTTCGAGGATCCGCGGCCTGGTTGTCGCGCCCTCCGCAAGGAGAAACAGTGCCCCCGCCCAGTCGGCGTGGTCGTGATCGGTGTTGTCGCCGCCGTCGCCTACGACAAGCTCCATCTCGCGGGCACCGATCAGATCGACGGAGATCAGCCCGGGATCCTCGCCGCCGCGGATCACGGGCGTCTCCACCACCTTCTTGCCATCCACCCATACCTCAAAGGTCACGGAGCCGCGGTCTTTCGTCTCGTCGTCCACGCCGACGATCGAGAGGAACCGCGTCGCGCAACCATCGAGCACGATCCGCGCTTCGCTGGGGGCGTGTGTACCGAAGCCGTGCGGATAGACCACGCCTTTGATCTTGAGCGGGTTGCCGGCCGTGGACCGCCCCCCCTGCGGCACGCCGGTGTCCTGGATCACATGGCGCAGTTCGAGGCTGTCGAGCCATACCGCGTTGGCCGGGGCCGTGGTCACAGTCAGATCCGGAGTTTCTTGCGACATGGCAACACCCGCCGTCATCACAACGTCTGCCAGGACGACACAAACACCCAACGAGCCGCAACCGGTTGACATTCTCATCGATCGATCCTCCAGTGGAACGCCGTGGCTTCAGTATATGCGGCACGCTGCCGGCCGCCAGCGGCGGCGCCGTTCCGCGCGCCACGGCGTGTCGTACCGGACCGTGTTCGTGGCCGCGCGGCGACATCCTCACCGACCCCGGCCTGTCACTGCGTTCTTCATGCCGGAGGCCCGCCCGCGGGATACCTGAGGTCAAGCATACTGCCGTTTTCGGTAAGACAGTTTCGCATGCGGCGAGCAGCGCCGCGAAGGCTCAGTCGCCGCTACGGGGCTGGAAACGAACGAAACTCTCGAACCGAAAGCGGCGGTAGCGCTGCCCCCGGCGGCGAGAAAGGAGGCGGTAACGTCAGACGATACGGCGAAGTGGCCGGCGAAAGCACCTCCGTCGCAAGCGAAATCAACATCCTTGCCGCGGCAGCCCAGGGAAGCGCAAACGCCCCTCATGCAACGCGATGCCGACACGCTCCAGCCGCGCGGACCGAGCCGGCGTTACGGTTGCCCGCGGGCGGGCGCAGCCCTTTTGCCTCTGCGCTGGGCCGGCGAAGAGGCCGCGTTGCCGCGACGACCGGCGGAAGGTGGCACGAGGGTATAGCCGGTTTCCTTTTTCAGACGATCCAGCTCGGCCTTCATCGCCTCGAGCTGCGGCCTCGCCGCGGGGTCGGCAGCGAGGTTCTTCATCTCGTTCGGATCGTTCCTGAGATCGTAGAGTTCGTCGAGGTCCTGGATCGTCGGGTAGGTGACGTACTTCCAGTCGGTTGTCCGCACACCCACCAGCGTCGGGATCCGCGGCAGCCAGCCCTCCTGGTAATACTCGAAGAGAAACGACTTCCGCCAGGTGGGGTTCTCGCCCGCAAGGATCGCCTTGAAGGAACGGCCCTGCGTCCCCGCGGCCGGTTTGACGCCCGCCATATCAAGGATCGTCGGGGCCATGTCGATGTTCAGCACCATCTGCTCGCGCGTGCTGCCGGGCTTCGCGACGCCCGGGCCGCACATCAGCAGCGGAATGCGCAGCGACTCCTCGTACGCCAGCCGCTTGTCGCCGCGGCGATGCTCGCCCATGAAGAACCCGTTGTCGCCGGCGAAGATGACGACCGTGTTGTCCAGTTGCCCCGTTTCCTTGAGCGCGGCCAGGACGCGGCCCACGCTCTCGTCCACGGCGGCCAGGGCCCGGTAGTAATCGAGTCGAGCCGCGTTGCGGGGCTGCCACGGCTCCGGCGGAATGGAGGGGGGTACAGGCTCGCCGGCTTCGTCTTTCGCCTTTCCGCCCGGACTCGCCAACCGCCGCTGCCAGGCCGGCTTGCCTTCGAACGTATCGCGGAAGCTCGGAGGCTCGGGCAGTTGGACATCCCTGTAGAGGTCCTTGTGCCGCTCGGCCGGCGTGAACGGGCCGTGAACGGCCTTGTGCCAGAGACAGAGGCTGAAGGGCCTGCTGCGCGGGCGCTTCAGGAAGTCGACGGCGGCCTGCGTCAGCAGGTCGGTCATGTAACCCTGTGCCTTGAACTCGCGGCCGTTTTCATTGAGTTGCGGATCGACGTAGACACCCTGCCCCCGGAAGCTGAGCCAGTAGTCGAAGCCGGGACGAGGACCCGACGTCGGACCCTGGTGCCACTTGCCGATGAAAGCCGTCTCATAGCCGGCCTCGTGCAGAAGCCGGGGATACGTGGCAAACTTCGCCGGATCGAGCTCCTGGCCCTCATTCGTCGGGATGCCGTTCACGTGGTTGTAGATGCCGGTGAGGAACGCCGCACGCGAAGGCGCGCACAGCGAAAGCGTGACGAAGGCGTTCGTGAAGCGCACGCCGTTCGTCGCGATGCGGTCGATGTTGGGCGTCTTGACGAAGGGGTGACCCGCGCAACTCATTGCGTCATAGCGGAGATCATCCACGAGAATGAAGACGAAGTTCGGCCGCCCGGCGGGGCCGGAAGACTTTGCATCGCCTTCCGCCGCGAGCAGGAGGCGGGGCAAGGCCGCCGTCACAAACAACGAAACCCATCCGAGAACCTGTTTCTGATTCCAACCAGGCACAGTCGATCCTCCTCAAGCAGCCAAACACACGACCCGACAGACCCGGACCCCATAGGCTCGTCGCCGCGGCTGCAACCCGCGATTCAGTCCTCCCAGGCAGCCTGCGGCCGCCGCCAAACACGGCCGCGCCGCGACCGGTCACGGGACCGACGTCTCGTATCTCAAACGCCGGGCGGAAGCAGCTATTGCCACCGAATCTCGCGGGAAAGCAACCCGGCGGTCCGAGGCGGTCCCTCCGTGCGCGGTCGCCCGCATTGAACCGGTGCACCGGCGCCCATAGAATAAGCCCTGTCCGCTCCGGGAGGAAACGATGATCCAATGCAAAGACTGCGAGTACCTCGTGCACGGGCCGGGCGAGCAGATCACGTTCAAGTGCGATCCGTTCGGGACGATCAAGGAGCCCGAGTGCCTGTTGAAATGGCAACTGCTCCGCATCGACGCCCAGCTCGCCAGGCTCGACACGATGGTCCGGGCCTATCAGGCAACGCTCGAGATGTACAAACGCCTCGCGCCGCTGCAGGAAAAGATGATCCGACACATGGAGCGCGAAATCGACGAAGCGGACGAAGCGGACTCCTGGAAGTACCGGGACGAAGAGGACGCACCACATCACGATGACGAGGAGGACGGCTACGACCGGTAGCCATGCCGGCCTCATGTCGCCGGCGACGACCCGCGAAGCGGCCCCGGCCGGGCCGGTGCGGCCTGGCCGTTACCTTCGGCCGGCCGAGCTGCGTGGCCTGAAGAACCTCCTGTTCGTGGCCCGCACGCTGGTCGAAGGGCTTTACGCCGGCCCGCACCGGTCGCGGTCACGCGGACACAGCATCGAATTCGCGGACTACCGCGAGTATTGCCCCGGGGACGACATCGGCGACATCGACTGGAAGGCCTACGGCCGGAGCGACCGGCTCTTTGTGCGCCTTTTCGAGGCGCACACGAACATGCTCGTCTACCCGCTGCTCGACTGCAGCGGGAGCATGGGCTACGCGGGCGCGGCCGTCGGCGAACCGGGCGAGGCTCCTCTGTCCAAGTTCGAGTACTCCTGCTACCTGCTGGCGGCGCTGTCGTTTCTGGTCATCAAACAGGGCGATCGGATCGGTCTCGGGCTTTTTCGCGAACGGCTGGAGGACTTTGCGCCGCCGGGGGGCACGTTTGGGCATCTGTACGGCCTGCTGAACCGGCTCGAACATGTTTCGCCGGTCGGGCGGACGAACGTAAGCAGCGTCCTGCGCGAGGCGTTCGGCGCGATGAAGCCCCGTGGCTTGCTGATCGTCCTGAGCGATTTCCTCGAGGAGCCGGCGGCGATTTTCGACGCACTCGGACCGTACCGGCACCGGGGCTTCGAGATCATCCTCTTCCACGTACTGCATGAGGACGAGTTGCACCTGCCGCGGGTGTCGAATGCACGATTCGTCGACAGCGAAACGGGCGAGTCCCTGACGATCGTGCCGGCGGACGTCCGCGAAGACTACGAACGACGCATCGCCGCACACATCGATGCGCTGCGTGCGGGCTGCCGCGCCCGGCGGATCGACTACAACGTCGTCACGACGGCGACGAGCTACTACGATGTCCTGGGGCGATATCTCGCGAAACGCACCGCGACGGGGATCTGACGCACACGGACGGCGGGCACCGGGCGAGAGCCATGAATCCGGAACCGGCGGACACAATCATGGGATCGTTCACGGGCCTGGCGACGATCACGTTCGCGCATCCGGGGATGCTGGCGGGACTCGCGGCGGTCGCGGTGCCGATCGTGATCCACCTGATCCATCGCGGCCGGCCCGTGGCCGTCGTGTTTCCCACGCTTCGCTTTCTGCGGGCGTCGTCGGCATCGCGATCGCGACTCCAGCGGCTGCGCCACCTGATCCTTATGCTCCTGCGGTGCGCGGTCGTGGCGTTCGTCGCGCTCGCCTTCGCGCGGCCGCACTGGTTCGCCTCCGCCGACGCCGCCGCGAAGGCGGACCGAGACACCGTCGCCGTGGTGCTGCTCGACGCGAGCGCCTCCATGGGATACACGGGGGCGACCACGTCCGCGATGAGCGAGGCCGTGACGCAGGCGGCGGCGGTCATCGATTCGCTCGAGCCGGGCAAGGGCGATCGCGCGAACGTGATCCTCGTCGGACTGTCGCCGCGTGCGATGTATGCAAAGCCGACGTCGAACGTGCCGGGCATCAAGGCGCAACTCGAACAGGCCCGCGCCACGGCGGAGCGGGCGGACTTCAGCGCGGCGCTCGTGCTGGCGGCGGCACAGTTCGCCGAGTTCCGCCCGTCGCGGAAGGAAATGCACGTTGTCAGCGACTTCCAGCGGACGAACTGGTCCGGGGCTGATCTCACCGCCCTGCCCGGTGACGTGGAGGTCACACTCCATCGCATCGGCCCGGATGCGCTGCGGCCCAACGCGTGCGTCACCGACATCGTCATCGACCCGCCCACGCCGATGGCGGGAGAACCGTGCCGGATCAGCGTCCGGCTGGCGAACTACTCGACGACGCCGGCCCGCCGCGACGTCACCCTCCGCGCGAATGACGGGCGCGAATGGAAGCAGCCGGGCGTCGCGCTCACACCGGCAGCGCCGGTCAGCGTGCCGTTCGATGTCCGGTTCGACGCGCCCGGCGTCTACGAACTGACCGCGGAGATCACGCCGGATGCCCTCGCCATAGACGACCGGCGCTACGCCGTCATGCATGTCAGCGCAAGACAACGTGTGCTGCTCTGCACGGACGCGGACCTTCGCGAGGGAGTGACGTCGGGCTACCTGCTGGCCCGCGGGCTGGCGCCCTTCCCGGACGAACGCGGAACGGTCGAGCTTCGAACGGCCCGCTCCGCCGAACTCTCAACCGCCCTGCTCGCCGACGCCGACGTGCTGTTCCTCGATGCCTCGGGGCCGCTCTCCGCGGACGGCGTGCGGGCGATCGACGAATTCCTCCGCCGAGGCGGCGGCGTGGCGGCGTTTCTCGGATTCGGAGCAGCCGCGGAGAATCTGGCCGCGTTGCAGAGTCTGGCAGCCGGCCGCAGTCTGCTGCCCTTCGAAGTGACGGCGATTCGCAGCGAGGCCGCGCGGCTGGTGGTGAATCCGGCGAGATTGCACGCCCTGCTGCAGCCGCTCGGCGACGCGGGGATGGAATCGCTCCAACGGGTGAACGTGTACCGCCACTTCGGCACGCGGCCGGCGCGCAAGGTCGGCCAGACGATTGCGACGTTCGAGAACGACGACGTGGCCCTTGCCGTCGTCCCCGTCGGCGAGGGGACGCTGCTCGTGTGCAATGTCTCGCCCGAGCCGCAGTGGAGCGACCTCGCGAAGCACGCCGTATTTCCCGGACTCCTGCACCAGATGGTGAGCTTCCTGCGGCCCAGACTGTGGGTCGTGCCCGCGGCCTGCGTGGGCACGGCGTCCACACAGCGGTGGTACGCGGGCGAGGCGACGCAAGGGATCGAGATCATCGACACGAGCGGCGAACCCATCCACGCGGCGATCCGGCGAGAGGGCCCCACCGCCGTAGTTACGCTGCCGCCGGCTGCCGCGCCGGGCTTCCAGCGGATCCGCGCCGGCGCGAGACCGCTGGAGAGCGTCGCGGTCAACGTCGACGCCCGGGAGTCGGACCTGGCCGGCATCCCCGCGGACTCGATCCGCAGGCGGACCGCAGGCCCGGGCAGGATGGCTGCGGGCTCGACGGCCGACGTCGAGGGCATGAAGGCGGAGCGCTACGGCCGGCCGCTGTGGCCGTGGGCGATGGGAATGGGGCTGGGCGCGCTCGCGATTGAGATGGTGTTCCTTTTGTTCTGGCGGAGGGAATTCGGTGGGCCGTCGGGGCCTGGAAACCCCTCGTGCAGCGGGCAGACGCCGGGGCCCCAATGGCCTCCGGTCTCAGCGAGGCGAGCAAGCGAAGGCAGCCAGTGAAACGAACCGGACGCACCGTATGCCGATTTGCCCGACCATCCTGGGCGGCCTGATCTTCCAGCCGGCGGCGGAGCCGTCGCGAATCATCGCCGCGGGCCTGTTGCTCGCCGTGCTCGCCTTGGCCGTGTATCGGCGGACGGGCGGACTTTCGACGACCATGCGATTCCTGCTGGCCGGAGTCCGTCTCGCGTCGATCGCGCTGCTCGCAGGTATCCTGCTCGGTCCGTCCGCGGCGCGACCCGTCCACCCGGAGCAATACCGCCGCAGGCTCGTCGTGGCGATAGACACCTCGCGCAGCTTCGGCATGAAAGACGTCGGCGGTCGGTCGCGCTTTGATGCGGCGAAGCGGACGTGGCTCGATCCCGGGCTTGTCAACAGCCTGCGTGAACGGTTCGACCTGCGCTTCTACCGCTACGACGACCAGCTCACCGCCACCGGCCCGGGGCCGCTCTGGGAGATGAGCGAACCCGCAGGTCGGCAGACCTGCATTGCGGCGGCGATCACGCAACTACTGGCGAGCGAGTTTGCGCACGCGCCGGAGCCGGCCGGCATTCTCCTGATCGGCGACGGCCACGAGACGGGGACGGGCGATCCTGTCGCGGCCGCGACGGCGGCGGGACGGGCGGGCGTGCCGATCTGGACTTCCTGCTTCGGCGGCACGACGGAGAACCGCGACATCGCCGTGGTCACGACGAGCGGGCAGGAATCCCTTTTCACCGGGCAAACGGGGCGAATCGCCGCCAAACTCGTGCAAACCGGCTTCGGCTCGGACGAAGTGACCGTCATCCTCCGCCGCGAAGGCCGCGTCGTGCAGCAGGTCCGGGCCGCCTTGCGGAACCGCGCCGTGTCCGAAGTCGCCTTTGACATCCGCGAGGATCGGCCCGGCGTGTATGAATACGAGATCCGCGTGGAGCCGATCCCGGGAGAGGCCGATACCGCAAACAACTCTCGCACCGTTTTCGTGCGCGTCCGCAACGAGAAGATCAGGGTGTTGCTCGTCGAGGCGCAGCCGTACTGGGACACCAAGTTTCTCGCACAATGCCTGCGCGGTGATCCCGAGGTAGAGCTGACCCAGATCGTCCGCTACGGCCGCGCAAGCCTCAGCGCCATCCGAAACGCCGCCACGCCACCTGCCGGCGATGAGCCGGACGAGCAGATCGTGCCCCTGCCGCGGACGCTGGAGGATTTCGTTGCGTACGACGTGCTCATCTTCGGCAAGGGCCTGCCGGAGTACCTGCCCCCCGAGCGGCTCGGAGTCCTGAAGGAGTACCTCGATACACGCGGCGGCGGGATCGTTTTCGCCCGCGGACGTTCTTACGACCCGACTACACCCTCCGGCGCTGAGGCGGCTCGCGTACTTTCGGCCCTGGAGCCCGCCGTCTGGGGCGACGAATACGTTCGCCAGTTGCGACTCGAGCTGACGCCCGAGGGCAGAGTGCATCCGGCGTTTCGCTCTCTCGCCGGAGCGCAATCGCCGTGGCAGGGCCGCGACACCGCCGCGTCGCAGCCGTCGGATCTCATCCTGACGGAGCTTCCGGGCATGATCGGCGCGGTCCGCGTGCGGAAGGAGAAGGCCGCCGCGATCGTGCTCGCCCGCGCGGCGGGTACGGCCGCGCCGACCGATGAGAGCGATGCACGGATGGCGGCCGTCGCGTATCAGAACTACGGCAAAGGCCGCGTGGTGAGCATCCTGAGCGAAGGGCTGTGGCGATGGTCACTGTTGCCGGCTCGCTACGGGGCGATGGAGAAGGTCGCACCGTTCGACGAGTTCTGGCGGCGGCTGGTGCGGTGGCTGGCCGCAGGCGGCGAGTTTCTGCCGGGACAGGACGTTGCGCTGACGGTTGCGGAGATTCCCGAGAACCTCGGCGGCACCGCCCGGATCGAGGTACGAATGAAACACCCGCCCCGAGCCGACACGCCCGCCGCACTCACCGTGATCGGCCCGGACGGCCACGCGCATCCGGTGCCGCTTGATCGGCCCCGGGAGGGGGCGAACCTCCTTCGCGCATCGTTCGAGGCGAAGCTGCCAGGCGTGTATCGCGTCACGCTCAGTACACCGGAAATGGTCCCCGCCACGCAAGAGGCCCGGTTCTGCGCGTATGACTACTCCGTCGAGACGATCGACACGTCAGCCGACCCGGCCACGATGCGCGACGTGGCTCAAGCCTCCGGCGGCCAGTACCTCGATCCCGCCGAACCCCGACGACTGCTCTCACTCCTCGAACAGGCCCACCCGCCTCGCCAGGCGAGCCGTGAGGCGGAGTTTCTCTGGGACCGGCCCTCGCTATTCGCAGCGATCGTAGGGCTGCTCACGATCGAATGGTTCATGCGGCGGCGGCGAGGAGTGGCGTAAGCGGAGGGCGTGGGGCGGCGCGGCGTCCCCCGTGGGCCTGCCGGTTCGGCGGCCGAGCGATCGGTTCGGTCAGGCGCGAGCGACAGCGGGTCGTGATTCCGGTGCCCTGTTCGGTTCGAGAGTCTCGTTCGTTTCCAGCCCCGTGGCGCAGCCTTCGGCCATGTTCGCACGAAGGAGAATCGCCGGCCGTACGCGTCACTGCCCCTCCAGCAGGAGATCGAACGGATCCGACAGGATGTCGGCCAGAGAGCGGAGGAAGCGTACGCCGTCGGCGCCGTCGATCACGCGGTGATCGTAGGACAGGCACAGCGGAAGCATCGTGCGTGTCTCGGGCCGCCCGTCGATGATGACCGACTCCTGACGCGAGCGTGCCACCCCGAGGATGGCCACCTCGGGATAGTTCACGATCGGCGTGAAGCCCGTCCCGCCGAGGCCGCCGAGGTTTGAGATCGTGAACGTCCCGCCACGAAGCTCCTCGAGATCGACCTTGCGCTGCCGCGCCCGCGCCGCCAGGTCGTCCAGTTCCGCCGCCAGTTGCAGAAGGCCCTTCTTGTCCACATCGCGCACGACCGGCACGATCAGCCCGTGCTCGGTGTCCACTGCGACGCCGATGTGGTAGTACTGCTTGAGGATCAGCTCGCCGGTCGCGGCATCGAAGCTCGCATTGAATCGCGGATACTGTCTGAGAACCCGCGCGACCGCCTTCAGAAGCAGGACGGTCATCGTCATCGCGGGCGCTGTCGGCCCCGGGGGGCTTGTATTCTGCACGCCTTCCGCCGGAGGCGGGGTATTCGCCGCCCGTGCGGCCGTGGCGGCCTTCTTGCGACCCACATATCGCTTCCGCGACGCCTCCAGCTCGGTCACGTCCGCGATGTCGAACTGCGTGACGTGCGGGACCATCCGCCAGGCCAGGCTGAGGTTCTCCGCGGTCTTGCGATGCACGCCGCGTAACGGCCGACGCTCGATCGCACCCCAACGACTGAAATCGGGCAACGGCGGCGCGCCGACGCCGCCGCCCGTCACGGCCGGCGGCGGGGACGTCGTCAACTGGCGCACGTACGCCTTCACGTCCTCCTCCGAGATTCGCCCGCCGGGCCCCGTGCCCTCCACCAGACGAAGATCGACCCCCAACTCCCGTGCAAGGCGGCGAACGGCCGGGCTTGCACCCACGGCTTCCCCGGCGACGGGGCGAGCCGCCGGCTCGACGGCGGGCGCCGCCGACACCGGCACGGGCGCTCGCGGAGCGGGCGGCGCAGACGGCTCCGCGACGGACCGGGGCGCAGACGGCTCCTGCGGCTTTGGCGGCACGCGCACCGGCGTCGCCGGCGACGCTTCCTGCGCCGCGACGGCCGGGGCGACGGCCGACACCGCCGTGTCGATGGTGAGAAGCACGGCGCCGACCGGAACGTGGTCGCCGGCCTTCACATGAAGTCTGACCACACGACCGGCATGCGGACACGGCAACTCGATGACGGCCTTGTCCGTCTCCAGCTCCAGCACATTCTGCCCCGCCTGGATGACGTCGCCCTCCTTCACAAGCCACTGGACAACGTCCCCTGCTTCGATGTTCTCACCGAGATCCGGTAGTTTGAATTCCGTGATCATGTTCTCAACCCTGCTCTGGCCGATGCACCAGGCCGCATGCCGCTTCGCCGCTACGTCGTCGCCGGGTCCGGCTTATCCGGATCGATCCCGAGTTCTTCGGCGGCCCGCCGGACCGCCTCGCGGGTGATCCGCGGCCCGATCCGGCCGGCGGCCTCGGTCTTCTCCCCTCGCCGTGCGAGGGCGCTCAGGGCCGCTACAGTAATCGATTCGGCATCCACCTCAAAGAACCGCCGGAGCGCCTCGCGCGTGTCGCTACGGCCGAAGCCGTCGGTACCGAGCGTCACATAGTCGCCGGGCACCCATCGCGCGATCTGCTCGGCCACGAGACGCACGTAGTCGGACGCCGCGACGAACGGCCCGTCGATCCCCCGGAGCTGGTCCCACAGGTGGCAGGTCCGCGGCGGCTCGCCGGGATGCAGCATATTCCATCGCTCCGCGGCGAGCGCGTCGCTGCGCAACTGTTTGTAGCTGGTTACGCTCCAGACGTCGCTGGAGACCTGGTAGCGCTCGGCGAGAATGTCCTGCGCGCGCAAGACCTCGCGAAGGATCGGCCCGCTGCCGAAGAGCTGGACGCGCAGACCGCCGGCGCCGGCCTCGCGGGTGCGGAACCGGTACATGCCCCGCAGAATCCCCTCGGCGGCGTCCGGCGGCATCGCGGGCATCTCGTAGTTCTCGTTGTAGAGCGTCAGGTAGTAGAAGATCGGCTCCTGGGCCTCGTACATCCGGCGGATGCCGTCCTGAACGATCACGGCGATCTCGTACGCATAGGCCGGATCGTATGCCAGAAGGTTGGGCACGTGGGCGACCAGCAGGTGGCTGTGGCCGTCCTGATGCTGGAGTCCTTCGCCCATGAGCGTCGTACGCCCTGCCGTGCCGCCGAGCAGGAACCCCTTTGTCTGTGCGTCGGCGGCGGCCCACACCAGGTCGCCGCAACGCTGGTAGCCGAACATGGAGTAGTAGATGTAGAAGGGAATCATGTTCACGCCGTGCGTGGCGTACGCCGTGCCCGCCGCGATGAACGAGGCCATTGCCCCGGCCTCGGTGATGCCCTCCTCCAGAATCTGGCCGTCTCTGGCCTCGCGGTAGTACAGGAGCGTCGCGGCATCCACCGGCTCATAAAGCTGGCCGACGTGCGAATAGATGCCGCGTTCGCGGAAGAGGGCCTCCATGCCGAACGTCCGCGCCTCGTCCGGCACGATCGGCACGACGTACCGGCCGACGGCGGGGTCGCGAAGAAGCCGACCGAGCATGCGGACGAACGCCATCGTGGTGGACGCCTCGCGGCCGCCGCTGCCCGCCAGGAACTCGCCGAACAGCGACAGGGGCGGGGCCTTCAGCGGCATCGGGACCATCGGCCGGGCGGGCACATACCCGCCCAGGGCCTTCCGGCGCTCGCGCAGGTACTGTATCTCGGGACTGTTCTCCGGCGGCTTGTAGAACGGCGTTTCCGCGATGTCCTCGTCGGCGATCGGAATGCCGAAGCGCGAGCGGAACTCGCGAAGTTCGTCCTCGTTGAGCTTCTTCTGCTGATGAGAGATGTTCCGGCCTTCGCCGGCCTCGCCGAGGCCGTAGCCCTTGATCGTCTTGGCGAGGATGACCGTGGGCGAGCCGACGTGATCCACCGCCGCCTTGTACGCGGCATAGACCTTCTCCGGGTCGTGACCGCCGCGCCGCATCTTGCGGATCTGCTCATCCGTCAGATGCGCGGCGAGGGCCCGCAGCTCCGGCGACTTGCCGAAGAAATGCTCCCGGGTATACGCGCCCGACTCGACGACGTATTTCTGGTACTGGCCGTCCACCACCTCGTTCATCCGCGCAACAAGCTGCCCGTCGTGATCACGCTCCAGCAGCGGGTCCCAATCTCCGCCCCAGATAACCTTGATCACGTTCCAGCCCGCGCCCCGGAAGGCGGCCTCGAGTTCCTGAATGATCTTCCCGTTTCCCCGGACGGGGCCGTCGAGCCGCTGGAGATTGCAATTGACCACGAAGATCAGGTTGTCGAGCTTCTCCCGCGAGGCCAGCGTGATCGCCCCGAGCGTCTCGGGTTCGTCGCACTCCCCGTCGCCCAGGAAGGCCCACACGTGCGAGCCGGAGGTGTCCTTGATGCCCCGATCCTCCAGGTACCGGTTGAACCGCGCCTGGTAGATCGCCAGGATCGGCCCGAGGCCCATCGAAACCGTCGGAAACTCCCAGAACGACGGCATCAGCCACGGATGCGGGTAGGAGGAAAGCCCCCCGCCCGGGCGTAACTGCCGGCGGAAGTTGACGAGTTCCTCCGCGCTGAGGCGACCCTCGAGAAAGGCCCGCGCATACACCCCCGGCGAGGCATGGCCCTGAAAGTAGATCTGATCGCCCGAAAAGTCCTCGCTGCGGCCCCGGAAGAAGTGATTGAAGCCGACCTCGAAGAGCGTCGCGACGGAGGCGTACGTCGAGATGTGGCCGCCGATGCCGTGGGCCTCCCGATTCGCACGAACCACCATCGCCATCGCATTCCACCGGATAATGCTCTTGATGCGACGCTCAATCTCGCGGTTTCCGGGATAGAGCGGCTGTTTCGCCGCGGGAATCGTGTTGATGTACGGCGTGTTGGCGGTGAACGGCAACGAGACCCCGCGATGGCAGGCCGTCTCCTGCAACACGCTCAGCAGGTGGCGGACACGGTCCGGTCCCTCGCGAGCGAGCACATCGTCGAGCGAAGCGACCCACTCCGCGGTTTCGGCGGGGTCAATGTCTTTCCTCGTTTCTGCCATGAGTCTCTCCGACGCGCAAGTCACTCCCCCGGCACGGCCTCGCCCGGGCGGATCCGCACCCGCCGTCATGCCCGTGCCGGCTCGTACCTCGGATCATAGCATTGACGCGACGATTTGTCCGCAAAAAGCATTCCGGGGGCCAACCGCCGCTTCGGGGCGTGCACGGCCGGGGGGCGGTCCATGATGCACGCCCCGCTTCGCCGCCCGCCGCCGCGCAGCGCGAGAAGGCGCAACGGCCGCGGCGCCGTGCCACCCGCGCGGGCAATGCCCCACGAGCGGTTACAATGGCGACGTGGATCGCGAGAAACGCACCAGTCTTGTGAAGACCCTTGCCGAACGTCTCGGGTTCGATCGGATCGGCGTGGCCCCCGCGGCACCGCCGGCACGGGCGCCGTTTCTGGTCGAATGGCTTCGTCGCGGCTTCGCCGGGGACATGGGCTACCTCCACCGCAACCTGGAGACGCGGATCAACCCGGCCGCGATGCTGCCCGGCGGCGCGTCAATCATCGTCGTCGCGGTGAACTACCATGTCCCCGCACCCGCCCCCGCGGCCGAGGATGCCGCCCCGCGCGGGCGGATCGCCCGGTATGCCTGGGGACGCGATTACCACAAGGTCGTACGAAAGAAGCTCCGCCGACTCGTCGCGGATTTGCGAGCGGCCCTTGCCGAGCCGTTCGAGTGCCGCATATGCGTCGATACCGCCCCGATCGTGGAACGCGAGATCGCGGCGGCGGCGGGAATCGGCTGGATCGGCAAGAACACGCTCGTGCTGAACCGCCGGCTCGGTTCCTACTTCGTTCTCGGCGAGGTCATCACCACGCTCGATCTCGACCCCGACGCGCCCGCCACGGATCACTGCGGATCGTGTACGCGCTGCCTGGAGGCATGCCCCACCCGTGCCCTCGTCGAGCCGCACGTGATGGACGCGAGGCGGTGCATCTCGTACCTCACCATCGAGCATCGCGAGGAGATTCCGAAGGAGTTCCATCGCGCGATCGGCGACCGGCTGTACGGCTGTGACATCTGCCAGGAGGTGTGCCCGTTCAACCGCCGCGCCCCCCAGACCCGCGAGCCCGGTTTCGCGCCACGTCCGCCCGCCCCCGCGATAACGCCGCAGGAGGTGGACCAGTGGACGGCGGACGACTATGCCCGACTCCTGCGCGGGCGGGCGCTGAAACGGGCCACGCTTTCCATGTGGAAGCGAAACGCAGCGATCGTGGCCGCCAACGCGCAGCAGGCGGATTCGCCAGCACCTTGAACCGTGGATAAACGCGCCGGAAAGGGTGCAGACGGTGTCAGAAACCCTTCGACTGCGCAAGCACCTTACCTCTCGAGCGCGCCCCGCACGAGCGAGGCGGCTTTCGCGGGCGGAAGGTTCCTGACACCGCTGGACCCGGGCCGTATCAGAGGTTCTCCGTCGGGTTGCTCAGGGCCGTGTACTCGTTCAGGGCGTTGGCCGTGTAGCCGATCTGCGTGTCGTCCCGCGTGTACGTCGTGCGGTTGCAGATGTCGTCACACATTCAGCGCTCAGCGTTTCGCCGTGGCTAATGAGTAATGTCCCCTTTTCCTTCCCATGCAAGTTCAAGCTGTCGTGCCAACTCCGGCAACAGCGATTGATCGATGACAAAGGCGTCGAAGCGCAAAGCGAGCCCGGCGTCGTTTTTAGCGACTGTGTCTGTGCAATGACGAAAGCTTCCGCTGACCACGATTCTGCCAGCCCCCGGGTCGACAACGCGAAAGGATAGCATGCCATCAGCTTCACCTATCGATGCTTCTCCAGTGAGACTCTCATGAATGACGCGTACCCGTCGAGCCAACGTCCTGACGTCTTCCCAAAGCACATAGCACAGATAGTGAGCTTCTAAGCGAAACGTAGCGATGCGTACGCCGATCTCGGCGGTATTCGGAGCGTCGGTACAGCGCACTTGTATGACTACGCGCGCAGGTCGGCGGTCGTATTCACCTGTCATGTCTATTTCAGCGGCATGATCCATGAACGCACTCCTCAGAGCTAAGCGGCTAACGCGGAGGAGGCTGCGGCTTGTCCTGCGCTTCGCTGGCGAGGTGCGTTCCGTAGGCCGTCGTACCCTGCCGGAACCGGTAGCAGCAGCGACATTCAGATGTCGAATAAGCACGGACATACACTTTGTTAAACTTATCGATGAAGACTACCTTGCAGACGAAGTAACTGCCCGACGACCCTAACTCAGCACACTTCCGTGACGGTCCGGCGTAGCTACATCCTGACAAGCCGAGAACACGAGAGTCACTCGCTTGGGTGCCTGCCAGAGCCAACACCGAAGCCTCCTTGGACTCGCCCGTACATGACGGCCACGAGGGATTCCGATACTTGCATAGGATACGTTTGCACGTCCGTGCGACATCGCGAGCGGCATCCTTCGCTGCATCCGCGCATTTCTCGGCGGCCTCCTTTAGGGCTGCTTCAACAGCGGCCCGACAGGAAGGTGTGGCCATACACGCTGCAAGACTCAAGCCGAAGGTTGCTGCGACGCCCTCTGCAACGCCCACGGCGCCGCAGGCGCCTGCTACCGCTACGGGAACAACCTCACCAAGCGGGTCGTAGAACAACACCGGGGCATTGTAGACGAAGGTCGCCAGATTCGGTCCAGCAGTTTCTTGTAGTGGATCCCTGCTCAGCCACCTCCCCAGGCGCGGGCTGTAGTAGCGGTAGCCGTAGTAGTACGACTCGTGGCCGGTGCCCGGCTCCGTGTCGCACCACTTCGTGCTGAAGCGGAACGGGTTGGCGGCGGCGTACGCGCCCTCCGCGACGAGCGTGGTGCCGTACGGGTCGTATTCGTAGCGGGCGGCGATGGCCTGATCGCTCGCGCGGATGACCTGCCCGACGTTGCCGTTGCCGTCGTAGAAGAACCAGTACGAACCGGCGTGCGTCCCGCCCGTTTCCTCGACCGCCAGCAGCCCGCCGATCCCGCCGGCGCCGTGGATGCCGGCCGAACCCGATTCACCACGCAGACCACCGAGACCACTGAGATCCAGGCCCCAGGTGTACTTCTGCTGCGGCGTGCCGCTGCTGTCGACCACCATGA
>CAZZFA010000049.1:0-41200 GCA_964653435.1 uncultured Planctomycetales bacterium | reverse complement strand
CGGATGCTTCGCTTCGCTCAGCATGACGGCCGCCGGCGCGCCCGTGTCCGGTCGCGGTCGAAGGCCGCCTGGGGACTCCGTTCCCTGCCCCTTATCAGCACGGTCAGGGCCTGTCAGACGCATTCTCACTTCAGATTGCCCAGATTCGCGCCGCGCGATCGGCAATAAGGATTTAGCTTGATTTGATAAGACGAATCTTGTAGCTTAGATTCAACAGATCGGCGGGTCTCGGTGGGTTTGGCCAGTGCCGTGCTGGCCGAGGCCGGATGCGGGACAGGGGAGTACACGCAGGAGGAGGCGGCAATGCATCGCAACGGCGGGGTATTCGTCGTGCGGTTTTCGGCGTCGCCGGTGGCGTCTTCGTAGGATGTCGGTAGAGCCGGTTTCGGCCGGTCCGTTATGTCTGATCGGGGGCGCCAGGGGGGGCTGCCCGTCATGAGGCAGGCCCAAGACCCTGTCAGGAAGGTATCGCCCCTCACCGAAAGCGGCCGTAGGGGTGCCTTCGGGGCGGGGGCCGTATGCACGGCGTGTGCGTGCGAGGCCGCCGCATGTTGCGCCGTTCCGCGCGATGCCCGGACATTTCTTTGCCGGGCAGGGCGACAACGGCACGACCTGTCGTACCGCACGCAGGAGAACGGATCATGAGTAGCATGGTAACGCGAAGCGTGTACGGATTGCTCTGTTCGGCCGTGGCGGCGCTGGTCGTCTGCGGCGGGCCGGGGCGCGTGCTTGCAGCGGCGGATGAGTTTCGCGCGATGTGGGTCTCGCGCTTCGAGTGGCCGAACACGGACGAGGCCACGTGCAAGGCCACCATCGACACGATCATGCAGAAGCTCAAGGCGAACAACTTCAACGCGGTGATCTTCCAGATGCGCGGGCAGGCGGACACCCTGTATCCCTCGCCGTACGAGCCGTGGTCGCCCCTGATCTCGCCGACGGGCGCCGATCCCGGGTGGGACCCGATGGCCTACGCGATCAACAAGGCGCACGAAAACGGCCTGGAGTTTCACGCCTACATCAACCACGCGGTCTGCTGGAACAGCTCCTCGCCGCCGAGCTACGCGCCGAGCCACCTGTTCTGGCAGCATTGCAACGTGAACGACCCGGCCCATCGCGACTGGCTCATCTGCGACGAAGCCGGCACGCCGACGGGGTTCGTGTCGGAGTATGTGTGGATCGCGCCGGGCATACCGGACTTCCAGGCGTACTGGCGCAAGCAGGTCATGTACGTGGTGCAGCGGTACGACGGATCGGCGCCGGATCGGCCGGCGGTGGACGGCGTGCACTTCGACCGGATCCGCACGCCAGGGCCGTCGTACTCGCACGATCCGATTTCCGAGGCAAGGCGTCTGAGCGGGGAAACCGGGGCCAATCCGGCGAACCTGTCATTCGGCGACTGGACGGCGGATCAGATCACACGCACGCTGTGCGATCTCTACGCGCAGATCAACGAGTACACGCAGAACATCAGCCCGACCCACCATCGGGTGAAGGTCAGCTCGGCGCCGCTGGGGCTCTACCTGCAGGAGCGATACCCGGGGTACCCCTCCACGTACCTGTACGGCCGGTCGAAGTGCTATCAGGATGCGCAGGCGTGGCTCGCGGCGGGGGCGCAGGATTTCATCGTGCCGCAGATCTACTGGGCGGATGAGCCGTGGCGGACCACCACGCCGCACTTCAGCGAGGTGCTGCCGGACTGGCTGCTGCACAACAGCGGGCGCCACGTGTACCCCGGCTGCAACGTGAGTGCGACCGGCCCTGGGCTGCTTTCCGAGGTGAGCGTAACCAGGACGAAGGTCGCCGAGATCGGCCAGGGCAACGCCCCGGGCGATGTCGTCTGGAGCTACAGCGGCTTCAACAACAACAATTACTGGTCGCTCTATTCCGGCGCGGGCGGGCCGTATGAGCAGCCCGCCAGCGTGCCGGCGATGCCGTGGAAGGACTCGCCGACGGACGGCATCATCCTCGGCACCGTCTCGGACGGCACGAACCCGGTGGTGGATGCCCAGGTCAGGCGGACGGGGCTCGACTACGTCGCTCTGTCCTCCGCCGACGGCGTGTATTCGTTCTTGAAGGTGCCGCCGGGCACGTACACGCTGACGTTCATCAAGCCGGCCGTGGGCGGGGCATCGCGCGTGGTGAGCGTGGCCGCCGGGCAGGTGGTGCGGGTGCCGGAGGTGGTGCTGACCCCCAACGATCCGCCGATCATCACGGACGTGCAGGCCGGCGGCATCACGGACAACGCGGCCACGATCACGTGGACGACGGACACGGCCGCCGACAGCCAGGTGGAGTATGGCACGACGATCGGCTACGGCAGCAGCAGCGTGCTGGACCCGTCGCCGGTCACGTGGCACAGTGTGACGCTGTCGGGGCTGACGCCGAACACGCTGTATCACTACCGCGTGCGCTCGGCAAACGGCGCGGGCACGAGCTACTCCGGCGATTACACGTTCACCACGGCGGTATTCAGCGGTGAGATCATCGTTGACAACACGGATGAGGGCTTCAGCTACCTTCTTACGCCGGCGGACGGCTGGAACATCGGCACGGCCTCGAGCAAGTACGGCATCAACTACTTCTGGTGCTACGAAGCGGCCGGCACCGACGAGGCGTCGGCGACGGCCAAGGCCCGGTGGACGCCCGTCCTGCCCGTGACGGGGACGTGGGATATCTACATCTGGTACGCGCGGGGGACGAACCGGTCCACGAACACATACTGGAAGATCGTCAACGCCGGGCCGGTGCAGAACCTGCGGGTCAACCAGGAGATCAACGGCAACGGCTGGACGCTCCTGGCGGCGGACGTGCCGCTGCGCGCGGGGACGGAGTCGAATGTCCAGATGTGGAACAACACCGGGATCACCGGCACCAACCAGGTGGTCCAGGGAGACGCCGTGCGCTTCGTGTTCAAGGCGGGCGACAGCCAGGCGCCGTCCGTGCCGGCGAATGTGGCGGCCGTCGCCATCACGGCGCACTCCGTTCAACTGGCGTGGGACGTTTCCACGGACGACTTCGGCGTCAGCGGCTACAACGTCTACCGCGACGGGGTCTTCGTGGGCGAGACGGCCACGAACAGCTACCTGGACGGCGGACTGACCGCCGGGACCACGTACAGCTACCAGGTGACGGCGTTCGATGCGACGCCGAACGAAAGCGCCAGGTCGGCGGCGCTGATCGTGAAGACGCTGAGCCTGGCGGCGGGCGACTTCGATCAGGACGGCGACGTCGATCTCAACGACTTCGCCGTCTTCCAGACGTGCTTCCGGGGTCCGAACCAGCCGATCGCGCATCCGGAGTGCGACGGGGCCGATCTCGACGGGGACCAAGACGTGGACCTGACGGATTTCGCCGCGTTCCAGGCGTGCCACAACGGCCCGAACCGACCGGCGAGCACGGCGTGCCAGTAGGGGCCGGGACTTCGACTCTCACGTTTCCGGGGGCCATAAGTCTGGTAGGTTCCGCTCCGCGGGCGCAACGAAGACGCGACGTCACCCCCGCCGCGGGATTCCGTCCGTACGGCGGGCGCTACGCGGCTGGCCTGCAGTTGGGCGACCTGAGCCTCAAGCTGGTGAATCCAGCCGAGCAACAACGCCACCGGCTTGGCAAGCTGAGCACATTGCGGCCAACCGGGGGCAGATGCCGGGATCGGGTCTTTCGTAAAGCTTTTGTCCTGCGATAATTACAAAAGCCCCAAGAAATACAAACATTATCGCGAAATTGTGCTTGCGTTTTTTAAGGGGGGGGGTAAACTGTCGGCAAATCAGACCAATGGGGTCTGAACGGTTACGATTCAACAAGCTGCCCCCTTCGTGAAGCGGCAGGCTGGGCAGCATCCATTCGATCGTGTCGGCAGTCGATCCGTCTGACGGCTCTCGGCGGATCTGGTCTCCAGCTCCAACCCCACCATGGGGTCGCAAGGTATGAGGTGTCGCATGTCCCGATTTGTACTCGTCTCGGCGTTGCTGTTGTCCGGCCCTTTCGTCGACCTCTGCCAATCGGCAGAACGAGTCCTGATTCCGCCCGGACTCGATGACCTTCCTGCGCCGGCATGGCAGCGCGGCGAAGCGGGGGCCGATGTCTTGTCCGCCGGCGAAGTGGCCACCAACAGCCAGTCGCTTCTCAGCGGTGGACCCAGCGGCGGGCCGGTCAAGTACCTGTTTCCAGGTCGGCTTGTTCCCACAACTTCCGGAAACGGGGTCATAACCGCGATCGCCGTCGACCTGGACCGCGATGGGATTCTCGACTTGGCCAGCGTGGAGCAGCCGGCAGACTCGTCGCGCCTTGCCATTCGCTACGGGCGAAGCGATGGCACCTTCGGCATGCCGGATCGGACCTACTCTCTCACCAATGCAACTTGGCTCGCAGCAGGGCGCTTCAATGCTGACGCCCTTCCTGACCTGGTTGTGCTCGAGAATCCCGGTCAGCAGAGGATGACGCTGTTTCTCGCGCAGGCAGGTGGTGGATACACAGCCTCGGTTTCTTACCCGACGAACGGAAACTTCATCATCACCGGCGATTTTGATGCCGACGGCTTCTCTGATGTGGCGACGGCCGGCGGTGGTTGGGCATACGTTCGGCGTGGCATGGGAAACGGTACGCTGGGTGCTGCGCAAGCGGCTCATCAGACGTCCAGCAACGGTTGGTATCGGTCTCTGGACGTTGGAGATGTGAACGGTGATAACATCGATGATCTGGTGGGAGTCTTATACTCCCCCAAATGTTGCTGGATCATGCATGGACGTGCCGGCCTTGGACTGGATACGGCCATCGAACGACCTATTACCAATTATGGTGAAAACGTCTCCATTGGTGACTACAACGGAGACGGGCGAAAAGATGTCGCGATAAGCGATGCTTCGCACGGCATCAGCGTGTTCTACGCCCAAACCGATGGAACGCTTGGTACACGGCAGGACTACACCGTCTCAGCATCTCTTTCCAACCATGCCGCGGCCGGTGACATCGACGGCGACGGGCGCGATGACTTGGTGGTCTTGGAGAACTACGGCTACTATGGTCTCCGCCCCCGCACGTTTCATGGCCGACAGGGCGGCGGCTTCCGTGCCGCTGCTGCTCCACCCTTGTACAACTGCGCGCCCAACCTGAGAGCTCTCTCCATCGCGGATGTGGACCGCGACGGCCAGGCTGAGGCTTTGCTGATGTCCTATCCTCTCGGTGAGCTGGCGATCTGGGACTACCATCGGCTTCACAACCAACTCATCCTTCGATCGGACATCGAAGTTCTCCCTTACGGAGGCCGTACAGGGATATCGGTGGGCGACTTTGATGCGGATGGGGCTCCCGATCTGGCACTGACCGACACGACTCGCAAGGAAGTGCGGGTCCTGTGGGGCGATGCCAAATCAGGTGCCTTCTCCATCGACGAGGCGGTATACCAGGTGCCGGCGGCGCCGTGGAGGATCGCCGTGGCGGATCTGGACCGTGACGGATTGCTGGACCTTGCCGTGAGCACAACCACCGGCCTGCTGCGAATCCTGTACCAGGTTGCACCGCGAGCATTCAACGCGCCGGCGGACTACGCGGTCGGTACCGGTGCCGCCGGGGTTGTGGCCCAGGACTTTAACCAGGACGGTCGGCTCGACTTGGCTGCCGGGGGAAAGGTTTTGTTCGGCCAGGCGGACGGCACCTTTGGCGGTGCCGTGGCTATCGGGGTGAACGGCGAGATCGTCGCGGGCGATTTTGACGGTGACGGATGGGTCGATGTCGCCGGCCGCTTCGGGGATCGGGGCCTGGGCGTGGTGTACAATCAGGCCGGGAGCGGGTTCACGGAAGCGCAGGGTGTCCAATTGTCGCAGGCGCCGTCCACGCTGGCAGCGGGCGATTTCAACGGGGACGGCTGGCTCGACCTGGCCGCATATCATGGCAGTGGCGACACCCAATCTGTCGCGGTTCTGTACGGACAGGAAGCCGGCGGCTTCACCGGTCCGCCGTCTATTCTCGGGCCGTTCTCCCAAGTGAGCAGCGCGCCCGCCATCGCGGCGGCCGACTTCAACCGCGACGGGTTCGACGATCTGTGCGTGGGATGTTCCCGCACCACGCTGCTGCTGGGCAGCCAGACCAATCCTTTGCAGGAAGCGCAGCATTACGCGGCGCTGACCGTCTGGTCCACGCTGGCCGCAGCCGATGTCAACGTCGACGGGCGGCCTGATATCGTCGGTCTGGCGAGCAAGTATGTTTCCATCCTCCTCAACCAGGACAACTCGCCCGCGCGAGGCGATCTGACCGCGGTGTCGATCTCCGGCGCGCCTGCCGGATTAGCCGGCGAGGTCATCGATGTCACCTGGACGGTGCGCAACAACCGCGCTTCGCCGCTGACCGCCACGTGGACGGACGGAATCTACCTGTCGCACGATCAGACCTGGGATATCAATGACAGGCTTCTCGGCAAGCTCGAGTACAACGGCACGCTGGCGGGCAACACCACGTACACGCGCAACGCCGCTGTAGCCTTGCCCGCTGTAATGCCAGGTAATTACTACCTTCTGTCCCGCACGGATATCTACCAGGACATCCGCGAGGACGCGGGCGAGAATGACAATGTCGCCGCTGCCGCGATCAGCATCGACGTGCCTGAACTCACGCTCGGCGAAGCGTACGCCGATCAGTTCCAGTGGCAGCGACAGGCGAAGCTCTACAAAGCCAACGTTGCTGCGGATGAAGATCTCAAGGTGACGCTCGACGCCACTCAGGGCTCGAACGAGTTGTACATCCGGTATGGGACGCCGCCGACACGCGGGGTCTTCGACGCAAAGTACGAGACGCCGTTCGCCGCGGGCCAAACCGCCCGCATCCCCGGTACGAAGGCGGGGACATACTACGTTCTTGCGTACGCCGAGCGACTCTCGGCAACTAGCCCGGTGGTGTTCACGATCCAGGCGGAGTATCTGCCGTTCGCGGTCACGGAGATTACGTCAAGCCGTGGCGGAAACACCGGTCATGTGACCGTTGCTCTTAAGGGTAGCGGTCTTAAGGCTCAGACAGAGCCATTCTTGACATACGTGGACAGCGGTGTTCCACACACATTGACACCTCGCCGCGTTGACATTGTGAACCAGGGGCTACTGAGGGCAACTTTTGACCTGAGGGGTATCGCGCCGGTCACTTGCGATCTCTCGCTGGTTCGACCGGGAGGTGGTGTCGTTGAACTGCCGGGCGCATTCGTAATCGAGACCGGGCGCGAGCTTGAATTTCGCATGGGTATGGGGGGACAGTTTCGGATGCGGCCCGGAGGCGTTCCTGAGACGTATGAGTTGTGTATCTCAAACCGCTCCAATGTGGATGCAGACTTTGTGGCGGTCTCGGCCTGGGTACCGGTTGTCGATGGTGTTGCGGTTTCAGTCCAGGGCTTGGGGCTTCCCTACTTTCTAAAGATCCCATCTCACGGTTTCTCATCTTGGGTGCTACCAAGAATCGGATCCGGGAATCAGGCTTGTCTTAAATATGCGATCGCTCTGGCTAGTGCGTATACTGGTGGCAATATCGAGATAATCTGGAATGTCACGCCAATTTCGGAGGAGGAGTTCCTTCCGGCGCTTGCTGAAGGCATGGAGCTGCTGCGGGAGCGGATACTTACGATTCCAGGTATTGCCCATGATCTCCCGGAGTTTTTTGCCCTCGCGAGCGACACGAACGCGTGGAAGAACGCGCTCGCGGCCGTGCTAGTCGATATGGGGTATCTCGACTCACCTGCGGATCTGTCGCGCGCTTGGCCTGCGTCCGGCGTTAGCGCACTGGCTCGCGACACAGCGCAGGAAATCTTGTGCAAGATTGTCTGCAACGGACTGGTCGGGGTCGGCTGTTATTACGCATGCATTTGGGCTACGGGTGGGCTGGCGGGCCCTCTCTGTGCAGGTGCCTGTGCGGGCGTAAGTTGGCCGATTTGCGAATGGGCATGCCCCGGGCCGCCCGGTCCGTGGCCTCCCGCTCCCCCTGCCAACTGCAACTTCGAGGTAAACATCAGCGGTACGACCGCGCGCGGATCCTATTGTCCTGTACACCCCAGGGATCCTAACGAGAAACTTGCATCGCTTGGGTTCGGCGAAGATCGGTTCGTTGACGACCAGCGACCCATTCCATATACGGTGCTCTTCGAGAATCTCCCCGCGGCCACGGCGGCGGCGCTGAAGGTGGACGTGACCGACCAGCTCATCGCGCAGCTTGACTGGACGACGCTGGTGCTCGATGAGATCGGCTTCGCCGGGACGGTCATCAAGGTGCCGGAGGGGTTGGATCATTACGAAGGGCGGGTGGAACTCGACGGCTGGACCTGGGATGAGCCCAACGGCTGGCATCGCTATGAGGCCGATGGCGTCACGCCGAAGATCCCGCTGGTGGTGGACATCGAGGCGGGGATTGATCCGGATACCGGGGTGATCCGCTGGACCATCGCCTGCGCCGACCCGGCGACCGGCTTCTGGCCCGAAGACATCTTCGCCGGCTTCCTGCCGCCGAACCAGGAATCGATCTTCTACCCCGACCCGGCCGACCCGACTCGCACGATCCACCCCGGCGAGGGATACGTGAGCTACTCGGTCAAGCCGAAGCCGGGTCTGGCCACCGGCACACAGATCAAGAACAAGGCCTCCATTGTCTTTGACTGGAACGAAGCGATCGACACGCCGGAGGTTCTCAACACGATCGACGCCGTGGCCCCTAGCAGTTCCGTCAACCCGCTGCCGGCGCAGATGTACTGTACCGCGTTCCCGGTAAGCTGGGCCGGTCAGGACGACGCAGGCGGTTCGGGCGTCGAGGGGTACACGGTTTACGTCTCCGACAACGGTGGGGCGTACGCGCCGTGGCTGACCACGGAGGAAACGACGGCCACGTTCACGGCCGGCGAGGCCGGGCACACGTACCGGTTCTACAGCGCCGCCCGCGACCACGTCGGCAACACGGAACCGCCGCCGACCGACGCGGCCGGTGCGATCGTGCCCGACGCGACCACGCTGGTCACGGGGCTGAACGTGGGCGACTTCGACTGCGACACCGATGTGGACCTCGGGGACTTCCTGTTGTTCCAGGATTGTTTCAACGGTCCGAACCGGGTACCGAAGAAGGATGGTTGCGCCAACGCCGACTTCGACGCCGATGCCGACGTGGACGTCGCGGACTTCCTGGAGTTCCAGGACTGTTTCAACGGTCCGAACCGGCCCCCGAAGTGCGGGGCGTGACCGCGCGCGCCCGCGTCGCCGCCGCGCCCGGGCCGGCCGGCTGGACGTGGCAGCGCGGGCGCGTAAGTTGGTTGTCGATATGGGGCGGTCTGTGCCGCGTCCCGCCCAGGTCGGCCTGCCGCTTCCTGCAGGCGCTCCGGGTAGTGGTAGGTCCCGCTGCGCGGGCGCAACGAAGACGCGACGTCACCCCCGCCGCGGGATTCCGTCCGCACGGCGGAGCCTGCGTGGCTTGCGGTCTCGCTCGGCAAAGATCACCGGTTGACTCTGGGGACACAATGCCTGTTTTCCGTCCGGCCTTTGCCTTGCGTGCGGGCTTGCCGGGCCTCGGGAGTCGGTCAGCCGCTGCCTCCGCGCGATCAAGGAACCGCTCACTGCCTGATGGCCGGTTGGTGCGCTGGCGACGCGGCGGGCGCGATCTCACATTCTTGCTCGTCGGCTCGCCGGGAATCGCTCGCCGATCGTTCGCGATCGACCGCAGCGGCGCAACCCTGACCGGTCCGTCGTCGCGCCCGGCCGGGCACGGGCTGGCGCGCAACCGCGTCGGCACCCGGGGGGCCTGCTCGCCCTGACGGTCCGTTGAAAGAGCCACGAACCGTTGCCACCGACCGCACTGGCGAAACCGAAAACGCGATTTCGGCGACTGCGCCGGCACTGTTTCAACGGACTGCTGAGCAAGAGCGTCGTCTTCTTGCCCCATTTGACCTCTTGGCCCGGCCTTCGTACCGTCATGGCATGAAACACAGACGGTTCGTTGCGATCGTTCTTCTGCTCGTTGCGACCGGCTTGCCTGATGCATCGCGGGCGGGTGCGGCCGTTGCCCTGGCCGGCTTTGCCGAGGCCGACATCACGCCGCCCGTCGGCATCGATCTCGGCGGGCGCGGATGCAGCAACGAGAGCTCCAACGCGGTCGTCGATCCGCTCTTCGCGCAGGCCGCCGTGCTCAAGGATGCCCGGGGCCGCGTGCTGGTTCTTGTATCGCTCGATCTGATCGGTCTGTCCCGGCCGTACGGCGATGCCCTTCGCGCCGAGATCGCCAGGAAACTTCGGGCGCCGGCGGAGAACATCATTCTCAATTGTTCCCACACCCACAGCGGCCCGATGATGTACCGCGACATCCTGGCGGCGTGCGGGCCGCCGAAGGACATCGAGCGTGCGTACATGGAGGAGCTTGCCCCGAAGGTCGTGGCCGTGTGCGCGGCGGCGGCGGACCGGCTTGCCCCCGTCGTGGTGCGTGTTTTCCAGGGGAAGTCGGACATCGGCATCGACCGGCGCGGCCGGAATGAACGCGGCGAGCCGGCTATGGTTCCGAACCCGGCGGGCCCGCGCGATCCGACCGTCTGGATCATGCGACTGGACTCGCCCGGCGGTGAGCCTCGCGGGATTCTCTTCTCGTATGCCTGCCACCCGGTGACGGTCTACGGGTGCGCGCGCCGGGGCATCTCGGCCGACTACCCGGGCGCGGCCCGGCGGGAGCTTCGCGCCGCGCTGGGCCGTGGCGTCCATGTCCAGTTCTTCCAAGGCGCCGCCGGCAACATCCGTCCTCGCGTCGCCGCCGACCTCAAGGCGTTGAAGTTCCGCCCCGGCACGCTCGCAGACAAGGACACCGTGGGCCGGCAACTCGCCACGGCCGTCCTTGACGCCTTCAAGAGTGAGGGCCGCACCCTCTCGCTCGAAATCGCGGCCGCCATGACCCGCATCGATCTGGCACGCGGCACGCCTCCGGACCGGTCGGTCTACGAGCGGATCGCCGCAAGCGGGCGCGATCACCAGGCCGCCGCCGCCCGCTATTGGCTCGAACAGTACGACAAGGGCGGCCCGACGCAGAAGACGGTTTCCTGGACGCTCGGCGTGGTTCGCCTTGCGCCGGACCAGTGGATCTGCTATTTCTCCGGCGAGCCGGTGGTGCAGTGGGTGCCCCTCGTTCGCCGGTGGTTCGGGGACAAGCCCGTGGCGGTCTTCGGCTATACGCAGGAGGCGTTCGGCTACCTGCCCGTCGACGAGATTCTCGGGGACGGGGGGTACGAGGTGACCACGTCGAATCTCTACCGCGTGGGCAACCCCGCGCCGTTTGCCCCGGGGCTCGACGACGCGGTGAAGAAGGGCGTCCTCGCGCTGGTGGCGACGATCAAGTAGAGGCGGGGCGGGGCGGCGCCGCCGCGGATCGGCCGTTGCCTGCTGTTTGCGGTTCGGCGCCTATCGGCCGGGCCGCCCGAAATCCAGCTCGATCGCGAATCGCCGGACCTGCCACGCAAGGCGCACGGCCTCCGCGACCTGCGGGTACAGCGTCGTGTCGATCTCCCCCCGGAGGCTGGTCAGGCGCGAGCCCGGCCGGGCCCAGCGGTCCATCGAGAGCAGCAGCACGCCGTCGGCCGTGAGCTGGTACGATGTATCGTGAAGATCGAAGCGGAAGCGGCTGTTCGTGCGCGACAGTTCCGCGAGCTTTTCCCCGAGCACGGTCGTGAAGTCCGCCTCGTCGGACGTCGCCTCGCCGGCAACAAGCCGCTCGCAACGCAGGATGTATCGGTCCTTGCCCGTCGCGGCCCACTCGATCAGCTCGCGCTCCACGACCTTCTCGTGGGCGTCGAACCGGACGAGGACGGAAAGCCCGCCCGTCGTCGCCGCCGGCCCCGCCTGCGGACGGAGATACCACCAGCTCCGCTCGTCCGACGAAGCCTTCGTGGGGAAGCCCAGGAAGAACCTCGCCACGCCGTCGTCGGAGCCCAAGGGCACGCGCTGGACACCCTCCACGAACGGCTCAAACTCGGTAGCGGGGCTCGCACAGCCCATGAACCCGGCGAGCGCTGCGGCCAGGACGGCGCCCCGGCGGGCGAGCGTAAGGGCCGAGGCACACGGCGTGTTCTGGCCGTCGCCGGAGGGCTTTCCGCTTTCAGTGCAGCCGGACGTCATCGATCCCATTGCCGCCTCCCCAGCGTTCTCGATACCAGCCGATCGCGGCGAACAGCGCCGCCAGCAGCACATATCCGACTGCCACGGCGTGTGCACGGGTGCCGAAGGCGCCGTGTGGCAGACGGCTCCAGATCAGCAGGTAATCGACGGTGTTGTCGCGAAGCTGATACGCGTGCATGAGCCCGACGAACGTCAGCGCCGCGGCCGTCAGCGACCAGATAGCGGCCGTGAAGAACTTTCGATCGATGAGAAGGGCCGAAATCGCGGCCAGGATCATGCACGTGAAGATATAGCCCCGCTCGAGGATGTTCATCCCGTGCAGCAGGAACCCGTTGGCGTCGGCGGTCGGGTTGGTGGTGAGGATGGCCTGCATGCTCTTGCCGCCCGCCACGATGAATACGCCGGCGGCAACGGTGGCCCCCCAGGCGGCGATCGCGGGAAACAGACCCACGGCGACAGCCGGCGCATGCTCGCTGGGCGTCGTCTGGTAGGCTTGGGCGGTGATGATGATCCCGATCCATACGACGATGGCGATGCCCGCTTCGATGGGGACCACGGCGTTGATGACGGCGACGGTACCGGTCAGTCCGATAACGGTGAAAAAGAGCCCGTTCAGCGTCGAGTAGCCGGCCCGGGCCCCAAGCCCCTTCCAGCCGGGGTGGCCGATGTAGATGGTCGTGGGAAAACACGAGCCGAAAAGGGCGGCTGCGATTGTCGAGAGTCCGTTGACTGCCAGCGAGCTGCCCGTGTGGAAGCGATCGCCGCCCGCCTCGGCGGACTCGATGTTCTGCAGGCTGCCGATAACGTTGAACAGCCCCATCGGCACGATCACCGAGATCGATCCGACCAGCAGCTTCCGCTGGGCCTCGTCGTGCCAGGCGGTATACATGTGGCGCCACAGCTCGCCGCCCGCCCAGATCGGCGGATGCCAGCCTCGCAGCGCCCACGCTTGCTCGACGGCTTTGGCGGACATGGTGCGTCCGAGCCAGTCGCCGGGGAGGATCAGCGCGAGTACCCATGCGAGGATCGTTCCGCCGCCGACGGCCAGCAGACCGCCGGGGATTCCGCCGGGGAACCGGATGCCGGAGAAGTACGTGATCAGCACGACCCCCAGCGGCAGCATTGCTATCAGCGGCCGTTGCCAGATCTGGAGGGCGAAGGTCATGGCAATGAAGCCGATGGCGATGCCGGCCAGCGTGCTGAGCAGGGCGGCCCGGGGGGTATGTCGGCGGATCCACTCGGCATAGAAGGCCCCCGTGAATTCGATCACGCCGCTGCCGAGGCAGGCGATCAGGCCCATCAGCCAGGCCGCCTGAGCCGACCTGGTCATCTGGTACGCCGGCAGCATCACGAAGAACACGTACACGATAAGCGACGGTGTGTTGATCCCGAATGGCAGCGCTGTCACGTCGGATCGACCCTCGCGTTTGGCGAGGCGATGCGCCTGAAACGCGTAGAAGAGATTGCCGATCACGAGCGAGATCGCCGCCCCCGGCAGGATGTGATTGTAGATGAAGTGCTCGTTTTCGCCGTTCATCCCGCAGGCGGTCTTGCAGAGCGTGATGATGAGCAGCCACTGCACCAGGTTGTCGATGGCCAGGCCGAAGAACCCGTCCAGATCCCGTTTGACGAAGAGAGGATATCCTTGAGCCATGATGTTCCGTCGGCGTGAGTTGCCCCGCGGGGCCAGGCCGCTCCGTGAACGCGGCCGGCATTGTAACTCGGACATCCGATCGTTGCGACGCTCGGTTGCGCCATCGCTCTGCCTGCGGCGCGCGGACGGCGACGATTGGCGGGTTGTTGCCCGCGAGGCTGGTTCCGCTACAATGCCGGCTCCGAAAGGAGGCCGGCCCGGATGTCTCAGGCTCGAGTAGCGATAATTATCGGAAGCGATTCCGATTGGCCGACGATGGAGGCCTGCTACAAACAGCTCGCGGAGCTTGGGGTGCCGTGCGAGGTCCAGATCATGTCCGCCCATCGCACCCCCGAGAAGGTGCATGAGTACGCGCGTACGGCTCAGGAGAACGGCGTGCAGGTAGTTATCGCGGCGGCGGGCTTGGCGGCGGCCCTCGCCGGAACCTTTGCGGCACTGACCACTCTGCCAGTGATCGGGGTTCCGCTGGACGCCGGTCCCTTGCGCGGGGTGGATGCCCTTCTGAGCACGGTCCAGATGCCGCCTGGCGTGCCGGTAGCGACGGTCGGGATCGGCCAGGTTGGGGCGCGGAACGCGGCGGTGCTGGCGGCGCAAATCTTGGCGCTGAATAACCCTACTCTAGATGCCGCGCTGAAAAACCTCAAAAGAAATCAGGCAGAAATGGTCGATAACAAGAACCAGATTCTGCGGGAGCGGCTTAGCCGTGGCTGAGGGTCTGCCCCCCAGGACGATCCAATGGGTAGGCGGGCTTGATGGCTACGTGGAACTGATTGATCAGACGCTCCTGCCCGTTGAGCTTAAGTTGTTGGCCTGCCGAGAGATAGAGAGTCTTCGGGAGGCCATATTGAATCTTCGGGTGCGTGGCGCGCCCGCGATAGGCGTGGCCGCGGCGATGGGTGTGGTGCTGGGCGTCCGAAGCGCTGCCAGCGAGCGTGAGTTCTTTGACACTCTGGAGGATTCGTGCAACTTACTCATCCGAACCCGCCCAACGGCCGTTAATCTGGCTTGGGCGGTTGCTCGGATGCGGCGGCTTGCCGAATCGCTGCGAGGCCGGCCCCTGGCGGAGTTGAAGGAGGGCCTGCTGGCCGAGGCGAAGCGGATTCGCGACGAGGACGCGGCGATCTGCCGGGCTATAGGGCGATGTGGCGAGTCGCTGGTTCGGGATGGCGGGTCTGTTCTGACACACTGTAATGCTGGATGGTTGGCTGCATCCGAATACGGTACCGCGCTGTCGGTCCTTTATGCGGCCCATGAGCGGGGTCGTCGGTTCAGGGTGTACGCCAGCGAGACGCGTCCGCTGTTGCAGGGGTCGCGGCTGACGGCGTGGGAATTATCGCGGGCGGGTATTGACGTCACGGTGATTTGCGATAATATGGTAGGCGCATTGATGAGAGAGGGGCGTATCGATCTGGTTATAACAGGCGCGGACCGGATCGTTGCGAACGGAGACACGGCCAACAAGGTCGGGACATATTCGCTGGCGGTGTTGGCCCGTCATCATGGGATAGCGTTCTACGTCGCTGCTCCTCGATCGACGTTTGACTTGTCGATCCAGGACGGATCGGGTATACCGATCGAGCAGCGGTCGGCGGACGAGATCAGGTGTGGATTCGGGAAGACGACAGCTCCCGAGGGCGTGGACTGCTGGAACCCGGCGTTTGACGTGACCCCCGCGGGATACATCCGCGGAATTGTGACCGAGGCCGGGATCGTCGAACCGGTGACTCGCGAGAAAATTTGCGGTTTTTTCGCGCGAGGGTCTTGCAATAGCCGGGAAAGCCAGTAGACTTTCGCCCCAAAGATTGGAGGCGCGGCTAATCTATGTTTCTGGGTGTACACATTGGGGGCCTGTGTATGCCGCGCCGGTCGGCGTAGCGTGCGACAGCGGGTCCATGGCGCGCTGGCCGACGTGCGACCGGACGTGGCCTTCATGTGTAAGGCCGGGATCGTTTCCTTCTGTTTAAGGAGGTATGTAATGTACAAAACCCTTAAGAAGTGGACCATGTGGGGGGTGGGGTTCCTGCTGGCGACGGGCTTTTCGCTCTACGCCTGCGGCTGCAGCCCATGCTCGCTGCCGGTGTGCAAGACTGGCTGTCCGTTCAGCTACAAGAACATACTGACGGACGTTGTGATCGCGAACCTGTTCGACTGAGAGAGCGGGTGCAATGCGGCGAGGTGCTTTCGCCTGCGAGCTCGTAGGGCTGCGGGGCGGGGCACAGATGAGGCCGGCCGTTGTTGGGTCGGCGCGAACCAGGAGATTGTTCTTAGGAGATAGACACGATGTTGAGGAAGAGTTGGACGAAATGGGCGATCCTGTTCGGTGGTGCAACGCTCTTCCAGCTCGGCGGGCTGGGTGGCTGCATCGCTCAGTGGCTCGTGGATACGACCATTCTGCGGTTCGTTAACTAGCGTAGTGGATGGTGGCCCGGTCGCCTCGCGCTGGGGCAATTCCGGAACCCAAGGGAACCGGGCTCGTGGCCAAACCTTTCCGAGGGTGACGGCTCGAGTAAGTGACTGGTGTCCCGCTTTAAGGAGATTCATACGATGTTGAGGAAAGTGAAGTACTTGGCGTACCTCATCGCCTTTGTCGGCGGCTCGCTCTACGGGTGCGGCTGCGCGTTTCCGTGCCAGCTTCCGAAGGCCTGCACGCTGGCTCATTGGGTCACGCTGTGGCTGAATGAGGATCTCTTCAGCTAAGCCGCGCGGATCCGTTCGGGTGGTCTCGGCCGGGTTGCGGCCGGGGTATATTCCGAGCGAGGTGCGCGCTGCGGCGCTGTGGAGGCGCCGGCTGAAGAGTGAAGAGCCCTTGCGGTCCCGGTTTTCGACGAAATGGGATCGCCAGGTGTGAAGGCTGCCGAAGGCGGAGATACGGTGGCGCATAGCCGTCGGAATCGTCCGAGAGGCGGCGAGTTTTTCGAGTGGCTTGTGGACCAAGGAGGTCATGACATGAATCGTCTGTGGAAGATCCTGCTGATTGTCGGATCATCGGCTTGGCTGTTTGCTACCGCCGGTTGTCTCCAGGAGTACAACGGTGGCATGAGCATCCTGCCCAACATGGGCAAGGTTTGGTTCCCGAATTTCCCGTTGCCGCTCACGACGTGATCGGGGATCGGGCTGCTCCGTGAGCCGTCGCGCCGCCTGGGCAGTGACATGCTGGCGGCGGCGCCGTCGCTTTGAGCCATAGGGCTTCAGGCGTAGCGACCGCTTACGGGCGGCCCAGATCGGGACTATACAGGGCAGGCACCTTCTTTCGGCGTACGATGTGCGCCGAAGGGGGGTGCCTGTCTTCTCTTATGCACGGGCCAGAGCGCATGGCAGGCCTCACCCGGAGCCGAACACGGCGGCTGACGCCCCGGTGCCTAGTTGCAGCTTGCTGCCATCCTGGGGGATTGGCGGAACAATTGGCGCCAGGTGGCTGGCTGCGGCGGGGGCAGGCCGACGCGAATGCGTCAGCCTCCCAGAGCGCGCAGATTCCTCATGACAGGGTCGCGGTATTGCCCGAAATGGTCGCTCAGGCGGCGGTAATCCCTGTACATCTCGGCGTACACCCGGTGCGCGGCGGGGTCCGGCCGGTACCGTTCGACCGGTTTGGCGACCATGTTCCGCACGGCTTGGGCTACGGAGTCGTATCCGCCGGCTTTGGCGCCGGCGGCCACGGCGCCCAGGACGGCCGCGCCAAGCGATGACGCCTGGGCGCTGGCCGCCACGTCGATCGGCCGGCCCGTCACGTCGGTGTAAATCTGCATGAGCAGGGGGTTCTTCTTGGCGATGCCGCCGCAGGCCACGAGCGACTTCGTCCGGATGCCGGCAACATCGAACGTCTCAATCACCCGCATCGTGCCGAAGGCCGTTGCTTCGATCAACGCGCGGTAGACGTCGGCGGGCCGGGTGCCGAGCGTGAGGCCGACGATCAGCCCGGAAAGGTTTGCGTCGACGAACGGCGTGCGGTTTCCATTCCACCAGTCCAGCGCGAGAAGGCGGTTCCGGCCGGGTTTGAGCCGGGCGGCCTGCGCGGTGAGCAGTTGATGCACGGTCTGCTTCTTCTTTGCCGCCTCGGCGGCGATATACGCCGGTGCGGCGTGGTCCACGTACCAGGCGAAGATGTCGCCCACGGCCACCTGCCCCGCCTCATATCCGTAGAAGCCCGGCAGGATGCCGTCCTCCACGACGCCGGATATGCCTTTCGCGAGCTTTTCCCTGGTGTCCATGAGCATGTGGCACGTGCTGGTGCCCATGACCATGACCATCACGCCGGGTCCGGCGACGCCCGCGCCCGGCACGCCGCTGTGTGCGTCGATGATCGAGGAGGAGACCGCGATGCCCACGGGCAGGCCGAGCTTCTTCGCCCACGCGGCGGTGAGCCCGCCGGCAGGTTGCCCGGGGGCGATTCGCAGCCCGTGCATCTTCCGGCTGACCAGCTTCGGCAGTTCGGGATGGACCGCCCGGAGGTACGCGGCGGAGGGATAGCCCTCGCGCTTGTGCCAGCATTGCTTGTATCCGCCGTGACAGGTGCTGCGGACGAGCCGGCCGGTGAGCTGCCACGCGAGCCATTCGCCGGCCTCAATGTAGACCTCGGCGGCATGCCAGACCTTCGGGTCCTCCTCGATCGTCTGCAGCGCCTTGGGGAAGAACCATTCGCTCGAGATCGTTCCGCCATACCGCGCGAGCCATTTCTCGCCGCGCTTCCGGGCGACGGCATTCATCCGGTCGGCCTGCGGTTGCGCGGCATGGTGCTTCCAGAGCTTGCACCAGGCGTTCGGATGCCTGCGAAACGTATCGGTCCATGCCAGCGGCGTGCCGTCGGCCGTTGTGGGCAACATCGTGCAGGCCGTGAAGCTGATGCCGATACCGCACACCCGCCGCCCGTCGATGCGGCCCGCTTTCATGGCTCCTTTGACGGCGCCGAGCATGCCGTTGAGGTAATCGGCCGAATCCTGCAGCGCCCAGTCGGCACCGAGGCGGACGTTCGTGTCGGGCAGGCGTTCCGTAATCACCCCGTGGCGGTACGGAACGACGGCCTGGGCCAGCGTGCGTCCCGTGCGCGTTTCCACGAAGATCGCCCGCACCGATTCCGTGCCATAGTCCAGCCCGAGCGCAATCGAGGAAGCTTTCATGACAGACCTCGCAGAACTTGTACGACTGCGGGCTATGGTAAAGGGGACACGGGAGGTGTCAAACCGGGGGGTGCGTGGGGCGTCTCTCCAGCGAGGCGGCCGCGGTGTCGTGCGGCGGGCGGAGGCGAAGCGCACGCCTGTCTTCGCCGCAACGGGAGGGGCTCTGCGGGGGGAAACGGCATTGTGCCGTCGGAGGTCGGCCGCCGACCTGTCGCCGGTCGGGCTTTTCATCATGAACAACGTCGTGTTATGATAGGGCGGTCCGGCGACACGACGGCCATTCGGTTTGCTGAGGGTTCGATCGTACGGAGGAAGCTCGCGTGCCCATCCCCAAACTCAGTCTTCGCCGATACGACGTGCAGGCTCGTGTTTCAGTGGTCCTGTCGGCGGCGGCCCTGGTTTGCGTCGCCGGCCTGGCGGTTCTCGTCTTTCAGCACCTGGTCATTCGTGAGAAGGTGATTCCGTACAACCCCACCAGCCTGCGGATGCCGCTGGTGTATGCTTCGGGCCTGCTGGCCCTCGGGCTGGGCATCGCGGGCTTCGGCCTGGGGCTCAACAGCGCGGGACAGCGGCGGAATGACAAGCCGGTTCATTCGTGGATCGGTTTCTTCCTGGGGGCCGGAGCGATAACGCTTTCGATCATCCTGCTGTTCCTCTTCAAGAGCTGGGGCGACCCGATCATCGTGCAATAACCACCATGAAGGTTTCTCTGTTTGTCACGTGCCTGACCGACCTGTTCTACCCCGACGTCGCCGTCAGCGTGGTCCGCGTCCTGCGCCGCCTGGGCGTGGACGTGGATTTTCCGAAGAAGCAGACGTGCTGCGGACAGCCCGCGCTCAACAGCGGCTGCGGTGACGACTTCCGCGCGGTCGCGGCGAGGATGATCGACGTTTTCGAGGATTCGGAGCTGGTCGTCACGCCGTCCGGTTCCTGCTGCTCGATCGTGCGGGAGTATTTCCCGGTCACGTTCAAGGACGATCCCGTCATGAACCGCCGGGCCGTTGCGCTGGCCGGGAAGACCTTTGAGTTCATCGAGTTTCTGGAGAAGAAGCTGCGGCCCGACTGGTCGAAGTGGGACCTCGAGTTCCCCGGCGTCGTCACGTATCACTACAGTTGCCATCTCCGCGGGATCGGGATCACGGACGAAGCCATCCGCATGCTCAGGCGCTTCCGGGGGCTGGAATACCGCCAGCTCGAGAAGATGGATCAGTGCTGCGGCTTCGGCGGCACGTTCTCGGTGAAATACGGGGAGATCTCCGGGGCGATGGTCCGCGACAAGGTCGCCAACATCCGCAAGACCGGGGCGGAGATCCTCGTCGTCAACGACGGCGGGTGCACGATGAACATCGCCGGCGCCTGCCGCCGCGAGGGGTTCGAGATCAAGGTCATGCACATCGCCCAGATGATCGATCAGGCGATGGCCGCAACGGAGAAACGCCGGTTGGTATCATGAGTGAAGCACACACGACCGCCGCGCCGGACTTCCATACCCGCGTGGCCGAGGCCATCGCGACGCCCGGCCTGACGGCGGCGATCACGCGGGCCACGCTCCGGCAGTACGAGGGTCGCAAGGCGATTCTTCCCGAACTCGGCCGTCCGCTCGAGATCCGCGAACTCGCCGCGAAGATCAAGGACCACACGCTGGCGAACCTCGATCGCTATCTGAGCCTCTTCGTGGAGAACGTGCAGCGCCACGGCGGGCAGGTTCACTTCGCGCGGACCGGCGAACAGGCCTGCCGGATCATCTCGCAGATCGGCAAGGACCGCGGCGTCCGGCGAATCGTCAAGGTCAAGTCGATGGCCAGCGAGGAGATCCACCTCGATCACGCGCTGGAGTCCGACGGGTTTGAGGTGGTCGAGACGGACCTGGGCGAGTTCATCATCCAGATCGATCACGATCGCCCGTCGCATATCGTCGCGCCGGTGATCCACAAGACCACGTCGCAGATCGCGCGGATCTTCGAGAAGGTTATCGGCACCCCCTACACGGAAGACCCCCAGACGCTCACGATGGCCGCCCGCGCCCACCTCCGGGAGAAGTTCCGCACGGCCGACATGGGCATCTGCGGGTGCAACTTCGGCGTCGCCGAAACCGGCACCGTCTGCATCGTCACGAACGAGGGCAACGGCCGGTACTGCACCTCGCGGCCGAAGGTGCTTGTCGCGCTGATGGGCCTGGAGAAGGTCGTGCCGACGCTGGCCGACCTGGCCGTGATGCTCAAGCTCCTCGCCAAGAGCGCCACGGGCCAGCGGCTGACCACCTACACGAATCTGATGACCGGGCCGAAGCGCCCCGGCGACCTCGACGGGCCGGAAGAGTTTCATGTGGTCATCATGGACCGCGGGCGGACCGGCATCCTCGCGGGCGAGTACCGCGAGGCCCTGCGATGCATCCGCTGCGGGGCCTGTCTGAACGCCTGCCCGGTGTATCGCACGATCGGCGGCCATGCGTACGGCGGGGTCTACCCGGGGCCGATCGGCAAGTTGATCACGCCGCTGCTCGAGGGGATGTGCGAACACAAGGACCTGCCCAACGCCTCGAGCCTCTGCGGCGCGTGCCTCGATGTGTGCCCCGTGCGGATTCCGATCCCCGAGTTTCTCATCCGGATGCGGGACGACCTGCGACGCCAGGGGCAGATGCACTGGTTCCAGCGGGCGGCGTTCCGCCTGTGGCGGGTCGGCATGAGCTCGAGCTTCCTCTACCGCATGGGCAGCCGGATGGGCCATATCTTTCTGGATGGACTGCTGGCCCGGGATGGATGGCATTCGAAGCTGCCGCCGCCGGGCAACGTCTGGACGGACCAGCGGGACTTTCCCGCGATGGCCCCGCGGCCGTTCCACAGGATGTGGAAGGATTTGCAGGAGAACCCGTAGTACCGGTTTTCATGGGGCGCGCGATTGCGTGCCGATTCGTCGGGAGTCCGTGATGCTCGGCGTCTCGCAAGAGGAATTCATCCGCTCGATCCGCGAAGCCATCGGTCACCATCGGCCCGCCGTCGACTTGCCCCCGGATCGCGAAACCGCCCGCGTCGCAGCGGCCGGCGACGACGTCGTCGGTCGATTCTGCGCCATGGCCGTCGATGCAAAGATGAAGCTCTATCGCGTCCCCGGCGAGGCGGCCGTCGTCGAGACCGTCGGCAGGATTCTCCGGGATATTGCCGCCGGCAGCGTCCTGCTCACCGACGAGCCGCTGCCTCGACGGGACGAACTGATCCGGGCGATCCGGGACGACGGCCGGCAGATCGTGGACTTGCGGGAGAACGATTGCGCCTTCCGCGCGGATGCCGGCATTACACTGGCGCGGATGGGCATCGCGGAGACCGGCTCAATCGTGATTCGCAGCGGTTCGGACACGCGGCGCCTGGCCAGCCTGGCCGTGCCCGAACACATCGCGATCCTCCGTGAAGCGCAGATCGTGCCCGATCTGCTCGACTGGGCGGCCACGCTGGGCTCGCCGATGCCGGCCAACGAGGTGCTCATCACCGGCCCGAGCCGCACGGCCGACATCGAACTGAACCTTGTCATGGGGGTCCACGGACCGAAAAACGTGCACGTGGTGCTCGTCGCCCGGGGCGAGCCCGGCTGATCGCCCGCCGACGCCGCCGACCACGGCCGTGCGGAGCGCGGCATAGGCCGGCCTGCGCTCGCAACCCAACTTGGGGGCGTCTCGTCTGCCGCGGCCCGCGGCGGTGCCGGCCGCCGTCATGCCGGGCGCCGCGAAGCATCTTGCCGGTCTCTTGCGTCCGTCCGCTCGAGCGCAGCGAGAGAAGACGCCCCGAATGCCGCGAAATCATCTTCTCAGGATTGGCTCGTCACCTTCACCACGCTACGATCGTAGGCGTGCAACGTGAACACCAACGCATTCTGAGCGATCTGCTCTCGCTGCCCACGGCTCCGTTTGCCGAGCACTATGTGATCGACTATGTGCGCGAGTTCTGCCGGCGTCGTCCGGCATTGCGCCTTACGCAGGACAGATCGGGGAACCTGCTGATTCGGTACGGGCCCCGCAAACGCCGCCCGATCGTCCTGGCCGCACACATGGATCACCCCGGCTTCATCGTCCAATCATCGCTGCCGCCTTCTCGACCTCTTCGTATGGAGGCGAGGGTGCCGCTTTTGCCCGGCGACTCACGTACCGGGCGGCATCTTGTTCTCGCGAAGTGGTACGGCGGCGTTCGCCCGGAGTACTTTGCCGGCGCTCGCGTGCGGTTTTTCGACGGGGCCAAGTGGGTGCGTGGCCGCGTGGTCCGGGTGGAGTGCGGTCCCGACGGCAAGGCGCCGCGGGTGTCACACGTCGAAGCGGCCCTGGCCGAACCGGTTCCGCCGGGCGCGGTCGGGATGTGGGACCTCGCGGACCCGACGATCCGCGCGGGCCGTCTGTACGCTCGCGGCTGCGACGACGTGGCGGGCGTGGCGGCGACGCTGGCGTGCCTGGACGACCTGGTCCGCCGCCATAACCGAACGCGAAGCGCAAGCGAGCGCCACGGAACGCGAAGCGCAAGCGAGCGCCACGGAACGCGAAGCGCAAGCGAGCGCCATCCGAAGCCAAGCCTGCACGTCCTGCTCACGCGGGCGGAAGAGGTCGGCTTCGTCGGTGCGATCGCGGCGTGCCGGAATCGAACGATTCCCGCCGATGCCGTCGTCGTCTCAATCGAGTGCAGCGCCGAGTTGCCCGGCGCCCGGATGGGCGACGGTCCGATCCTCCGCGTCGGCGACCTGGCGACAACGTTCAGCCCGGTGGCGACCGGCTGGTGCCGCGCAGTGGCGGAGCGCCTCGCGGCGGCGGAGCCGCCCTTCCCGTTCCAGCGCAAGCTGATGGACGGCGGGACGTGCGAGGCGACGGTCTACGGTGAGTTCGGTTACGCGGCCAGCGGGCTGTGCATCGCCCTGGGCAACTATCACAACATGGACCGCACCCGCAAGCGACTCGCGCCGGAGTGTATCGATCTGGGCGACTGGGAAGGCCTCGTCCGCTGGTTCGTCGCCCTGGCCACGACCGACCTGCCCTGCGACAGCGCGGCCGCCGCTCTGCGCGAGCGTCTGCGCAAGCTGGAGCGCAGTTATCGACAGGACCTGGAAGCCGGCTTGGGGGCTCGCCAATGCAGTCGGGGCGAGTCCAACCGGGACGGGGTGACGTAAGCTGCCGATCGGGGCACCGCACGACGTAACTATCGCTTATTATGATGGTTATGGTTTGTTCGTCTTTCCGATTACCGGAACATCCGTGGCCGGGGCGGATGACGACACCGCTTTGGCCGGCATTATATAAAATACTGAAATAGCCGTTGCTATCAGTTTGCTTGCCGGGTATAGTAAACGTGGAGGCGGGATGGTCCTGCCCGAAGAGGGTTGCGCCCGGAACGGGCGTTGTCAGACCGAGCGGTGAGCCTCGGACATTCTTGAAGGAGGAAAAAGCGCATGAGGGTGAAAGCAGTCTTATGCTGTGGTATCGCGCTGCTGATGGCGGCGTCGACGACGCAGGCAGCGTATACCTACATCGTCGAGAGCCGTGTGTCGGGCGGCGCCCAGAACCCGCTGTTCACGTTCAGCGGCCTGGCATCCAGCACGGCCAAGAGTACGGCAAGCGGACTTACGGGGACCGGATCCTATTACGCCGGGGACACGACTCCTGTGAAGTGGGGCGAGTGGTCGTTTACACCGGCTGCGGGTTACGGCGGCTACTATGATGTGTACGGCACCTGGGCGACCAACGCTTACGCCAGCGGTGTGACCCCGCCAACCTGGACCGTGCACAATGCGGGCGCTGACGTTGTGGTGCAGATTGCCCAGACGAGCGGCGCCAACGCCTGGAACACCCTGGCTACGGGCGTGAAGCTCAATGCCGGCACCGCCTACACCACACGGCTGGCCACGGCCGCCACCGGTGTGTCGAACAAGCGGACCTACTTCGATTCGGTGCGATGGGTGGCGAGCACCCCCGGCGCGCCGACGAACGTCCTGCCCGCCAACGGTTCCACGACCGTGCCGCAAACCGGCCCCGGAAACGAACTGAGCTGGGCGGCCGGCGCCTGCTCGTCGTTCTTCGACGTGTTCCTCGATATGAACACGAACCCGACGACCAAGGTCGGCTCAAACCTGACGGGAACTTCGTTTGACCCGGACAGCCTGGGTCTGCTGCCGAATCAGACGTACTACTGGAAGGTCGTCGCCAAGAACGTCGACGTGAGCACCTCCGGAACCGTCTGGAGCTTCACGACGACGCCGGAGCCGGTCACGATGCTCTTGCTGGGCCTCGGTGGCCTTCTCCTGCGCCGCAGGCGTGCCTGAGCGGCCCCCTGCGTTCGGTCTGACAGGACGGGTTCGGTTGTCTTCAGAATCGCGACGGTCCCCGGTACTCGCTGCCGGGGACCGTCTTTCGTTACGGAATCCGAAGCGTGCTGCCTTGATCCTGAGTGCGAGAGACCCGTGCGGCATGAGGCGTCATTCCCGTCGCCGTTCGCCCGAAGTACAATGAATCGCCGTGCATGAACCGGGACATAACCGCGCCCCCGGTGGCTCGGATGGACCCTTATATCCTCGACTGAGCTTCAGGGTCCCGGCCTCCGCGGGCCCGTTCTTCTGACGTATCGAGCATGCCGAGACAGACAGGACAGACGGCGGCCGACCATCATCTGGCCGTGTCGGGTTCCAGTTGCCTGCCCGCTGCCGCCGGCCTCCTTCTGCTTGCGTTGGCGGTCTACATCCCCGCAATGCGCGGCGGCTTCGTGTGGGACGACGACGACTATGTGACCGAGAACCGTACTCTCCGGAGTCTTGACGGGCTGGGCCGGATCTGGTTCGACATCCGGGCGACGCCCCAGTACTACCCGCTTGTCTTTACGAGCTTCTGGCTGGAGTACCATCTCTGGGATTCGCGGCCCGGCGGCTATCACGTCGTCAACATCCTGCTCCACGGAACGAGCGCCGTACTGCTGTGGCTCGTGTTGCGGCGGCTGGCCGTTCCGGGGGCATGGTTCGCCGCGGCGGTTTTCGCGGTGCACCCGGTGCATGTCGAGTCCGTCGCGTGGATCACGGAGCGAAAGAACGTGCTCTCGGGCGTGTTCTACCTGTCGGCGGCGCTGGTCTGGCTTCGTTTCGCCGGTCTCGACTGCCCCCGTGCCGCGGAGCCGCGCCGCCGGTCGCTCTATGCGATTGGCCTGTTCCTGTTCGCCTGTGCGCTGCTGAGCAAGAGCGTGACGGCGTCCTTGCCGGCGGCCCTGCTGCTCGTGCTGTGGTGGAAGCGGGGTCGGATCGCGCGGGGGGATTTCCTTCCGCTGGTTCCCTTCTTCGCGCTCGGGGCGGTGATGGGCCTGATCACGGCGTGGGTCGAGAGGCATCACGTCGGCGCGGAGGGGGCGGAGTGGGCCCTCTCGGCCGCGGAACGCTGTCTGATTGCCGGCCGGGCGTTGTGGTTCTACGCCGCCAAACTGATCTGGCCCGTCCGGCTGACCTTCATCTATCCTCGCTGGCCCATCGACTCGGGCGTCTGGTGGCAGTATCTCTATCCCATCGCCGCCGTCGCGGCGATCGGGCTGTTGTGGGGCCTTCGGCGGCGAATCGGCAGGGGGCCTCTGGTGGCGGTTCTGTTCTTTGCGATCACGCTGGCCCCGGCGCTGGGCTTCTTCGACGTCTACCCGATGCGCTACTCCTTCGTGGCCGATCACTTTCAATACCACGCGAGTCTCGGACCGATCGCGCTCGCGGCGGCTGTGGTGACACTGCGGCTCAAGGCGCTGGAGTCGAGAGTGGGCAAGGCCGGTGCCGTCGCCGGGCGTCCGCGGACGTCGGCGGTTGTGTTCCTGTTCCCGGCGATCTGTCTGGCGGGCCTGTCGGTGTGTACGTGGCGGCAGGCGGGCATATACCGGGATCTCGAGACGCTCTGGACCGACACGCTTGCGAAGAATCCGTCGGCCTGGATGGTCCACTATAACCTTGCCCTCATCCGGGACGCTCAGGGCCGGCGCGACGCGGCCATGGTCCACTATGCCGAGGCGTTGCGATACCAGCCCGCCTTTGCCAAGGCTCACTACAGTCTGGCGAATGCCCTGGCAGGCCAGGGCAAGCTGGACGAGGCCGTCGGGCACTATACGGATGCGTTGCGCGCCGAGCCGGCCTGGGCCGAGGCCCACAACAACCTTGCCTTTGCGCTTGCCGCCCAGGGCAGGTTCGACGAGGCGGTTGCGCACTACCTGGAAGCTCTGCGCTGCAAGCCGACCTATGCCGAGGCGCACAACAACCTCGCGAACCTTTTGGCGGGTCGGGGGCAGCTTGATGAAGCCGTGCGGCACTATACCGAGGCGTTACGGTTCGAGCCGGGCTTCGCCGAGGCCCACAACAACCTGGCCAACGCGTTGGCCGCCCAGGGCAGGCTCGATGAGGCCGTCGCGCACTACACGGAGGCGTTGCACATCCGGCCGGACTACGCCGAGGCTCATTACAACCTGGCCTTGGCATTCCATCGGCAAGGCAGGCTCGACGATGCCGTCGCGCATTATGCCGAAGCGCTGCGTATCAACCCCGCGTATGCCGAGGCCCACAACAACTGGGCCAACGCACTGGCTGCGGCGGGCAGGCTTGACGAGGCCCTCGTGCATTACGCCGAAGCGCTGCGGCTGAACCCGGCCTTCGCAGAGGCGCACTGCAATCTGGCTGATGCGCTGGCCGCTCAGGGGAAGTCGGATGACGCCGCGCGAAGTTACGCGGAAGCCATTCGACTCAATCCGGCCCTGGCGGCCGCGCATAAGGGGCTTGGCGTCCTGCTGGAGCGTCGGGGCGATGCGGACGGGGCCGCCCGGGAGTATCGGGAGGCCTTGCGCCTCGATCCGGGCGACGCGGTCCTGCGCGATCGTCTCGAGAGGGACTTCGCCGCGCCGAGGCGGCCTCCGCCGCAGTAAGGCCTTGCACCCGGACACCGGGCGGGTACACATGCAGGACATGAAGGCCCGGCCAGCCAACCGCCGGCACGTTCGCGCGCTGATGTGAACTGTACAGGCGGATGCCGTCGTAGTAATGTCACGGCAGTCAAAGAGCCCCGACGAGCGTCCTTTTGGGTTGGCCCTCCTGTGTCGGCCGCCGCGATGGGGTCGGGCATCTTGTCCGTTTCTGGGCCGGCGGGACGCCCGCCTCCACGAGGAGCATGACTCTCAGACCGAAGACGACACGATCTCCGTCGTTTACGATGCCAGAGCAGGCCGCAACCATTACCGAGCATCTGCGAATCGATTCACTACCGCGTGCGTGGCGGCTCTACGCGGCTGCCTTTGCGGCAGCGCTGGTGCTGTACCTTGCGAGCATGGCCCCCGGCGTGCTCTGGCAGGACAGCGGCCTGGCGCAGGTCCGGACGATCCGCAGGGATCTCTACGGCGACCTGGGGTTGGCGCTGAGCCATCCGCTCTACTACGTGTTCACGATCGCGTTCCAGGCGCTGCCGTTCCGCGAGTCCGCATTCAAGACGAATCTCGTTTCGGCGGTGTTCGGCGCCGTTACCGTCGCGAATGTTTTTCTGCTCTTGCGGCTGCTCAGCGGCGGCCTCCGCGGCGCGGCGGTGGGAGCGATTTCGGTGGCCGTGGCCCACACGTTCTGGCAGCACTGCGCCCTGGCCGAGGTGTACACCGTCACGACCGCCCTGTTGACGGCGGAGTTGTTGTGCTTTCTGCAATACGTCCGCACCGGCCGGGATCGATGGCTCCCGGCGATGTTCCTGTTCAACGGGCTGGGCATCAGCAATCACATGTTCGCGGTGCTGAGCCTCGTGTGCTGGGTGGTGTTTGTGGTATGGCGGCTGGGCACGAAGCGGCTGCGTCCGTGCGTGCTTCCGCTGTTGTTGCTCGCGTGGGCATGCGGTGCCGGCCTGTATCTGAGCATGATCGGGGTGGAGATCGCACGGGGGGCCGGCGTCGGCGAGACGCTCCGCTCGGCCATTTTTGGCCGGTCGTATATGCGGAACGTCATGAATCTGCTGCCGAGTCGGCGGCAGATTGTCCACAGCGTCCTGTACCTCGGACTCAGTTTCCCGACGCCCGTCGTGCTGCTTGTGCTGCCCGCCCTCGCATCTCTCCGTACCGGCACCTTCCGGCCGGTGCGTGTCGCCATCGCCGCGCTGCTTGCCGTGCACCTGGTTTTCGCCGTGCGATACGACGTGCCGGACCAGTATACGTTCTTCATCCCGTCGCTGGTGTTGATCGGTATCCTTATCGGTCTGGGGGCCGACCGGTTCCTGCGGGGCCGGTCCGCCGGATGGACCGCGTGCCTTGTCGTGGGGGCGCTGCTGCCGGCCGCCGTGTATGCCCCGCTGCCGCGGGTTGCGCGGGCGTTTCATCTTCCTCTGGGCGTGTCGCGCGGGGTGCCGTACCGGGACGAGTATGCGTATTTCCTTCATCCGTGGAAGACCGGCTACGAAGGGGCGTGGCGCTTCGCGAATGAGGTACGCGAGGTCCTGCCCGGCGGCGCCGTGCTTATCGCGGATTCGACGACGGTGCGGCCGATCCAGTACCTGCAGTTGACCGGGCGTTGGCCTCGCGACGTGACCGTGTGGCCGCCGATGCCGGAGCCAGGCCAGCCGATCCGCGCGTTGACGGAGCAGGATCTGCACGTCGCGCTTTCCGCCGGAAAGGTCTACGTCGTCAGCACGGAGCCCGGCTACTGTCCGGCCTGGTTGCGCGACGGGTACGAGTTCTGCCGGTACGGCATCGTGTATCGTGTCTGCGGACGCAGGCCGGCGGCCGTCCCGTAATGCGCGGCATTTTGGTCGCCGGCGGAATCAAGGAAGCGAGCGCCGCACGCGCAGCGGTCGACGCCGAATCCTGCAAAAGGAAAGGCCGCTCGGGCTGATGAGCCGTCGGTGGCCGCGCGTCCGGCCTTCCGACCGCATCGTCAGGGTTTTTGCGACGCGGTCCTCCGGACCCGCTTTCTCGCTTTTCCGCTTTCGCGTCGCCGCGATGTGCAACGTCGCGGTATACACAAGTATCGCCGCATGTGGTATACCGACGGCGTCCGGCCGAGCGGGGCCGCCGCGGGCGGGAGGATCCGGAGCGGCCCGGCGCACGGGACGGACCCAGAGGCTCGAACGATGTCGCGACGCCTGTATCTCGACAACTCCGCCACAAGCTTCCCGAAGCCCGAAGCGGTGCTCGAGGCGATGATCCATTACGCGAGGGATATCGGCGCTTCGGCCGGACGCGGCGCCTACCGCGAGGCGATCCGGAGCGCGGAGATCCTCGCCCGGTGCCGGACCCTCCTGGCCCGGCTGTTTCACGCGCCGAAGCCCGAGTCGTTCCTCTTCACGCTCAACGCGACGGATGCCCTCAACCTGGCGATCAAGGGCCTGCTGCGCCCGGGCGACCATGCGATCGCCACCTGGATGGATCACAACTCGGTCTTGCGGCCGCTGAACGCCCTGCGCGACCGGATCGGGATCACGACGACGATCGTTTCCTGCGATCCGCGGACGGGCCTGGTGGACCCCGACGACATCTGCCGGGCGATCGAACCGAAGACGCGTCTGATCGTCGTCGTTCACGCGAGCAACGTGACGGGCACGGTGCAGCCGATCGCCGAGATCGGGCGGATCGCCCGGGAGCGGGACATCGCCTTCGTCGTGGATGCCGCCCAGAGTGTCGGCCATCTGCCTATCGACGTGCAGACGCTCGCGGTCGATGCGATGGCCTTCCCCGGGCACAAGGCGCTTCTCGGGCCGCTCGGGACGGGTGTCCTGTACATCCGACCCGGCTTGGAGCGGCAGCTCGAGACGCTCCGCGAGGGCGGCACGGGATCGGTCAGCGAGAAGCCGTATCAGCCGGAATTCCTGCCCGATCGGTACGAGCCGGGCAGCCACAACGCGATCGGCATCGCGGGGCTCGCCGCGGGTGTCGAGTATATCCTGGACCGCGGGATCGACGACCTTCGGCGGCACGAGGAGAGCCTTTCGGCCGCGTTCATGGATGCGATCGAGGGCATCGACCGCCTCACGTTGTACGGTCCGCGACGGATGGGCGACCGGGTGGGCGTGTTCAGTGTTCGCGTCGCAGGATACGAGCCGGCGGAGTTGTCGGCGGCCCTGGAGGCGCGCTTCGGCATCCTGACGCGCAGCGGGCTGCACTGCGCCCCGCTGGCCCACCGAACGATCGGCACGTACGACGGCGGGGGCACTACGCGATTCTCGCTCGGCCCGTTCGTGACCCCCGACGATGTCGTACGGGCGGCGGAGGCCCTCGCCGAACTGGCGAGGCAATCGCGGCCTGTGGCGGTCTGAGGGAGTCGGTTTACACGTCCGGCTTGTGTCCACGCGTGCCGCTCCCGTATACTCCCGGCGGTTCGGTCCGCGCGTACTGCGGGGGGGGCTTCCACGGGCATCGGGTTCGGAGAGCCCGCCCACGTTCGGTCGGCGCGTGTTGCGGGCGCGGCGGGGTGTGGCGGAGTATGCGTGATGGCGTCGCCCTTTGATCCCGGTTTCAGGCCGTCGGCTGCCGTGCCGGCGTCTGCGGCTGAGGCCGCGCGGCGGAGTCAGGCGCGCCGGGAGCGGGAGCGCCGGCTCTGGGTGGCACGCAGCTTCACCACCGTGATCGTGCTGGGGCTGGTGGTGCTCGGGCTGATCCTGTATCGGCGCGATCGGGCCATGCGGGCGCGCTATCTGGGTTCGCTGGAGCAGTACGTGGCGGTTCTGAACGGGCGGCTGGACCGGCAACGGGAGCAGGGCTGGGATCCGGTGCTTCTTCCCGCCGAGTGGGATGTGAGCGGAATTCAGCCGCGGCCCGAGGCGCCCTTCGACTTCTACCGCTACTACGACGAATCGTTGCGCCAATTCGCCCAGCATCGGAAGGAGCCGACGATCATCGCATGGTCCGAGGCGGCCGTCCCGATGACGCTCAGCGCCGACGGGCGCCCGGTCGCCGTGTACCAGGACGGGCGGGTCCGCGTGGAGTGGCTTACGGAGAGGCAGTTCAACGAGCGGTTTGACCGGCAGCAGGAGCAACTCGAGGAGGCGATTCGGCACGCCGAGAGGCAACCCGCCAACGTGAAGTGAGCAGGCGGGGATCACCGGCCGGCGCGGATCCGTCAGGCCGGGCATGCGCAGGGCTTCGAGCCTTTCATAAACCGCACGACGCAGGAACTGCACCCGCGGCAGATCTGATAGCCAAGGTCCAGACGGATGTCGTCGCCGAACTCGGATGCCCATACCTCGTATTCCGTCCTGCAGATCCGGCTGCCGATTTTCGGCGCGAGGTGGACGCGGTCCGACTTGACCAACAGGTCGTACCAGGGGCATGTCGTGATCGTGATGGTGAACCCGCCGCCGTCGGGATCCTGCGCGGCCTGGTAGTCGAAACCCTCGATCGACAGCTTCGTTGTGAAGCATTCGAACAGACCGTGCATTCCCCGGTCGAGCCCCGTCAGCGACTTGAGTTTGCGGGCCTGGATCCTGGGCATCACCTTCCACACTTCGTCATCCACTTCGAGCGCGACGTCGAAGCCGTGTTTCTCCTCAAGCTTGACAAACCAGAGCCCGTCCACGGCCGTGTAACTGCGCTGGAAGTATCCCGCGATCTGCTTGTCGGTCAGTTGGATCATCGTTCACCTTCCTCGACTCGATTCTCGCCGGTTCCCCGGCACCGGCGGCGGTCGCGGGCCGATCCGGGCGGTTCCGGTTTCGTCGGTGCGTCACGGTTGCGGCGCCGAACCTTTCTCCCGCATGCCGTGGACGGGGTCGGCCCAGCTCGCATAGCGGAGACGGTCGGTGCCGGGATCAAACCATATCTGTGCCGCGACACCCTCTTGCGGGTTCGTGTAGATCATGCGGGGGCCGCGATCCTCGGCGGGGTTGCCGAGCGCGGACCTGACCGCAGTGCGGCTTGCTCCGAGCGGGAGGGATTCCCACCGCTCGAACGTGAGCTTCTTCCGGCAGCCTCCGGTGGCGGCCGCCGCCAGGGCGATCGCGGCGAGGAGCAGGATTCGGCCTCGGGTGCGGGTATTCACGGCGGCCCCCGTGCTGCTCATCGCGGGCGAGTGGTCGGCCGGGCCAGCTCCGACTTGCTGAGCGCGAACTCCAGCACGTATTCGTCCTGGAGCGTCTCGTCGGCCGGCGAGCGGTACGTGGCGGTGAGGACGTATTTGTGATCCGGAGAGGGTGGAGCGCCGCGCGTCCAGGCGAGGGGGAACTCGTACATCTGCGCGGTGCGGTCCCAGTACAGCTTCTGATCCCGGGCGGTGGCGAGCGTGCGTTCCCAGAACTCGAGTCGCTCGCCTTTGTGATCGCCCGAGGCCTTCTTCCAGGTGTACAACTCGAAGTACAGGTGTCCGACGATCTTGATGGGGTCGCCGAACTCGTCCGTGGGCCGCAACACAAGCAGGATGCCGTCCGGCACCTGGTCCGCATCGAAGCTCTTGATTTTCGTGAACGGCTGAATGCGGATCTGTCGCGGCATGAGCAGGGAGAGCATATCGGCCTTCTCGGGGGCGACGTTCGGTGTGCTCTTGCACCCGGCGAGGACGGCGACCATCGCGCCGCCGACCGTTCGTAGATATGCCTTGCGTGTCATGTTGCCATCCGTGCGTCGTAGAGTGCGTCGGTCCTGATCGATTCCGTCGGGCGGGATTTTAAATCGCGCCGTGAACGGCTGCAACACGGGGCAGAGAAGCCCGTTGCGCCGGTCCCGGCCCTTCGGGCCGGTTGTTCCGGCCTCGCAAGCTTGACACGCGGTTTGCCGATAGGTAGTATAACGGACGACATGAACGCTATGCGGCGGGACATCCTGCGGGTCGCGATCGACGCCCTTGGTGGGCGGGCGGCCCTCGGTCTTGCCGTATTGCCGGTCGTCATCCTTCACTAGGCCACTGCGCAGAAGGCTGTCGCCGCAGTGGCCCGTAACCCATAAGACATACAGCAACGGGATTGGCTGACGGGATCGCGCTGCGCGGCGGTTTCGGGGGAAGCGACCGAGCGATGAAGCGACGAAGCGACGCAGGGAAGACGGTCACCCTCACCTTCGTCCTCTTCGTGAAGGGAGAGGGGAATGCGGGATGCGGTTCCTCGCAGACCGCAGCGGCCTCTGGAGGGGCCGCACTCCAGATTGGCGACGGAAGGAAGAACGTGATATGAGCGGAACGAACGTGACAGAAAAGACGGACGAAACGAAGGCGACGAGCCAAGCGAGCGGACGGCGGGCGCCCTGTGCCCGGATGCCTGCCAGCGGATGCCCGCCACGACGCGGGTGCCCGTGCAACAGGAAGGGGGCGGAATCCGATGCGAGCGGCGCCGCATCCGCCGGGGCGGGCGCCGGCGGACGCGAGTCTGGCCCCCGCTGCGAAGGGCCGGGGCAGCCGCACCCGGTGTCCGCGGACGCCGGTCGGCGGCCGCTGGCCGGGTTGAACGGGGCGCAGATCTTTCATGAGATGCTGCTCGAGGAGGGCGTCGAGGTGCTCTTCGGGTACCCGGGGGGGGCGGTCATACCGATCTTCGACGTGCTCTACGACTCGCCGATCCGGTACGTCCAGACGCGGCACGAACAGGGCGCCGGACACATGGCCGACGGATACGCGCGCAGCACCGGGCGCGTCGGGACCTGCATCGCCACCAGCGGGCCGGGGGCGACGAACCTGGTTACCGCGCTGGCGACGGCGCACATGGACTCCGTGCCGATCGTCGCGTTCACGGGACAGGTCCGCAGCAACCTGATCGGCAACGATGCGTTTCAGGAGGCCGATGTGACGGGGATCACGCGGCCGATCACGAAGCACAACTGCCTCGTCCGCGACGTGAAGGACCTGCCGCGCGCGATCCGGGAGGCGTTCCACATCGCCCGGACGGGCCGGCCGGGGCCGGTGCTGGTGGACATCTGCCTGGATGCGATGCTCGCGAGGGCCGAGACGGAACCCTCGCCGGAGATGCGGCTTCCCGGCTACAAGCCGAATACCGACGGACATTGCCGCCAGGTGAGGCGGATGGCCGAGGCGATCAACGCCGCCGCGCGTCCGGTGCTCTACGTCGGCGGCGGCGTCATCGCGTCGGGGGCGGCGGACATCCTTCGGGCCGTCGCCCAGAAGGGACAGATTCCCGTGACGACGACGCTGATGGGGCTGGGCGCGGTGGACGAATCGCACCCGCTCTCGCTGCAGATGCTCGGCATGCACGGCTCCGCGGCGGCCAACTACGCCGTGCAGGCGTGCGACTGCCTCATCTCGATCGGGGCGCGGTTTGACGACCGCGTCACAGGACACATCGAGACGTTCGCGCCGCACGCGAAGATCATCCACGTGGACGTGGACCCGACGAGCATCTCCAAGAGTGTGCATGTGGATATCCCCGTCGTCGGCGACGCGAAGGACATCCTGGTGAAGCTCCTGCCGCTCATCGAGGCGAAGGAGCGGACCGAGTGGCTCAACCGGATCGCCGAGTGGAAGCGGCGCTACCCGTTTGCGTACGAGAACCACTCGCCGCGGATCAAGCCGCAGCGGGTAATCGAGTCGCTGGGGCGCCTGACCGGGCACGACGCCATCATCGCGACAGGCGTGGGGCAGCACCAGATGTGGACCGCGCAGTTCTACGGCTGGAAGCGGCCACGGCAGGTGATCACGTCGGGCGGGCTGGGGACGATGGGCTTCGGCTGCCCGGCGGCGATCGGGGCGCAGTTCGGCAACCCGGGGGCCACGGTGATCGACATCGACGGCGACGGCAGCTTCTCGATGACGATGGTCGAGGTGATTACGGCCGTGCAGCATCAGCAGCCGGTGAAGTTCGTCGTGCTCGACAACGGCTACCTGGGCATGGTGCGGCAGTGGCTCGAGCTGTTCTGGCAGCGGCGGTATGCCGGCGTGCATCACCCGTGCCCGGACTTCGCGAAGGTGGCCGAGGGATTCGGCGCGAAGGGCATGCGGATCCGCGAGCCGGGCGAGGTGGACGACGCCCTGGTCGAGATGCTTCGGCACGAAGGGCCGGTGGTTCTGGCCGTGGAGATCGAGCCGGAGGAGAACGTCTATCCGATGGTGCCGGCGGGCAAGGCGCTGCACGAGATGGAGCTGGGATCGCTGGCGTGAGCGCGCAACGCAGGATGCCTTCCCTCCGGGACGGGAGAGAGACGAAGTGCCGTAAAGCAATCAGTCCCCCCCCGGAAAGGGTGGGGCGCCCGGCGGACTCGCGTACGAAGGTACGGTCGAACGAGGACTACGCGGCCGACGTCACGATTTCTCCCGCGGAAGCCGCAGCAGCGCGCCTTGTCCGGCCACGAGCCAGAGGCCGTTGGTGGCGTCGAGCGGTGTCAGGCGACCGTCTTCGGGGGAGACGACGCGGATGTCTTTGACGGCCGTGCGGGTGCGGGGCAGTACGTTGGCGGATCGTTCCAGGCTCAGGTTGACGATCATCGCGTAGTCGGCGTCGTCGCCGACGAACTCGCCGACCATCAGCGGGGGCTTTGTGTCGCTGAAGCCTCGGGGCGAGGCCTTCGACTGCACGTTCTGGATCAGCCGGCCGGGCAGGCGATCGGGCTCGACGATCCCCCCGGCGCCCCTGGCGGGCGGGTCGGTGAAATAGACGCCGGTCGATCGCAGCCGGCTCATCACGGGCCCGAGCGTTCGGATCTGATGATTGACCATCTGGAGGTAGCGCCACGTCGCCGTCCGGTGGCCGGCGCTGTCGATGGGGGCGTAGGCGTAGCCGCGCCCCGTGGCGCTGCTGCTGGAGTAGTAGGTGTACCATGAGACGCCCCGGCCGCCGGCCGCGAGCGTCGTATAAGCCTGGAACAGGAGGTTGGCCGGCGAAGGGATCGTGGTGGATTCGCGGATCTGGTTCGAGGAAACAATGTTCCAGAAGGGCAAATCGTGCTTCAGGGCGACGCGGCGCACCTCAAGGAGGTCGGCGTAATACCGGGCCAGGTTCGGTGCGTTCTGGCCGTCGTCGGAGTACTGGACCATGTAGTTGTCATAGCTGATGAACTGCGGGTTGACCTCGTTGACATACCGCTCCAGGTACTCGGTGAAGCTCGCCGCGCCGAGTTGCGAAGCGTCCGGCGCACCGATTGTCGCATAGCCGGGAAAGAGGTTGATGTAGGCGAGCTTGCCGGGTGCATACTTCCTCACGGCGGCCACGGCTTTGGCCAATGCCGGGAAGGCGGGTGTGCCCGGCTCGTCCATGATGAAGTAACCGGCGACGGCCGGGCTGTTGCCTGCCCGCTCGACCTGGGCCTTGATCGCCCCGTCGATCTGCTCGTCGGTGAGGTTGCGCCAGCGTCCGGCCCAGGGCGCCTCGCCGTCAGGCGGCGCCATGATGGCGGCCAGGCCGAGCCTCTCGCACTCCGGCAGGTCCGCGGGCTGAACGAAGCCGGCCATCGTGAAACTGCATGCGGCGATGCTCGCGAGGCCGTTCGTGCGCTCGATGTAGGGGCTTCGCCAGCCGTGCTGCGGGTCCCAGGGCAGGATCGGGAAGAATGCGGGGTGCCAGCCCGGTTGCGTCGCGTTCGCGGGACGTGTCACCGTCGGTGGAAACGAGGGCTCCGCAGCGTGCGTCGCGCCAAGCTCCACAAGAGCGAAGAACCCAAGTACGAGGGCGATTGTTTGCGGGCGGGTCAGGGCCATCCTGGCGGCTCCATCGCGGTTTCAGCTTGCCGCCGGGCGGCCACGGGGGTTCGCGTGACTGGCGTCGAGGCAGAGGATATCGCGCCCCCGGCCACGTCGCGCCGGCGCGACATGCATCATACCGCGCGGAACACCACCTTGTTACGTCCCGCCCGCTTGGCCTCATACATGGCCTCGTCGGCGGCCTTGACGAGTTGATCCAGCGTGAGTGCGGGCGAGGCCGCGTGGGTCCAGACCATTCCCACGGAGCATGTGACCGTGGCGGAGACTTGGCCCTTCTGGAAAGGCGCTTCACGGCAGGCCATGCCGAGGGCCGCCAGTCGGGTCTCGGCTTCCTGGCGGGAGAGGTCCCCCAGGATCGCAGCGAATTCATCGCCGCCGTGACGGCGCACCACGGCCTTCTCGCCGAGGGCGGTCTGCATCCGGGCGGCAGCTTCCGTCAGGATGTAGTCCCCGAACGCATGCCCGTGCGTGTCGTTCAGTGGTTTGAAGCGATCGAGGTCCAGAAAGACAACGGCCACGGGCCCGTTGTACCGTTTCGCACGTTCGAGCAGTTCCGTGCCTTTGGTCCGGAAGCCTTCCCGGTTCAGCAGCCGGGTGAGCGGGTCGCGCAGGCTTTTTTCCTCGGCGGTTTCCTTCTGACGAAGTACCTCGTGGACCAGTTTGCCCTGCATGGCGGAGTTCATCATCATCTGGTTCACCTGGCCGACCAGCGACGTGGTGCTGTCCGCCAGTTCCCGGGTGGCCACGATCATCATCTCCTTGAGCTGCATGTCCGGCGCCCGGCCGTCCTGGAAGTAACTGAACAGTTCATCCAGCTCTGTCTGCACCTCTGCGAGATACGGCTCCCAGCCTCCGGAGAACTTCTGCAGCTTGTCCTCGAAGAGTTCCCGGCCCCGCCGGATTTCGTCGGGGTGCCAGACGGTTCGCGCATGGGGCATGAGTCCCGCCAGGTAGATGCCGTCGGCCAGGACGTCGCTCTTGGTGTACTTGGTCAGGGCCTCGCGGTCGTGGTGAAAGGCGATCGCGTCGATGTAGAACTCCGGGAGTTCCAGTTTCTGCGCCAGGAGCCGCCCCGCTTCGGAATGGTTCATGCCGAAACGCGCCTTTTCGTCGGCGAGCTTCTCGGCGGGTGAGAGGGTCGGGTCGCTCAGTACCTGCGAGGTCTTTCCCTTGTCGATGGTGTGCATAATGGGCAGGGCGAAGTCCTGAAAGATCCCGGCGGCGAAGGCCATGTCGCTCAGGGACGCGTCGAAGGCGTGCACGTAGCGCCGGGCGGCGACCGCCTTGCAGAGGCCCGACTCCCAGAAGTTCAGTGAGTCCTCGCGGCTGAGACCCAGTTCGTTGTGCAGGCCGGTCATGCAGTAGCTCAGTGCCAGTGCGCGGACGTTGCACAGGCCCAGCAGGGAGACGGCCATGTGTACCTTCGTCACCTTCTGGCGGACGCCGAACCACGACGAGTTGGCCAGGGCCAGCAGCTTGGCGGCAAGGGACGGATCGGCGCTGATGACCTTGGCGTATTCGTTGGGTCCGGTATCCGGGTCGCGGCCGAGTTCGATGAACTTGAGGGCCACCGCCGCCGCCGTGGGCAGATACGAAAGGTTTTGAATCCGCTCACGCAGGGCGTTCTCCATATCGGGCACGGTCTGCGCAACGGGGGCCGTAACCGGCTTTTCCGCAACAAGATTTGACACGCAGCGCCTCCTGATGAGCAAGCGGCAGTCCGGCGGGCTTTCGGTAAACCGAGGACGGATACTCCTGCCGGCCGCCGCTCCCCGGGTCCTATATTGGACGGTCCGCGACGCCCTCGGGCTGTCACGGCTTGTTTTTTGTCATCGGCGCCACACGGGCCTTACATTAGACTCTTCCTCCGTAACTTCTGCGCAGGTTGCGCAGATGTTTCTGGTTCATCAAGCGGCTGAGTTCATAAGGAGTTGCGGGTAACTGCGATGATGAAGTGTCACGACGGTTGCGAGGATGGCGTGGCCCCTGGCGGTGAGGCGCCAGCGGCGCGATCGGGGGATCTTGGCGATCAGCCCGCGGATGTGGAGGCGTTTGAGGAGCCGAGAGACGCGGGCGCTTTGGCGGAGCCGGTCTGAGGCGTTCCGGGCCGGGGGGAAGAGGTGGGCCCGAAGGTCACGGTTGCAGAAGCCGTGGATGGCGTGCTCCCCACGGAGGACGGCGACAAAGAGGCGGACGTCGTCTTCGTCGGCGGGGTTGAAGCCCCGGTACGGGCGTCCGTTGGAGCGAACGGGACGGGCGAGGGACCGGATCTGATCGCGGGCCTCGGCGGGGTCGTCTACCCGGGCCAGCGCATCGAGGTATCGCTGGTTGACCCCGAGACCGATCTGGGCGTAGCGACCCAAGAAGGTCACGCCCTTGGGCATGGGGAACCAGCCGGTCACCGATCGGCCGTTGCGGGTTCCCCGCCGGCGGATCTTGAACTCGTACGGGGAATTGATGACGGTCTCGATCCGCAGGACGCTTCCATGCTTGTTGTACATCTTGATCCAGTTTTCCTTCATCCGGTGGCGAACCCGGGCCCCGGGCCAGCGTTTGCGGTAGTCGTTCAGGACCTGGCCCGCGAAGTTCCCGTTGAGCTTTCGACCGAGGAAGGTCAGGACATCCTCGGCGCTGAAGCAGAGGGTGGCGTGCTTCAGCAGGCTTTCGTAGAGGTCCCGGAGCGCGGCGCGGTCCCGGAACATCACGTCCGTGGCATACTCGGCCTGCTCGATGACCCAGTAGTAGTCCATGCCCCGCAGGAGGTTGCCCAGGAGGGGATTCACCCGTCGGGCGAAGGCGGAGAGGATCCGGGGCCAGTTCCGGCGGGCAAACTCGTTGGCGAACCGCTGGGCGCGGCCGGGGTCGTCGATCGCCAGAAAGGCGTTGTCAAGCCTGTGATGCCCGACGCGGTGGCGCTGCAGCTTCCGGGCCAGCCAGTCGTGTCCGTTGAGGCAGACCTGGACGGTGAAGGGGAACCCGGTCTGGATGCGGATGTGAAGGAAGCCGAATTCGCGATCGACGACGTAGAAGTAGAGGCAGAGGCATTTGCGCCGGGCGCGGACCACGCGCGGACGGCGGTCGCCGTAGGCCAGTTTGAAGGTGTTGCAGGGCTCGACGGCGGACAGGACGCAGACCAAGCCGTCGGTGACCTGGTCTTGGGCAGCGATGGCCTTGGCCCGGTCCTCCTTTCGGACAAAGCCGTTGAGGTAGATGTAAGGACGTCCCGCCTCTTGGGCGAGGCGTTTGGCGTAATCGGAGAGCCAACGGGACTGCCGGGTGACAAAGGCCTTAAAGTCCTTGATTCGCAGCCCTTGGCGGGTTATCAATCGCTCCATGACGTGGGGCCAACGCAAGGGCAGATGGCCCTTGAAGAGGATCCGGTCGAAGCACGAGATTGTGCCGGTGATCTTGGCCTGATGTTTCTCGATAAAGCGTTTCACGGCGTTCTCCTTTCCATGGCTTCGTGTCAACAACATGGTCAGCGAAGAACGCCGTTCTTGAAAAGGGGTGCGTGTAGAGGGCTCTTTCGGTTGCGGGCGAAGCCCGCGTTAGAGTCTTCCATCGCAGCTTTTGCTGCGCCTTGCGCGCCTTGCACGCGGCGTGCCTTGCGCGCGGTGCGCCTTGCGCGCATGTTATCGCGCTGCGGCGGTGACGCGACCCGTCATTCTGAGGAGCGCAGCGACGAAGAATCCGGCTGATTGGCGCAGAGAGACCAGATGCTTCGGTGTGCCGTGAAAAGGCGTGAGTCTTCAGTGGGTGCGAAACCC
>CAZZFA010000048.1:0-41690 GCA_964653435.1 uncultured Planctomycetales bacterium | reverse complement strand
CGGGCGCCGCCCAGATGGACGGGGCGATCCTCGTGGTGTCGGCGGCGGACGGCCCGATGCCCCAGACCCGCGAGCACATCCTGCTGGCCCGTCAGGTGAACGTGCCGGCGCTGGTGGTGTATCTGAACAAGGTCGATCTCGTGGACGACAAGGAGCTGCTCGATCTGGTCGAGCTGGAGATCCGCGAGCTGCTCAACAAGTATGAGTTCCCGGGCGACGACACGCCGATCATCAAGGGTTCGGCGCTGCTGGCGCTGCAGAAGCCGGACGATCCGGAGGCGACCAAGAGCATCCAGGAGTTGCTCGACGCGATCGACTCGTTCATCCCCGAGCCGACGCGCGACACGGACAAGCCCTTCCTGATGCCGGTCGAGGACGTATTCAGCATCAAAGGGCGCGGCACGGTGGGCACAGGCCGTATCGAACGCGGCAAGGTGAAGATGGGCGATGAAGTCGAGATCGTCGGCCTTCGCGAGACCCGCAAGACGACTGTGACCGGCGTCGAGATGTTCAACAAGACGCTGGACGTCGGCGTCGCCGGCGACAACGTCGGGTGCCTCCTGCGGGGCGTCGAGAAGGACGAACTGGAGCGCGGGCAGGTGCTCGCCGCGCCGGGCTCGATCACCCCGCACACGAAGTTCCAGGCCCAGGTGTACGTGCTGACCAAGGAGGAAGGCGGGCGTCACTCGCCGTTCTTCAACGGATACCGGCCGCAGTTCTACTTCCGCACGACGGACGTCACCGGCGGTCTGAAGCTGCTCGGCGGCGCGGAGATGTGCATGCCCGGCGACAACATCGAGATGGAGGTCGAGCTGGGCAAGCCGATCGCGATGGAGGAGGGGTTGCGGTTTGCCGTCCGCGAAGGCGGCCGCACCGTGGGTTCGGGCGTCGTGATCAAGGTGATCGAGTAGGCGGCGCCGCAGGGGCCGGTGGGGTTCAGGAGATCGGGCGATGGCCAAGAGCGCAAAACGGGAATACGCGTGGCTTCAGTGTACCGAGTGCGACGACCTGAACTACCGCACGTCGATCAACGTGCAGGGCGGTGCGGCGAAGCTCGAGCTCAAGAAGTACTGTCCGCGGGAACGCAAGCGGACCACGCACAAGATCAAGAGGAAGTAACCGGGTAGGAGCATAGCTCAATTGGCCAGAGCACCGGTTTCCAAAACCGGCGGTTGGGGGTTCGAGTCCCTCTGCTCCTGATGGTCGCCGGATGGCGGCCGACCGGGTCGGCGACCGGCGGCGGCCGCCGTGTCTGGTGAGAAGATGAGCAAGGACAGGACGACGCGATCATCGGGAACCTCGGTGGTTGAGCCGCGCCCGGCGCAAGGAGACCAGAGGATGGAGTTGGCAACGGGAGCCGGCGGCGGGGAAGAACGTCGGGCGGAGCGGGCTCAGGACGGTCAGCCGCGCGCGGTCGGGTATGCCGAAAAGGCCGCGGCGAAGGGCGGCGGGTTCTTCGAGGTATACAAGCCCGGTCAGGGGTACTATACGCGGCTGGGCTCGGGGGTTTTCTTCGGCGTGCTGGTCCTGTGGGGGGCGCAGTTTGCTTTCGAGCAGATGGCGATGTTTCAGAACGACCAGAAGCCCTGGACGCTGTACCTGCGGTATGGCGTGCCGGTGGGAATCCTGGTGGTCTTCGGCCTGCTGCTCTACTGGATCCTGTGCGTGAACCGTCGTGCGGTCGACTTCTTCATCGCCACCGAGGGGGAGATGAAGAAGGTGAGCTGGTCGAGTCGGCGCGAGGTGATCGGTTCGACGAAGGTGGTCATCGGGACGGTGATCATCCTGGGAACGGCGCTGTTTCTCGTGGACCTTGCGTTTCTCGAGTTCTTCCGGTGGATCCACGTGCTGAAGGTGTGAGGCACTTGCCTGGGGCGAAATGATGACCGAGACGAACGAGACGCCGACGTCCGCTGCCGTCCCTGACGAGACGGCGGCTGCCGTTCCCGCCGAGCCGGCGGTCGCTTCGACGGAGCCCGCCGTGGAGCCCGCGACGTCCGCACCGGAACCCGCGGCGACCGCGACGGCGGGCCCTGCGGGCCCGGAGCCCACCCGGCCGGGCATGAAGTGGTACGTGCTGCGGGTCGCCTCGAACAAGGAGGACCAGGTCCGCGACACGCTCGAGCGGAAGGTGAAGATCGAGGGGCTGACGGATCGCGTGGGGCGAATCCTGGTGCCGACGCAGAAGGAGAAGCGGATGCGCGGCGGCCAGGCCCGCGTCGTGGAGAAGAAGCTCTATCCGGGGTACGTCTTCGTCGAAATGGCGACGGAAGCGGACGGATCGATCCCCGAGAACGTCTGGTTCGTGGTGAAGGAAACGATGGGCGTCGGGGATTTCATCGGCTCGGACGGCAAACCGACCAGCATGAAGGACATCGACGTCGAGAAGATGCTGCTGGCGGCCGCCAAGCCGGAATCGCCCGAGTCCCTGGCCGGCCTGAACTACCGGCAGGGCGATCGGGTCAAGATCAAGGAAGGGTCCTTCGAGGGCTTCGAGGGGACGGTGGACGCCGTGGACGAGCAGAAGGGGATGGTCACGGTGCTGCTGACGATCTTCGGGCGATCGACGCCGGTGGATGTGGAGTACTGGCAGTTGGAGCGGTTGTGAAAGGTTCGTAATCATGGCGAAGGAAGTCGTTCAGGTCATCAAGTTGCAGGCTCCGGGCGGACAGGCGACCCCGGCTCCGCCGATCGGCCCGGCGCTCGGGCAGCACGGCGTGAACATCGGGCAGTTTGTCCAGCAGTTCAACGCGCAGACGGGCAGCCTGAACGGGATGATCGTCCCGGTGGAGATCACGGTCTACAAGGACAAGACCTTCAGCTTCATCGTGAAGAGCCCGCCGGCGGCCGTCCTGCTCAAGGACGCGGCGAAGGTGGCCAAGGGCAGCGGCGTGCCGAACAAGGAGAAAGTGGGCACGGTCACCCGGGCGCAGGTCCGGGAGATTGCCAAGCGCAAGATGAAGGATCTCAACGCCTTCGACGAGGAACACGCCGACCGGATCATCATGGGGACGGCGCGGAGCATGGGGATCGACGTAGTGGATTAGTCCGGCCGCCGCGGCGTACGCGGGCTTTACGGCCGGGATCGCGAACTGCCGGAAATCCGGGATCACAGATTTCCAAGAGGCGGTCGGGGCTATCCGGGCTCGGGCCTGGGATGAGAAACCCCGATCGGAGACTCGGTTGTTTCCGGGCGGCCTGACCACGGGCCTTACAACAGTGGGAGGCTCAAATGCCGGAACGTTCAAGACGTTATCGTGAGATGCTGGAAAAGGCGGGGGACCTGACGAAGCCTCTGCCGGTGGATCAGGCGGTGGCCAAGCTCAAGGAGATCGCGAGCGTCTCGGTCGCCCGCAAGTACAAGGGTGCCCGGAAGCGCAAGGAGTTCGACCAGACGGTCGAGATCGTCCTGCATCTGGGTATCGATCCGAAGCAGGCCGATCAGGCGATTCGCGGAAGCGTATCGCTGCCGAAGGGCATCGGCGTGAGCAAGAAGGTGGTGGCCTTCTGTCCGCCGGAGATGGTTGAGGCGGCGAAGGCGGCGGGGGCGGTGGAGGCCGGCGCCGACGACCTGATCGCGAAGGTTACCGGGGGCTGGGCGGATTTCGACGTGGCGATTGCGCACCCCCAGCTCATGGGCAAGGTCGGCAAGCTCGGCCGCATCCTGGGGCCGCAGGGCAAGATGCCTTCGCCCAAGAGCGGCACCGTGACGCCCGACGTGATCAACGCGGTCAGGGAGTATGCCGCGGGCAAGGTCGAGTACCGCAACGACGAAGGCGGGAACGTGCACGCCGTCGTCGGGAAGATGAGTTTCGACGCGGCCTCGCTCAAGGAGAACATCGAGGCGTTCATCGCCCACATTCGCAAGGCCAGGCCGGCCACGGCGAAGGGGCAGTACATCCGGAAGGTGGCGATCAGCGGCACGATGACGCCGTCGGTCCTGTGCGAGGTTGTTTGAGTTCGGATCGGGTTTTCGAGCGAGAGGAACGATGCGTCCGCCGGGTGCGGACAGGTGAGATAAAACGATGAGCAAGCCCGTCAAGAATCTGATTACGCAGGAATTGGCGAGGAAGTACGACGGGGTTTCGAGCGCGTGCGTGGTGGACCTGACCGGCTTGAACGCCGTCGCGACGCACAAGTTGCGCGGCGTGCTGCGTGCGCAGGGCATCGAGATGCACGTGGTGAAGAACCGCATGGCCCGGCGGGCGTTTGCCGGCGGGCCGCTGGCGCCGCTGGGCGAGCAGCTCGACGGGCCGTGCGCGCTGGTGACGGGCGGCGAGTCGGTCGTCGACGTGGCCAAGCTGCTCGTGAAGGCCGCAAAGGATTTCCCGGCGATCAGCCTGAAGAAGGCCATCGTGGACGGGGATCGGGAACTGATCCCGGTCGAGGTGGTGGCCGGGTGGAAGAGCAAGAGAGAGACGCTTGGCGAGGTCGTGATGCTCGCGACGTCGCCCGGGCGAAGGCTCGCCGGCTGTCTGGTGGGCGGGGGCGGCCGGATCGCGGGTTGCCTCAAGGCGATCATCGAGAAGGCCGAGAAGGCCGCCGGGGCGGAGGTCGGCACGGCCGCCGCGTGACGGGCGACCGGGAGGCGGCCGGGGCGGTCGTGGTGACGGGATCGGGGTGTCCGGGATCCGGAACAAAAGGAATCGTTCGTCCGTTGCGGATTGGTTCGCCCTCGGCGAATGAAATGGCGTCATCGGGACGCCGCCTATCAGACGGATGTTCTCATTGGCGTAGGAGTCGGTTCGATGGCAGAGGAAGCGGTTGCGGCGAAGAAGGAGTTCAGCGCCGAGACGAAGAAGCTGGCGGAGCAGATTGCCTCGTTGACGTTGAAGCAGGCCCAGGAGCTGGCAGACTGCCTGAAGCAGGAATACGGGATTGAGCCGGCGGGCGGCGGCGTGGTGATGGCCGCGGCGCCGGGTGCGGGCGGCGAGGCGGCTCCGAAGGCCGAGGAAAAGACCACATTCGACGTGGTGCTCAAGGCGGCAGGCGCCCAGAAGATTCAGGTGATCAAGGTGGTTCGGGCCCACACGGGGCTCGGGCTCAAGGAGGCGAAGGACCTGGTGGACGGCGCGCCGAAGAACGTCAAGGAAGGCTGCTCCAAGGAAGAGGCGGAGAAGATCAAGAAGGAGCTCGAAGAGGTCGGTGCGACCGTCGAGATCAAGTAGGCGATGCGTTTTCGCGGAGGCGGCGGAGCGACCCTTCGCCGTCCGCTATCATCAATACCGACAGGAAATGTCGGGCGGGAGCCACAAGCTCCTGCATCGGGCTATGCGTGAGGGGCAGGGTACGTCGGACCGGTGACGCCGGGTCGCAGGTGGCCCGGGACGGGCGCCGGGACTATAATAGAGGTTTGTGGCGGGCGTTGCGGCGCCCTGTCGCAACATGCCTCGGCGGAGATGTATAGCGCGATGCAGGGGCTTGTGCCCGAACGAGCCGGCCACGCGGCCCTGAGGCCGGCTGTGGACGCCGGGAGACGGCGTCGTGATCCTCGCCGCGGGGCGAGATCGGCTGAGGTGTCCGTCCGGTTTGCGGGCGGACGGATCCGTCTGGCGGGCAATGCGGGCCCGACGGGTCACGGGACGCTCAGTCGAACGGATGGCCCCGCGTCCGAACCTGTCCCCGATTCAACCGGTATGCGTACGGATGTGACGGGCTGCGCGCTGCGCGACTCCGGCTGATGCCGAGCGGCGCCGTGGCCGTTGCATCACGACCGAGAGAGCTGTCGCGAAAGGAACTCGTATGCTTCGCATGGACACCGTTCGGAACTTCTCGAAGGTGGGCGATGCCCTGCCGATCCCGAACCTGATGGAGATCCAGACGGATTCGTACAAGCGGTTTCTTCAGGCGGACGTGCCGCCGGAGAAGCGCAAGAATCAGGGTCTGGAGGCGCTGCTCCGCGAGGTGTTCCCGATCAAGAGTTACGACGAGAACATGTCGCTCGAGTACATCTCGTACGACCTGGGCAAGCCGCGGTATACCCCCGATGAGTGTCGGCAGCTTCGCCTGACCTACGGCATGCCGTTCCGCGTGCGGGTCAAGCTGGTTCGCAAGGACAAAGACGATGTCCCGGAGGAGGACATCTATCTCGGGGAGCTGCCGATCATGATCGGCGGCGGCGAGTTCATCATCAACGGGGCGGATCGGGTCATCGTGAGTCAGCTGCACCGTTCGCCCGGCGTGGATTTCGTCAAGGAGCAGGCCGAGGGCGACCGGGCCCTGCACGCCTGCCGGATCATTCCGGAGCGCGGAAGCTGGATCGAGATCAACGTCACGAAGAAGGACCTTCTGGCGATCCGGATCGACCAGTCGAGCAAGATCCCGGCGACGGCGTTTCTGCGGGCGATGGACCCGAAGTACGGCTCGATCGAGTCGGTCATCACCGAGTTCTACAAGGCGAACATGAAGACCGTGAACGTGTCGCAGCTCAAGCCCGACATGTATTCGGTCAACACGCTGGTCGACCCGAAGACGAAGGAGGAGCTGGTCCGCGGGGGTTGTCAGATCGGCGACGCCGTGGGGCGCATCCAGAACTCGTCGCTCAAGACGGTAAAGGTGCTCGACAAGGTCTCCGACCCGCTGATCCTGAACACGCTGGCGGAGGACGGTTGCGAGACGCACGAGGATGCGCTGCTGAAGATCTACGCGCGGCTGCGGCCGGGGAACCCGCCCCAGCTCGACAAGGCGAAGAAGCTCTTCGACGAGAAGTTCTACGACGAGAACCGCTACCGCCTCGGCAAGGTGGGGCGGTTCCGCCTGAACCGCAAGTTCGACCAGAACGTGCCCGAGACGGAAATGACGCTCCGGGTCGAGGACGTCCTGAATTCGTTGAAGTACCTGATGCTGCTGCGGAGCGGCGACGCGGCCTACGACGTGGACGACATCGACCATCTGGGCAACCGGCGCCTGCGGACGATCGACGAACTGGCGAGCGACGAGCTCCGCAAGGGCTTCCTGAAGCTCCGCCGGACGGTGCAGGAGCGGATGAGCCTGAAGGAGCCGGAGCAGCTCGAGCGGATCGCGGAGCTGGTGAACACGAAGAGCATCTCCAGCGCGATCGACTTCTTCTTCGGGCGGGGCGAACTGAGTCAGGTCGTGGACCAGACCAACCCGCTCAGCCAGCTCACGCACGAGCGGCGCCTCAGCGCCCTGGGCCCCGGCGGGTTGAACCGCAAGCGGGCGGGCTTCGAGGTCCGCGACGTGCACATCAGCCATTACGGGCGCATCTGTCCGATCGAGACGCCGGAAGGCACGAACATCGGGCTGATCGCCTCGCTGAGCATCTACAGTACGATCGACGAGTACGGCTTCCTGATCACGCCTTACCGCAAGGTCGAACGGCACAAAGTCAACGGGCAGACGAAGTACCTGCGTGCGGACGAGGAGATGCGGACGGTCCTCGCTCCGCCGGAGGTCGTCGATCCGCAGGCGGGCGGGAAGCTGCGTGAGGGCAACGTGCTGGCGCGGGTGAACGGCGATCTCGCGCAGGTTCCGTCGAAGGAGGTGCAGTACGTCGATATTTCGCCGAAGCAGACGGTGGGCGTGACGGCGTCGCTGATTCCGTTCCTCGAGCACGACGACGCGAACCGCGCGCTGATGGGCTCGAACATGCAGCGGCAGGCGGTGCCCCTGCTCAAGACGGAGCCGCCGATTGTGGCGACGGGCATGGAGCGGGCCGTGGCCGAGAACAGCGGCATGATCGTCCGCGCGGAGAAGCCGGGCACGGTGACGTATGTGGACGCGCTGCGGATCGTCATCGACAACACGGACGAGTACGAGTTGCGGAAGTTCCAGGGCCTCAACGAGCGGACCTGCCTGAATCAGAAGCCGATCGTGAAGGTGGGCCAGAAGGTCAAGAAGGGGCAGATCATCGCGGACGGGCCGGCGACCACGAACGGCGAGCTGGCCCTCGGGCGCAACGTGCTCGTCGCGTTCATGACGTTCGACGGGTACAACTTCGAGGACGCGATCCTGATCAGCGAGAAACTCGTGAAGGACGACACGTTCACGAGCATCCACATCGAGGAATACGAGATCGAGATCCGCGAGACGAAGCTGGGGCGCGAGGAATTCACGCGGGACATCCCGAACGTGTCCGAACGGGCCTTGCGGAATCTGGACGAGAACGGCGTGGTGCGGGTGGGGACGAAGGTCGGGCCGGGCGACATCCTTGTGGGCAAGGTCAGTCCCAAGAGCAAGAGCGAGTTGAGCCCCGAGGAGAAGCTGCTGCACGCGATCTTCGGCCGGGCGGGCGAGGATGTGAAGAACGACTCGCTCGAGCTTCCGGCGGGAGAGGAGGGCGTGGTGATCGACGCGAAGCGGTTCAGCCGGCGGATGCACCTTTCGGAGAACCAGAAGAAGGAGGTGCAGAAGGCCATCCGGGAGTATCGCGCGAAGTGCGAGGCGAAGGTGGCCACGCTCTTCCGGCAGATGTGCGAGCGGATCGAGCAGATTCTCGGGGCGCCCATGATCGACCCGGGCACGAAGCAGAAGGTGGGCAAGAGCGCCGACGACGAGGTGATTCTCGAGCAGGTCGAGGCCTTCGGCGAGCAGGTGGCCTCCGGCGAGCTGCGGTGGGTCAAGCCGGTTTCGGCCCGCGAGGACGTCAAGCCCGTGGTGGACAAGTACTGGCCGCGGATCGCGGAGATCCTCGAGGAGCGGGAGCGCAAGACCCAGCAGATGAAGCGGGGCGACGAACTGCCCAGCGGCGTGCTCGAGATGGTGAAGGTGTACGTCGCGACGAAGCGGCAACTGGCCGTCGGCGACAAGATGGCCGGCCGGCACGGGAACAAGGGCGTCATCGCCCGCATCCTCCCGGAGGAGGATATGCCCTTCCTGGCCGACGGGACGCCGGTGGAGATCCTGCTGAACCCGCTCGGCGTGCCGAGCCGTATGAACGTCGGCCAGATTCTGGAGACGCACCTCGGCTGGGCGGCGGCGATCCTGGGCTTCCAGGCGATCACGCCGGTCTTCGACGGCGCGCGAGAGGCCGAGATCATGGCCTGCATCGAGGAGGCGAACCGGCGCGTCGAGGAGCGCAGCCGGGACGTGAAGGCCGTTCAGGAGGCCGGCCGGAACCACGAACTGCTCGTCACGATGCCGCGCAGCGGCAAGATCACCCTGTACGACGGCCGGACGGGCGAGCCGTTCGACCAGCCGATCACGGTGGGCTACATCTACATGATGAAGCTGCATCACCTCGTGGACGACAAGATCCACGCGCGGGCGACCGGGCCGTATTCGCTGATCACCCAGCAGCCCCTGGGCGGCAAGGCCCGGACGGGCGGGCAGCGGTTCGGCGAGATGGAGGTGTGGGGTCTGGAGGCGTACGGCGCCGCCTACGTGCTGCAGGAGCTGCTGACGGTCAAGAGCGACGACGTGGAGGGCCGCACGAAGATCTACGAGTCGATGGTCAAGGGGACGAACACGCTGGAGGCCGGCACGCCCGTGAGCTTCGACGTGCTGTGTAACGAGATCCGGGGCCTCGGGATGAACATCCAGTTGGAGAAGAAGAAGCTGATCTGAGCGGGGCGTGGAGGACGAGGATCGCGGGCGGAAACGTGGCACAAGAGGGTTCATCGCTCATGGCAGAGAGCATTTACGATCGGATCAACGATTACGGCAGTGTGAAGATCTCGCTGGCGTCGCCCAACGACATCCGGAGCTGGTCGTTCGGCGAGGTGAAGAAGCCCGAGACGATCAACTACCGCACCTATCGCGCGGAGAAGGACGGGCTGTTCTGCGAGCGGATCTTCGGTCCGGAGCGCGACTGGGAATGCGCGTGCGGCAAGTACAAGGGCACGAAGCACAAGGGCATCATCTGCGACCGGTGCGGCGTGAAGGTGACGCACAGCCGCGTGCGGCGCAAGCGGATGGGCCACATCAACCTCGCGGCCCCGATCGTGCATATCTGGTTCTTCAAGGCGATGCCGAGCCGGCTGGGCAACCTGCTGGACATGAAGGTCAGCGACCTGGAGAAGGTGATCTACTTCCAGGACTACGTCGTCACGGACCCCGGCGACACGCCGCTGCAGTACAAGCAGCTCCTGACGGAGGAGGAATACCGGGCGGCGAGCGAGAAGTACGGTTCCTCCTTCAAGGCGATGATGGGGGCGGAGGCGTGCAAGGCCCTGCTCCAGGCGCTGAACCTGGAGACCCTCAGCGCCGAGTTGCGCGACCAGATCGCCAAGACGAACAGCAAGCAGAAGCTCAAGGACCTGAGCAAGCGGCTCAAGATCGTGGAGAACCTGCGGCAGAGCGAGAACCAGCCGGAATGGATGGTGATGGAGGTCATCCCCGTCATTCCGCCAGACCTGCGCCCCCTCGTGCTGCTCGAGAGCGGCAACTTCGCCACGAGCGATCTGAACGACCTCTACCGCCGCATCATCAACCGGAACAACCGCCTCAAGAAGCTGGTCGATCTGAACGCGCCGGAGGTGATCATCCGCAACGAGAAGCGGATGCTCCAGCAGGCGGTCGACGCCCTCTTCGACAACGGGCGATGCCGGCGGCCGGTCCTCGGTTCGTCGAACCGCCCGCTCAAGAGCCTCACCGACATGATCAAGGGCAAGCAGGGCCGCTTCCGCGAGAACCTGCTCGGCAAGCGGGTCGACTACTCCGCCCGGTCCGTGATCGTCGTGGGCCCCGAGCTGAAGCTCCACCAGTGCGGCCTGCCCAAGAAGATCGCCCTCGAACTGTACCAGCCCTTCATCATCCGGAAGCTCCGGGAGCGGGGCCTCGCCGATACGATCAAGGGCGCCAAGAAGATGCTCGAGCGGCGCGATCAGGAGATCTGGGACATCCTGGAAGAGGTGATCTACCAGCATCCCGTGCTCCTGAACCGCGCGCCCACGCTGCACCGGATGGGCATCCAGGCGTTTGAGCCGGTGCTCGTGGAGGGCAACGCGATCAAGATCCACCCGCTGGTCTGCAAGGGCTTCAACGCGGACTTCGACGGCGACCAGATGGCCGTGCACCTGCCGCTGTCGATCGAGGCGCAGACCGAGGCGCACGTGCTGATGATGTCCACGAACAACATCTTCAGCCCCGCGAACGGCAGCCCGATCATGTCTCCGTCGCAGGACATCGTGCTGGGGATCTACTACCTGACGTTCATGTCGCCGGACGCCTCGCGGGAACAGAAGGATGTCCGGCGCTTCGCGGATGCGAACGAGGCGCTGATGGCGTACTCGATGGGAAAGGTGAAGATCCACGACCCGATCCTGTGCCGCATCGACCGCGACAGGGTCGTGGCCGACCACAAGAAGGGCCCCGAGCCGGCGCCGCCGGGCCGGCGGATCCTGACCACACCCGGCCGACTCATCTTCAACGACGTGCTGCCGAAGGAGATGCCCTTCTACAACTATCCGCTCTCGCAGAAGGGCGCGGCCCGCGTCATCGCGGACTGCCACGCCCTGCTCGGGCGGGCGGCGACGATTTCCCTGCTGGATGCCGTCAAGGAGCTCGGCTTCAAGAACAGCACCCTGGCGGGCCTCTCCTTCGGAATCCGCGACCTGCGCATTCCGGCCGCCAAGCAGAAGATCATCGAAGCCGCCCAGAAGACGGTCGACCGGATCGAGAAGGGCTACCACGCCGGCGCGATCACGCCGATGGAGCGGCACAACCAGTTGATCGACGTGTGGGTCCATGCGCGCGAGAAGGTGACGGAGGAGATGCTCCGCGAACTGCGGGCGGACCGCCGCGACGCGAACGGGAACTACCTTCCCGCCGACTCGAAGGAAGGCACGCATTACCTCAACCCGATCTTCCTGATGACGGACTCGGGCGCCCGCGGCAGCGTGGACCAGATCCGGCAGCTTGCCGGCATGCGTGCGCTCATGGCCAAGCCGTCCGGCGAGATCATCGAGACGCCGATCAAGTCGAACTTCCGCGAGGGGCTCTCCGTGCTCGAGTATTTCAGCTCGACCCACGGCGCCCGCAAGGGGTTGGCCGATACGGCCCTGAAGACGGCCGACAGCGGTTACCTCACGCGGAAGCTGGCGGATGTGGCGCAGAACGTCATCGTCAGCCAGGCTGATTGCGGCACGATCAACGGCGTGATCAAGGGCGCGATCTACAAGGGCGAGGAAATCGACGTGCCGCTGCGCGAGAGCATCATCGGCCGCGTGGCACGCGACTCGATCCGCAACCCGATCACCGACGAGGTGATCGTCGCGGAGAACGAGCCGATCACGCCGGCCATCGCGGAGAAGATCGAGCAGCTCGGGCTCGATACGATCCGCGTCCGGAGCCCGCTCACGTGCGAAAGCCCGCTGGGCGTGTGCGCGAAGTGCTACGGGATCGACATGTCCACGGGCCGCCTCGTCGAGGAGGGCATGGCGGTGGGCATCATCGCCGCCCAGTCGATCGGCGAGCCGGGCACGCAGCTCACGATGCGTACGTTCCATACCGGCGGCGTCGCGTCGCGGGCCGTCGTGGAGAACGATATCAAGTGTGCGCAGGGCGGAACGGTGGTCTATCACGACCTGAACGCGGTCGATGTGCCCGACGCGGAGGGACGGATTCGCGTGACCGTCCTGAAGCGGAACGGCGAGATCGCCATCCACGATGAGAAGGACCGCGAACTCGAGCGGTACAAGGTGCCGTACGGCGCCGAGGTCAAGGTTCGCAACGGCGAGAAGGTGGCGCCCCGCACGCAACTGGTCGTGTGGGATTCGTACCTCACGCCGATCCTGGCGGAGAAGGCCGGCTTCGTCCGCTTCCAGGACATCCTCGAGGGCGAGACGGTCCGTCTCGAGCAGGAGCGCGCCGGGGCGAAGTACGTCGTGATCGAGCACAAGGGCGAGAAGCACCCGCAGGTCATCGTCGAGGACCGCGAGGGCAAGGTGCTCGAGGTCCACTACCTGCCGGCCAAGGCCCGGATCGAGGTCAAGGAAGGCCAGGAGATCGTGCCCGGGACGCTCCTGGCCCGGCAGCCGCGGGCGATCTCCGGTACGCAGGACATCACGGGCGGCCTGCCGCGGGTTACCGAAATCTTCGAGGCCCGCAAGCCGAAGGAGCCTGCGGTCATGGCCGAAATCTCCGGAACGGTGGAAATCCGCGCGGACAAGCGCCGCGGCAAGATGACCATCGTCGTCCGCAGCGAGTCCGGCATGGAGAAGGAGCACCACGTGCCCCAGGACAAGCAGCTCCTCGTGCACGCCGGGGACTACGTCGAGGCGGGCGACCCGCTCATCGAGGGGCCGCTGGTCCCGCACGACATCCTGCGGATCAAGGGCGAGGAGGCCCTTCAGGTGTACCTGCTCAACGAGGTGCAGGCCGTCTACCGGTCGCAGAACGTGAGCATCAACGACAAGCACCTCGAAGTCATCATCGCGCAGATGCTTCGCAAGGTGAAGGTCGAGAACCCCGGCGACAGCAAGTTCCTTCCCGGCGAGGTGGTGGACAAGTTCCGCTTCCGTGCGGAGAACGAGCGCCTGAGCAAGAGCGTCAAGGTCAAGGACGTGGGCGACAGCGAGTTTACCGTCGGCCAGATCGTCAGTAAGGCCGAGTTCGACGAGGTCGTCGAGCAGATCGAGGAGGAGGGCGGCACGCCCCCGACCAAGGACAAGAAGCCCCGGCCGGCAACCGCCAAGACGCTCCTGCTGGGCATTACCAAGGCGAGTCTCCAGAGCGAGTCCTTCATCTCCGCCGCGTCCTTCCAGGAGACGACGAAGGTTCTTACGGAAGCGGCCCTGGCCGGCGCGGTCGACAGGCTTGTCGGCCTGAAGGAGAACGTGATCCTCGGGCATCTGATCCCCGCCGGGACGGCCTTCCGGCCGTATCACGAGATGCGGGTCAAACACATGGGAGAACCCGTGCCCGAGCGGGTTCCCGAACCGGTCGCCGTGCCGCCGCTTGAGCCGCTCAGCATTGCCCGTGAGAATGAGGGCAACCTGGCGACGGCGGGCGTGGCCGGCGGCGACGGCTCCCAGGGCGCCGCGCAGGAACAGGCGTCGGCCGGGCAAGGCGAGACGGCCGTCTCGACCGCAGATCCCGAGCCGGGTGATTCGAAGTAAGTGAGGATCGTGGCCGCCGACGCGCAGGGAATCGGGAAAGCGCGCGGCCGTCCGCGTGTACCGCAGGAAACAACAGAGGAAACGAATGCCGACGATTAATCAGTTGGTCAAACGAGGTCGTCGCCTCCAGGTGGCGAAGTCGAAGGTTCGCGATCTCGGGCGGTCGCCGCAGCGACGCGGCGTGTGCCTGATCGTCAAGACGCAGACGCCCAAGAAGCCGAACTCGGCCTTGCGGAAGGTGGCCCGTGTCCGCCTGACGAACGGTCGGGAGATCACGGCGTACATCCCGGGCATCGACCACAACCTGCAGGAGCACTCGATCGTGCTCGTGCGCGGGGGCCGTGTTCGCGATCTGCCGGGCGTGCGGTACCACATCATCCGCGGCACGCTGGACTGCGCCGGCGTCGGCGGCGACAAGGAGAACCGCCCGCGCAACCGCAGCCGCAGCAAGTACGGCGTGAAACGCGGGAAGAAGTAAGAGGCGGATTCCGGGTTCGGCAGCCGGCCTACCGGCCAGTGCCGCTGTCGGTTCGAGAGTCTCGTTCGTTTCCGGCCCCCCAGCGCGGGCGTGGCCCGCAGCCCAACATGGTGGCGCCGGGCGCACGGAGCGTGCGTCGCGTCATTCTGAGGCCCCCTTGGGGGCCGAAGAATCCGGCGTCCGATTTGCGCAGATCCTTGCACGCGCAAAGCCCCCGCAACGCTCCGGCCGGATTCTTCGGTCGCTCCGCTCCCTCAGAATGACGTACCGCCCCTGGCCCGGAATGCGGCGCCGGCCGACAAGAATCCAAGCGATAACCGTGTAGGGGCGACGGAGCCTTCGCGGCGCTGCCCGCCGCATGCGAGACTGTCTTACCGAAAACGGCAGTAGCCGTATGCATGCGGCGAGGCCGCCGCGATGCGTGCGGTTCCGGCGAAGATGCCCGCCGTCTCCCCGCCGGCGGGTTGGACCGACCGGGATGCGAGCTCGCTGCCCGCGGCGGCGCTTCCAGGGGGTTTGACAGACATGTCAGGCCACGCCATTGCGTGCGAATCTGCCGATTGCGGCCCTTGACAAACCGACGGGGCGGCAGTAGAGATGCCGTCGGACGATCCGCCTTCCTCGCGACGCGGGCGAGGGCGGGTGGTTCGACAATCAGGTGTGAAGCGGTTGCAGGTTTAGGGAAGGTGGTGCGAATCCACCGCGGAGCCGCCGCTGTAATCGGGGACGAACGCCGCAGGAAAGCCATTGCCCGGCGGATGACAGTCTCGGGAGAGACTGCACTCCACAGGTGAGAAGGCGCGGCCAGTAGGACGATCCGTAAGCCAGAAGACCTGCCTGTTGCCGTGGTCCAGTTGTTGTGCCCCGGGCGTTCGGGCACCGTGACCACGCTCGGGATCTGTTGGGCGATCTGAGGTAACCCTCACCTCGTCCCCCTTCCTTGAACGGAGAGGGGGGAGTTCGCCCGGCCGATCCTTTTTCGTTGGCGTTGATTACGACCCGGCGCCCGGACTCGGGCGCCGGGTTCTTCTATAGCGGTGATGACGACCCGGTGCCGCCGAGTTCGGCACCGGGTCTTTTTTTGCCGCGCGACGGACGTTCGCGACGGCAGGAGGTGGTGGTGCGATGGTTTGCCATGGACGGTTGAATGAGGGCGTGGGTCGGAGTGTGGAGTCGAGAGAGGCGGGATGCTTGCCAGGGCCGTTTTCGGCCAGTGGGCTGGGCCTTTCGGGGGGCGCGACGGCCGCCCCACATTCCCGTTGCCGACACATCAGTCGCCGACCGAGTGGGGCAGCGGCGTTTCCCGTTCCGTGCGGGCGCTTGCTGGCGCTGCGCGTTCTGTTGGGGCGCTTGCTTGCGCTGCGCGTTCTGTTGGGGCGCTTGCTGGCGCTGCGCGTTCTGGTGGGGCGCTTGGTGGCGCTGCGCGGTTGGCGGGCGCTCGCTTGTGCTTCGGGCTTGCGGGGGGGGCAACCCTGGATGGGGTTTGTCGCGCTGGTCGTGGTCGGCTTGTTGGCTGTGCCGGCGACAGCGGGCGTGGGGTTCGTGGAGGACTTTGCCACGGACCCGATCGCGAGCGGGCGATGGACGGTGGTCGAAGGAGACCCCGGGCGGTTCCACTACGATGCAGGGGCTCGCACGCTCACCGCGCATTACGACACCGGTTTGCCGACGGCCCGCCTCGCGCGACCACTCGGGACGTCGGTCGCGGAGAGCGGCTGGGTCCACGTCACGGTCGAGTTCGAGATCCGCAGCGCGGGCTTCTATGCCGATCCCGACGGGTTTGCGCAGATCGCCTTCGGGCTGATCAACCGCACGCGGACGGGGCCCGATCGGACCAGCATGAGTGCGAATGCCTACGATGTGTTAACCGTCGATTACTTTCCGAACATCAGCGAGCAGTGGGGCGGGCCTTCGCTCTGCCCGACGATCATCACCAGCGACCCCGGGACCGGCTTCTGGAACGCCGTCAGGTACGAGTGGGGTTCCGAGACGCTGCTGGACGACGACGGGGAGTCTCCCCTGCCGCTCGATGTTCGACTGACGGCGCACCTGGATTACGCCATTGCCGGCGGCGTCGGCCGCGCCGTCCTTCGGGTCGCGCAGAACGGAACATCGCTGCCGATCAATCTCGTGGGCAAGGGCAATCCGCCCGGCACGGGCGGGGCGGACGGGGATCCCACCACGATCGTCACCACGATCGAAGGCGACACCTTCCTGGTGGATGCCTTCGGGCTCCTGCTGTGGAACGACAGTTGGGCGATCGGCTCGTCCGTGATCGCCGATGTGGTCTTCTATGGTGTCAGTGTTGACGCCCGTCCGCCGGCGGACATCGACCGCGACGGCGATGTCGACCTGGCCGACTTCATGAGTTTCCAGGCCTGTTTCAACGGCCCGAACCGGGCGCCGAATGCCGGCTGCGCCGGGCAGGCCGATTTCGACGGCGACGGCGACGTGGATCTCGCGGATTTCGGCGCTTTCCAGGCCTGTTTCAACGGTCCGAACCGGGCACCCGGAGGGGGGTGCTCGTAACCATACGGATGGCGGGTTCCGGATCGCGGAGTTGCGGCGGAGCGGACGCGCGCGTCCAGCCGCGATCCGGAATCCCGCGTCCGGACGGGTGGCGGCCATGCGACGTGCATTTACGTTGATCGAGCTGCTGGTGACGGTGGCGCTTATCGCGCTGCTGACGGGAATCCTGCTGCCTTCGCTGGCAAGCGCAAGACGTGACGGGAAGACGGCCGTATGCCTGAGCAATCTCCGGCAGCTCGGCCTTGCCACCGGCATGTACCTGGATGACAACCGCGATTACTTCTGGCGGTACTATGTCACGGTCCCGGGCGGCGTCCGCTGGTGGTTCGGTTTTGAGCCGGGCGGTCCGGCGTACGGCCGGCGTAACCGTCCGCTGGACAAGAGGCAGGGTGCGCTGGCGCCGTACCTGCGAAGTGTGGACGACGCGCTGCAGTGCCCGGAGTTTCCCTACGATGCCGCGTGCTACTTTCCGAAGTTCGCGGCCCGCAGCGCCTCGTACGGGTTCAACCTGCGGCTCGGTCCCGCGAACACGAAGACGCCCACGAAGCGGCGCGCGGAGTATGCATCCCGCACCGGCGGCGTGTTCGTGTTTGCCGACGGGGCGCATTTCGATTTCAACCCCGGGATGAACGAGGGTCACTACATCGACTATGCGGCGGACGTGTCGAACCCCGCACTCGGCGGCGGGTTCGGCCATTTCCGCCATGCCCGGCGGGCGGAGGTCCTGTACATGGATGCCCACGCCGAACCGCAGCCACTGCGCGGGCCGGCCTATGCCCGCGCGGCCTGTGGCGGCCCGGCGGGAAACCTGACCAGCCCGTCCGGCGCCAACGCGATCTACGGCTTCTGAAAGGGATCCCTCGCACGGCCGTCCGGCGCGCGGCGACCCGGGGCGTCCCGCCGTCCTCCCGGTCAGAGTATCTGCGCCGGTTGCAGGCGGACCTGTTTGCTCCTGAGATAGCGGTCGATCGCGGCGGCGGCGCGCTTTCCGTCGCCCATCGCCAGGATCACCGTTGCGGCCCCGCGGACGATGTCGCCGCCGGCAAAGACACCCGGCTTGCTCGTCATGCCGTTCTCATCCACGACGATGTAGCCCTTGTTGTTGACGTGCAGGTCCGGCGTTGTCTTCGTCAGCAGCGGATTGGCCCGCGTGCCGATCGCCTCGATGACGATCTGGCAGGGGATGTCGTATTCGCTGCCTTCGATCGGCACGGGCCGCGCCCGGCCGGATGCGTCGGGCTCGCCGAGTCTCATCCGCTGGCAGCGAATGCCGCGGACCCAGCCCTTTTCGTCACCGAGGATTTCGACGGGGTTCGTGAGAAACTGGAAAACGACGCCCTCTTCCTCCGCGTGCAGGATCTCCTCGGCCCGCGCGGGCATCTCGGCACGGGATCGGCGATAGACGAGCGTGGCCGGGTTGGCGCCGAGCCGCCGCGCGGTCCGCACGGCGTCCATGGCCGTGTTTCCGCCACCCACCACGACTGCCTGTTGCGCGCGCAGCAGAGGCGTGTCCGAGCTCGGGTCGTACGCCTTCATCAGGTTGGAGCGCGTGAGATACTCGTTCGCGCTGTAGACGCCCTTGAGGTTTTCGCCGGGGATGCCGAGAAACAGCGGCAGCCCCGCGCCGTTCGCGATGAACACGGCGTCGTAGCCCAGCTCGCCAAGCAGGTCGTCGATTGTATAGGTCTGGCCGATCACGACGTTGCAGACGATCTCCACCCCGAGTTTCTCGAGCGAGGCAACCTCGGATTGCACGATCTCTTTCGGCAGCCGGAACTCGGGGATGCCGTAGACGAGCACGCCGCCCGGCTGGTGCAGGGCCTCGAAGACGGTCGCGGCGTGTCCCATGCGGGCGAGTTCCCCCGCGGCGGTGAGGCCGGCCGGGCCGCTGCCGACGATGGCGACGCGGAACCCGCTGGGCGGAAGAAGGCCGTTCTCGACGCCGCCGGCGGGGTGGGTCCGTGCCCAGTCGGCGACGAACCGCTCCAGGTAGCCGATGGCGACCGGCTCGCCCTTGTTCCCGCGGATGCACAGCGCCTCGCACTGCACCTCCTGCGGACAGACCCGCCCTGATATACCGGGGAGGGCGTTGTCGCGCAGCAGGACGTCGGCGGCGCCACGGAAGTTGCCCTCCGCCACCTTCATTATGAACGCGGGAATGTCGATCCGTACCGGACAGCCGTTGATGCATTTCGCCTCTTTGCAGCCGAGGCATCGCTGCGCCTCGCGCATCGCGATCTGCTCAGGCAGGCCCAGGTTCACCTCGCCGAACGACGCGGCCCGTTCCGCCGCATCCCGGGCAGGCATATGTTGTCGTTCGATCTTCAGCCGTTCCGCCGGTTTCATCGGGCTTTTCTCCGGCATCGTTCGCGTGTTCATTCCTTGTGATGATCGCAGCGGCAGCCGTGCTCCCGCGCGTCGGCGGCGAGTTCCTGCTCGCGGTACGCCGAGAGCCGGTCCGCCAGCTCGCGGAAATCGACCTTGTGGGCGTCGAACTCAGGCCCGTCCACGCAGGCGAACTTCATCTGCCCGTCCACCTGCACGCGGCAGCCGCCGCACATCCCGGTTCCGTCCACCATGATCGGGTTGAGCGAGACGATCGTGTGGATGCCGAGCGGCCGCGTGAGGTCCGCAACGGCCCGCATCATCGGCACCGGACCTGCCGCAAGCACGGCGTTGACCGGCGGGGCGGCCTCGTCGATCAACTGTTTCAGCCGCTGGGTGACGAAGCCGTGGAATCCGTAGCTGCCGTCATCCGTGCACGGGTAGACCGCATCGCAGACGGCGGCGAGCTCCTTTTCCAGGATGACGTACTCTCGCGTGCGACCGCCGATGACGGCGGTGACGCGGTTGCCCCTGGCCTTGAGGGCGCCGGCCTGCGGGTAGATGACGGCCGTGCCGACACCGCCGCCGACGATGACGGCGTGGCCGAAATGAGCGATCTCCGTGGGGTGCCCCAGCGGGCCGACGACATCGGCCACCTCGTCGCCCTTCTCCAGCGAGCAGAGGCGCCGCGTCGTGGCACCGACGGCCTGAACAATCAGGACGATCGTGCCGGCCGCACGGTCGGCGTGGGCGATGGTCAACGGGATGCGCTCGCTGGCGGGCGTCGGACGGACGATTACGAACTGGCCCGGTGCACAATGGCGCGTCACCCGCGGGGCACGCACGACGAGGCGCCGCACATTCGGCGCGAGCCATTGCGATTCGATGACTTCATACCCCATTCGCCGTCTCCCGCAGAAAGGCAATCCCCGACGCATAAGCTTCGGGGCGGCCGTACGCGGGCCGCCCCGAAGCGAGTGTAGCACCGCAACAGCGATTATACCAATCCCTGATCGAGCATCGCGTCGGCCACCTTCACGAAACCGGCGATGTTCGCGCCCATGACGTAGTTGGTTGGATCGCCGTATTCCTTGGCCGTCTCGGACACGTTCTTGTGGATCGCGATCATGATGTCATGCAGACGACGATCGACTTCCTCGCGCGTCCACGTCGTGTGCTGGGAGTTCTGCGACATCTCGAGGCCGGAGCAGGCGACGCCGCCCGCATTGGCGGCCTTGCCGGGGCCGTACAGGATCTTCTTGCTCAGGAATACCTCGACGCCGTCCGGGTCGGTGGGCATGTTCGCGCCCTCGGCGACGAGAATGCAACCGTTCTTGACCAGCGTCCTGGCGTCCTCGCCGTTGATCTCGTTCTGCGTGGCCGAGGGGAACGCGCAGTCGCACTTGATGCCCCACGGGCGCATGCCCTCCTTGTACTCGACACCCTTGAACTTCTCGGCATACTCGCGGATGCGGCCGCGGCGGACGTTCTTGAGGTCCATTACGTACGCCAGCTTCTCGGGGCTGATGCCGGCAGGATCGTAGATCGTGCCGTTCGAGTCGGAGAGGCTGACGCACTTGCCGCCGAGCTGGTTGATCTTCTCGACGGTGTACTGGGCCACGTTGCCCGAGCCGGAGACCGTGCAGACCTTGCCCTTGATCGAGTCGCCGCGGGTTTTGAGCATCTCTTCCGCGAAGTAGGTGGTGCCGTAACCGGTGGCCTCGGGCCGGATGAGCGAACCGCCCCAGTTGAGGCCCTTGCCCGTGAGGACGCCGGTGAACTCGTTGCGGATCCGCTTGTACTGTCCGAAGAGGTAGCCGATCTCGCGCCCGCCCACGCCGATATCGCCGGCCGGCACGTCCGTGTCGGCGCCGATGTGCCGGCACAGCTCCGTCATGAACGACTGGCAGAATCGCATGACTTCATTGTCCGACTTGCCCTTCGGGTCGAAGTCGGAGCCGCCCTTGGCCCCGCCCATCGGAAGGGTGGTCAGCGAGTTCTTCAGAATCTGCTCAAAGGCCAGGAACTTGAGGATGCCCAGGTACACGGTCGGGTGGAACCGCAGCCCGCCCTTGTAGGGGCCGATCGCGCTGTTGAACTCGATGCGGAAGCCGCGGTTCACCTGGATATTGCCCCGGTCGTCGAACCAGGGCACGCGGAACATGATCACGCGCTCAGGCTCGACGAGCCGCTCGAGAATCCGGTTCTTCTCGTACTTCGGGTGGCGCTGAAGCACCGGGCCGAGCGTGTCGAGCACCTCTTTGACGGCCTGGTGAAACTCCGGCTCGGCCGGGTTGCGTTTGACGACCAGCTCCATGATGTTTTCGACGTACGACATTGCGTTTCAAGTCTCCTGTTCCGAGTGTTTGAAAGACGGACGAGCCGGAAGGCGACTTCTGTGTCATCCGGCGGCCCCGCGCCTCGCGGGGACGTGCGTATCCGAGCTTGTCGGAGTCGCACATGGCGGCATCAGGATACCACCCGCCATCGGAATATGGAAGTGGTCAGTGGCGAAAAAAGCGAATAAAAACCGCATTTTCCAGCGGGCGTCGCGTGTGATCGGTTTCACAACTTGTTCCGAATACGGCATTGATGCCGTGTTCACCGTTGTTCGACGGCAGGCAAGGCGGTATCATTGCCGACTGGCTCACGGCAGGATGAAAAGCCATGAAATCGTATGACCCCAGGAAAAAGGTGGCCATCCTCAGGGTACTCCGCACGGCGGACAGACCGCTGGGCGGTGCGCGGGTGGCGCGGGAACTCCAGGCGTTCGGTATGGACCTCAAGCCGCGAACACTGCGGGTCTACCTCGAGCACCTGGAGGCGAACGGCCTCGTCGAGAGCGACGGGCAACGGGGGCGGCGGATCACTCCGCGAGGAATCGAGGAACTGCAGAAAGGCACCGTCATCGACCGCCTCGGCTTCACCGCCGCGCGGGTCGATGCGCTGGCCTATCAGACGACGTTTCACCTCACCACTGGTGCGGGGCGAATCGTGGTGAATGCCTCCATGATCGACGAGGCGGATCTTCCGGCGGCGATCTCGGAGATGGTCGTCGTGTTCCGCGCCGGCCTGGGGATGGGCCATCACCTGCGCGTGTCGCGGGCCGGCGACGTGATCGGCGACGTCCGCGTACCGGATGGCAAGGTGGTGATCGCCACCGTATGCAGCGTGACGATCAACGGCATTCTGCTGGCGGCCGGCATCCCGGTGGCGTCGCGGTTCGGCGGGGTGCTCGAGATCGAGGAAGGCCGGCCGACGCGGTTTACCGACGTGATCTACTACGACGGCACGTCGCTGGATCCGCTGGATGTCTTCCTCAAAGGCCGGCTGACGAGTGTCGGCCTGGCCGCGCGGACGGGTAGCGGGCGGATCGGCGCCAGTTTTCGCGAGATCCCCTCTGCCGCCGTTCCCGAAGTCGAGAAGATCTCACGCAAACTCACGAGGATCGGACTGAACGGGATCCTGATGATCGGTCGGCGAAATCAGCCGTTGCTCGACTTCCCGGTGCAGGAAGGGCGGACCGGGATGATCGTCACGGGGGGCCTCAACGCGATCGCGGCCGTCGAGGAGGCCGGCATCCGCACGACCAACTTTCCGATGCACAGCCTCATGGAGTTCAGCCAGCTCTCGTCGTTCATCTCCTTTCTGCGGCCCCCGCACGAAACAGGCTGATCGGCGGCGCCCCGACGGCCGCGGGCGGTTCCGGCGGGCGCTTATGGCCGGCTGCAGTCCGGGCAGTTCATGTCGCCCCCGCAGTCGAGTATGGTCCCGTTCTCCTGGTACATGGTCCAGCAGTACCGGAAGTCGGCCGTCCATCGGCCCTCATACCATTGATACAGGGTGTCATCGGAAAGCCGGCGTTTGAAGCTCTCGAACACCAGACGGCCGTCCGGGTAGGACGTACAAACGTCCCGGGTGAATGGGAGAAAGGCGTCGAACTTGCTGGAGTACGTGTACGTAATGGTGGTGTACGCGCGCGTCACGAGAAGCACCTCGTCCCAGAGTGTATAGAGCGTTGCCTCATCCAGGACTTCGAAGACCCAGGTGAAAAGCGGCGTCGATTCGTGGCAACCCGTCTGGGCGCTGCACGGGGGCGCGTCGAGGCACTGGAACATATCGTGCTTCATCAGCTTCCCGTTCTTGGCGAGCATCCACCAGTCCACCATGAAATCGTCGTAGAGGTGTTGTCCGTCGCAGCCGTCCCAGGTGACCCACCACAGCCAATTGCCGGGTATGCCGAGCATGTGGGTGACGGTCGTCGTAAGGTCGCCATCCTTCTTCGTGTAGGTGACGATCCAGGGATTTGTGCTGTCCTCCACCCATCCGCCGGTGCTCTTCCTGACGGCCGCGAGCCTGGCCGAGGACATCGACCAGAAATCGGACGAACCGAAGCCGTTCACCGTGTTCAGAATGTCGAGTGCTCTCTGCACCTGTTCGTCCTGACGACCGGCGAGAGCTTCGGGGATCGGAATGGGGGGGATGTCCGACATCAGCGGATGCACCTGGCGGATAGCCGCCGCGACTTCCTGATCGCTCAGCGCGACGCCCGGCGTTTCGGTGGTGGTGCCCCCCCCTGTGGACAACGGGGGAGGCTCGCAGGTTCCGGCGCCTGCCAAGGCCGACAACAGCATCATCGCCGCGATGCGTGCCGATCGGCTTCGAAAGATGGTTTTCATGGCTATCCTCCTGATGCGTGTTGTATGATCGACCCTCCGATCTGTCGGGTCCGAAATGGGTGCGCTGGCTTTGATATAAAGATAGCCGAGTTCGCTCCGCGGCACAAGCGGTTTGTTCCTTGAGTGTGCGATGCCGCGTAGCGAGGCCTTCGGCTACAGCCGACTATGGGGGGCGGGCGTCTCGCCTGCTTTCGAAGTCGAATCGGCTGCCCTGGGGGCGCGAACGCGCCCCGGCCGCTTATGGTTCTTCCCCGGTGTTCGCGTTGGACGGCGGCTGGGTGGCGCCCTCGGCCTTCATGGTTACCGATCGGACGGCGATCCCGAGCACGCGGGGATCGTTCGACTTTTTGTCGATCTCCCTCGGCGACCAGGGCTTCACGCGAAGCGTCAGGGTGACGGCGTCGGCGTTCGTCGGCGGGATCGTTCCCGTCATGATCGCGGGCCCCTCCTTGTCGGGCAGGGCGGCGATTCGCTTGCCGTCGAGGTACACGCCCGCGGACGGATCAACGGCGGGCCCGTGCACGCGGATATCGAGCGAGACTGTGTACGCCTTGTCGGGCACGACGGGCAGCTTGAGCGTGGACGTGCCGGCGGACCATCGCATGTGTGCGCCTTTGCTGTCGGGCCAGAAGGCCGCAGGCTCCGGTGTATGCCATCCGCGGAGGAAACGCGCGTCGCCGGGGCTGCCCACGTCCAACCGGTAGTGCAGGCGTGCCTCGCGGCTCAATTCCGCTTCCGAACCTTCATTCGCCACGATGTGAGTGCGCTTGCCGGCCTGGTTGTCGATGACGACCGCGCCGTCGGCCTGGTTGCCCATGATGATGGCGGACCTCACCTTCGGTCCGATCCGGACGTGTAGATCGCCGCTGCCGAATGTGTTTCCCTGGATGATCGTCTTTCCCGCGTCGATCTGGATAGCGGGCGAGCCCCGGCGGGCAACGTCCCACTGGAGGAGATTGCACCCGATTGCCGTGAACTGCGTGTCGGCGCTCCGGTCCCAGACGCACCGGTCGAGCGGGCCCCAGAACGAGCAGTTGTTGAGGCTGACTTTGCCGTGCTTCGCCGTCGCGGCAATCTCGATGCCGACGGAGTCGCTGTTCTCCCACCGACCCACGAATTCCCCGTTCGTGATGAGCAGGCCGGGGAATTGGGAGTCCTCGACCAGCACCGCCTGCCGACAGCAGTCCGCGCCGATGCCGACGAAGTTGCCGTTGCACGTTCCGGACTTCGACGCGGAAAACCTGTATCCCACGCCGTAGCCGAAGCAGAAGGTGTTGATCACGTACTGCCAGTCCGTGCGGGCGAACTCGAACGCCACGCCGTGCTCGTTGATCCACTTGCAGTACGGGTCGCTCGCCTTGTACTCGACGCCGAACGGCCAGAAGTGGCAGTTCTCGACACGGCTGATGTCGTAGCAGGCGTCGATGTAGAGACCACGCCAACTCGGATAGCCGTGCACGTTGCGAATGAGGTATCGGGCCGCGCCGACGAACCTGAGCGCCTCGTACGAGTTCAGGAAGCAGCAGTCGATCACACCCGCGTTCGTGCCGCCCTCCGCCAGGACTGTGGGCGGATACGGCACGGGCGGGACGTCGGAGTGTTTCCACTCGGGGTAGGTGACCATGAAGCCGATGAGCGTGGCGGTGCTGCCCGCGAGCCGGATGAACGGCTCGCCGTCCGGCTTGCCGCGCCCGGCGAACGCCAGGAGCACGGACCCGTCGAGCCGCGGACGGTTCTCGTGTGCGTCGCTCGGCGGCACGCGAAAGGTTCCCTGCAGGGTAACGGCTCCGGGGATCTTGAGCGTGCCGGCGATTCGGTAGTGCCCGGCGGGCACGTTCACGATGCCGCCGCCTGCCTTGCCCGCCTCGTCGAGCAACTGCTGGAACGCCCGAGTGCAGTCGGTTTGCCCGTCGCCGACCGCCTTGCCGTCGCGGGCCACGTCCCACTCTCGCACGGCGGCGGTCGCCGTTGCGGACGGGATTACGGTCAACGCCATCAGCAGAACGTACGTGGATTCATGCACGCGCATCATTCGTTCTCCCGGCCCGAGTTTAGCGTCTTCGTAGCTCCCAGCGTCGGCAGGGCACGTCATTGCGTGCCGATTCGCCTTCGCGAGCGGCCGAAACGCCCGCTCTCCGTGTTCGGCTGCGGGCGAAGGCCGCGCTACGGAGCTGACGTCCGTCGCCCCTGCGGGACTCGAGACGAATGAAACTCTCGAACCGAAAGGGGCGCCGGCAGTATAGCCTTACGTGCGGCATGACAGAAGCAACCTTGCACCGGTACGTGCAACGGCCGGCGATGATACCCCGGTGCGGGTCGTCACGTTGCCGGGGCTTGTGCTGCCATGCGGCCCCCCCCGTTGCCGCACGCGTCGCATGAGACGGTTCTCCGATTCCGGGATCGGGACGGCCGCATCACGCACACACGCGACCTGTGTTAGAATGCGCCCGATCGGGCCTGATGCAACGGGCCGATGCAGTAGACCGCATGAAAGGCAAAGCCCCGAAACCGGTCGTCCGCTGTGCCGCCGTCGCCGCCACGGAACCTTCTCCCTGGCGCAACCGCGCCCGGCTGGCGATCCTGGGAATCGTTGTGGGGGTGCTGGTTGCGTTTGCTCACTGGCCGGCTCTCCGCGCGCAGGCCCTGAGCTTCGACGACGGGCAATACCTCGCCGAGAACCCGCTGGTGCAGCGGCCGGGCTGGGCATCCGCGCGGCGGTTCTTCGTCGAAGTGCTCGAGCCGTCGACCGTGCACGGCTACTACCAGCCGCTGGCGATGGTCTCGCTCATGCTCGACTCTGCCATGGGCGGCCGGGTGGACAACCTCAGGCCGTTTCACCGCACCAGCCTGATCCTGCATGTCGCCAACAGCCTCCTTGTGATGGCTCTGCTGTACGCCCTGTTCGGGCGGCCGTGGGTGGCGGCGGGGGCGGCACTGCTTTTCGGCGTGCATCCCCTGACGGTTGAGCCTGTTCCGTGGGTGGGGGAGCGCAAGACGCTTCTGGCGGCGTTCTTCGCTCTGTTGTGTATGCTTGCCTACGTCCGCTACGCCCGCAGAGGCGGTCGGCGGGCCTATCTGGCCTGTGTCGTCCTCTACGTGCTCGCTCTGTTGTCCAAGCCCACGAGCACGCCGTTGCCCTTCGTCCTGCTCCTGATGGATTTCTGGCCGTTGCGACGTCTGAGCCGGCGTGCCGCGATGGAGAAGGTTCCGCTGCTGATCCTCGGCGTCGTGTTCGCCGTGATTACCGTCGTCTCTCAGAAGCGCACGGCCGGCGTCGAGATGCCCGGGGCGTATCCGGCACGAATGGTTCCGCTCATCTTCTGCCACGATATCGTTTTCTACCTGTCGAAGATCCTCTGGCCGATGAATCTCACCTCGCACTACCCGGTCCCGCGGCCGCTGTCGCTTGCCAACCCGGAGATCCTCGCCGCCGTGGCGATCGCCGGTGTCCTGGTCATCGGCCTTGCTTTCTCGTTGCGCCGGACGAGGGCGTTCGTCACGGGCTGGCTCATCTTTCTGGTTGCACTGCTTCCGACAATGGGCCTGATCGGCTTCACCAATGTCCTCACATCCGACAAGTACGCCTATCTGCCGGCGGTGGGGTATCTGCTCATTCTGGCACGGCTGCTCGAGCGGCTTGCCGGCGACCCGAGCCGGGGCCGGCCGCTCTGGCGGCCCGTGGCGGTGGGGCTGGGGACGCTGGGCGCGGCTTCCGTGCTGACGCTCGGTACGCGAGCGTATCTAAGCGAGTGGCAGACGAGCGAGCGTCTTGCCCGCCATATGTTGCGACAGGCCCCCGATTCGCCGCACGTTCACTTCCAGTACGGCAACGCGCTGAGGGACAAGGGCGACTACCGCGGCGCGATCGACGAGTATACCCGCGCCATCGCGCTGGCTCCCGGATACGAGATGTTCTACAACAATCGCGGCATCGCCTTCGCGGCCATCGGCGAGTACGATCGCGCCATTCGGGATTACACGCGGGCGATCGCGTTGAACCCCGATCACGCGATGGCCCACAACAACCGCGCGATCGCGTATGCGGCCATGCACGACTACGAACGGGCTTTGCAGGATTACGCCCGGGCCCTCGCGCTGAAGGCCGACTACGCGGAGGCCTACCACAACCGGGGCAACGCCTACAGAGAGATGGGCGACTACGACCGCGCGATTCTCGATTACACCCGGGCCATCGAGCGGAAACCCGATTTTGAGGAGGCCTACAACAACCGGGGCAACGCGTACCGGGAGAAGAACGACTACGACCGCGCCATCCGCGATTACACGCGGGCGATCGAGCTCAAGCCCGACTTCGAGTCGGCGTACGTCAACCGGGGCCATGCGTACGTCCGACGGCGCGACTACACGCATGCCCTGCAGGACTATTCGCGGGCGCTGGCGTTGAACCCCCGTTCGGAGCAGGCATATACGGCCCGCGGAAATGCATACAGCCGCATGGGCGACTATCCGCGTGCGATACGCGATTACACCGAGGCGATCCGGCTGAAGCCCGGCTTGGCGGAGATCTACAACAACCGGGGCAGCGCCTTCGGTCAGGTCGGCGACTACGAACAGGCGATCCGGGATTTCACGAAGGCTATCGAGCTGAAACCCGACTACGCCAGGGCGTACTACAACCGGGCCCTCGCGCACTACGCCCGGAAGGACTACCCCTCCGCCCGGGCGGACATTCGGGAGTTCCAGCGCCTCGGCGGTCAGCCGCGATCCGATCTCCTTCGGGCGCTGTCGCAGCCTTCCACACATCCGGGCTGATCGGGCTGCGGGTGCTTGGCGGGGAAGTCCTCGCCGCTTCCGGAGAACCGCGGCCGTCCGCGCGGCTTTGCGCGAACGCATCCGCCGCGTACAATCGTCCCGTTGTCCTGGTGAGCGAGCAACGCGTGGCGGCTGGAGTCTTCGATGGCGTCTGAGCGACCGCTGGTTCTGGTAACGCAGGTGGAATACGGGAAGGCGCGCGATGTCTTCGCCGGCGCGTCGGATGTCCGGTGCGAGCCGGTTGCGGCATCGGAAGCGGAGCTGAGCGCGGCCGTAAAGGCCGGGGACGCCGCATTTGTGATCGTCGGCGTCGAGCCGTACCTCGGCGATTCGCTCTACGGCGCGCTGCCCCGGGGGGGGCTGATCGCCCGGTTCGGCGTGGGCCACGACGGCGTGGACAAGGCGAAGGCCACGCGGCGGGGTATTCTGGTCACGAACACGCCCGGCGTGCTCACGATCTCCGTTGCGGAACACACGGTCTGGCTGATCGGCGCGCTTGTGCGGCACGTGGCGCGCGGCGATGCGGAGGTCCGCCGCGGTACGTGGCGACCCATGATCGGCCGCGAACTGCACGGCAAGACGCTGGCTCTCATCGGTTGCGGCGCGATCGGGCGACAGGTAGCGGCGATCGCCGCACGCGGGTTCGGCATGACGGTCGTCGGATTCGATCGGCCGGGGCTGGATGGCGACGAACTCCGCCGGTGGGGCATCGGTCGGTTCACGACGTCCTGGGAGGAGGCCGTCGGCACGGCGGACGTCGTGTCGATCCACCTGGCCAGCACCGCCGAGACGCGGCGGTTTATCAATGCGGAGCGGCTGGCGGCGGTTCGTCAGGGTGCGTTCCTCGTGAACACGGCGCGCGGTGCGGTTCTGGACGAGCTCGCGTTGTACGACGCCCTGGCCTCGGGCCGGCTGGCCGGTGCCGCGCTCGACGTATTCGAGACGGAGCCTTACGGGCCGGTTTCCGATGGGAAGGACCTGCGTACGTTGCCGAACGTCGTCCTGACGCCTCATATCGGCAGCAGCACGGTGGAGGCCTGCACGCGGATGGCCGAGCGCTGCCTCGCGAACGTCCGCGCCGCCATCGCGAGGAAGTACGCAGAGATGGATGTGGTGAACCCGGACGTTCTCGCAACGCTTGCGACATGATCGTTCACTCGGAGGTTTCGATGCCCGGAAACCTGAAAGACGCGCTGGCCGCCTGCCGTCCCGTTTTCGGCGGATGGATTCAGATCGGACACCCATCGGTCGCCGAGATCATGGGGAAGGCGGGTTTCGACTGGATTGCAGTCGACGCCGAACATGCGGCGATCGACCTGGAGACGACCGTTGCCTTGCTCCGCGCGATGGCGCCGTATGCGGCCGTGCCGCTCGTGCGGGTGCCGCACAACGACCTGATGTGGATCCGGCGGGTGATGGACGCCGGGGCAGGCGGCGTGATCGTACCGATGGTGAACACGGCCGACGACGCCCGGCGTGCCGTCGAGGCGGCCAAGTATCCGCCGGCGGGCGTCCGCGGGTTCGGCTACTGTCGGGCCAACGCGCACGGGGAGGACTTTGCCGCGTATGTGTCCCGTGCCAATGACGAGACCGTGGTCATCGCGCAGGTCGAGCACATTCAGTCGGTGCAGAATCTGGACGCCATCCTCGCCACGGAGGGGATCGACGGCGTCTTCATCGGGCCGTACGACCTGTCGGGCTCCATGGGGATCACCGGACAGATGGACCACCCGCGGATGAAAGAGGCCCAGGCGCGGGTGCTGGAGGCCTGCCGGGCGCATCGCAAAGCGGCGGGGCTGCACATCGTACGCTATTCGCCGGACGCCTTGCGTCGCTCGCTTGCCGACGGGTTCACATTCATTGCTCTGAGCCTGGATGTCACCCTGCTGCAGTGCAGTTGCCGGGAGATGCTGACGACCGCACGGTGAGGCCCGCGTGCGGGTCGGGCGGATCCCGGGGGTCGAGCCCGGGTGCGCGTCGTCCGGTGGCGGGGGCGTCGCCCCAAGGCGGCCTTCGGCCGCAAGCGGACACGGGCACGCCGGTCCCCGTCATGCTGAGCGAAGCGAAGCATCTGGCTTCTCTGCGCCAACCAGCCAGATTCTTCGTCGCTGCGCTCCTCAGAATGACGGGTCGCGCCACCGCCGCAGCGCGATAACGTGCGCGCAAGGCGCGCAAGAGCCGCGACGGAAGACTCTACATCGCCTGCCTTTCGCGGGCGGCGCGCTTGCGGGCGTTCTCGTCCAGGAGGCGTTTGCGAAGGCGGATGGCATCGGGCGTCACCTCAACCAGCTCGTCGTCCTCGATGAACTCGAGGGCCAGCTCGAGCGTAAGCTCGCGCGGGGGTTTGAGGACGACGGTCTTGTCGGCGGCGGCCGCGCGGATGTTCGTCATGCGCTTCGCGCGGCAGACGTTTACCTCGATGTCGTTGTCGCGGCAGTGCTCGCCGACGACCTGGCCGGCGTAAACCTGCTCGGTGGGCTTTACGAACATCGTGCCGCGGTCGGCGAGCCCGTCAAGGGCGTACGGGGTGACCTGCCCCGATTCGCTGGCAATGAGCACCCCGTTCGCGCGGCCGGGGATGGGGCCGCGAAACGGCCCGTACTCGTGGAAGTTGTGGTGCATGATGGCCGTGCCGTTCGTGGCCGTCATCAGCCGGTTCCGCAGGCCGATCAGACCGCGGGCGGGTATGGTGAACTCAATGTGCGTGTACTCCCCGCGGGTATCCATGGCCGTGCAGATGCCGCGCCGGCTGCCCATCAGCTCCATGACCGGGCCGACGTTCTGCGGCGGGACGTCGATCACGCAGAACTCGATGGGTTCGGTCCGTTTGCCGTCTTTTTCGTGGAAGATGACCTTGGGTTTGCCGACGGCCAGCTCGTAGCCCTCGCGCCGCATGTTCTCGATCAGCACGGACAGGTGCAGGAGCCCGCGCCCGGATACGTTGAACTCCTCCGGTGTGCGGCCCGGTTCGACGCGGAGGGCGACGTTGGATTGCAGCTCCTTCTCGAGGCGGTCGCGGAGGTGCCGGCTCGTCAGGTAGCGCCCGGACCGCCCGGCGAACGGCGAGTCGTTCACACGGAACGTCATGTGCAGCGTGGGTTCGTCGATGACGATGAGCGGAAGGGGCATCGGGTTTTCCGGGTCGGCGATCGTGGTGCCGATGTCGACCGATTCGATACCGACGACCGCGCAGATGTCGCCGGCGACGACCTCGTCCACCTTCTGACGGCCGAGGCCGTCAAAGACGTGCACCTCCGCCACCTGCTCGATGACCTCGGTGCCGCCGGGATGGATGATCGCCGCCTGCTGACCCGCCCGCAGCCGGCCGGCGAAGACCCGGCCGATGCCGATGCGGCCGACATAGTCGCTGTAGTCCAGCGCGGTGATGAGCATCTGGAGCGGGGCGGTCGGATCATCATTCGGCGGCCTCACGTGGGCCAGAATAGCTTCGAAAAGCACCTGGATGTTGTCGGTCCGCCGGGCCGGGTCGAGTGTCGCATACCCCTCGGTTGCCGAGGCGTAGATCGTCGGGAACTCCAGGGTGTGCTCGTCGGCGCCGAGTTCGATGAACAGGTCGATCACCTCGTCCAGGACGTCGGCCGGCCGGGCGTCGGGGCGGTCGATCTTGTTGATCACGACCAGCGGACGGAGGCCGTACTCGAACGCCTTGCGAAGCACGAATCGCGTCTGGGGCATCGGGCCCTCGAAGGCATCGACCAGCAGCAGGCATCCGTCGGCCATCTTCAGGACGCGCTCCACCTCGCCGCCGAAATCCGCGTGGCCGGGCGTGTCGATCAGGTTGATTTTCGTGTCGCGGTATCGGATCGCGATGTTCTTGGCGAGGATCGTGATGCCGCGTTCGCGTTCGAGATCGTTCGAGTCGAGGATTCGCTCGCCCTTAAGCTGCGAATCGCGGAACTGGCCGCACTGGCGCAGCATCTGGTCCACCAGCGTGGTCTTGCCGTGGTCCACATGGGCGATGATGGCGATATTCCGAATGTCCGCTCTCGTCATGCCGATTATCTTTCCGGTGTTCGATGCCCGGGAGACCCCCGGACGGCGAATGGGTGGCACGAGCCCAAGTTCAAAGATCCAATTCTACCCGCACGGTGCTCGACAAGCAAGCCGTGCGCGCCGGGCGAGATACCGCGCGGCGGCCGACCGGCGGTTCGCATACGATCCGCCCGCGCGCCGTCGCGGCGGACTCGGCCCGCAGCCGACGGCGGCATGGACCACGGCCGGAAGGGCAAACAGCAAACGGGGGTGCGTCTCCTGCACGCCTTGTCCGGCGGGCCAGACGCACCCCCGTTGAGTTTCCGGCGAAACCTGCGCCGCGGCTTCTCGCTTTCGGGCGTCGCCGCAGGCGATGCGGCGGCGGCTATTCGTCCTTGTCCTTTTCCTTGTCGTTGTTCTCCACCTGGAGGAACACCGTGTGGCTGCCCAGCTTGTTCTTCACCCGAACGCGAATGCCCTTCTTCAGGGCTTCGGGCGTGGCTATCTCCTCAAACTCCTGCGGAGTGTTCACTTCCTTGCCCTGAGCGGCCACGATCAGATCACCCACGCGGATCTGGGCGGCCGCAGCCTCGCCGTAGGGGTCTACCGCCGTGACGATGACGCCCTTGGCCTCGTCGGAATAGTCGTACTTCTTCGCGAGCTCGGGCGTGAGCTCGGCAACCGTCAGCCCCAGCGACTCCAGTTCGACCGTCTGCCCCGGGGCCTCGGTCGGGGTCCGCTGCCCGCGGAGCCATGCCCTCGGTGAGAATCCCTTGGGCTGCGCGGCGATCTGGGCCTCCAACTGGATCTTCTTCTTGTCGCGCCAGACGGTCAGCTTGACCTTCGTGCCGGGTTTCGTGCCGGCAACCAGCGCCGTCAGCTCCGCATTGTCTTGCACCGGTTTGCCGTTGTATTCGAGGATGATGTCTTCCACCTTCAGCCCCGCCTTGGACGCCGGCGTGTTCGGCATCACCTCTTCCACGAGCGCCCCGGTCGGCTCCTTCAGGCCGAAGTTCGCGGCGAGGTCCGGATCCTGACGCAGACTGCGGATCGACACGCCCAGATAGCCGCGGACGATCTTGCGGCCCTCTGCGAGATCCGGCAGGATTTCCTTCACCATCTTGCTTGGAATGGCAAAGCCGATGCCCATGTATCCGGCGACCATGGGGTTCGTGGCGATCGCCGTATTGATGCCGATCACCTCGCCGCGCAGGTTTACCAGGGGCCCGCCGCTGTTGCCCGGGTTGATCGCCGCATCGGTCTGAATGAAGTCTTCGTAATCGACGATGCCCACGTTGCTGCGGCCTTTGGCGGAGACGATGCCCTGGCTGACCGTTTGCTCAAGGCCGAAGGGGGCGCCGATGGCGAGGACCCAGTCGCCCACTTCCACCGCATCACTGTCGCCGAGCTTGGCGGCATGGAGCCGCTCGGGCTTGATCTCCACGAGGGCCAGGTCCGTCTTGTCGTCGGCCCCCAGGAGCTTGCCCGTCATCCGGCGCCCGTCGGCAAGGTAGACCTCGATCTGCTTGGCGCCGCCGACGACGTGGTTGTTCGTGAGCACATAGCCCTTGTCGGCATCGATGATGACGCCGCTGCCCAGACCGCCTTCCGGTTGCGGCTCGGGCATCTCCGGTCCCCCACGCTGCCGGAAGAACTCGCGGAGCGGTTCGGGCAGATCCTGAAGGGGCGAGGCCTTCGGCGCCCGTTTCGTCACGATCCGCACGACGCTCGGACGTACCGCCTTGGCCACCATGCGGAACACGTTCGAGATCGCCTCGACCTTGGCGAGTTCCTCGCTGTTGGCCTGAATCCTGCCCTTCTCGACGGCGTATGCCAGCCCGCCGACGATCTGCTGGTGAAAGGCAAGGCCGAGCACCGCTAGTACGAGCACCACGATAGCTACCGAGGATCGCTTACGTTCCGTGACGGCCATTGCAGAAACCTCCTGCTAGATTGGTCTTCTATAGCTTTTTCGGTCTTGATGCACAAACGGTTGCACGCCCTTTCTACGTCGGCGTCCGCCGACGGTTCAACAGTCCGTATGCCGCCGTCGCCAGCAGCCCCAGCCCCGAGAACGTCAACCCCGCCGAGAGGCCGACCGGCCGATACGAGAACTCAATCCGATGCCGGCCCGCCGGTACGCGGACGGCTTGCACGACCGCAGCGGCCCGTACGATCCTGGCCGGCTGACCGTCGATACTGGCTCGCCAGCCGGGGTCGAAAGCCTCGTTGAATACAAGCGTGGCTGTACTATTGTTAAATACGTCGAGGACAATGTGGGTAAAATCCTCCTCGACGGCCCGGATGCTTCCCGCCCCCTCGCCCAGCCGGGTGGCTGGATCCTGTGATCGCGCGTCGGCCGGGAGGCTCGCCGTATCCGGGCGGAACTGAAGCTCTTCGATAACGCGGGTCAGGGATTCGCCGTCTGCGTCCGCGTCGGCCCATGCATAGCGGGGGCGCGCGCCGCGAAGTTCGTAGAGCACGACGCCGTCGGGCAGCGCAGCCACTTGGCGATAGGGCCCCGCGACCGGCGGGCCGGGGGGCCAGTCTGCCACGCGTCCGAAGCGCACATCGGACAATGTCACTTCGCACCGGGGCTCACCGTACGCGCAAAGCTGCGCGCCGGGAGCTGCTTCGGTGCAGACGAAGAAGCCTCGCACCATTCGCGGTCCGAAGATGAAGTCGGCCGGCTCGTACCACAGCACATCTCCGATCTTCTCTTCGGAGCCGGAGGCAAGCCAGAGGTACCAGCGATCGTGGTTGCGCCGGCCGGGGACGGCGCGAAACTCGACTGCGTAGACGCCGGGCGTGGAGATCGACACCGGCACGCGCCAGGCACGGCCGCGCAGCGCTACCTCGCCGCCGTCTCCGCACGGTCGCACGGCGTCCATGTGGGGCGGGCCTGCCATGGCCAGCGACATCAGCTCGCGCTCCTGCTCCGAACGCGCGGCGAGCCATCGGACGCCCAGCGATCGGAGGAGTTTCGGGTTCCAGAGCAGACCGAGCGCATCCTGTGCGGCGCCCCACGGCATGAAATGAAGCAGTGCCCGGTTCTCGGCCGGCCACATGGGACCGTATCCGTTGAGAACCGGGATGCGATGCAGCACGTTCAGTTGCGGCCAGAGAACCTCAACGGGGCGGGCATAATCCGCACGGATCCGCGGCACCCAGAGCCGTTCGCCCGGCGCGTCCGAACGGCGGAGAAGCTCGCGTGCCAGAGGCGGCGGGTCGACCAGGGCGCGGGCGCAGGGGTACTCCCTCATGTCCACATCCACGAACCCGGCGAAACTGGCGAGGTCAACCGTGACGACGGCGAAGAGAATGCCCAGCGGCAGGGGGCGTGCCGCATAAGGCGCATCGGGCGTTCCCCGCAGGACGTTGGACAGCGCGATGGCCGTGGCGGCCATCAGGACCAGCGGCACCCAGATCGCCGGATTGCCGGGTCGGATTGCCGCGGCCACGGCCGCCGCGATTCGCTCATCGAAGAGGTAGCCGGCGGACTCCCGCGCGAGAAGCATGCACAGCAGGCATGCCGCCGCCGCCGCGGGCAGCAGTCGCCTGATGACGAGCCGCAGCCATCGGCGGGCAGGCTGCGAATCGGCGTCGCCGCGTATGAGGGCGTCGAGCGCTGCGGCGGCGAGCACGACGACGGCCAGATCGAGTCCCAGCACCCACCGCGCGGGCACGCGGAAGGATTGCAGAATCGGCACATGAAAGAGCACGCGGGCCAGCGGCGTGAACTGTCCGAGCGCGAGGACCATGCTGACCAGGGCCGCCACCGACCAGAATCGCACCTGCCGATCCCGCCGCCACCACGCAAGCGAGCCGACGGCAAGGAGGAGCACGCCGATCGACGTGTATGTCGCCTGCTCGCAGAGATGCGACCAGCCCCACCACGGCTGATCGTAGAAGTTCGGCGTCCGCGTGCCGAAAAGGAATGGGAACAGCCACAGGAAGAACGACGTGGGAACGTAGGAGTTCTCGACGAACAGGTAGTACGCCGGTGCGCTGCGGCCGGACCCGGTGAAGGCGGCAAGCGTCGGGATCAGTTGCACCGCCCCGATCATTCCGCCGAGGATCAGCCCGGCCGGGTATTCCCACGCGAGCGACCGGCGAAGCGGCCGGAGGATCGCCACGACGTAGGCGGTGAGGATCGCGCCGCCGATCAGCGTGATCTGCATGTGCTGTACGAGCGTCTGCATGCCCAGGCACGCCGCGGCCAGCACGAAGTGCGCGCGCCGCCCCATAACGGCGAAGCGATGCCAGGCGTACGACATCCACGGCAGCCATGCCGCGGCTTCGAGGATCGTCAGGTGCGCCCGGTGCGCGACGAGAAAGCCGCAGAACTCGAACGCGACGGCTCCGAAGATTGCCGCCCGCCAGTCGCGGCCCATTGCCCGCAGAAAGCGATACATCCCGCCGCCGGCCAGCGAGAAGTGAAGGCACAACGTGACCGGGTATGCCCAGAGGATCGGCAGGACCGCGAACAGGAGACCGGGCGGATACCAGAGCCCCGCCTGCGGGTCGGCGGCAACCGACGTGCCGAGGGCGACGAACGGATTCCAGAGCGGCCACGAGCCGCTACGGACAGCCTCGCCGATGAACGCCCGGGTCGGCAGGTAGTAGATCAGATCGTCTTCCAGCGCGGATACGCCGCCGAGACGCCACGCCCCGGCCAGCACTGCCGGCGGCAGCCCCATCACCATCAACACGCACAGGATGTGTCGCCTGCGGCGGCTGAGCGTCATGGTCGGTTGATCGGATCGGATGCAGCGGCCGGCGCCCCGCCCGGCACAGGGGCAGCAGAGTCGTCCGGCCGGGCCGGGAAGCCGACCCGTTCGCGGACCACATAGAGCGGGCGCCGCTTGACTTCCTCATACACCCGGCCGAGATACTCCGCGATGATTCCCAGGCAGATCAGTTGCACGCCGCCAAGCACCAGCACCGTCATCATGATGCCCGTCCAGCCGCGCTCGATTCCCTTGCCCGTCCACCAGGCGTGCAGGATGAAGACGGCGTAGGCAAGGCCCAGCAGCAGTGTCACAAGGCCCAGCAGAGAGGCGATCCGCAGAGGCACGTGCGAGAACGACAGGACGGCGTTCAGGGCCATTCGCAGCGTCTGGCGGATCGTGTACGATCGCTCGCCGGCGAAGCGGGACTGATCCTGATAGCCGATGCCCGTCTGCCGGAAGCCCAGCCAGCTCATCATGCCGCGGATGAAGCGGGACCGCTCGGGCATCTGGCGGAATGCATCGACGACGCGGCGGTCCATCAGGCGGAAGTCCGCCGCCTCGGCCGGTACCTGTACCTGCATCAATGCGTTGATGATCCGGTAGCCCAGCCGGGGCCGCCGGCCCTCGCGATAGGCATAGACGATATCGGCGCCCTCTCGCCACTTCTCGATGAATCGCGGAATCAGCTCCGGCGGGTGCTGCAGGTCGGCGTCCATGACGACCACGGCGTCGCCGGTGGCATGATCGATGCCGGCCGACAGGGCCGCCTGATGCCCGAAGTTCCGGGAAAGGCTTACCCCGCGGACATGAGGATCGGACGCGGCGAGCCGGCGAATGACCTCGGCCGTCCTGTCGCGGCTGCCGTCGTCCACGAGGAGGATTTCGTATTCCCCGTCGATCGTCGCGCAGACGGCGGAGAGCCGGCGGTGAAGCTCCGCGAGGCCCTGCTCCTCGTTGTAGCATGGAACGACGATCGAAACCCGCATCAAAGGCCTCAAGACCCGAAGGCAAGACGGCGGGACTTTCCTGCCGCCTATGGCTCGTTTTCTCGCCCTGTCGCGCTCTCGCCTTTCTTCGCTGCCGAAGCGGCATCGAGCCGCGCCCGCAGTTCCTCGTACTGTCCCTTCGCCATGCGGATCGAGTTTTCCGCGGCCGGGAAGCGCCCGGCACGCACGTCCGCGGCGTAGGCGGCGAACGCGGTCGCCAGCAGAGGGCGTAGCTCGGCATATCGCTTCACGGACCGCGGCGGGTGGCCCCCGCCCCAGCCGAGCATGTCATGCAGCACGACCACCGTGCCGTCGCACGCCGGACCGGCGACGCAGCCGATCACCGGCAGCTTCGTCCGCGAGCAGATCTCCGCGCTGACCTCGCTCGCCACGGCCTCGAGCAGGAGCATTGACGCGCCGGCCTCCTCCATCAGCCGCGCCTCTTCCATCAGCGCCAGCGCCGAATCCGCGTCCTTGGCCTGCGCCCGGTATCCGCCCGACTCGGCCAGCCGCTGAGGCCGAAGCCCGATGTGCGGCATCACGGGGATCCCCGCGCGCCGCAGGGCCTCCAGCACCGGCAGTTGCCGCTGGTTCATCTCCACCTTGACGATGTCGCAGCCGGCCTCCTCGACGAACCGCCGGGCCGCCGCGACGCCGGCATCGGGACTTTCGTGATAGCCGGAGGCGTACGGCATGTCGCCGATGACGAAGCCGTCGGGCGCTCCCCGGCGCACGGCCGCCGCCACCTCGATCATGAAATCCATGCTGACCGAGCGGGTCTGGGGATACCCCAGGACGACCTCGGCCACCGTGTCGCCGACGAGCAGCACGTCCACGCCGGCCTCGAACATGATCTGCGCGGTCGGGAAGTCGTAGCACGTAAGCACGGCGAACTTCTCGCCGGCCCGCTTCCGGGCGGCCAGCGCGGAGAGTGTCACCTTCTTCGGCGAAGCCATGATGAGAAAGGATATTGAATCACATGCCGACCCACAAGCGCGGCAGCCAGGTCGTTTCGCCCCGCGCGCGGCGCGGGGACAAGAGGGCGAACGCGCGCGGCGGCGGTCTGCCGGGCTGTGCCGGCCGAGTCGGGTAGGCCGCGCTATTGCGTGGCGATTCGCTCAAGATCGTCGTCCGGGCGGATCCGACGAGCCATGCAGGGCCCGCGACCGCGCAGCGGCGAGCCACGATGCCGACGGCAACCTGACGGCCGACGGGACGTACACAGGGACGTACACATACACCCGGACGTACACATACAACGCGGGACGCCGAAAGCCGGCTCAAGACCGTCGTCCGGGTGAATCCGACGACCGGCGACGACAGGAAGCTCGTTTTCGAGTATGATTCCATGTGTCGGCGGGTGCACAATCAGGTGTTCACGGGGGACACCGGCATGTCGGCTTGGAACACCGCGCCGGCGGAGGACCGGCGGTTCGTCTACGACGGGTGGAACGTCGTCATGGTGGTCGACAGCAGCGGCACGCCGCAGCAGAAGTACACCTGGGGCTTGGATCTCAGTGGTCTCGGTGGTCTGCGTGGTGAATCGGGTTCGGCCGGCATCCACGGCGCCGGGGGGATCGGCGGGCTGCTGGCGGTCGAGGAGACGGCGGCGGAAGGCAGCCCGTCGTACTGGTTCTTCTACGACGGCAACGGGAATGTCGGGCAGATCCTCAGCGCGAGCGATCAGGGCATCGCCGCCCGCTACGAATACGACCCGTACGGCACCATGCTCGTCGCGGAGGGCGCTTACGCCGCCGCCAACCCGTTCCGCTTCAGCACGAAGTGGTGCGACACGGAGCCGGGCACCGGCCACGAGTCGTACTACTACGGCTACCGCTACTACAGCCCGCGGCTGGGAAGATGGCTGAGCAGAGATCCGATTGGCGAACGCGGCGGATTCAACCTGCAAGCCTTTTGTCGTAACCTTGGTCCAAACACGGTCGATCCACTCGGCGAGGGCATACTGGATTATCTTGAATGCGTCGGGAACTGCATCGGGGATATCAACGACGACCTGTGGAACGCTGTTGCCGCGCTTGCCGCATTGGGGGGTTGCGCGGTTTCGTGCCCCGTACCGAAGGGCGCGACCATTCCGGGGCAGGAGGAGTACACGTCGGCCATGCGTCAGCTGAACTCCGTCCTGAATCGTCTTGGTCTCAATACGGGCAAACGGGTTGCAAGGATCTGTACGGCGGTGGGAAGATCTGGAGCGGCGGCCGCTGGCATTGTGCTCGGCTGGATGGAGGCGGGCATTGAGGTGTACTGTGCGAAAGAGTGCTGGTAGGTCGGGGTGCTGTGGATGCTGATTGCGCTCGCTATCGCCGGCGGCATCGGGGTGGTTCTGGGAACGGTGGTAGCGGCGCAACTGCGCAGAAGCCGTCGATTGAAACGCAGGCCCTTGATGGGTCTCGACGAGCTTCTGGACGCGATGGGCGTGTTGGGAGTTGAAGAGCGACGTGTAGTCATCGTCGCGCTTGAGTACCTGGCTAAACACCTGGATGTGGATCCCCGTCAGCTTCGCCCCGATGATCGGTTCGGTCATGAACTCCAAGCTATCTCTCGAGCTATCGGGCTCTCTGATCCGGCGATGGAAATTTTCCGCGAGGAACTGGGCGACCTGCTCTGCAAACACGGGATTCCCTGGGTGGTGGTTCAAGACTGGGACGCACTGTCCTTGCGCGCACTTGCGGGATCGATCCAAGACGCGCTGAGGCTCTCGCGGGCGCGAGGAAAAAGGGACAGCACTGATTATTGACGGTCGCCTCGCGGTCGGTTGCGCTCGCATGCATGCCTCGGACCGGTCGAGCGATCCAAGCGGACGTGGTGTACCACGTTCTGAACCGGCATCGGAAAACGGGGCGGGTTCGTTCTTGATCCCGCGCTGACGTTGAGCCACGACCTGGACGGCAACCTGATCCAGGACGGCAAGCCGATCTCGAACTGCGCCACGCCGGACGGTGCCTGGACGTGCGCCTGGGACGGCGAGAACCGGCTGATCCGGGTCGAGCCCGTGACGCCGGTGGGCGACGTTTCCAGGAAGCTCGAGTTCGCGTACGATTACATGGGCCGGTGGGCGCAGAAGAAGGTGTACAGCCGCACCGCCGGCGCCTGGATCCTGGCGAGCGACCGGCGGTTCGTGTACGACGGGTGGAACGTCGTCATGGTGGTCGACAGCA
>CAZZFA010000047.1:28563-42062 GCA_964653435.1 uncultured Planctomycetales bacterium | reverse complement strand
GGGGGGTTGGGGGGACGGGGGGGGGGGGGGGGGCGCGCGGGGGGCGTCTAATCCGGCGGCGATGAGCGAGAGCGGGACCGAGACCCTCACTCAGGATTCGGGGCGGCGAACGGCGGGCCTGTGGCTCGCCGGATGCGTGGCGGCGACGGCGGTCATCGCGCTGGCCTCGAACGGCGCCTATCACGACGACGACCTGAAGCACTACCTCTTCGCCCGCTGGACACGCTACGACCCGCAGTACCTTACGCACACCTGGGGCCGGCCGGGCTTCACCCTCCTGTACGCACTGCCGGCACAACTCGGCTGGTGGGCATGCCGCCTCGTCTCTGTCGTGCTGTCAGGACTGACGGCGTGGGCCACGTTTCGCTCCGCGCGGGCGCTGGGTCTGCGGCGGGCGGCGTGGGCCATACCCCTGCTCTATGCACTCCCCCTGTTTCTGCACCTCGCGACCACCACGCTGACGGAGACGGCTGCGGCGACGTACCTGGCGCTGGCGACATGGGCGCTGCTCGCCGGGCGCCCGCGACTCTCCGCGGCAGTTTTCTCCCTTGTATTCGTGACGCGCCACGAGGCCGTCATTCTCCTGCCGGTCTGGGCCTGGGCTATCTGGGGCGATTGTGCGTTGCGGTCTGCGGATCAGGGAGAAGGGCCGCCCGCGCCGCGTCCGCGATTGACGGCGAGACGACGGATCCTCTCCGCGTGCGGGCCGGCCTTCGCCCTGCTGCTCTGGGCGCCGATCGTCTACAACGCGGTCACCCGGCTCGCCTTCGGCTATCTACCGGGCGAGATCTTCTCGCACCCGGTCGGGGCCGTGCATTACGGGCGGGGCACGCCGCTCACGTTCATCATGCGATTCGTCGTGATGGCCGGGCCTGTGGCGGCAACGCTGTTTGTCGTCGGCTGCCGCGCGTTGTGGCCCCTCCGGCGCGCCCGACCACTGCTGCTCGGCGTAATCGTGTATGTGGCCGCCGAAACGGTCCTCTACATGCTCCAAGCGTACGCCACCGGCGGCTACGCCCGGTTCCTCGTGCCGGTCGCGCCGTGGGTCGCGATCGGCGCCCTGGCCGGCGCAAACAAGCTCGTATGGCCCAAGGGTGTCCGCGCGACAGCTCGCCGACCCGATGCCGATGCCCGTCAGTGGTTGCGGAAGGATGCCCCAGAAACGCGCGGTGCGGCGCGATTGTGGATACTGGCTGCTCTCGGCCTCTGGGCATGCGCCGAGATCGAGCAGGCCGTCAACCCGATTCCGTCGATCACGCCGTACTGGTGGTGGTTCCGCGGCGGGGCGATCCTGTTCGTACTCGGGTTATACCTCTGGGCACGATGGCTTTCGGTGGACGGCCGTGGCGTCACCGTGGGTCGCCACCTGGCGCTACGAAATGTGACCTTGGTCGTTGCCGTCGCAATGCTCGGCCCGGCCGCGCGAGCGGCGTGGCCGCACCGGCTTCGCCCGCGCGAGGGGATGATCGCTGATGTGGTCGCGGTCTTGCGCGAGCGAGGTCTTCCGGACCGCGGCTTCTACTCGACAAGCGACTGGAGCTATTACTTCGCGGGCCGCTGGTATCCCGCGCGGCACTGGCCGTTGTACGAGGACCTCCGCGCCGCGCCGGTCGGCTCAATCCTTGTATGGGAACGGCGCTACGGCCCCTCGCCCGACTTCAATCTGCAACTCGATGCGCTCCGCGCGGATCCGCGCTGGCGGGAGATCTACCGCGGCCCGGCCGATTCCACGGGCGAGGCCTTCGTGGTCGTGTTCGAACGAGCGGCCGTGAGGCCCCCCAGCGCCGGGAACGCCGCGACAACCTCGTCCATGGCACGGGCGGCCTCGGCGTCCAGCGGCGTGTCCGAGTTGTTCTCGACGTGAACCAGGAACCCCTGGTGGTCGCGCTCCTGGCGGGCACGGATCCGAGCCAGCTTCTCCTCGTTGGACCACTGGGAGCGTACCCGGCGCATCGCCTGCTCCGGCGTGAGCGGGCCGCGCGGGTCGGAACCGTCGCGGGCGAGGAGGCGCGCCGTCTGGACCTCCGAGCGGGCCGTCACGACGATCACGTTGTTGTTGCACAGATAGAGGTAATCCTTGTCCGCCAGCAGCGCCGCCTCCAGCAGGATCAGCCCGCGACGGCCGTACAGTTCCCGCCGCAGCTTCAGCATGATCGGCTCGTAGATCACCTCATCCAGTTTCTTCATCTCCGCCGGATCCGCGAAGACGATCTGGCCGAGCCGCCGGCGATTGATCCCGCCATCGGGCAGCGCAACCTCCGGCCCGAACCGCTCCACCAGTTGCTCCCGGCACAGCCGGTACCGCGGCTCCGGGCTGGGCCCCAGGATGTAATGCACGAGCCGGTCGAGGTCGATGTGATGAAACGCAATGCCCCGCCGCCCCGCCTGCTCCCCCAGGAGCGAGGCGAACCGCGACTTGCCCGTCGCGATCCCGCCGGTCAGCCCGACGATGAACTGCCCGCTGATCTTCTCCTCGAGCTTCTGCTTCACGTAAAGCGGAACGTACTCATGAATGAGCCCCTGCTCGCGCTGCAGGGCCTTGACGGCGCTGCTCGAGATGTGGGCCTTGTTGTCGTCGCAGGGGAAGAAGACCGTCGAAACGCCGAGGCGCTGCGAGTCGTTGATGCTCTTGACCCGGACCTCGTACTCCATGTCCGTGTTGTCGCGCAACCCGCGGACGATCTCGTCGATACAGTGCTCGTAGGCAAAATCCACCAGCAGCCCGCGGAAGCTGCACACATGCACGCTCGGCAGATGCGCCAGCACCCGGCGCGCCATGTCTACCCGCTCCTCCAGCGTAAAGAGGTAGCGCTTGTCCGGGTTCTCCCCGATCGCCACATACAGCCGCTCATAATGCGGAACCGCCTTCTCGATCACGTGCAGATGACCGTAGGTGATCGGGTCGCCGGAAAATGCGTAGATGCCTTTTTTCATGACAGGCCACCGGAGCCGCATTACGGCGGCGCGCACCGCCCGCCGCCTCACGCCCGGCCCCCCGTCATTCTACCACATCCGCCCCGCCGGCGCCGACACGCGAAGCCGCCCCCCCGACGCTACCGCGCCGGCGCGGACGCCGTCGCCGGCTTCGGATCGGGTGGAAACCGCAGGAAGTACTGCCAGAGCTCATCACGCCCCCACGCCCCGATGATCCGCCCGTTCAGAAACACGGTCGGGACGTCGCTCACCTCCGCCTGTTGCGCGAAGGAGATGTCCTGCTGGATCCGATCGCGAACCGCCGCGCTGTTCATGTCCCGTTCGAGCCGCGCCGCATCGAGGCCGATCCGTCTCGCCAGCTCCGCGTAGGAGAGCATCGGCCGGCGGACCTGGTTCTCGAACAGCTCGTCATACATCCTCCAGAAGGCTTCGTTGCCGCCCTGGAGGCGCGCCGCCTCGGCCGCCGCCGCCGACCGGCACGAATCGGCATACGCCGTCCGCGAGACCACCGGGTTGCAGTCCGTATTCATCGGGAAGTGCCGGAACACCAGACGCGTCCGGTTCAACACGTGCGGTTCGACGCGATCGCGCCAGTACGTCGCAAACTCCCGGCAACGCGGGCTCTCGAAATCCGCGAACACCACCACCACCGCCCGGGCCTTCGGGTTCCCCTTCGAGGGATCGTCCGAACGCAACGCCAGCGTCCGCGGCCGGGAGCGCTCGACCTCCGTCACGGACGTGCCGGACTCGACGTGCTCCCGGAGCCTCGCCTGACACTCCGCCAGCGCGGCACGCAGCTCCCCGCAGTCCCCCGCCTGCGCCGGTGACGTCGCGGGCGAGCCGGCGTGGAGCGACTCCAGAAAGCTCTGCCACACCGGGTCCCCCGCAGAGGTCTGCACGAGCCGCCCGTTCAGGAACACGGCCGGCGTGCCCTTCACGCCCACCTGCCTCGCCCGCTCGATGTCCCGCGCGATACGATCGCGCACCGGCGGGCTGTTACGGTCCTTCTCGAGACGCACCGGATCCAGGCCGACCTTCCTCGCCAGTTCCTCCGGCGAGAGCCGCTTCTTCCCGCGAAGCTGGTTGATGAACAGCTCATCGTGCATCTTCCAGAACGCGTCGTTGCCGCCCTGCAGCCGCGCCGCCTCCGCGATGGCGGCCGCCTCGCACGACCGCTCGTGCAGCGTCCTATTCACCGCCGGATTGCACCCCGTGTTCATCGGAAAGTAATGGAACACCAGCCGCACCCTGCCGGCCGCGTACGGCTCCACCTCCTTCCGCCAGAACGCCGCGAACCCCCCGCACACCGGGCACTCAAAATCGCTGAACACCACGACCGTATCCGGCGCCCTCGGGTCGCCCCAGACCGCATCATCCGGCTGCACGGCCAGCGCCGCCGCGATCGGCCCCTGCCCCTGCCGCGGCAACGACGACGCCCACTCCTTGAGCATCTCCTTGGCCTTCTTCTCCTCGGCGCGGTGGTGGCGATTCATGAAGTTCTGATGGACGGCCAACGCCGCAATCAGGATCGCCGCGCATGTCGCCATGACGCGGCCCACCCCGGGCGACACCGCCCGCTCGGCCGGCTCGCTGCCCGCCGACGGCTCCTCGCCCGCCGGAGCCGCCCGCTTGCGCGGCCACAGCAGCAGCGACCCCACAAAGATCAGCAGCGACGCGATGTGCGTCCCGAAACACAGCGGGCACCACGACGGCAGCCTGGCGAACATGACGTAGTCGAGCCACGCGGCGACGGCCAGACCCGCCAGCGTCCCGCCGATCGGCAACAGTTGCCACCCCCGACCGGCCCGGTTCGGCAGCCCGGCCAGCAGATACCACAGGCCGACGCCCGTGAAATACATCAGCCCCCACACCGCCGTCGGAATCCCCCCGAACGTCCCCCACGGGCTTCTGACCACCTCATCGCAGCTCGCCGTACCCTCCTCGCACATCCGCGCGAACAGCGAATCCGGCCCGAAGCCCCCCCGGATATGGTGTTGCGACAACTCGAAGCTCAGCCCCGCGCCGGCGGCGCAGACGAGCAGCACCAGCAACCACACCACACGCCGCATCGCGTTCGGTTTCATCCGCGGTTTCCTCGCGAGGCCCCGCCGGGCCCCCGGTTTCCAGCCCCCGCCGGGGCCGTGGTGCTCGTCGGCACGGCCGGCCGTGGCCGCACGGCCCCCCCCGCAGGCATGCTCAGCGCCGCCTCCGTCGGCGGCCACTCCGGCAACGACAGAACATACCGCCAGATGCTCGGCCCGCTCCGCCCGATCTCCGTAACCCGCACGCCGTCCAGATACAGACCCGGCGTGGAACTCATCTCCGCCGCCGCCCCCTCCTTCACGTGGCGGGCCACACGCTCGGCCGCCTCCGTCGATTGCCGCGCCCGCTCGAACGCCTCCACATCCAGCCCGAGCTGCCGCGCGAACTTCGCATACGGCGCCAGGTCGAGGTCCTGCTGATTCTGATACAGCAGCTCACCCATCTTCCAGAACGCCTCCGCCCCCCCGACGATCCGCGCCGCCTCCGCTGCCTTCGCCGCATCGCACGAATACGCGTGCAGGTTCGTCCCGGCACGCGGGTTGCACCGCGTGTACAGCGGATAATGCTTGTACACCAGCCGGATCCCGCCGTACGGCGCGGCGATCCGTTCCAGCTCCGGCCAGATCGCCAGAATCTGATCGTGCAGCACCTTGCACCCCGGACACTGGAAATCGCTGAACAGGACGAGCGTCCGCTTCGCGCCGGCCGGCCCGAGGATCGGATCGTCCGCGTCGACGGGAATCTCGTACTTCTTCTCGTGGGTCAGCCGCTCCTTCGCCAGCTCCCACTGCACCCGCCGGTTCGATTCGTACTCGTTGAGCTTCGCCTGATAGGCCGCCACCTCGCTGCCCGACTGCAGGGCCGCCTGATTCACCAGCACCACCTGCACGACAAACCACACCAGCACCAGCGTCGTCACCGCCTGCTTCCACGACGGCCGCGGTGTATACACCACGCCGGGCGCCTCACGCGGCCGCTTCGGCCACAACAGAACGGCCCCGATGAAAAGCAGCAGATTCAACGCGTGCGTCGCCACGCACAACGGGCAGATCGCCGGCAACCGGAACAACAGCAGATACATGAAGCGCGCCGAGCCGATCAGCGCCACCCCGATCACCACCAGCGGCAACAGGTGCAGGAACCGGCGCGAATAGGACGGCTGCCCCACGAACAGAAACCACGTCCCGACCGCCGCGAAATACGCCAGCCCCAGCCAGGCCACCGGCATCCGCGCCCAGCCCGCCGTGCCCCTCGCCGGCGGCGGCGAGCCCCGCATCGCCGCCTCCTGATCCAGCAGCCACTGCCGCGCAACCGCCAGGCTCGTCGGGATCCACTGATACGCCCATCGGCTCTGCAAGACCTGATCGCAGCTCACCCCTTCGCCCATCGTCGGCGAGCACGCCATGGCAAACAGCCCCTTCTCCTCATGGCTCACCCGGCGGTGCGCCTCGGCCAGTGCCGCCGTCACCACCACCCCCGCGTAACAGACCACCAGCACGAGCAGCCAGATCACGATTCCGGCGACCGACCGCGGCTCCGCCCGGATGACCGCAGGCACCGCCTCGTGCGCCACGGCCGCGTCGGCGACTCCCCCGGCGACGGGCGTGTCCGCCGGTTCGCCCGCCGGCATCGAGCCTGGCCCCTTCGATTCGTCCATACATCACTCCCGGCTGCCCGTCGTGCACCGCTTATGGAGTGCGGCCTCCCGGAGACCGCCTCATGCACCACGCTCGCGTCCCGGCCCGCCCCTCGGCGCGCCTCCTTTCCCCGCAACCTCCGCGAAGGCCGCCGCCGCCGCCGCGATCGTCCGCTCGATGTGCTCATCCGTGTGCGCCAGCGACACGAACATACATTCAAGCTGCGCCGGAGCCAGATATATGCCCCGCTCGAGCATCGCGTGAAAATACTTCGCGTACGCCGCCGTGTCGCTGCGGCTGGCCGAGGCGTAATCGGTCACCGGCCCGGCCGTCATGAATACGCACAGCAGGCTGCCCACGCGGTTGATACACACGCCCACGCCCGCCGCCTTCGCCGCCGCCGCCAGACCCTCCGCCAGCTTCGCCGAGCGGGCCTCCAGCTGCCCGTACGCGCCGTCCTCACGCAGCGCCTCCAGCGTCGCCGTACCCGCCGCCATCGCCGCCGGGTTGCCCGCCAGCGTCCCCGCCTGATACACCGGCCCCTCCGGCGCGAGCTTTGCCATGATCTCCGCCCGCGCCCCATACGCTCCTACGGGCAAACCGCCCCCGATGATCTTGCCCAGACACGTGATGTCCGCCCGCACCCCGTACAGCTCCTGCGCCCCGCCGAACGCCACACGGAAACCGGATATCACCTCATCGAAGATCAGCAACGCCCCCGTCCCGTCGCACAGCCGCCGAAGCTCCTGCAGATACCCCGGCGCCGGCGGCACCAGCCCCATGTTTGCCGCCACCGGCTCGACGATCATCGCCGCGATCGCTCCCCCGTGCCGGTCGAAGACCTCCCGCGCCGCCGCCGCGTCGTTATACGGGATCGCAATGGTCTGCGCCGCCACCGCCGCCGGCACGCCCGCCGACGACGGCGTGCCGAACGTCGCCGCGCCCGAGCCGGCCTGCACCAGCAGCGCATCGACGTGTCCGTGATAGCACCCGACGCACTTTACAAGGATGTCACGCCCGGTGAAGCCCCGCGCCAGGCGGATGGCGCTCATGACCGCCTCGGTGCCCGAGTTGACGAACCGCACCTGCTCGATCGAAGGAAACGCGCTGGTCACCAGCTCGCCCAGACGCGTCTCGAGTTCCGTCGGTGCCCCGAACGACCAGCCCCGCGCCAGGGCGCGGGTGACGGCCGCCTCGACCCGCTCGTCGGCGTGGCCCAGGATCATCGGCCCCCACGCCCCGAGGTAGTCGATATAGACGTTCCCATCGATATCCGTCAGCGTGGCCCCCTCGCCGGCCGCGATAAAACGCGGCACGCCGCCGACCGCCTTGAACGCCCGCACCGGCGAGTTGACCCCGCCGGCCAGCACCCGCCGGGCCGCCTCAAACGCCGCCGCCGACCGCTCCACCGTTACGGTTTTCGTGCCGGGTTCCATGGGGGAATATGATACGCCCTGCCCGGCGGATGTCACGGCCCGGCGAAGAAGCGCCGGACCCGCGAAGGCAGCCGCCGACGGACCCGACATTGAGGCCGCCCCATTTCGGGGAAACGGACGCCCCGCCCGCCATTTCCAGGAGCATATCTCGCAGCCGACCGCGCCTGAGCCGGCCCGGCGAAGGTCCGGAGACCGGGCGACCCGGCCAAGTGCCCCGGTATGTGGCTGGCGGCGAGCACCCCGTCACGGCCCCGGTAGCGCCGCGATTCCGAAACCGGGCCGCCGGCTATCACAGATCCGCTGTCGCCGCGCTACCGTGCCGACGGCATCTGATTTAACATCATATACGAAAGGAGGTTATAGTATTGAGCCTGCCTGTAGCAGCCGCGCACCCGACGAATCGCCCCGCAGGCCAACGAGTCTGCATATCCGCCAAGTTCCATCCGCCACCGAACCATAGGCGCTGGTAACGGGTGCAAAAATTTCTTTTGGCCGTTTTTAATGAACAGCCGCGCTGCTTCGGCGCAGGGATCGATTGCGGCCGGGCACGCCCGCCCGTTCGACATCGCAGACGCGGCATCGCCACACAAACCGGCCGGATGTGTCGCCTGTGATGCACAGGATACGGCGGCGGTGGCATGCCACCTCTTGGCTATCTTTTTTTGAAGCACTATAGCAAAACCGGCCCCCGCAAGGTAGGATATGCGTCGCCTGTCGCAAGCTCGACCCTTGGTGTGTCGCGACGCGCACACGCGGGGCAGCCACGGCTGCCGCCCGAAGAGCCACCTGCGTCCGCCGAGCCACGGTCACGAGCGCAGGACGGAGAAGGAACACGGATATGTCCGAGCGTATGCCGCCGTTGCCGTGTCGGTGCCGAGCAGGTGTCGCCCCTCGGCCAGGGCACCCTGAAAAAAAAGGGCCGCAGGTCGTTTGTGCGAGCTGCGGCGGTCGCTCCGTGGAGCGTGGCCTGCGAATCTTGCTTTCGCTCATCTTGTTGCGAAAAGACCCGCAGACCGGGGTCGATTACACTGCGGGTATTGATAACACACTCCCCTCACGTTGTCAACCCCCGGCGGCGGGCACGTTGAACAGAAAAAGGAGTCGAACATGTCGGAGCTGACGCTGGGCCTCGATTTGGGGCCGAATTCAATCGGGTGGGCACTTATCGACGAATCGGCCGGACAGATCGTCGGTGCCGGTGTCCGGGTGTTCCCTGAAGGGGTGGACCGCGACAACAAGGGCGCCGAGCTTTCGAAGAATGAGACTCGCCGGAATGCCCGGGCAATGCGGCGACAGATCGCGAGGCGAGCGCGCCGCAAGAGGGCGCTTCGCCGGGCCCTCGTCGATGCCGGGCTGCTGCCTCCGTGCGCCCTCCTGCCGCCGGACGATGCGCAACGCGTGGCCTGGGAAACCGCGGAGTTCAAGAAGGCATGCCCATACTCCCTCCGGCGGCGAGCCCTCTCCGAGCGTCTTGAACCTTACGAAATCGGGCGCGTGCTTCTGCACCTCAATCAACGCCGGGGCTTCCGCTCGAACCGCAAAACCGACCGCGCCCGCCGAAAAGAAACATCCGCCATGCTCGCCGAGATCAACGACCTTGCGGCCAAGATGGGCAACCGGACGCTCGGGGAATACCTCGCGGAAACCCGCGCCGGCGACCCGCACGTTCGCGTTCGCGGGCACCACACGCGCCGGGAGATGTACCTTGAGGAGTTCGAGAGGATCTGGTCCGCCCAACAACCCCACCATCCGGACATTCTGACGCCCGAACGAAAAGCGGCGATTCACCGGATCATGTTCTTTCAGCGCGAGATGTACTGGCCGGCGTCGGTGATCGGGCGTTGTGAGCTTGAGCCGCGCCTGCCGCGTTGTCCGCGGGCTGATCGGCGGGCCCAGCGATTTCGTCTCCTGCAGGAAGTGAACAACCTGCGCCTCCTCGATACAACCACGGGGGAGGAACGCGCGCTCAATGAGGAAGAGCGAACGAAGCTTGTTGCGTTTCTTGCCGGGGCGAAAGAGAAGACCTTCGACGCAATACGCAAGCATCTCTTCGGGCGAACCGAAGGTATACGGTTCAACCTGGAACGGGGCGACCGTGACAAGCTCAAGGGCATTCCTACGGACGCCCTGCTGGCCCAGAAGGATCTCTTCGGAAAAGCGTGGTACACGCTGTCCGAACAGGACAAAAACCGCCTCGTCGCGGCCCTGATCGAGGAGGATGAGCACTGCATCCGGCAAACCGCTGCCCAGCTCGGGCTGGAGCCGGACCTCACGGAGAAGCTGCTCGAAGTCCCCCTGGAGGAAGGCTACGCCAGCTACAGCCTGCACGCCATCAAGAAGCTGCTTCCGCACCTGGAGCGCGGCCTGCGGCTGTCGAGCCGCGACGGATCGCCGTGCGCCCTGCGGGAAGCAGGATATATCCTTCCGTGGGAGCGCCGCTCGGACCGCCAGGCGTACCTCCCCGAACCGCCCGAGGTGACAAACCCGCTTGTGCGCCAGGCGCTTCACGAGGTCCGCAAGGTGGTCAACGCGATCCTGCGCGAGCTGGTCTATCGGCCCGGTCACCGCCTTGCGCGAATCCACATCGAGTTGGCACGCGAGGTTCGAGGGACGGCGGAACAGCGAGAGCGCCGGAGCCGCGAGAGAAGCGCTCGCGAGCGGGCCCGAAGCGCGGCCGCCGAGGAGATACAAAAGGCCGGCGCCAAGCCGACGCGCGACGCGATCGACCGATACCTGCTCTGGCAGGAACAGGGCCGCGAGTGCGTCTACAGTGGACGGGCCATCGGCATTGTTCAGCTACTGGGCGGCGAAGTGGATATCGACCACATCCTCCCGTACTCCAGGAGCCTTGACAATTCCCTGATGAACAAGGTCGTCTGTTTTCGATCTGAGAACAACCAGGGCGTCAACCCGGCCGCCAAGGGCGACCGCACCCCTTACGAGTGGCTCGCCGCGTCGGACCCGGCCAAGTACGAACAGGTGCTTCAGCGGGCGGATCGACTGCCGTATCCCAAGGCCCGCAAGTTCCGGCAGAAATCCGTCGAACTCGACGACTTCTTCGCCCGCCAGTTTGTTGACACCACCTACATCACCACCCAGGTCCACCAATACGTGCAATGCCTCGGCGCCGACGTCCTTTGCGTCAAGGGCCAGCACACCGCCGACCTGCGCCACTTCTGGGGCCTCGATAGCGTGCTCCGCGACGACGGCCTGAACCTCAAGAACCGCGAGGATCATCGGCACCACGCCGTGGACGCGATCGTGATCGCGCTGACCGATCGAAGTCGCCTCCAGCAACTTGCGCGACTCCGTCGCGGCCGCCGAGACGAGCCGCGCGACGACTTCCTGCCCGAACCGTGGACCAACTTCCGCGCCGGCGTGGAGCAGATTGTCAACGCTATCAATGTCTCCCACCGCGTCCGACGAAAGGTGGCGGGGCCGCTTCACGAAGAAACGGTGTATGGCCCGACGGCGACGCCGGGGGAATTCGTGTACCGAAAACCGGTCGAGTCGCTTACTCCGCAGATGGTCGAGTCGATTCGGGATCCCGTCGTGCGAGCAATCGTCATCGAACGCCTTCGCGCACACGGCATCGAACCGGGAAGCGACAGGCGAATCCCGTCGGAAGTGTGGAAGGAGCCTCTGCAGATGCCCAGCGGGGTGCCCATCCGGAAGGTTCGCCTGGTTCGCCGCGACCTGACAATCCAGCCGATACGCGCCGGCACCGCGTACGTCAAACCGGGAAGTCTCCATCACCTGTGCATCTTCGAGTACTCCGAGAATGGGAAAACCAAGCGGGACGCGGTATTCGTGAGCATGCTCGATGCAATCACTCGCCTGAAACGCCGCGAGCCCGTCGTCCAACGCACACATCCAACGCGGGCGGACGCGAAGTTTCTCATGTCGCTCAGTCGTGGCGAAATGGTAGTGGCGACGTTCCAAGGCAAGGAGCGGCTTGTATGCTTCCGCACCGCAGCGTCAACGCAGGGCCAGATCTATTTTGTTGCGCACACCGATGCGAGAACGAGCGCCGATACTAAGAAGCTGGTAGCGAAAGCAAGCACCCTAAAGGCGAGGAAAGTCACCGTGGATCCGATCGGGAGGATTCGGTGGGCGAATGATTAAGCGAACTATCGAGATCTCTCGCGAGCCGGCCCACCTGGCCGTCAAGTTGGATCAGTTGCTCGTGCAGCCGCGGGGCGGCGAGGAGCAGGGCGCGCGGAGCGTTCCGTGCGAGGACATCGGCGTCGTCCTCGTCGACCACCCGGGCACAACCTACTCGCACGCAGCCCTGGCACGCCTGATGGACTTCGGAAGCGTACTCGTCGTCTGCGGCGCGGACCACCTGCCCGTCGGCATGCTCCTGCCTGTGGCACGCCATACGGAGGTCGTCTGGCGAATCCAGGACCAGATCCGCGTGAGCAAGCCGCTGCGAAAGCAACTCTGGAAGCAACTCGTCGTCGGGAAGATCCGCGCCCAGGCCCGCAACCTGTCCGCCGGGTCGGCGGCGCGGTCAACGCTGCTTGCCCTGGCTCGCGAGGTCCGCTCGGGCGATCCGAAAAACGTCGAGGCGCAGGCCGCCCGTGTCTACTGGTCCGTATGGCTGGCCGACCTGGAGCCGACCGAGCCGTTCCGCCGCGACCCCGAGCGCCCCGGCATCAACTCGATGCTCAACTACGGCTACGCCGTCATGCGGGCGGCCGTCGCCCGGGCGATCGTCGCGGCGGGTCTGCACCCGACGCTGGGCATCCGGCACGCGAACCGGTCCGATGCCTTCTGCCTGGCCGACGACCTGGTGGAACCCATCCGCCCGCTCGTGGACGCCCGCGTGCGCGAGCTGTACCGGGACGGCGTCGAAGCCATCAACCCGTCCGCGAAGAAGGGGCTGCTGGAGCTGCTCACGGCCACGGTTCGCCTGGCGGAGCAGACGGGGCCGCTGATGGTCGCCATTCATCGCATGGTGGCGTCGCTGGTCCGGTGCTACCGGAGAGAGCAGCAGCATCTCGACCTGCCGGTTGCCGTCGATCCGGAAACATGCTAATCAGCGGTTACCGATGCATGTGGCTTGTGGTCATGTTCGATCTGCCGGTGGACACCCCCGCGGGGCGGCGGGCGTACGCGCAATTCCGCAAGCGCCTCCTGCGCGACGGCTTCACGATGATGCAGTTCTCCGTATATATCCGGCATTGCGCCAGCGAGGAAAACGCCGAAGTACACTATCAGCGTGTGGCGGCGGGGGTCCCGGACGACGGAGAGGTCCGGGTCCTCGCGATCACGGACAAGCAGTTCGAGCGGATGCGCGTTTTCTGGGGAAAACGCCGCAAGGCCCCGGAGCCGCCCCCGGCTCAGCTCGAACTTTTCTGAACGCCTTCTCGCCCGATCTTCCGTCCGGATCGCCTGTTAGGCGCGGGATAGTGTAATCGACCCCGGCCTGCGATCAATCCGCAAC
>CAZZFA010000047.1:26583-28463 GCA_964653435.1 uncultured Planctomycetales bacterium | reverse complement strand
AGTGTAATCGACCCCGGCCTGCGATCAATCCGCAACAGCACGAGTCGTGCTGGCACTTGTAGAAGAAGTGTAATCGACCCCGGCCTGCGATCAATCCGCAACGCGGAATCGTTCGTAGCCCTCTCGCCACTCAGTGTAATCGACCCCGGCCTGCGATCAATCCGCAACTCACGACCCCAACGCCCCGGCCTCGACCGAGTGTAATCGACCCCGGCCTGCGATCAATCCGCAACTACCTGCGCGCTGTTCACTACTCGGCCGAAAGTGTAATCGACCCCGGCCTGCGATCAATCCGCAACACTATATGTATTGGAGGAGATGATGATAGAGTGTAATCGACCCCGGCCTGCGATCAATCCGCAACATCTATCTACTTATAGATACTTCCCTGGGTAGTGTAATCGACCCCGGCCTGCGATCAATCCGCAACCTCATCTGGATATACCCCATGGGTACTACTAGTGTAATCGACCCCGGCCTGCGATCAATCCGCAACACAGGGTGGAGCGGGAGTCGCCCATTCTTCAGTGTAATCGACCCCGGCCTGCGATCAATCCGCAACCGGAGTGGCCGAGGTTGGAGACGGCGGAAGAGTGTAATCGACCCCGGCCTGCGATCAATCCGCAACATCGACCAGGCGATCCCCTCCATCCCGTTAGTGTAATCGACCCCGGCCTGCGATCAATCCGCAACGTTGCTCGTTGTGGCCTACGTCACGATGGGAGTGTAATCGACCCCGGCCTGCGATCAATCCGCAACATCTGCTTCCTGCCTTGGCCGAGCACCGCGTAGTGTAATCGACCCCGGCCTGCGATCAATCCGCAACTCATACCAGCGTACATGATTTTCGTTCTATAGTGTAATCGACCCCGGCCTGCGATCAATCCGCAACCCGGGCGAAGGCGGCTCGATCACCGAAAGAGTGTAATCGACCCCGGCCTGCGATCAATCCGCAACGAACTCTGGGCCGAGAGTCAGCGCAGTGGAAGTGTAATCGACCCCGGCCTGCGATCAATCCGCAACAAAAGCAGCTCAAGCAGCTCTCGTCCGTCCAGTGTAATCGACCCCGGCCTGCGATCAATCCGCAACTTCAACATGCCGACAGGCGATCTGCTGATAGTGTAATCGACCCCGGCCTGCGATCAATCCGCAACCCGCACCGCCACACGTCGAACCCGATCAACAGTGTAATCGACCCCGGCCTGCGATCAATCCGCAACATTCAGTCGAGTAGGTAGCCGTGCTGGCCGAGTGTAATCGACCCCGGCCTGCGATCAATCCGCAACGACGGAGCGTGCACAACTGCCGCGGTGTGTAGTGTAATCGACCCCGGCCTGCGATCAATCCGCAACTGCCAAATCTGGTAGGGGCCGATGGCCTTGAGTGTAATCGACCCCGGCCTGCGATCAATCCGCAACCACGGACGGAGACGAGTCGCGCGGCCGGAGAGTGTAATCGACCCCGGCCTGCGATCAATCCGCAACGGGCTGTAGTCGCGAGCATTGATCGCGGACAGTGTAATCGACCCCGGCCTGCGATCAATCCGCAACATCGTTCGCGGGGGTAACGCTGCGGCTCGGAGTGTAATCGACCCCGGCCTGCGATCAATCCGCAACTCGGCGGAGCGATTGCCGGCGTCGAGCTGCAGTGTAATCGACCCCGGCCTGCGATCAATCCGCAACTCGGATTGCCGCTTCCGTCCGACACGACGAAGTGTAATCGACCCCGGCCTGCGATCAATCCGCAACAAGTACACGCTGCTGCCGCGACTGACGCGAAGTGTAATCGACCCCGGCCTGCGATCAATCCGCAACTGTCCGTCAACACGCCCCTCTGCCCTCCCCAGTGTAATCGACCCCGGCCTGCGATCAATCCGCAAC
>CAZZFA010000047.1:0-26483 GCA_964653435.1 uncultured Planctomycetales bacterium | reverse complement strand
AGTGTAATCGACCCCGGCCTGCGATCAATCCGCAACCGGGGATGGCGGGGGTTCGCATCCAGGTCCAGTGTAATCGACCCCGGCCTGCGATCAATCCGCAACACACTTGACAATGGTCATACTTCGGTCTCCAGTGTAATCGACCCCGGCCTGCGATCAATCCGCAACCATGTTTCTATCCGGGATCGTGCTGAGAAAAGTGTAATCGACCCCGGCCTGCGATCAATCCGCAACTGCCTCATGCGCCCGAGTGAAGTCGTCCGCAGTGTAATCGACCACGGCCCGCGATCAATCCGCAACGTCGATCTGTCAATAGGCTTTCTCGGAAGTAGTGTAATCGACCCCGGCCTGCGATCAATCCGCAACATCGTCGTTTGCGGCTCCTTTGCACATGCCAGTTCGGCGGGGTCCGCTCCGCGGACGCAACGAAGACGCGACGTCGCACCCAGCCGAGGATTCTGTCTGCCCAGCGCACGGCGCGCGGCTATGAAACGGGAAAGAGGATTCCCCCACGCATCCACCGGCGGGGGCGGATTGAAACGAGGCGGGTCGTCCGCGCGCTGACAATCCTGTCATGACTCCCGCCCAACCACCGATTACCGCAACCCGCGCGCCCGGGCGTTGCTCGCACCGCCCCCGCCGGTGCATGCCCGCATGGCAACCCGGACCGACGCGGCCACGGCCGTACGACGCAAAAGACGCCGCCTTTGTGCTGGCGTGTTGACCGGGGGTTTGATACAATACGGCCCGCGCGTCCGGCGGGATACGATTGCTTCATAAGTGTCGGATATTTCGTGAGTTAGATTCGAAAAGCCCCGCCGGAAGATGCCCAGGCCGCCCTTAGCCCGGCGCGGCGGGCGCGAGACGCTTGACACCATGAGCGAGGCCCTCTGGGAAAACATCCTTGGCCGTATCCGCACGCAGCACGCGGCGCTGTCGCGCTCGTGGTTCAGCCAGCTTGTCCTGGTGGGGCTGAGCAATGGTGTGCTGGAGATCCAGACGGCCAACGCCGCCCAGCATCAGTACCTGACGAATCACTGCGTGGCGGCCTTCAGCCAGGCGGCGCAGGAGGCGACCGGGCGGCTCATCACCGTCCGCTTCCTCCCCCCGGCACACGACGGGGCGGCGGCGGCCGAGCCGCTGTCCTTCGAGCGCGAGCCGGAGACCTGCCGCCTGAACCCGGACTACACGTTCGAGAACTTCGTCGTAGGCCCGTGCAATCAGCTTGCCAACGCCGCGTGCGTGGCCGTCGGCGAGAACCCCGGGACGACCTACAACCCGCTCTTCGTCCACGGCAGCGTCGGGCTGGGCAAGACGCACCTGCTTCAGGCGGCGTGCCACCGGATCCGCGAGACGAACCCAGCGGCGAAGATCCTGTTCCTCTCCTGCGAAACGTTCACGAATCACTTCATCGAGGCCGTCGAGCGCGGCGCGCTGCACCAGTTCCGTTACCGCTACCGGTACGTGGACGTGCTGGTGATCGACGACATCCAGTTTCTCGCCGCACGGGAGCGCAGCCAGGAAGAGTTCTTCCACACGTTCAACACGCTGTTTCAGGCGCAGAAGCAGATCATCCTCTCGGCCGACTCGCCCCCGAAGGAGATCGCCGGCATCGAGGACCGCCTCGTCAGCCGGTTCAACTGGGGCCTCGTCGCGCGGATCGACCGACCGTGCCTCGACACCCGGATCGCCATCCTCCAGAAGAAGGCCAGGGTCCGCTGCATCGAGCTGCCCGATGATGTGGTGTACTTCATCGCATCGACGATCGACTCGAACACCCGCGAGCTGGAGGGGGCCATCACGAAGGTGAACGCCGTCGCCCAGCAGTACGGCGGGCGGATCGACCTGGAGATCGCGCGGATGGCCCTGGGCGACGACATGACCATTCGCCCGAAGGAGATCTCGATCCCGCAGATCCTTGACGCGGTGGTGAACGAGTTCAACGTCCGCCTCTCGGACCTGCAGGGCAAGAAGCGCAGCCGCTCGATCGCCTTCGCGCGGCAGGTGTGCATGTACCTGGCGCGGGAGCTGACGCGTCTGAGCCTGGAGGAGATCGGCAAGTGCTTCGGCGGGCGCGACCACACGACGGTTCTGCACGCCAACCGCCTGATCCGCGACCTGCGGCTGCGCGACACGGAGCTGGATCGCACGCTGGCCAGGCTGACGGAGGAGCTGCGTCGGCGATGAGCGGAGTCTGCTCACAGGGTGCGGTGGATAAGCTGTCAACGACGGCTCGCCGGCGGGCGCCGGGGCCGCAGCCAGGCCGGACGGCGCCGGACCGGGCGATGCCCCGACACGGCGCCCCACAGGTTATCCACCGGCGGTTTGCCCGATCGCTCGCCGTAAGCCGCCGTTGCGACGGTGGTTGCGTTGCCGTCGGGAGCCGGTTGCATCAAACTCACAGGCCCTACGAAGGCTCTGGAGCTTTTGCAAGAAATGCATCATACTTACACGCCATGTGCTGATGGGCAGGAGGATTGCGACGATGCAGGTTATCGCGAATCGCGAAGCATTGGGTGAGGCCGTTACGATCGCACAGGGCGTGGTAGCCTCACGGACGCCGAAGCCGATTCTTCAGTGCGTCAAGCTCAGCGCGACGGCGGATGGGTTGCTCGTGACGGCGACGGATCTGGAGGTGGGGATCCGCTGCCTGGTGAAGCAGGTGGATGTGACGGCGCCGGGCGAGGCGGTGGTGCCGGCGGACAAGCTCTCGCAGATCATCCGCGAGTCGGCGGACGAGACGTTGCAACTGGAGGCTGACGCCGAGCGATGCCACATTCGCGGGCAGGACAGTCATTTCCAGATGTACGGGCACGACCCGCGGGATTTCCCGCCGGTGGCGGAGCTGGAAGGGGCGGCGGATCTGGAGCTTGAGGCGGGGATGCTTCACAAGCTGATTGGCCAGACGCTCTACGCCGCGGCGAAGGAGAACACCCGGTACGCGATCAACGGGATTCTCTGGGAGCGCAAGGGCAAGAGGCTCCAGCTCGTGGCGACGGACGGGCGGCGGCTGGCGAGGGCCTCGGGGCCGGTGCAGAAGAGCAGCGGCGCGGATTCGTCGGTGATCGCCCCGGCCAAGAGCATGTCGGTTCTGCTCCGGCTGCTGACGGATCCGGCGGCGGCGGTCGGGGTGAAGTTCCTGCCGAACCAGCTCGTGATTCAATGCGGTCAGGCGACGCTCAGCTCGGCGCTGGCGGAGGGGAACTTCCCCGACTATGAGCAGGTCGTGCCGCGCGACAACGAGAAGAAGGTCGAGCTGGATACGCAGGAGTTCTACAGCGCGGTGCGCCGGGCGGCGCTGCTCACGAGCGATCAGTCGAAGGGGATCCGGCTTTCCTTCAAGCGTGACGCGCTGGTGCTCTCGAGCCGGGCGCCGGAGCAGGGCGAGGCGACGGTCAGCATGAAGGTGCAGTACGCCGGCGAGCCGATCGAGATCGGCTTCAACCCGACGTTCCTGGCGGATGCCCTCAAGACGATCGACGCGCCGACGGTGACGCTCGAGCTGAAGGAGGCCAACCGGCCGGGCGTCCTGCGGATGGGCCAGGATTTTCTGTACGTCGTGATGCCGGTGAGCCTGTCGTAGCGGGGCCTTGCGTCGCCGCCCGGCCCGGGCGTGCGGGGCGGCGGCGAGACGGCACTGGCTGTGGGGGCAAGGCGCCTCGTCCGCGCTGGGGAGCTGGGCCGGATGCGAGGATCGGATGGGGCGGGCGTGCGGGGGCCGACGGGTGCCGCGATGGATGACCGACAACTACAATGGATAGCGCACAACCGCAGGTGGCGGCCGGCGGCGGAGCCGATTGCCGATGTCCTGAAGCGCGAGCTGCGGCGGGCACCGCTGAAGGTGCCGCGGTGGCGCAGTCGCGTGGCCGGCGTGCTGGCGGAGGTGACCGACGGGACGTTCGCCGAGCATACGTGGCTGGCGAGTCTGCGGGCGGGCGTGGTGACGTTGCACGTGGATGACGCGGCCTTGGTGGGCGTGCTGCGGATGCAGTGGCATCGGGCGCTGGTGGATCTCCTGAGCGAGCGGTTGCCCGACCTGGGGATTGTGGATGTCCGGTTCCGTCTGGGCCCGGCGCCGGGGCCGGCGGGCCGCGGGCGGGTGGCCGGGGCGGATCGGGCTGCCGATGAGGCCGAAGGCTGAGAGGACGCTGCGACGGGCCGGCGGTCTTGGGGGAGTGGGCGAGGGGCCGGGCCGCGCTGATGAGGTGTCATGAGCGATATGCCGCAGGATAGTTCGAGGTCTGAGACGACGGGCGAGGCCGGCTCGGTGCCGGCGGAGTCGGACCGCCAGGCGGGTGCTGCGCCGTCGCCGGAGCAGGTGCCCGCCGGGCCGACGCCGGAGGGTGGCGAAGAAAGCGTTTACGACGAATCGGCGATTCGCGTGCTGGAGGGGCTTGAGGCGGTGCGGAAGCGCCCTGCCATGTACATCGGCGATACGGGCGTGGCCGGGCTGCATCACCTTGTGCACGAGGTGGTGGACAACGCGATCGACGAGGCGATGGCCGGCTACTGCCGGAACATCACGGTGCGGTTGAATGCCGACGGCAGTTGCACGGTGATTGACGACGGGCGGGGTTTTCCGGTCGGGCCGATGGTGCACGAGAATCCGGAGCTGAACGGCAAGCCGGCGGTGGAGGTGTGCCTGACGGTGCTGCATGCGGGGGGCAAGTTCGACCGGGGCAGTTACAAGGTCTCGGGCGGGCTGCACGGCGTGGGCGTGAGCGTGGTGAACGCGCTGTCGGAGTGGCTGGTGGTGGATGTGTGGCGCGACGGGCACCGGCACCGCATGCGCTTCGAGCGGGGTAAGACGGTCGGCGGGCTGGAGGTGCTTGGCGAGAGCACGAAGACGGGTACGAGCGTCACGTTCAAGCCGGACCCGGAGATCTTTGCGGACACGCGGTTCCGGTATGAGACGCTGGCGGCTCGGCTTCGGGAGCTGGCGTACCTGAATGACGGCGTGCGGATTCGCGTGGTGGACGAGATCGGCGAGCGGGAGGAGGAGTATTGTTACAACGACGGTCTGCGGGAGTTCGTGCGGCACCTCAACGAGGGCAAGGAGCCGCTGCACCGGAACGTGATCTGTTTTCACGCGGTGGATGAGCAGCAGCGCCTCGTGTGCGACGTGGGGCTTCAGTACAACTCGGGCTACAGCGAGACGGTGCTGGCCTTCGCGAACAATATTCACAACATCGACGGCGGCACGCACCTGACGGGCTTTCGCTCGGCCCTGACGCGGACGATGAACGCCTATGCGCGCAAGGAAGGGATTCTCAAGGGCGACCTGGTGCCGACGGGCGAGGACCTTCGGGAGGGTCTGACGGCGGTGATCTCGGTGAAGGTGCCGGAGCCGCAGTTTGAGGCGCAGACGAAGGTGCGCCTGATGAATCCGGAGGTCGGCACCTTCGTCGAGCAGACGGTGAACGAGCAGCTCACGAACTACCTGGAGGAGAACCCGGCGGACGCGAAGCGGCTGGTGCTCAAGGGGGTGCAGGCGGCGCAGGCCCGCGAGGCGGCGCGCAAGGCCCGCGAGCTGGCCCGCAAGACGGCCATGTCGAGCGGCGGCATGCCGGACAAACTGAAGGACTGCTCGAGCCGGGACCGCGACAGCACGGAGCTGTACATGGTCGAGGGCGAGTCGGCCGGCGGCTCCGCCAAGCAGGGGCGGGATGCGGAGTTTCAGGCGATCCTCTACCTGAAGGGCAAGATTCTCAACGTGGAGAAGGCCCGCATCGAGAAGATGCTCAGTCACGAGGAGATCAAGGCGATCATCGCCGCGATCGGCTGCGGCGTGGGCGCCGAGGAGTTCGACATCGAGAAGCGGCGATACGGCAAGATCATCCTCATGACGGATGCGGACGTGGACGGCAGCCATATCCGCACGCTTCTGCTGACGTTCCTGTTCCGTCACATGCGGCCGCTGATCGACCGCGGCCTGGTATTCGTGGCGCAGCCGCCGCTGTACCAGATTCGCCGTGGCAAGCGGGCGGAGTATGTGCTGAACGATGCCGTTCTCAACGCGAAGTTGACCGAGTGGGGCCTGGACGCAGCGCGGCTGCAGGTCCTCGGGCCGGGCGGCGCCGTTCAGCGCGAGCTGGCCGGCGACGAGCTCCTGCAGTTGATCGGGCTTCTCGAACAGATCGAGGCGCAGGCGCGGATCCTGCGGCGGCGGGGTATCGACCTGGCGACGCTGGCCACGCGGTACCGTGACCCGGACAGCGGCGCGCTGCCGGTGTATCGGGCGTTCGTGTATCGGCCCGGGAGCGACCGGCCGACGGAGTACTACGGCTACACGGATGCGCAGTTCAAGCAGCTCTGCGACGAGGAGAGGGCGAGCCACGGCGAGGTGGAGGTGAGCGACGCCACCGGCCTGAGCGGCAACGGCAACGGGCACGCGGCGCCGCACCGGATCGTGCGTCACGCGCTGGGCGAGTGTAAGGCGCTCGAGCAGCTCTTCCGCAAACTCGAGGAGCGGGGCTTTTCGATAGACGACTACTTCATGTCGCGACAGGAGCAGGTCACCGGCGAACTGACGCCGGCCAAGTTCGTCCTGCTCGTCGAGGACTCGCAGCGGCGCGAGCTGGAGAACATCGCCGAGGTGGTCCGCGGCGTTCGTGAGGTCGGCGGCAGAGGCATTGAGGTGAAGCGCTTCAAGGGCCTGGGCGAGATGAACCCCGAGGAGCTCTGGGAGACGACGATGAACCCCCAGAAACGCACGCTCCGCAAGGTGATTATCTCGGACGAGCCCGACGACGCGGAGCAGGTGGAGATCGACGCCCGGGAGGCCGACCGCATCTTCTCGATCCTCATGGGCGACGACGTCGAGAGCCGCCGCCAGTTCATCGAGAACAACGCCATCCACGTCAAGAGTCTCGATATCTGAGTGAGCGCCCCGACGCGACCGCGGGGACCGGGGATTCTCCGCAGGCTCGGCGGCCTGCCTTGTGCCGCGGGAAAACGCCGCCCGCCGCGCTGCCGGAAGCGCTGTGGCAAGGCGGCGCGCGAGCCGGAGAGGGCGGCGCCGTTTTCGTCGGCGGCCCGTTGACGTCCGGCCGTCTGTTGCGTATATTGGCCATTCGGATCGAGGCCGTCTGCGCGGGCGACCTCGGTCGCTGTCTGGAGCGCGCAAGGATGCGGCGCGGGCGGCAAGCTTGCGGATCTACGGGCGCTGGGAATGGGCCTGCCGACAAATCCCCACGTCGCGCGAGGGATCGATCATGCGACTCGAATACAAAGTCGGTATCGTGATTGCACTGGCCGTCGTCGGATTGGGTACGTGGTTCTTCATCACGCGCGACCGCGCCTCGGACCGCCCGGTGGCGACCGGCCCGAAGGCCGGCCCCGCGGCCGCGGCCCCGTCGCCGGGCGCAGCGAGGCAGACGTCGCCTCAGCCGGCGCCTGCCGCCCACCAGCGCCAGGTCCAGCCGCACCCGGTGGCACGGCAGGAAGTCGTGCGTTCGCCGATGGCGGTGGCGACGCGGCCGAGCCATGCGAGTCCGGGATTCTCGATCGACCCGGACCGTTCCTCGACACCGGGTATCCGATCCGAGACGCCGATAATCGCTCCGCCGGCACCGTCCGGGTCTGCCGATCGTTCGCTACCGCAGGGCCCCGCGAAGGCCCCGGCACTGGCGGAGAGGCTGCCGGAGCCTGCCCCGACCGCTTCGATAACCCCGCGCCCATCGCCCAGAGTCTCGGCCGAGCCGGTGGCCCTGCCCCCGGCGCCGGCGGCGCCGAGCGGAGCTTCTGTCGCGCTGGCGGAGGCGGCAGTCAGGACGCACGTGATGAAGCAGGGTGAGACGATTCAGGGGCTTGCGATCAAGTATTATGGTGCGGCCAAGTACAGCTCGCTGATCCTGGCGGCAAATAAGCAGTTGGGCGACCCGCGGCGAATCCCCGTCGGCGCGAAGATCACCATCCCGCCGGCCCCGCCCGCCGCGTCAGAGGCGCCCAATGCCTCTGCGGGAGCGACGACCCGGCCGGCGGCGGAACTGCGAACGGCCGCGGCGGAGCCCAGGCGTCAGCCGCCGAACACGAAGCCCTATCAGGTGAAGAAGGGCGACACTTGGCGGAAGTTGGCCGCGATGTACTACGGCAGCGAGGCCGAGGCGCCACAGCTCTTTGAGTTGAACAAGCGATCGCCGAACGAGACGATGCACACGTTGCGTGCCGGCGAGACGATCTACGTACCGCTGGCGACGTCGCAGGCGTCGCCGCCCCCCAGAACGCTGATGGGGACGGCGCCGAAGCCGTAGCCCCGCCCGTGTGATTTGTCGACCTGTCCGTACGGCCCGCCACGCGCGGGCCGTTTTGTGCTTGTGCGTACGGAGGTGTCCGGCCGCGCTGACGGACCCCTTTTGCTTTTGCCGTCGGGCGCGGTAGATAAGCGGCGTTTGCGGAGCAGCGCCGTCGGGTGCGCGGCGGCGGTCGGTAAAGGATCGGGTTGCCCCAGAGGGGCTTGCATGAAGCGCGGCAAGGTCATCTGGTCGGTTGCGTTCTGTGTGTTCACGGCGGCGTCGCTGCCGGCGGGAGCGGCGGAGGCGGCGGCCGGGCGTGCCGTCCTGTCGCTGGATGGCACGTGGCAGTTTCGGCTTGATCCCGACGGGGCGGGGCGCGAGGCGAAGTGGTTTTCCGCGGACGCTGCGTTTGGGGATACGATTCAGGTCCCGGGGGCCTGGCAGGCGCAGGGCTACGGTGCGGAGAGCGACAAGCTTCGCCACAGCTACGACGGGAAGGCCTGGTATCGACGTGAGGTTGCCATCCCGGACGACTGGGCGGGCCGGCGGGTGTTTCTCTGCATCGGGGGCGTACACCGCTATGCCGAGGTGTGGGTGAACGGCGTCCGTCTCGGCGAACACATCGGTTATCTCTCGCCGTTCGAGTTTGAGATCACGCAGGTAGCGCCGGCCGGCAGGACGGCCGTCGTCGTCGTGTGCGTGGACAGCCGGCAGCGATGGGACATCGACTGTCTGACGGGGTGCTTCGATATCATTGATGAGATGTTCACGTCGTGGGGGGGGATCTGGGGGCATGTCTCTGTTGAGGCGCGGCCGAGCGCGTGGCTGGAGGATGTGTTCATCCGGACGCCGCTCAGCGTGCAGCGGTGCATGGTCAGCGCGCGGGTGGCGGGCGACCGGGCGACGGTGGACCGCATGACGCTCGAGCTGTTTTCGCGCGACGGCGCCCGGATCGCGACGTGGTATGCGTCGCTGGCGGAGACCGTGTCGGCCGACGGCCAGTTCTCGCTGGGCGTCGTGGTGCCGGGGGCGTCGGTGTGGTCGCCGGCTTCTCCGTACCTGTACCGGTTCCGCCTGTCGCTGTACCGGGGCGAAACGGTCGTGGACCGCGTCGAAACGCGCTTCGGCTTCCGGCGGATTCACTTCCGCGGTGACGAGATATACCTGAACGGCAAGAAGATATTCCTTCGCGGCTACGGGGATGATTCCGTCTATCCGCAGACAATGGCCGCGCCGTCGGACAAGGAACTCTATCTTGCGCGGTTGAAGCTCGCGCGGGAGTACGGTTTCAACTACGTCCGCCATCACAGTACGATCCTGCCGCCGGAGTATTACGAGGCGGCGGACGAGGCGGGGATGCTCGTCTCGGCCGAGTTTCCGATCGCGTACCTGTCGTATTATCAGAGGGCTTCCGGCCCCGCTCTCGAGCTGTACAAGAGCGAGTGGGCGGCGGTGATTCGCCGGCTACGCAACCATCCTTGCATCTTCAACTGGTGCATGGGAAACGAGTTGTGGGACTCGATCCCGATCGCTTCGGATCTCTACAGGCTTGCCAGGGACCTGGATTCGAGCCGGCCGGTAATCGACAGTGACGGGCTTCGCATCCCGCCCTTCGTTCGCGGTCCGGGCGACCGGGCGACACTGGACTTCTTTCCGGCGCTGTTTGATGAGTGGTCTCTGCCGCTCGATGCTCCCGGCAAGTACGCCTTCGACACCGTGCCGAAGAAGCCGGTCCTCTCGCACGAGACGGGAAACTACGCGACCTTCCCCCGGCTCGGGCAGATCGCGCAGTTCAAAGACAACTTCAAGCCCTTCTGGCTGACGAACGCCCGGGCCCGCCTGGAGAAGCTCGGCCTGCTCGGCGAAGCCGACCTCTGGTCGCGGAACTCGGAGCGCCTCTACCTTCTTTCGCACAAACTGAACGTGGAGGCCATCCGCCGTAATCCCCACATCTCGGGCTACATGTGGTGGCTGATCCAGGACTACTGGACCGGCTCCAACGGGCTCGTCGACGCGTACTTCCGGCCGAAAGAGATCGATCCGGCGGCCGTGCGGAAATTCAACGCGGACGTCGTTTTGCTGCAGGACGAACTGCCCGTGACATGCCGCGGCGGCCAGACGCTGCGCGTGCCGCTGCTGGTCTCGAACTACTCGCAGACGGCGATCGACCGGGGCCGGTTGCGTTGGCAGTTGAAGACGGCCGACCGTGTGCTCGCCGCCGGCGGCCCGCTGCCGGTGCAGGTCGGCCAGGGCGAGGTCAAGCAGCTCACGGAGGTCCGCGCCGAGCTGCCCTCGGCGGCGGAGCCGCAGCAGGTGACGCTTGTCGCCGAACTGGAGGCCGGCGGAACGCAGTACCGCAATGACTGGTATACGTGGCTCTATCCGGCCGAGATCGGCCGACCCAGGCTGAATGTGCCGTTGTTTGCGAGCGGGGATCTGCTGGACAGCCTGGGGCCACTGGGCGCCAAAGCGATTCCGCAGGCCGCGCTCCCGGCGTCCGCCGTGTATGTGGTCAGCCGGCCGGATTCGGCGCTGCTGGATGCGCTGGAGGCGGGCGCCTCGCTGCTCTGTCTGTCACCGCAAGGGGTGTTCCCGACGGTTCGCAACCGTTTCAAGCCGGCATGGTGGCTCGGCAGCGACGAGGACTGCAACGTGGGCACGGTCGTCTATGACAATCCCGCAACCCGGGCCATGGCTCCGGAGGGCTGGTGCGATGCCGGCTGGTATCACCTGCTCGAGGGCGCGGATGCGTACGTGCTCGACGCGTTTCCGGCGGCGCCGCACGTCCTGGTGCGCGGGCTCGACATCCATTCGAGATGCCGCAGTAAGGCACTTCTCTTTGAGGCGCGGGTCGGCAAGGGCTCGCTGATCGTCTGTGGGCTGCGTGTGATTTCCGCCAATGCGGCGGCCCGTCCGGAGGCGCGCTGGCTGCTGGCCCGACTCGTGGAGTACGCCGCGGCGCCGCCGGCGCCGTCCGCCCAACTTCCGGTCGAGTTTCTGCGCGAGCGGATCGCGAGGTCCCCGATGTCGGAACCGTCGACTCGCCCCGAGGCCGCCCGCTGATCTGCGGTGTGCCGGGTTGCGGCGCCGTGCCTTGCGCCGCCGGCCCTGAATCGGATACGCTGGGAATCGTGATGGCAGACATAGTGGCATTGTTCGGCGGGTCATTCAACCCGATTCATAACGGGCACCTGATCGCGGTGCGGAGTGTGGCCGAGCAGATCGGCGCCGCCCGCGTGGTCTTCATCCCATCCGCGCAACCGCCGCATAAGCCCCGGTGCGATCTTGCCGAGGCGGCCGACCGGCTTGAGATGGTGCGCCGGGCGATCGCCGGAGAGGACGCCTGGGAGGCCAGCGACTGCGAGCTTCGTCGTCGCGGCCCCAGCTACACGATCGACACCGTGGTCGGCTTTCGGGGCGAGCTGGGCGGCGCGAGCGAGTTGTGCTGGGTCATCGGCGCCGACTCGCTGACCGAGCTGGCGAGTTGGCATCGCGTCGAGGAGTTGGTCGAGATCTGCCGGATTGTTACGGCGGCCCGCCCCGGGTGGGAGCGGCCGGACCTGGGTGAGCTGCGCGTGCGCCTGAGCGATTCGCAGATCGCCCGTCTTGCCGCCGGGATTCTGGACACGCCGCGAATCGACATTTCCGCGACGGACATCCGCCGGCGCGTCCGCGAGGGCCGATCCATACGCTACCTGGTGCCCGATGGCGTTCGGGAGTACATCCGCGAGCGGGGACTGTACCGCTGATGGGCCGTCGCCGGCGGCGGGGCCGGTCCGGCGGAAGGTCTCCCTTGCCACGGTCGTCCGAGCGGGTACCATCGACGCGCGGGAAGGCTGGGCCACATCATGAGCCGGCTTGAACGAGGGATCGGCGTCCGCCGAGTCTGCATGAGCCTGCTGCTGTCGATGGTGCCGGCGTGCGAGCGCGGCGGGCCTCCGGCGTCCTCCGCGCCTCCGCCCGCCACCAAGCGCGCCTATCCGCCGGCCCGCATCGAGCCGCCGGGGGCGGCCGACGACATCGGCCTGGCTCCTGGGGCCGATGAACGCGATGCGCCGAACGCCCCTGCCGTGTTGCCGCGAAGCCACGAATTCGCCGGATGGGTGAAGCACGAGCCCGTGCGGGTCGCGGGGCCGGACGGGCTGGACTCGCTGATCTCCGACGGGATGCTGCGGAAGGCGATGAATTCGTATCGCATCAAGTCGGTCGCCCACTGCGTGTATCGCTATGTGCCTCCCGTAGAGACGACGCCGCTGCTGCTCGATGTGTTGTGGGTGGAGGCGTTCGATCCGGACGACGCCTTCGGGCTTTTCAGCGTGATGGCCCCGCCCCCGCGCGGCCTGAATGCGGACGGCAGTCAGACCGCCGAGCGCCGCCTCGCCGACGGCCCGCTTCAACTCTTCGGCTGGCAGGGCACGGTGTGCGTTCGCATGACCGCCGCCGCGGACGACGACCACGCCACATTGGCCGCCGCGGCGCGGATCCTCCGGGCGAGATTGCTCTTCTCGGTCCCGCGGGCCGACCCGCCCGAGTTGTTGCGACTTCTGCCGCGAGATCACTTGTTGCCGGAGCGCGAATGGCTGGTTCGCAAGGCCGTAGCGCTCCAATTGCCGGGGGCGGACGAGCTTCCCGCCATCGAGCCGGAACGACTCGATGCACTGCTCGGGCTGGACGGCCGCGTCTGGCTGGCCGTGGCCGCATATGAGGTCGCCCCGGCAGAGCCGCCGAACTATGTGTGGGTCGCCCGCTATCCGGACTCCGCCTCCGCGCAGCAGGCCTTCGAACGGTACCAGGCCGAACTCGATCAACCGCAGGACGAGGTCGATCACAACACCATGCTCGCCGGGCCAAAGGGCCGCTTCGTTGCAGGCACGTGGACGGCCGATCAGGAGTCGGTTCAGCATCTGCTGCCCCGCCTGTTGCCGCTGCTGCCTTCGTAGCGCGGCTTTCGAAGTTGAATCGGCACGCAATGGCGTGCCCTCGCCGCTGTCCGACCGAAGGCGGCGGATTCGTCCGCCGGGTGCTCGGTTCGGAAGATCTCGCGCGACTTGCGGTGTGGCGGTCCTGCCCGATTCGGCTTGATTTGACCGTTGGGCGCCGCTATCGTGGCGCGCGGTGATTCAGCCGGTGAAGCAGGCACTATGCTGATCCTCGTTACCCACGAGTTCGATGCGGCACTCCTCCATGCCGCCTGGGAAGTGCTGCTGCGCAACTGGGCGCTGGCCTCGATCCTCCTGACCGTGGTCATCCTCGTGGCGGCGCCGTGGCTGGTGCTGCGGAAGTATGTCCGCATCATGTTCAACATCCTGCGTGATACTCCGCCGCCGCTGTCGATGGGGCCGCGCGACTTTCTGCGGATTCAGGGGGAACCCGTCACCTTTCGCGCCTTCGACGGGCTCGGGCTTCGCGGCATGTTTCTCTTCGGCGACCACAAGGGCCGGCCGCGGGGCATGATCATTTTCGCGCACGAGTTTGCGAGCGACATGTACAGTTGTGCGCGCTACTGCCGGCCGCTGCTGGCGGCTGGCTACGACATCTTCACGTTTGATTTCCGGGGCCACGGAGAATCGAGCAACCTGGAGGGATACCGGCCCCGGCAATGGGTCACGAACCACGAGCTTGCCGACATGATGGGGGCGCTGGCGTACGTCGAGGACTGGCTCGAGGCCCAGGGCCGGCCGAAGGAGGTCGGCCTGTTCGGCATCTCGCGCGGTGCCGGCGCGGCCCTCATCGCGGCCGCCCGGAACCCGTGCGTCCGCGCGATCGTCGCGGACAGCGCCTTCAGCAACGACACCGCGCTGGAACACCTGATGAAGCGCTGGGCCTACATCTTCGCGAAGGTCCGCTTTGTGTACGAGAACCATCCGCCGCAGTTCTGGCGGTTTCTGCGATGGCTGCTCTTCCGGGAATGCAAGCGCAAGCTGCACTGCGAGTTTCCTTCCGTCCGCAAGGCGATCCGTCGGATGAAGGCGCGCCCGTTGCTGTTCATTCACGGCGAGAAGGACAGCTATATTCCCTTCGATCAGACGGTCGAACTCTTCGCGATGGCGCAGCGTCCCAAGCACCTGTGGATCGTTCCCGGGGCCAAACACAATCAGTCCGTCGTCACGCAGCCGCAGCGATATGCCGACCGCACCGTCGCCTTCTTCGATCGCTATCTTGCCGGGATCTCCGCCGCGGAGGCCCGCTGGCTTGACGAGCCCGCCAACGTCACGGAGCTCGATCGCCGGCCGCCTGCTTCCGGCCGTCGCCGCCGCCGGGATCGCGTCCGCGCGGCAGGCAGACTCTGATGTGTTCCAGCGGTGGCGGGCATGGCCCGCGCAGCGCCGCCTCCGGTCAGAGCAGGCGGTTCGGGTCGCGCCCGTCATCCACATCGTCTTCCATCGCGGCCGTGGTTCGCGGGGCAGGCACTGCTCCACGCGGCTCCGCCCGGGGTCCCGCCAGGCGGTTGGCGAGGCGTTCGTAGGATTCTTCGACGAACTGCGCATAGATGCTCGTGACCATCGGGTGGGCGTGGCCAAGCTGCCGCTGCACGAAGAGGAGATTGCCGCCCGTACGGAGGTACGCCAGGTAGCCGTACGTATGGCGCAGAAGCTGCACACTCGCGCGCTCGCCCATGCCGGCCTCGGTCAGGATGCGAACGACGCGCCGATAAAGGCCGCTCCGCTCGTACGGGCGTCGGTGCTCGTTGAAGACCAGCGGTTGCGAGGGATCATCCGGCGCCACACCTTCGGGCAGCAGCGACGGCCGGCTCTGCCGTGTCCATTGGCCGATCAATGCCGCCAGCACCCCAGGAATCCAAACGGTTCGCCTCTTGCCGTCAGCCCCGCGGGCGAAAAGGACGGGCCGCCCGATCACGGCGGGCGTGTCGCCGATCTTGAGGCCGCAGAACTCGGAGTTGCGCAAACCTGAGAAGAGCAGGGTTTCGATGATGAGTTGGTCCAGTCGGGTGGCCACGGCGTCCCGACCGGTGGCAGACTCGACCCGCGACCGGACGTGTCGGACGAGGCGGGCTGCCTCGGTCTCCGAAAGAAACATCTCGCGCGTAATGGCCCACGCCTTCCCGGGCATGCGCATATCTTATCAGAATAGTTGACATGTTGCAATCAACAAAACAGATTTGTTTAGAGTCCTCAGTCGCCGCTCTTGCGCGCCTTGCGGGCATGTATCGGGCTGCGGCGGTAGCGCCCCCCGTCATTCTGAGGAGCGGGGCGACGAAGAATCCGGCTGATTGGCGCGGAGGAGCCAGATGCTTCGCTTCGCTCAGCATGACGGGGGCTGGCGCGGCCGTGTTCGGTTGCGGCCGAAGGCCGCCTTGGGACGGATGGCAAGACTCATGTATTCGACATAAAGGCTTTATTCTACGTGCTTTACCAAAAAAGCCAAATGGGTTTCGTGGCCGACGCATCGATACACCATCATTTGATGGGCGTACGGATGGTCGTGGCTTAGCTGGCCACCTCGATGAGCAGCTCCAGTTCCACGGCGGCATTCAAGGGAAGCTCGTTGACGCCGACGGCGGCGCGGGCGTGGCGACCCTTGTCGCCGAGGACCTCAACGAGGAAGTTGCTGGCCTCGTTGGCGACCTTCGGCTGGTCGGTGAATCCCTGCGCGCTGTTTACGAAGACGCCGAGGCGCACGACGCGGGCGATGTTGGATAGTCCGCCGGCGGCTTCGGCGGCGATTGCCAGGGCGTTCAGGGCGGCGAGCTTGGCGGCCTGAGAGGCGTAGGTGAGCGATATATCGGTCGGCACCTTGCCGGCGTACTGCACGCGCCCCTTGCGGGAGGGCAACTGGCCGCTGATGTAGACCAGGTTGCCGGTGCGGACAAACGGCACATAGGCCCCGACCGGCTTGGGCGCGGGCGGAAGGGTCAACCCCATCGATTCGAGTTTCTCCTCCGGTGTCATGCGATGGCCTCCTTGAACTGTGGCGCGGGGCTGCGTTTGTTATCCGGCATCCTCGCGTGATTCATTGTTTGCGGCCTGTGTCTCGGATGGCGGTGGCGGCAGTTCGGTTTCGACGGATACGTCCGCGTTGACCTGATCGAGCAGGCGCGCGAACTCGTCGTCGCGTTCCTCTTCTTCTTCGGCCTCGCGGGCGGCGAAGACGGGCTCGCCCGGCCCGGCCGATTCCTCTTCGAACTCCTCGGCGGCGTCCGGCCGGTCTGCCTCGTCGGCGAGGCCGGCGAGGGAGGCCTCCGTGATCGGGGTGGCGTCCAGCAGATGCACGAAGATCGTTCCGAAGGGGCGATCCTGCTCCGCACGGACGCGTTTCTGGCGGATCAGCTCCAGCAGGGCCAGGAACAGGCCGATCATCTCCGACTTGCTCCGGCCCTCGAAGATGCGTTCGAATTGCAGCGAGCCGCCCTCGCGTTCGAGCCGGTCCTGAATGTCGGCGGCGTGCAGGGAGATCGGCGTATCGTCGTAGACCACCTCGTGGCGGGCCGGCGGGCGGCCGATAGCGGACATCAGGTTGTTGAAGGCCGTCAGCAGGTCCCAGATCTGCAGTTCGTCGAGTTCGACCTCGACGCCTTCGGCTGCCCGGGTCGCCGGCGACCGCGTGTACCGCATGGCCCGCTCCTCGGCGGCCTCGGCAAGGCGTGCGGCGGCGTCCTTGTACTTCTTGTACTCGAGCAACTGCCGCACAAGGTCGAGCCGCGGGTCTGCAAGGTCCTCCGCGCCTTCCTCCGGCGGGGGCTTGGGCAGCAGCATCCGGGACTTGATCTCGAGCAGGGTCGCGGCCATCACGAGAAAGTCGCCCACCGTGTTCGGGTCGATTTCCTTGAGCAGATCGACATATTGCACGAACTGCTCCGTGATCCGCGCGATCGGGATATCGTAGATGTCCACCTCGTCCCGGCGGATCAGGTACAGGAGCAGGTCAAGCGGGCCTTGGTAGATATCGAGCTGAACGCGGTAATCCTGCATTCACCGGCAGTGTAGGCGTCGGCGCCGGGATATGCAACGAGGCGGCGCGCCCCGGACCGCTCGGGAGCGTCGGCACGGCTTGGGGGCCGGCGTTTGGAGACCCCGCCTACCGCTCAGCGGGGAGAGGTCGCGCGGGGCGCTTGCGCCGTGGGCGCGGGGTCATGGCGCGGACACGGCGATCCCGCAGGCCTTCCGCACGTCTTTCATCGTTTCCATGGCGACAGCACGGGCGCGGCGGCCGCCGTCGGCGAGGATCGCTTCGACTTCGTCCGGGTTCTTCGTAAGTTCGTCGTACCGCCTGCGGGCCGGGCCGAGGTGTTCGAGGAACAACTCGAAGAGGCGCTTCTTCGCCTCGCCGTAGCCGGTGCCGCCCCGCCGATACCGGTCCTCCCATTCCGCCCGCTCGACCGGGGAGGCGAAGAGTCTGAGCAGCGCCAGGACGTTGCACCGGGCCGGATCCTTCGGCTGATCCACGGGCGTCGAGTCGGTCACCATCGACATGATCCGCTTCTTCACGTGGTTCTCGGGGGCGAAGAGTTCGATCGCGTTGTCGTAGCTCTTGCTCATCTTGCGGCCGTCGATGCCCGGAACGACGGCGACCTCCTCGCGGATCAGCGGCTCGGGCCGCACGAGGATTTCGCCGTAACGGTTGTTGAACTTGCCCTGGATGTCCTGCGTGACCTCGATGTGCTGCTTCTGATCCTGGCCGACCGGGACGGCGTGCGAGCGGTAGATCAGGATGTCCGCCGCCTGGAGCACCGGGTAGGCGAAGAGCCCGTGGTTCGGCGAGAGGCCCTGCTCGACCTTGTCCTTGTACGAAACGCAGCGTTCGAGCAGCCCCATCGGCGTGACGCACGAGAGGATCCACGCCAGCTCCGTCACTTCGGGCACGTCCGACTGTCGGAACAGGACGGCCTTCTTCGGATCGAGGCCCAGTGCCAGGTAGGCGGTCGCCACGTGGCGGGTGTACTCGCGGAGACGGTCGCCGTCTTCCAGGCTGGTGAGCGCGTGGTAGTTCGCGACGAAGTAGAAGCACTCGTGGCGGTCCTGCAGCTCGATCTGCGGGCGCATCGCGCCGAAGTAGTTGCCCAGGTGCAGCTGTCCCGACGGTTGGATTCCCGAGAGTACTCGCATACGTGAAGGCCCTCGATAGTTCTAGCCGCCTGCCGGCAGGAACGCGCGGAGGCCGGCCACATAGCCAAGGAAGAAACCCAGCACCGGGCTGATCACGCGCCCGAGCGGGTCCACGGACGTCCCGCTCAGGAGCACCAGGCCGATGATGATGTACAAGCCATAGCGCGCGGTTTCGAGGAACCGCTGCCGCGTTTCGCCCTTCATCAGGTTGGCCCACACGTGGAAGCCGTCAAGGGGGTAGACGGGCAGCAGGTTGAAGACGGCCAGGCCGACGTTGATGAGCACGCCATAGGAGCAGAACTCGGAGACGGCGGAGAAGCCGTACGGTCCCAGCCGCTCCCGCACCGTCATCGCGCCGGCCGTCAGCGCCCGCAGAAGCAGGGCGAATACGAACGCCTGGGCGAAGTTGCTCGCGGGCCCGGCGGCCGAGCAGATGATGTCATCCCGCCCGGGCCGGCGGAAGTTCATCGGGTTTACGGGTACCGGCTTGGCCCAGCCGATGGGGGCGAACAGCAGGCAGAGGGTGCCGATCGGGTCCAGGTGGGCCAGCGGATTGAGGGTGCAGCGTCCCGCCCGACAGGCGGTGGGGTCGCCCAGGCGATAGGCGCTGTAGGCGTGGAAGAACTCATGCACCGTCAGCGCAAGCAGCACGACGGGCACGCGAATCGCCAGGTCCGAGAGCTGGAAATCCAAGGTTATGTCATGCTTTCCCGCGGAGAACCGCCGCCCCGCCGACCCGTGCTCCGCATCACGAGGTCGCCGAGAACCTTACGAGAGGCGGCCGGGAAGTTCAAGCGGCCGGCGGCCGGGAAGGAAAGCGGCGGCCGAGCGGATGCGGCGGCGGATCGGCCGCCGTACGGTGGCCGCGTGGCGCGATTCGGACACCGGATGGCATGGTCGAAGCCCGTCGGCGGCGGGCCTCGGCCATGCCGGCGCCCCGTCAGCGAACCAGCCGGGGCGGCTCGTATACGAAGTAGCTCGACCCGGACCCCGGCGCGCTGATGGCGGAGTCGTCGATGACGAACGCGGGCTGGATCGTCACGTGTTTCTTCTGCATCGCGCCGGTGAGATCCACGTTCAGGATCCGAACGCCGCCGAAGCCGACGATCGTATACATGGCATTGTTGCCGTTCATGACTACCTGGCTGAAGAGCGGGATGATGCGCGGCGTGCCCTTGATGGATTCGAGGTCGTCCTTGATGCCCGCGCTCAGGCCGGTGTCGCCGTTGAGCAGCAGCGTCCCGTCCGGGCCCAGCTTCAGCTCTCCGCCGTAGTATGCAAGGTCCGCCGCCGTTACGCCGTACCGGATCTGGCTCGACAGGTGGGCCGTGCTGTTGTTCGACGGGCCGATGTTCACGGTGCCGAAGTTACCGGAACTCGTCCCCCACGGCGGCAACTGGTTCGCGCCGGCGCCCGGATAGAGGTTGAGCTCCTGGATTCCGTCGGAGCCCGCGGAGACCGTTCCCGTCTGCGGGTCGTAGCTGTAGTTGTCCGTTGCCGCCAGGGTGTGAGCGAGGAGTGCCCGCCACGTATTGACATGCAGCGCGAGCGGCAGAATCCCGGCGTTGCCCGTCCGCGGCGTTACGCGGAAGCCGACGATGCCGTCCTTCACGGTGGCTGCCGCGCTGGCGGACAGGTCGGTCGTGCGGAACCCGAGCAACTGGGCGAACCAGAGCCGTATGGGGCCGTTGGCGATCTCATCGCGTCGCACCCGCACCCGGACAGTGTTGAACAGACTCGGGTCGTCCGTGGCGATCGGTTGCGTCAGGTCGTTCGGGTTGCTCAGGTATCCGACGGTGATGTCGCCGGCATTCACCGTCGGGCTGTCATTCAGGATCGGGTTTCGGGCGGCCACCTGCTGGACGGCCAGACGGGCGGCCTCAATCGCTTCCGTGGCGTCCGCCGTGCCGGTCAGGCGGCTCGGATCGAGCAGTTTGGCGGCGCCGGCGAGCGCGGCGGCGTCCGCCGTCCGCTGCAGCTCCGTGTGCGCCCCGCAGAGCATTCCCACATCAATCGCCAGAGCGGCGAACCCGATGAGTGCGGCGGAGGCCACCAGCGTGAGCACGGCGGCGGCACCGCGTCGTTTTGCCCGTTGCCCCCGGGTATGAGAGTACAACATGGTTCTTACACTCCTCGAAGGTCTCCGGCGAACCGCCGCGAGACCGAATCGTTGTCCGCCCGCTTGCCGGTCGGCGGGGGCGAGGAAGTCGGGGTCAGCGACCCCTCCTGCGCGCTCGGCGGTCAGTGCGCGGGCCTCATGTAAACCACGCGAGTCTTGGAGTCGACGGAGAGCAGCCCGCTCGGGCCGTACCGCCGAACCTGGGTAATCATCAGTACATCCACGCGGTTGGCGCCGTAGGAGATACAGGAATTGCCGACGGAGGCATCCGGGCTGTACCCGCTGAGGTCCGGCAGGTTCGCGTCGGCGTCGATCCTCATGTCCCTGCCGAATGTGCCCCACGTGGTGGACTGGCCGTTGAGTACCTGGAACAGCAGCACGGCCCCGTCCGTTTCGAGGCTTTGCGTCCACGTGATGGTTTCGGCCGACGTGCTCAACTGCCCATAGTCGATGGTGCGCGAGCGGATCCGCTCGTCACCGTTCCAGCTCTGCAGTTGGACGCCGCCGGGGACGAAGTCGGGCGTCTCGCGGTAATTCCAGGAAACCACGGCGAAGTACGAGTCGAGATTGGGAAACGGCGACATTGTGGTGTGGAACTGGGGCGAATCCAGATTGTCATTCGGCTCATTGAGGATGAGCACCCAGTCCTCCTCGACGCGGATGACAGGTTCCTGGGCCCGTGCGAGCGAGGCCATCACCGGCAGCAGGAGCACAACGCCGGCGAGCAGCCGGCAGAGGCTTCTGCCCGAGGCGGCGCGCGCGAGGCGCGCCATCGTTCCAGAACGTGCGCACTTCATAATAAACCCTCCAACCCAGGCCCAAACGCCGCTACGAATACACTCCCGCCGTGTCCCTTGCGTCCTCTAAGGCTACATGCAATACAAACGGCGCTCGGGCAAGGAAAAGTGCGCAGATTCTAACAATTGCGGGGTTTAAACAAGGCCGAAATGTCCGATATCCGGCGGCCTCAGGCGGGCGCGGCGGTTGCGGCGGCTTCCACGTGGGCCAGAGAGTCCGAGATGCGGGTCTGCCAGGCTTGTGCATGGCGGTGGGCGGCTGCGGTGAGCGCATCGACGACCGCGGGGTCGAACTGCGTTCCGGCCCCGGCGCGGAGTTCGGCCAGGGCTTCGTCGATGGCCAGGTGCCGGCGATACGCGCGATCCGTCGTCATTGCGTCAAACGCGGCCGCCGCCAGGATGATCCGTGAGCCGAGCGGGATCTCCTCGCCCTTCAGGCCGCGCGGGTAGCCGCTTCCGTCGAAGTACTCGCGCTGGTGGCGGATGATGGCAACTTCGTTATCCAGGATGCGCATGTGGTCGATGATCCGCGCGCTGATCAGCGGGATCTGCTGAAGCGCCCGCCGATCCTGGGCGGTCAGGTCGCCGCGCTTCTGCAGGAGGCTGTCGGGGATGCCGATCTTGCCGATGTCATGCAGCATGGCCGCGTTCACGACGACCTGCTTCATGGCGTCCGGAAGGCGCATCTCTTGGCAGATTGCCTCCACATACGCCGTCACATTCCGCGAGTGGTTCGCCGTACAGGGGTCCCGCGCCTCCAGTGCCTGAACCAGTGCCCAGATTCCCTGCACGTAGGTCTCACGGGTGCGCAGGCTGAGCCGGGCGACCTGCTGGTGAAGCTCGCGCACCTCGGGGTCGTAGAGGACCTCTCTGTCCCCGCCGTCCGGGGGCAGCTCGTCGGCGCTGCAGACCCGATTGCGGCCGCGGCGCTTCGCCAGATACATCGTGCGGTCCGCGAGCTCCACGAGGTCTTCGGGCGTGACCACCCGTGGATCCGTCACCGAGGCCACACCCAGGGACACCGTCACGCGGTATCCATCGTGCCCCTCGACCTTCACGGACTTCTCGATGACCGCGCGGAGGCGCTCCGCCATGTGCACGGCGTCGGGCAGACCGGCCTCCGGTGCGAGGATGGCGAACTCCTCTCCGCCGTACCGCACGGGCACGTCCGGATGGCGGATCGACCGGCGGACGGCATCGGCGGTCTGTTTGAGTACGGCGTTCCCGGTCTGATGTCCGAAGCTGTCGTTGATCGCCTTGAAGTGGTCCAGGTCGCACATGATCAGGGACAGTTGGCCCCCGTAGCGCCGACACCGGGCGAACTCCGCCTTCAGGATTGCGGCGAAATGCTGGTGCGTCCACAGGCCGGTAAGTCCGTCGGTAAGGGCCGCGTCGCGGAGTTTCTGCTGGAGCGTCCAGAATCGCATCCCGACGTGGACCCGCGCGACCAGCTCCCGCGGCGGATAGGGCTGGATCAGATAGTCGTCGGCGCCGGTTTCGAGGGCGAGGGCGTTCCGCTGAACGTCGGCCGAGTCGGACAGCAGAATGAAGTACGTCTCGCAGAGGTCCTCCGACTGCTTGAGGCGTCGGCAGATCGCCATGCCGTCGGTGCCCGGCAGGGTCCATCGGCTCAGGACGATTTTCGGCCGGTTCCCCAGGGCGATGGCGAGCCCTTCGTCTCCGGTGGCTGCCTGGGCCACCCGATAGCCGGCGCCCTCGAGCTGATCCACCAGGGCGCGGCGCTGGTCGCCGTCGGGCTCGATGACGCAGATGTCGATCGCGGAGGTCATGAGGCGTCTTTTCTCAGATCAGGCCGGCCGACCAGGACAGCGCAGCTTCCGCCTGCCAATCGTATCGGTTACGCTTCAACGGCGGGTGAGCCAAGAGCTGCCCGGGCGGAGAAACTGTGAATAGTTACTGTCTGGTGGCCGATAAGCTGCGGGCTCCCGTAGTAGCAGCGTGTACCGGGAAAGCAACAATGCGGGATGTGGCCTGTGCGCAACTCGGCCAACCGACGTATTGACGCCCGTTTCACGGCGCCAGTACAGTACCTCGGCCGATCACAGTTCCGGACAGCAAGGACGCAGGCCGCGTATCCTCAGCTTGTGTTGAAGCGGACCACGTCTATGCAGGTGAGCGCGCGGGCTTGTCTTGCGGCGGAGTGGCCTTGGCTAGACGGGTTTCCGTTATGTCCGATAAGCAACAGCCGTCGCAGCGAGCGGTGTCGGCAACTTTGGCGAGCATGGGGGTCGAGTTCGGCGCGGCGGTCTGCGGGTTTTGTCTGCTGGGATGGTGGATCGATCATCATTGGGGGATTCGGGGTCATTGGGGTGTGATAATCTGCGGCCTGCTTGGGGTAGTCGGGGGCTTGTACAACTTCATTCGGCAGGCGCTGGCGGCCTCGCGAGCCGCTGGGGCGAAGCGGGCCGCCCCGGGCGAACGCCCATGCGGGCAGGGCCCCCCGGGGCGGCCGCCAGGGGGGGGCGGAGGAATGACGTGAATCGCATGCGCGGTTCTGTCCTTGCGCGGTGGCTGGTCCTGGCATCGGCGTCGGCGGCGGCAGTGGCGATATCGTCCGCGATCGGTATACTGCCGACATACCGGATGGCCGGTTCGCAAGCGGCGATTGCCCTGGGTGTGGCCGCTGCGGTGATCTGGGCGGCCAGCGCGGTGGCCGCGGCCCCGGTTGCCATGTGGCCGGCCTCGAATGCGCGGGCGACGGCCCAGGCGATTCAGGTCGGCATGTTGCTCCGGTTTGCGCTGACGCTGGCGGCGGCGTTGGCGCTGGTGTTTGGCACAGGGCTTCCGCGAACGGCGCTGCTGCTGTGGTTGGGCATTCACTATCTCGTTGCGCTGGCCGTGACAACGGGGGCCGAGGTCTGGTTGTTTCGCCGTAACGGTCCGGAGGCTTCGTGATGAGCGCCGGTTTGCTGCTGGGATCCGCCAGTCCGTTGGAGCACGTCGTCCAGCATCCGTACGTGCGGATCGACGGCTGGCTGACCCTGCTGAGCAACCAGATCGTGATGCAGATTCTCGCCGCCGTGCTCCTGATCCTGATCGTTCCGTGGGCGGTTCGGCGAGGCCGCGGGGGCGACGAGGTTTCGCGCCTGGTTCCGGGCGGCGTGGCCAATTTCTTCGAGGGGATCTGCCAGTTTCTGAGGACCCAGGTTGCCCAGCCGGCGCTGGGGCCGCTTACCGATCGGTTCATCAAGTACATCTGGACGCTGTTCTTCTTCCTCCTGTTCTGCAATATCGAGGGGCTTCTTCCGTTCGATGCCCTGTTGGGCATACTCGGGTTGAATGTCCGGGTCGGCGGCACGGCGACGGCCAACATCTGGGTTACGGGCACGCTGGCGGTCTGCACGCTGGTGATGATCGTGCTGAGCGGGCTGCGTTACGGCGGGATGGCTTACCTGGCGCACTTCTGTCCGGGGCCCCTGTGGCTGGCGCCGCTGTTGATTCCGGTGGAGATCATCGGTCTGTTCGCGAAGATCTTCGCGCTGGCCATGCGTTTGTTTGCGAACATGGTGTCGGGGCACGTGCTGCTCGCGGTGCTGCTGAGTTTCATCGGGGCGGCCGCCGGTTCGATCGGGAAGGGCCCGGCGCTGGGCATTGCGGTGCCGGTCGTACTGGGCAGCGTTGCGATCAACCTTCTGGAGATCTTCGTGGCGTTCCTGCACGCATTCATCTTCACGTTTCTGACGACGTTGTTTATCGGGCAGGCGGTGCTGGTGCACCAGGAGGAACACGGCGGACACGGGTCCGCGGCATGAGCGGCGGGCGCAGTTGCATGCGGCCGGCCAGGGGCGACAATCCGGGATCGCCCGTGCGAGCGAGGAGATCTGCCATGCCCGCGGCGTGGGGCGAGCGGGTCATGAGGCTGAGAGGCGATGGCAGAGCAGAGGATCGTCGTCCGGCCCCCAGCGGACGACTTCATAGTGAAGGAAGACGGACATGCAGAACGGCAAAGCGAAGGTGGCGTTGGCGCTGATTGTGATCGGATTCTGCCTGATGGTTGCCTCGCCGGCCGTGGCGGCCGAGGGAGCGGCGGGCCCGGCCCAATCCGGCTGGAAGCTCTTCGAGGACAAAGGCGCGGCGAACTTCGGCGGCGCCATCGGCGCCGGGCTGGTCATCATGGGCGGTGCGGCGGGCATCGGCCGGATCGGCGGCAGTGCCGTCGAGAGCATGGCCCGGCAGCCCGAGGCCGCCGGCGCGATCAATGTGGCGATGATCATCACCGCGGCGATGATCGAAGGGGCGACGCTTTTCGCGGTGTTGGCGTGTTTCCTCGCGGCGATCAAGTAGAGGCCGGCCGCGGGGGCACCCGGGCGGCGCAGCGCCGGAGCGGTGCCGCCGCTCACGGCAATGGGGGCGTTGTATGAACCACGGTTTCTTGCGCCGATTCGCCGGCGGCTGGGGCGTGCTGCTGCTGGCTGCCGGGCGCGCCGTTGCGGCGGAGGCGGAGGGCGGCGCGCACGAGGGCTCGCCGAGTCTCTTTTCCGGCGACTTCGGAAACGCCTTCTGGACGCTGGTGATCTTCGCCGTGCTTCTGATCGTCCTGGGCAAGTGGGCATGGGGACCGGTCCTGGCGACTCTGCAGAAGCGCGAGCAGTTCATCCGCGAATCGCTGGAGCAGGCCCGGCGTGACCGCGAGGCGGCGGAGAAGCATCGGCGCGAACTCGAAGACCAGCTTCGCCGCGCCGCGGAACAGGCGGCGGCCGTTCTGGAGCGGGGTCGCCAGGATGCCGAGGCGGCCCGTCGCCGCATCCACGAGCAGGCCCGTGCGGAGGCCGACGGGATGATCGAACGGGCGAAGCGCGAAATCGGCATCGCGCGGGACACCGCCGTGCAGGAGCTGTACCGGGTCGTTGCGGACATGGCCACGGAGGTGGCCGGAAAGGTCCTTCGCCGCAGCCTGACGGAGGATGATCAGAAGCGCCTGATCGAGGCGTCCCTGGACGAAATCCGCAATCGGGTGGGGCCGCCCGGAGAGAACTAGTGCCGGTTTCGGTAAGACAGTTTCGCATGCGGCGAGGGGCGCCGCAAAGGCTCAGTCGCCCCTACGGGGCTTTGCGCGTGTTGACGCCGGGAACCCAGGGCTTACGCCCTGGGCTACTCTCGGTCGCCCCTGCGGGGCTGAAAACGAACGAAACCCTCGAACCGAAAGCGGGCCTGGTGCCGGTTTCGGTAAGACAGTTTCGCATGCGGCGAGGGGCGCCGCGAAGGCTCAGTCGCCCCTACGGGGCTTTGCGCGTGTTGACGCCGGGAA